>NZ_JBIAEC010000130.1:0-1005 GCF_042868225.1 Streptomyces sp. NPDC007856 | reverse complement strand
CGCTGCCAGCAGGGACCGGTGGGTCGGCGCCTCCGGCACGTCCGCGGGCCGACCGTTCGCGAACTCCTTGCGCAGCACGGGCACGACCTCCTCGCCGAGCATGTCGATCTGCTCCAGCACGGTCTTCAGCGGCAGCCCGGCGTGGTCCACCAGGAACAGCTGGCGCTGGTAGTCACCGGCGTAGTCACGGAAGGACAGGGTCTTCTCGATGACCTGTTCCGGGGTGCCGACGGTGAGCGGGGTCTGGTCGGTGAAGTCCTCCAGGGAGGGCCCGTGGCCGTAGACCGGCGCGTTGTCGAAGTACGGCCGGAACTCGCGCACCGCGTCCTGCGAGTTCCTCCGCATGAACACCTGGCCGCCGAGGCCGACGATCGCCTGCTCGGGGGTGCCGTGCCCGTAGTGGGCGTACCGGGTCCGGTACAGCTCGACCATCCGCTTGGTGTGGTCGGCCGGCCAGAAGATGTTGTTGTGGAAGAAGCCGTCTCCGTAGTAGGCCGCCTGCTCGGCGATCTCCGGGGAGCGGATGGAGCCGTGCCAGACGAAGGGCGGTACGCCGTCCAGCGGGCGCGGGGTGGAGGTGAAGCCCTGCAGCGGGGTGCGGAACTTGCCCTCCCAGTCCACGACGTCCTCGCGCCAGAGGCGGCGCAGCAGGGCGTAGTTCTCGATGGCGAGGTTGATGCCCTGGCGGATGTCCTGGCCGAACCAGGGGTAGACCGGCCCGGTGTTGCCGCGGCCCATCATCAGGTCCACGCGCCCGTCGGCCAGGTGCTGGAGCATCGCGAAGTCCTCCGCGATCTTCACCGGGTCGTTGGTGGTGATCAGGGTCGTGGACGTGGACAGGATCAGCTTGTCCGTCTGCGCCGCGATGTAGCCGAGCATCGTCGTCGGGGACGACGGCACGAACGGCGGGTTGTGGTGCTCACCGGTGGCGAAGACGTCCAGGCCGACCTCCTCGGCCTTGAGCGCGATGGCGACCATGGCCTTGATCCGCTCCGCCTCGGTCGG
>NZ_JBIAEC010000129.1:0-1007 GCF_042868225.1 Streptomyces sp. NPDC007856 | reverse complement strand
GAACCACCTGCTCAGCCTGCTCGTTCTCCACGGCGGTCTCCGTCATCAGACGCGTCTCCTTGATCATCAGATCCGCCGTTGATTAGACACTCCCCAACCTGCCCCATGAGGGCCAACGGAAGGCATGGCTCCTGGCTTTCCGGGACGACAAGGGGCCAGTGGAGATCGCCCGTGAACTCGGCATCGACCGAGGTACTGCGGCCGAGTGGCGCGACCGGGCCGAGGAGCGGCTGAAGTCCCTACCACCAGACGAGTTGGATCACCTGAGGTAGGCCCCTTCCAGGGGGCACGGAGCCCGCCCTGCCCCGTGTCCCCGAGTGGAGGCCTACCTCCCGGTACCCGCCCAGCCTGGAGAGCAGGCGGGTACCGGGAGGTGCGTGGTCTCTCCTGCGAGAAGGCCTCGTGGGACCCGGCCTTAGCGGCCGCGTGAAAGGAATGGTTAGGAAGGACACTGTGCGGAACAACGCTCACGATGTCCTCGTGGAGCTTTTGCGCGAGGAGACTCGCGCCGAAGAGCCCGGGGGACGCACGCCCACTCCTGAAGAGTGGGCTGCCCACATGGACAGCATCGCGGCCCGTGCCGTCGCGTCCGTCGACACGGACACCATCATCGACACCGACCTTCATACCTGCTCCAGCCAGAAGGACCTCACCAGCGCTGCCGAAGGAACCGACAACGCCATGACAACCGCATCCCTGTCTCACAGCGAGGGCCGCCAGGGCCGATCGGTTCTGGTCTTGCTTGTGGCCATGGCCACCGGTCTGACGGCCTGGCTCTTCGCGGCCGGAGCGGCTTCCATCGGCGCCGTCACCGGAGCCATCACCGCGTTGGTCGCCGTCCTCACGGGACTGGGCAAGATCAACTGGCTTCTCGGACATGGTCGACGAGACGACTCGGCAAGGGAAGGACTAAGACGTCATCTCATTTGGGCTGTTCGATAGGCTCCGGGTGTGGGGATCGTTGAGCGGCTGGTGCCGGATGAGTTGTGGGGGTTGTTCCAGCGAGT
>NZ_JBIAEC010000128.1:0-1011 GCF_042868225.1 Streptomyces sp. NPDC007856 | reverse complement strand
CAAGACCACGGAGTTAAGGCCGATCCGCGGTTGTCAACGGGATCCGGGATTTTCGGGGAAGCGCAGGTCACGGCGACGGGGCTCCTGGTAGAGCGAGGAAGCCGACCAAGGTCTTCCCACTCGAAGGAGCCCCGTTGCCCGTTCAGTGTTCCACCGTCACGCTCACGTCGTCCATCACCGTCGCCGACGGCATCTTCGCTCCGGGGCATCTCGGCGAGCTGACCCGGCAGTTGCCCTTCGAACTCGTCGATGACGTGCTGGAACGCACCGGCGGCACCCAGCGCAGGCTGCGGCTGCTGCCGTCGAGGGTGGGCGTGTATTTCGTTCTGGCACTGGCCCTCTTTCCGCAGCAGGGGTACGTGCGCGTATGGGACAAGCTCACCGCCGGGCTGCGCGGGCTTCTTCACCGGCGTCCTTCGGAGAAGGCGCTGAGGGAGGTTCGTCGGCGGCTGGGCATCGCGCCGCTTCGTTTGCTGTTCGAAACGTTGGCCGGTCCTGTGGCACAGCCGATCACACCCGGGGTGCGATACCGGTGCTGGCGCACTGTCGCCTTCGACGGGTGCAGCTCCACCAAGGCCCCTGACCGACCGCGAGTCTGTGGGTGGCTCGGCAAGCACAAGCACCGCTACGGCACCGACGGATACCCGATGCTGAAGATCATGGTGCTGTGCGAGACCGGGACCCGGGCCCTGCTCGGCGCGGTCTTCGGACCGACGCGAGAGAAGGAGACCGGCTACGCCGAGCAACTGCTACCGCTGCTGGACGGCGGCATGCTGCTGCTCAACGACCGGGGCTTCGACTCCGACGACTTCCTCGCGAAGGCTGCGGCCACCGGCGCACAGCTGCTGGTGCGGCTCAAGGGAACCCGGGCACCTGCCCGCTGGGCGCTACTGCCGGACGGGTCGTTCCTGACCAGGATCAACGGGACCCGACTGAGGATCATCGACGCGCACATCGCGGTGACGACCGCCAAAGGGCTGCGGCTGGATGGCCAATACCGGCTGGCCACCA
>NZ_JBIAEC010000127.1:0-1027 GCF_042868225.1 Streptomyces sp. NPDC007856 | reverse complement strand
AGCTGGACGTCGCGGGCGCTGACGTCGTTGGTGAGGACGAGCCCGGCGACGTACGAAGAAAGGTCCTGCTCCTCCACAACTGTGCCCACCGGGAGCGTCGCGCCCATGACGAGGCCGAGTTCGACTTCGTAGTCGAGGAAGTTCACGTGTGCCGGGCGGACGATCGTGTCGTGCGGGCCGCTGACCGAGCCGGACGCCTTGCGGAAGAAGGTGGGCGGTATGTCGCCGGTGAAGCCCGAGTCCTTGGCGTGGCTGCGGTAGTTGACCATCTGGGCGACCACCCGGCAGGGGGTGGTGACCGGAGGCAGCGCCACCAGGTCGACCACGGGCGTACCGCTGTCGGTGGAGGCGGCGGCTTCACGGACCGCGTCGCGGTCGGCGAGCAGTTCGGCGGTGGTGACGGCCTTGGTGTCGATGCGGACGGCCCGCTCGTCGCGGACGACCCACCAGCCGTCGGTGGTGCGCAGAACGTTGGTGCTCATGAGCTCATCGCTTTCATCAGGCCCAGCAGGCGTGCGGGGTCGAGTTCGTTGTCGTCGCGCAGGGCCCTCATGACCTGGCGCAGCTTGGCCGGGGACGGGCTCGCGCCCAGGAAGTCGCGGGTGACCGGCGGGCCCCACTGGGCCAGGCCGCTCGCCGACATCGGCGCCCACCCTGGTTCGAGGTCGCAGGAGAACAGGTCGCCGTCGGCGAAGTGCTCCAGCATGAAGTGGTCGGGGTCGCGCCAGTAGTCGAAGAGCTGGCTGCCCTGGATGTGCCGGCCGATGCCCCAGCTGCGCTTGTAGCCGCGCTCGGCCAGGTACTCGCCGCCGGCGGCGATCGAGTCGAGGTCGGTGACCTGGTAGGCGGAGTGGACGTATCCGGTGCCGGGCCCCAGGTGCAGGGCGAGGGTGTGGTGGTCGACCGCCAAGCTGCCCTGGTCACAGCGGATGAACGCCATGGTCGGCCCGCGCTGGCGCTGCCCGTCGAGGAACAGGAAGTCGGACACGATCATGCCAAGGGTGTCCAAGTACCAGTCCAGAGTGCG
>NZ_JBIAEC010000126.1:0-1079 GCF_042868225.1 Streptomyces sp. NPDC007856 | reverse complement strand
CCGTTCGGCGCCGTCAGACCATTGCTCGCACCATCCTGATTGATCGCCGAACCCCGCACGACCGCCAGCACCGGGTGACCGTTCTTCCGGGCATCGGACAGCCGCTCCACCAGCAGCATGCCCGCACCCTCACCCCAGCCCGTACCGTCCGCACCCGCCGCGAACGCCTTGCACCGCCCATCGACCGAAAGCCCACGCTGCCGGCTGAAATCAACGAACGTCTCCGGCGTGGCCATCACCGCCACACCACCGGCCAACGCCAGATCACACTCACCACTGCGCAACGCCTGAGCCGCCAGATGCAACGCCACCAACGACGACGAACACGCCGTGTCCACCGTCACCGCAGGACCCTCGAGCCCCAACGTGTACGCCACCCGACCAGACGCGATACTCCCCGCATTCCCGGTCCCGATGTACCCCTCGACCCCCTCCGGGAACTCCACCAGCCCCGCCAGATAGTCGTGATACATCACCCCCGCGAACACACCCGTACGACTCCCCCGCACCGACGTCGGATCGATCCCCGCCCGCTCCAACGCCTCCCACGACGTCTCCAGCAGCAACCGCTGCTGCGGATCCATCGCCAACGCCTCACGCGGACTGATCCCGAAGAACCCCGGATCGAACTCCCCCGCCCCATGCAGGAAACCACCCTGCCGCGTATACGACGTCCCCGCATGATCCGGATCCGGGTGATACAACCCCTCCAGATCCCAGCCCCGATCCGACGGGAACGACGACACACCATCCCCGCCACCGGCCACCAGCCGCCACAAATCCTCCGGAGACTCCACACCCCCGGGAAAACGACAGCTCATCCCCACAATCGCGACCAGATCATCCCCGACGACCCGCCCACCAACACCCACACCAGCACCAGTGACAGCCGCAGCGGGAACCACGGCCTGCGGACCCTCCGGCCCCACCAACTCATCCCGCAGATACCGCGCCAGATCACCCGGCGTCGGATAATCGAACACCAACGTCGCCGGCAACCGCAGCCCCGTAACCGACCTCAAGTCATTACGCAGCTCCACCGCCGTCAACGAATCAAAACCCAACTCCTTGAACGCACG
>NZ_JBIAEC010000125.1:0-1103 GCF_042868225.1 Streptomyces sp. NPDC007856 | reverse complement strand
ATGCCGCTGCTGGTGGAGCGGGAGCGGGCCCTGTACGGCTCCTGGTACGAGTTCTTCCCGCGCTCGGAGGGCACGGCCGAACAGCCGCACGGCACGTTCCGTACGGCCGCGCGCCGGCTGGAGCCGATCGCGGAGATGGGCTTCGACGTCGTCTATCTGCCGCCGATCCATCCCATCGGCACGACGTTTCGCAAGGGGCCCAACAACACGCTCACCGCCGGGCCCCGGGACGTGGGCGTGCCCTGGGCGATCGGCTCTCCCGAGGGCGGGCACGACGCCGTCCACCCGGGCCTCGGCACCATCGAGGACTTCGACTTCTTCGTCGATAAGGCCCGCGGACTCGGTCTTGAGGTCGCCCTCGACTTCGCGCTCCAGTGCTCGCCCGACCATCCCTGGGTGCAGAAACACCCCGAGTGGTTCCACCATCGCCCCGACGGCACGATCGCCTACGCGGAGAACCCGCCGAAGAAGTACCAGGACATCTACCCGATCGCCTTCGACGCGGACATGGACGGGCTCGTCGCCGAGACCGTGCGGGTCCTGCGGCACTGGATGGGTCACGGCGTGCGCATCTTCCGCGTCGACAACCCGCACACCAAGCCGGTCGTCTTCTGGGAGCGGGTCATCGCGGAGGTCAACGCGTCCGACCCGGACGTGATCTTCCTTGCGGAGGCCTTCACCCGCCCGGCGATGATGCACACCCTCGCCCAGATCGGCTTCCAGCAGTCCTACACCTACTTCACCTGGCGCAACAGCAAGCAGGAACTCACCGAGTACGCCAGTGAGTTGGCGGGCGAGGCGGCGGCCTACATGCGGCCGAACTTCTTCGCCAACACCCCGGACATCCTGCACGCCTACCTCCAGCACGGCGGCCGGCCCGCCTTCGAGGTGCGGGCCGTGCTCGCCGCGACCCTCTCCCCCACCTGGGGCATCTACAGCGGCTACGAGCTGTGCGAGAACACCCCGCTCAGGCAGGGCAGCGAGGAGTACCTGGACTCGGAGAAGTACCAGCTCAGGCACCGGGACTGGGAGGCTGCGGCACGCGAGGGCCGGACCATCGCGCCGCTCATCACCAGGCTCAACACCATCCGACGGCAGCACCC
>NZ_JBIAEC010000124.1:0-1120 GCF_042868225.1 Streptomyces sp. NPDC007856 | reverse complement strand
CAAGTGACAGTCTCTGCTGGCCCGCTTCCCACCACATCCGAGGCTCCCGAAACCCGTACCGGCCCGCAGCACGACACCCGTGCCAACGACACCACCGCCGCAAGCACGGCCGTGGGCGACCGCGCGAACGATGCCCTGGTGGCGGCCGTCGTCAAACGCGTGAACGAGCTGTCCGAGGGCGGGAAGAGGGCCGTCAGGGAGGAGATTCTGCAGCTGAACCAGTCCCTCGCCTGGCAGGAGCCCTTGCAGGCACGGGCTGACCGGCTCGCGCTGCGCCTGGTGTCCGGCCGCTGGCCCGGACTGCCGGGCGGAGCCAGGCAGAGCGGGGGAAACAGCAGCAACACGGAGCGGGCCGGCGACGCCGGTCCGCGGGGTTCGCAGCGTGGGAGGAAGCGGGGCCGGCCTGATGAGGGCACGAGTTCGGGGGATGACGAGCGCAGGCGGGCCGTTGCCTCCCGGCCCCCGGCCTGGACCGGACAGGATCCCGAGGAGGCCGAGAGCCGGGCGGCGTCCCCCGCGGACTCTTTGTTCAACGGCCTTTCCGACTCTTCGAGGTCGCCCTCACTGCCGCCCCACGGCCTGTATCTGCCCGGTTTCACGGAGGTGACCGGCCCGCGCAGCACGGACGGCAACGAGGACGGTGTGGGCGTCCCGCAGGCCATGCGACCGGATCCGCATGCACCGATGGACGTCGACGAGATCATCCTTGCGCCCAGTGACGCCGCGCGGGTCCATCTGGGGCAGGTCGCGGACATGCCGTGGGGTGGGACGGCAGTGGAAGTGGCATGGCGCCGCAGCGCCCTGCCCGCGCTGTCGGCCGGGCAGATGGACGCTCTCTTCGAGACGATCGACCGGCAGCCCCCAGGGACGGTGACCTTGGGTGGCGTGTGGGACCACATCCGCACCACTCACCACGATGGCGACCGGTACCTCAAACTCTCCGCCGAAGAAATCCACCGCCTCCACAGCATCTACCTCACCGACCGGGACACTGCGCCGGCCGGGAATCACACAGCCGGCTCCGGCGCCGGCGCAAAGCGGCGGCAGCATCATTCGGACGAGGTGATGGCGCGGGCGCTGGGGGAATTCTTCGCGGCGGATCCCCACCTGGGCGAAGGCG
>NZ_JBIAEC010000123.1:0-1191 GCF_042868225.1 Streptomyces sp. NPDC007856 | reverse complement strand
GGCTCGTAAGGCGGTGACGGGCGGACGCACGCTCATGGTCCACCGTCCCACGAACTCCGCCTGAGCAAGCAGTAATTGAAATACAAGCCCCCGGCGGGGTGGGTCTGTGCCAGGTCGCCGTCCACCTCACCTATGCCGGCGAGCGCGGCCACGCCATCATCGACCGTGCCCTGTATCTGCCCGCCGCCTGGGCCGAAGACGAGGAGCGCCGTCTGCTCACCCATGTCCCCGACGAGGTGGAGTTCGCCACCAATTCGCAGCTCCCCGCGGCCATGCTCGAGCGGGTGCGCACCCTGGACATCGCGGTGCGCTGGCTGGCCGGCGACGAGGTGTACGGCGGACGCGACCTGCGCCGTCAAGCCCGCCGGCTCGGTTTCGACTACGCGCTCGCCGTCGGCGCCGACCACCGCACCACGACCAGCGCCGGCTCCTTCACCGTCACCCAACTCGCCGACCGGGTCCCGAAGAAAGCATGGGCCAGGATGCGCACCGGACACGGTCTGAAGGGTGACCGGCATTTCGACTGGGCGCTCGTCGAGGTCCAGGCCGACGACACTCCCGACGGCCACGAGGACGGGCACGCCTACCTGGTCATCCGCCGCCACCGCTACACCGGCGAACGCTCTTTCTACCGCTGCCACTCCACCACGCCGGTCACCCTGGCGGCCCGGATCGATGTGATCACTCGCCGCTGGAAGGTCGAGGAAGACTTCCAGCTCGCAAAGGGCGCCTGCGGCCTCGACGAAGGGCAGACCACCTGCTGGAACTCCTGGATGCGCTGGACCCTGATCAGCATGCTCGCCGCCGCTGTCCTCGCCGTTACCCGCGCCCGTACCACCACCCCCGCCGGCCCGGCCCGTCTCGTCGCGGCCAACGCCCGCGAACTCATCCGCCTGCTGCGAGCCGCCGTGCTGTCCCAGCCCCGCCGCGATCTGGCGCACCTGCTGCACTGGTCCGCCTGGCGCCGCCACCACCAGTACCAGGCAGCCCAAGCCCATCGCCGCTGGAACAACATCACCGCCGCAGCAACCACTTGACCAGCAGCGGGGCTCTACCGATCAAGAACTACAGCTGCCGTGACAGAGTCAAGTAGGAATCAGTTATTCGTCGGCTTGGTTTTCGCTCGTATATGATTCACCCATGGGGAAATCTGATGGATAATTCTGGTCGATGCCGGGTGCGCTGAGATCA
>NZ_JBIAEC010000122.1:0-1203 GCF_042868225.1 Streptomyces sp. NPDC007856 | reverse complement strand
GAACCGATCGGTTGTTGGACGGGGGCACCGCAGCAGGGTATGGAGCAGGCCGGCCAAGGCCAGGCCCCACGAGAAGCTGACCTCTGGAAGGGGCGGCCGACTCCGGCCGCCCCTTCGGCATGCCCGGCACGGGTCGGCCCCGTCCGGACGGGGCCGACCCTGTGGCTTGAGGCGAAGGATCGCCTCACCTACCAATCACTGCTGGTGCTGCTCTCGCTGTCCCAACTGCTGCTTCCGCCGTAGCCGTTGTCGCTGTCCGTGCTGCTGTCGGGCGTTGACCACGCACTCCAGTCCGGTTCGTGGCGGGATTCGTCCTCTGCCGCACGTTCCCGTGATCTCCTGCTCTCCCGTTCCAGGTCGCCCTCGCCCCATCTGTGGAAGTGGTGGTCGTCCGTTTGCTGCGACCAGATTCCGGGCTGGTGGCTCTCCGCGATGTGCGCGCCCGATCCCCGAGCCCGCTGCCCTTGACGGGCGTACGTCGTGGTGTTCCGCCGGCCGGTACGCGACCTTCTCCAGACCGCGGCCAGGACGCGAACAACGACCACGGCCAGAATGACCACGATGGTCTGCAACACGGTCATGTCCCACACCCCGCCTCGTTGAAGCCGCCCAAACCGCGGCCTTCGCAGACCAACACGCCCCCGCCACGGCCGAGGGAGGACCCTTCGGAAAGCTCTACGCCGTAGCCAGGGCCCCGTGCCCCACATCGCCGCGAGCCAGGCCCTTCGGCCTGGAGGGGCCCGGTAGTCCCTTCTCTCCTTGCCCCGGCCACCTCCGCTCGAAGCCGGGGTGGCCCGGGTCTTCTGCGAGGTAGAACGCCCGGGCAGTCGCTGGTACGTCCGGCTCGCCGTGGCGTCGGAGATCAGACCCAGTGCGCGGCAGCGGTAACACCAGGGAGTGCACGGACACGCCCCAGGTCCGGCGCAGACCCGCCAGATACCCCAGGTCCATCCGGTACGGCAGCAGGGGCAGGATGCTCGCCTGCCGGGTGAGGAACTCCCCGGCGAACGCATATCCGCCTCGCGCTCCTGCCTACTGTCGCCCGTGGCGTCGCCGCGCAGCCCCAGGTGGCAGCCAGAGCGCCAGCCGGCCAGGTCATTGCACCCTCAGTCGTTGAGGATTTGCTGAAGCGCTGGAGGTGGAGGCCGTCGCCCATCACAAGGTCGCGAAACCTGCCGGACTGCACAATGAGCGAGGCTGCCG
>NZ_JBIAEC010000121.1:0-1218 GCF_042868225.1 Streptomyces sp. NPDC007856 | reverse complement strand
CCCGGCCACATCACCGGCTTTGCGCGGCGTCAGTCGTGCGGGGGCTCAGTGGGCGACCAGCCGTGAGCTGAGCCACTGGAGGGTGGCGGGGATCTCCCGCCGCCAGGTGTTGAAGTTGTGGCCGCCGCTCGGGAGGATGATCGACGAAATCCTGGTCACGTTCGTGTCCTGCACGCTCTTGATGAAGGAGAGCGTGTCCTTGTAATTGTGCTCACCGATCCTGCTGCTGGTGACGAGCAGGGATGTCTCGGGCGCGGTCAGGTGCTTGAGCGTCCAGAAGAGGTTGGACCGGTTCTGCAGGTTCTTGTTGCCGCGGAAGAGGTCCCCGGTGGTGGGGTCGATCGGCGCCTTGTAGTACGGCGACAGGCCCGCGGCGGCCGCGTACGAACCCGGGTGGTGCATGGCGACCTTCAGCGCGCAGTAGCCGCCAGTCGAGTCGCCGACGATGCCCCAGCTGGCGGGCGTCTTGTCGACCCGGTAGTGGGCCATCACCGCGTCGCGCAGGTCCTTCGCGAAGAAGGTCTCGGTCTGCGGGCCCCCGGGAACGTCGACGCACTCGGTGTCCCGCGGCGGCGCCACGGTCGGCCGCAGCATCACCAGGATCATCGGCTGCATCTTCCCCTGCTTGGCCAGCTGCTGCGCGGTGCTCGGATAGTGCAGCTTGTCCACCAGCGCCTGAGCCGTGCCCGGGTAACCCGTGAGAACCACGGACACCGGGAACCTGCGCGCGCTGTTCTGCGGCTTGAAGTACTCCGGAGGCAGGTACACGAACGCCGGCGTGGCGAGGTGTGTCGTACGGCCGATGATGTCGACCTTCTGGATCTGCCCGGCCACCTGCGGCAGTGTGCTGCTCGCGCCGAGGACATGGGACGTGGAGACCACCTGGACGGGGCTGTCGCCACCGCCCGCTATATGGTCGACGACCACCCCCTGGCCGTTCTCCTGGCCGAACAGGTCCGCCCAGCTGGCGTAGAACCCGAAGGCCTGGTTGGCGGCGAGGCCCACCGAGGCGAACAGCGCCAGCTGGGTGGTCAGGAGCAGACCGACCCGGCCGCTGACGGCCCGCCAGCTCTGCCGGGCCAGCCGCGGCCACAACCACACCGTGCCGGCGAACAGCAGTACGGCGAGAACGATCGCCAGCATCAGCACTTTGTTGCTCGTGAGATCCATGGGCTGTTACCTGCCTGCGCTCTCCGCCCGGCGCCGCCCGCGCTTCGT
>NZ_JBIAEC010000120.1:0-1222 GCF_042868225.1 Streptomyces sp. NPDC007856 | reverse complement strand
CAGGGCCGCAGGACGAGGCGGCTGACGGTCAGTCACGCCTTCCACTCCCCGCACATGGACCCGATGCTGGCCGACTTCCGGAAGGTCGCCGAGGGACTGTCCTACGCCCCTGCGCGCATCGCGGTCGTGTCGAACCTGACCGGCACTGTGGTGACCGCCGAGGACATCACCGAGCCGGAGTTCTGGGTGCGGCACGTGCGCGAGGCGGTCCGCTTCCACGACGGCGTACGCGCCTTGGAGGCCGAGGGTGTCACCACATTCCTCGAACTCGGCCCGGACGGGGTGCTGTCGGCCATGGGCCAGGAGTGCGTCACGGGCGAGGACCGCGCGTTCGCACCCGTGCTGCGCAAGGGACGTCCCGAGACGGAGACGCCGGTGTCCGCGCTGGCCATGGCGTTCGTCCGCGGTGTGCCACTGGACTGGCGGGCCTTCTTCGCCGCCGCCGACGCCAGCCGTGTGGAACTGCCCACTTACCCGTTCCAGCGGCAGTGGTACTGGCTGGACTCGGCCGCCCCGGCGGGCGGTCCCGCCGACGCGGCCGGGCTGGGTCTCGAGACCGCCGATCATCCGCTGCTGGGTGCCGCCGTTGAACTGCCCGACACGGACGGCTTCCTGTTCACCGGCCGGTTGTCGGTGGAGACGCAGCCGTGGCTGGCCGATCACGCGGTCATGGGTGCGGTGCTGCTGCCCGGCACGGCGTTCGTCGAAATGGCACTGCACGCCGGCGAACAGGTCGGCCGCGGGCACGTCGAGGAGCTGACTCTGCAGGCGCCGCTCATCCTGCCCGAACAGGGCGGAGTACAGCTGCGTCTCTCCGTCGGTGCCGACGACGGCGACGGCCGCCGCCCGCTGACGCTCCATTCACGAGCGGAAGGCACCGCGGCGGAGGAGCCGTGGGTGCGGCATGCCACGGGTGTGCTGGCGGAGGGTGCGGGTGAGGTGTCCCCGGTTGATCTGGGGGTGTGGCCGCCTCGGGGTGCGGAGTCGGTCGAGGTGGCCGGTCTGTATGAGTCGCTGGCGGCTTCGGGGTTCGTCTACGGTCCTGTGTTCCAGGGGCTGCGGGCGGTGTGGCGGCGTGGTGACGAGGTGTTCGCGGAGGTGAGCCTGCCGGAGGGCGGTGGGGGTGCGGCCGATGGTTTTGGTGTGCATCCGGCTGTTCTGGATGCGGTGTTGCATGCGATCGGGCTGGGTGGTCTGGTGGCGGACACCGGTCAGGGGCGGT
>NZ_JBIAEC010000119.1:0-1276 GCF_042868225.1 Streptomyces sp. NPDC007856 | reverse complement strand
AGGAGGTGGCGGACGAGCTTCGTCGGCTCCTCGCTGCTCTCGATACCACCGCACTCGCAGACAACGGGTTGTGGGAGACCTTGTGCGATGACGTGGCGATGGGCGACTACGCGAACTGGGAGGAGGAATGAGTCACGTCAGTCCTCCAGGGTCAGGCCGGTGGTTGCGAGGCAGCCGTCGACGAGTTCTGGACGGTACTGGATGCTCTTGAGCCGACGTTTCACGGCTCGGGTGATCTGAGTGAGGTCCGCGGCGGCGAGGTTGCCGATCTCGCGTTTGACCAGTGACCAGATGCCCTCCTGTGGGTTGAGGTCCGGGGCGTAGGTGGGCAGGTGGAACACGGTGAGCCACTCGGCGTTCGCCTCGATGAACGCACGCATGCCAGCGGTCAGGTGCAGGCGGAGGTTGTCCCAGACCAGGACGATCGGGCCGCCAAGCTGGATGCGGGCGCGGACGATCAGGTCGCAGAAGTCGCGCCAGCCGAAGCCCTTCGGTTCGTCCTTGCGGCCGCGATACTCGCGGATCGCGTAGATCAGCCGGGACCGCTCGCCCGGCTTGTAGCAGGTCATGCCCGCCATCGACACCCGCCCGGAGCCCCGGCCCCTCACCCTCACGACCGGGGTCTGGCCGATCCGGCCCCAGGTTCTGGCGCGCGGCGGAGTCATCGACTGCCCGGCCCCGTCTTCGAAGACGATCCAAGCCCCGCGCTCCGCCGCGATGCTCTTACCCGCGGCCAGGTCTCCTTCTTCCACACCTCGACCGCGTCGTCATCGCGCTCGATCGCCCGCCGAGTGGGCTGCTGCCAGCTCCAGCCGTGCCGCTTCAGCAGCCGCCAGGTGCCCTCGACCGTGTAGGAGACGTGGAACAGCCGGCCGATGAGCGTCTTGATCCGCGCCAGCGTCCACCGCTGGTCCGTCCAGCCGTGAGCCAGCGGACCACGCTCCAACTCCCGCTCCAGCCTGGCAACCTGGACTTCGTTGAGCCTAGGTCTTCCCGGCGACCCCTTCGACAGAACCCCGGCCTCACCGCCCTCGCGCCAGGCCCGACGCCACCGCTCAACCGACCGCACACTGATCCGCAGGGCAGCGGCAACGTCCGCGTTCTTCTGACCGCTCTCGAAACGCTCCACGGCCTGGAGCCGCAACCGCTCCCGCGTAGTTCTCTCGGCGTCGGTCAGTCCGCCGCCCTGCGCGTACCTCACACCCCCGGGGCTACCGGTGCCGACACCCAACTGTCAGGCGAACGGCACCGACATCACCCAATCAAGTTCAGTACC
>NZ_JBIAEC010000118.1:0-1323 GCF_042868225.1 Streptomyces sp. NPDC007856 | reverse complement strand
TGAAGCTCCTATAGACCGTCAAGCGCTCTGTGTGAACGGTTTCGGTATGGGGTGGGGATGGGTGAGGTGCTTGTAGACCTCGCGGGCGATGAACCGTTTGAGGCAGCGGAGGATGTCCTTCTTGGACATGCCTTCGGCGGTGCGGCGGGCGACGTAGTTCTGGGTCCGCTGGTCGTAGCGCATGCGGACCAGCGCGATCATGTGGAGTGCGTGGTTGGCCCGGCGGTCGCCGCCGCGGTTGAGGCGGTGCCGGTTGGTGCGGCCCGAGCTGGCCTGGATGGGGGCTGCGGCGCACAGGTGCGCGAACGATGCTTCCGAGGCGAGCCGCTCGGGGTTGTCTCCGACGGTGATCAGCAGCTGAGCGGCGGTCTCGACGCCTACTCCGGGCAGTGCGACCAGCGAGGGTGCTGCTTCGTCCACCAGCGACTTCAGCTCAGCATCAGCGTCGGCGATCTCCTCGGTGAGGTACTGGTAGCGGCGGGCCAGGCGCCGCAGGGCGATTCTGACCGCGCAGGCCGGATCGCGGGTGTCCACGCCGGGCCGGGACCGTGCCAGCTGCTTGATCAGCTCGGCGGGGGCCAGTGTGCGCAGCCGCTCACGGACCTCGCCCGGCGCGGTGATGATGAGGGTGCGAATCTGGTTGATGATCTGTGTGCGGGCCTTGACGGCCGAGCGGCGGACCACCCGCAAGGCGCGGATGGCCTCCACGATGCCGTCGCGGGTCTTGGGGGTCCCGCCGGCCCGGCCGGTGAGTACGGCTGTCGCCGCGGCGAAGGCGTCTACGGGATCGGACTTACCGTTGGCTCTGCGGGCTCGTCGGTCGGGGCGGTCCACCTCGATCACGGCGACCTGGTTTGCCCGCAGCAGCCGGGCGAGTTCGGAGCCGTAGGCGCCGGTGCCCTCGACACCGACGGCGGTGACTTTGCCGTGCGAGCGAAGCCACTCCAGTAGCCGCAGGTAACCGTCGGGAGTGGTGGGAAATGCCTTGGTAGCCAGGTGCCGGCCGATGGAATCGATCACTGCAGCCTGGTGGAAGTCGGTGTGGGTGTCGACCCCGCCGATCACCGCTATCTCGTCTGCCATGCTGATGAGTGCTGTCCTTCCGTGCGACGCATGAGGGATGGCACGCGCCGGTCGGGCGGGAGGACAAGACTGTGATGGGACCTTTGGCCGGGCTCCTATGAGGTCACAGACGCCCGACCGGCCGCGCGCAGGGCGGCGCCACCCGAGTCGGCCGACATTTCATCAACAAGACAGCTTGTACGTCGGTCAGTTGGCGGGTCAGACCGTCTCGGGCGGCACCACCGACATCCTCACAGTCAG
>NZ_JBIAEC010000117.1:0-1332 GCF_042868225.1 Streptomyces sp. NPDC007856 | reverse complement strand
GATGGTGTCCCGCCGAGTGGTGTAGCAGCGATCTCCGCATAGCCCCTGGTCATGGGGCGGCCATCGCGCAACTCTCCGAGTAGAGAGGCTCGTTGAGAGAGGTGACGCGATGGCCTTGTCCCAGCATGACTTACTCCGGCTGATGGAGTCACTGCGTACGGCGGACGGAATCGAGTTGGTCCGGGTCCTGGCCCAGCGGATCCTGCAGGAGCTGATCGAGGCCGAAGCCACCTCGTTCATCGGGGCCGAGCCCGGCGAGCACACCGAGACCCGGACCAACCTGCGCAACGGCCACCGCGGAAAGACGCTGACCACGCAGGCCGGGGATCTCGACCTGGCGATCCCCAAGGTCCGCACCGGCAGCTTCTTCCCCAGCCTGCTCGAACGCCGCCGCCGGATCGACCGGGCCCTGTATGCCGTCATCGTCGAGGCATACGTCCACGGGGTGTCCACCCGCAGCGTGGACGACCTGGTCAAGGCCCTGGGAGCGGACAGCGGGATCTCCAAGAGCGAGGTCTCCCGGCTCTGCGCCGCCCTGGACGCCGAGCTCACCGCCTTCCGCACCCGGCCGCTGGACCATACCCGCTTCCCCTACGTCTACTTGGACGCGACCTACTGCAAGGCCCGCGTGAACCACCAGATCGTGTCCCAGGCCGTGGTCATCGCCACCGGCATCACTGAAGATGGCGGACGCGAGGTGCTGGGACTGATGGTCGGCGACAGCGAGACCGAGGCGTTCTGGACCGAGTTCCTGCGCTCGCTGCGCGAGCGGGGGCTGTCCGGGGTCCGCCTGGTCATCGCTGACCACCACAGCGGCCTGGTCAAGGCCGTGCGCAAGGTCATGCTCGGCGCCGGCTACCAACGGTGCCGCGTTCACTTCCTGCGCAATGTCTTTGCGGTGATCCCGAAGGACTGTGCCGAGATGGTGGCGGCGACCATCCGCACGATCTTCGCCCAGCCCACCGCAGCAGCCGTCCGGGCCCAGCTCGACACCGTCGCCGACATGCTCGGCCGACAGTTCCCCAAGGTCAGGGTCATGCTCCTGGAGGCGAAGGAGGACCTGACCGCGTTCGCGGACTTCCCTGATCGGCACTGGAAGAAGATCCAATCGACCAATCCGCTGGAGCGGATCAACCGCGAGATCAAGCGCCGGACCGACGTCGTCCAGATCTTCCCCAACCCCGACGCCCTCGAGCGCCTCACCACCGCCGTCCTCGTCGAGATGCACGACGAGTGGATCGCCTTCCCCCGCCGCTATCTACCCGAGGGAAGCATGGACACGATCTACAAAGATCAGATCGACCTCGCTACACCACCCCAGGGGACATGACC
>NZ_JBIAEC010000116.1:0-1368 GCF_042868225.1 Streptomyces sp. NPDC007856 | reverse complement strand
CGGGAGTGTAAATCTAACGGCGGATCCGACGATCATGGGAGAGACGTCAAGTGACTTACACCGCCGTGGAGTTGGAGACCGTGGAGCCTGTCGAGAGTGCCCAGTTGGGGCAGCCTGCGCCCGTGTCCGACGAGCAACTGGTCGCGATGCTGGTGGAGCGGGCCCGGTCGGAGGGGCTGCAGCTGACCGGGCAGGGTGGGCTGCTGCAGCAGTTGACCAAGCGGGTCTTGGAATCTGCCCTGGAAGGTGAGATCACCGATCACCTCGGCTATGAGAAGCACGATGCCGTCGGCCGGGGCAGTGGCAACTCCCGCAACGGGGGCCGGGCCAAGACCGTGCTGACCGACGTCGGGCCGGTCGAGGTCAAGGTGCCGCGTGACACCTCGGGCACGTTCGAGCCGCAGATCGTCAAGAAGCGGCAGCGGCGGCTGGCCGGGATTGACGAGATGGTGCTGTCGTTGTCCGCGAAGGGGCTCACGCACGGCGAGATCGCCGCTCACCTGGCCGAGGTCTACGGGGCGGAGGTGTCCAAGCAGACCATCTCCACCATCACCGACAAGGTGTTGGAGGGCATGGCCGAGTGGCAGAACCGGCCCCTCGACCGTGTCTATCCCGTCCTGTTCGTGGACGCCATCAACGTCAAGATCAGGGACGGGCAGGTCGCGAACCGTCCCATCTACGTCGTGATGGCGGTGACCGTGGACGGCACCCGCGACATCCTCGGCATCTGGGCCGGCGACGGCGGCGAGGGTGCCAAGTACTGGCTGCACGTGTTCACCGAGCTGAAGAACCGCGGCCTGGACGACGTGCTCATGCTGGTCTGCGACGGGCTCAAGGGCCTGCCCGAGGCCGTGGAGACCGTCTGGCCTCGCACGATTGTCCAGACGTGTGTGGTTCACCTGCTGCGGAACTCATTCCGATACGCCGCCCGTCAGGACTGGGACAAGGTCGCCAAGGCCCTCAAGCCCGTCTACACCGCGTCCAGCGAGGACGCGGCGACTGAGCGGTTCCTGGAGTTCCAGGAAGCGTGGGGGAAGAAGTATCCGGCGATCGTGAAGCTGTGGTCGGACGCCTGGGCCGAGTTCGTGCCGTTCCTCTCCTTCGACGTCGAGATCCGCAAGGTCATCTGCAGCACGAACGCGATCGAGAGCGTCAACGCCCGCATCCGCAAGGCCGTCCGTGCCCGCGGACACTTCCCCAACGAAGCCGCCGCCCTCAAGTGCATCTACATGGCGCTGATGAGCCTGGACCCGACGGGCAAGGGCCGCAAGCGGTGGACCATGCGCTGGAAAGCACCCCTGAACGCGTTCCAGATCGCCTTCGAGGGCCGCCTGACCCCGAGCAACAACTGACCTTCAACAACCAAGA
>NZ_JBIAEC010000115.1:0-1385 GCF_042868225.1 Streptomyces sp. NPDC007856 | reverse complement strand
CTGTGAGTCTTCATCTGGCTGGTCCGGGACCGGCTGGCAGGGTTGACGTCGGTCGCCTCGTCGTAGTCGTGACTCGTGACAAAAGTGGCCCCCACGGGTGCCTTGCCTATGAACTGTCCGACTATGGCGGGCGGTCGGCGCCGACCCGGCCCACCTCGGTGGCCTGATAAGAAGCCTGCCCGGCCCCAAAGGGCCGTGGCCCGTCACAGTTCTGCCTCGAAGTGACCTCTCCCGGGCACGGCGCCGGTCCGCAGCGACCGGGACCACCGCCTCACGGAGAGGAACCCTGATCGCGTGAACACCATTGTCGCCCAGGCGCATTCATTCGTCATCGGCGTCGACACCCACGCCAAAACGCACACTTACGCCGTGCTCGCCTCCAGTGGTGAGCACCTGGGCACGGAGGCATTCCCCAACACCCACGCTGGCAGGGCACGAGCCATCAACTGGGCTGGACGTCGCACTGGTGGAGACCTCGGTGCTCTGTGGGTGATCGAGGGGGCGGGCAGTTACGGAGCCCAGATCGCCCGCCAGACGGCACGCGCCGGCTACCAGGTGGTTGAAGCCGCCAGAATGGGCCGCGCCGGCCGCCGCGGCATCGGCAAATCCGACCCGATCGACGCCCGGCGGATAGCCGCTGCCGTGCTTCCGCTCCCCGAAGAACAGCTGCGCACTCCACGAATGGACGAGGGGGTTCGGGCAGCAGCACAGATCCTCCTCACCTCCCGGGACGAGCTCACCAGCGAGCGGACCAGGGCCGTGAACGCCTTGACTGCCCTGGTGCGCATCGCCGACCTCGGCATAGACGCCCGTCGTCCCCTCAGCGCCAGGCAGATCGGCGAAATCGCCCGCTGGCGCCCCCGTGAGGAGGACCTCGCCGCCACGACGGCCCGCACCGAGGCCGTCCGTCTGGCCAAGAGGATCCTCGCCCTTGACACGGAAATCGCGGACAACATGAACCGAATAGGCGAGCTCGTCGACGCCAGCCCTGCGGCCGGCCTCCCCGAGGAAACAGGGATCGGCCCCGTCACCGCTGCCACCGTCCTGGTCGCCTGGTCCCACCCGGGACGGGTCCGTGACGAGGCCGCGTTCGCCGCCCTCGCCGGAGTGAGCCCCATACCCGCCTCCTCGGGCAACACCACTCGCCACCGCCTCAATCGCGGCGGCGACAGGCGTCTCAACCGAGCTCTGAACGTCATCGCGATGGTCCGCATGGTGCATCACCCGCAAACCCGCGCCTACGTTGACCGACGGCGGGCCGAAGGCAAGACAGACCGCGAGATCCGCCGCTGCCTCAAGCGCTACCTCGCCCGACGCCTCTACCGTCATCTCAACAACGCCGCCGCGGCCGAATTGGGGGTTGACGGGACATAGAAGCTTCATAG
>NZ_JBIAEC010000114.1:0-1388 GCF_042868225.1 Streptomyces sp. NPDC007856 | reverse complement strand
TCAGTTATTCGTCGGCTTGGTTTTCGCTCGTATATGATTCACCCATGGGGAAATCTGATGGATAATTCTGGTCGATGCCGGGTGCGCTGAGATCAATTCCCATCATTAGAAGGAAAGTGTTATATTGCGTATCGGCGTCTTCGGGTGGGGGATGCGGTGTGAAGGCTGGATCTTTTTCGGGCGGGATGCCGGTCGGGGTGTCGACAACGAATCCGTACGGGTGCCGGAAGTTGGGAAAGTTCGGCCAATTTTCGCTGAATGCGTTCAGGTGCGGGGCTTCGACGTCGCGTGTTGATTGCGAGTCTTGCGTCGACGAGAACACGTCGGAATTCTGCATGAATTCGAGGTAATCGAAGTCGGCGGGAAGTTGGGGGAGGCTGCTCGGGGCGATGTCGGGGAAGGGGGGGAACGAGACCTCCGTCTGCTCTGGAGGGGCGCTCGTCTGCCAGGGGTGCGCGTCGGCACCGGCGAACTGGGTCAGGAAAACGTTCGTGGCCTGGCCGAACAGGCTGTGCAGGGCTTCGGGGGACAGGGTGGCCAGGCGGGCGATGAAGTGGTCGCTGACATCGGGTGCGTGGGTGCGGGCGAAAGCCTCCAAGAATTCCATGGCATGGGGGTCCGCACCGGTCTCTGGAACGGGGCCTGGAGTCGGCCGGGGCACAGGTGTGTCCATCAGCGTGGTCCGCGTCCCGGTGGCCGGTTCGGCGATCACAGCCGCCGGGGTGTCGACGTCCATGTCCTGGGCCTGGCCGGCGGGACCGTGGTGCAGGCCGGAGTAGTGGTCAGTTCCGTTGTAGTACACGTACAGCGTCCGCGTGGCGCCCGGGTTGAGGTGCTGGTCTTCTTGACCGTCCCGGACGATCACCAGGTCGACATCCAGATACTGGGCCAGCGCGACAGGAGCCTGGTCGTAGAACGGGGTGGTCCACAACAGTGTGTCCTGCAACGCCCTCTCCCGCATCTGCCTGCTGGACGCACCGGCGACGGCTTGCAGATCCAGCGCATGCGGTGCCGCCGCCCACGCGGGATGCGCGATCTCCAGCAGCCGTCGCCACGAGTCCTCCCCGCTCGGCCCACCCGAACGCAACACCCCGAGCAACTCGGCAGCCAGTTCCACCCGCCGGAATGGCGCACGCAATACGTCCCGCTGACCGGGCGTCAAAACAGGCGGCACAAAACCCGACATCAACGCCCTGACCACCCCCGTCGGCATGTCCGCCAGCACCGACCTGTCCGATTCCCCACGAGCCATGCCTTGCAAAGCGATACGGGCATGCTGATCCCACCACTGCTGCTCGACCGCCCGTTCCCCCTCCACGCCCAACGATCCCGGCTCCGCCCTGTCCAACACCGCCAGCAACTCCGGCACATCCAGATCACCCACCAAC
>NZ_JBIAEC010000113.1:0-1390 GCF_042868225.1 Streptomyces sp. NPDC007856 | reverse complement strand
GATGGTGTCCCCTTTCGTGGTGTTGGCGATCAATCGGTAGGCGTGTTCGGGTTGTTGGGTAGCGCGGGGGCGCTTTCGGGGCGTTCGCGGTAGAGCTCGTCCATGCTGCCTTCGGGCAGGTAGCGGCGGGGGAAAGCGATCCATTCGTCATGCATCTCGAAGAGCACGGCGGTGACCAGTCGCAAGAGCGCGTCGTCGTTGGGGAAGACCTGGACGACGTCGATGCGGCGCTTGATCTCCCGGTTGATCCGTTCCAGCGGGTTGGTCGACTGGATCTTCTTCCAGTGCCTCGGCGGGAAGTCCGCGAACGCGGTCAGATCCTCCTTCGCGTCCAGCAGCATGGCCCTGACCTTGGGAAACTGGGTGCCGAGCATGTCGGCGACGGTGTCGAGCTGGGTGCGCACCAGCTCGGCGGTGGGCTGGGTGAAGATGGTGCGGATGGTCGCGGCGACCATTTCGCCGGAGTCCCGGTCGATCACGTTGAAGACGTTTCGCAGGAAATGGACACGACAACGCTGCCAGGCGGCGCCGAGCATGACCTTGCGGACCGCGGCGACCAGGCCGGCGTGCTGGTCGGTGACGACGAGGCGGACCCCGGAAAGGCCGCGTTCGCGCAGGGAGCGCAGGAACTCCTTCCAGAACGCCTCGCTCTCGCTGTCTCCGACCATCAGGCCCAGCACCTCGCGGTTGCCGTCCTCGGTGATGCCGGTGGCGACCACGACGGCCCGCGAGACGATCTGGTGGTTCACCCGTGCCTTGCAGTAGGTCGCGTCCAGGTAGACGTAGGGGAAGCGGACGTGATCCAGCGGGCGGGTGCGGAACGCGGTCAGCGGTTCGTCCAGCGTCGCGCAGATCCGTGAGACCTCCGACTTCGAGATGCCGCTGTCCCCGCCCAGGGCTTTGACCAGGTCATCCACGCTGCGGGTGGAGACGCCGTGCACGTATGCCTCCATGATGACGGCGTAGAGGGCCTGGTCGATGCGGCGCCGGCGCTCCAGCAGGGACGGGAAGAAGCTGCCGGTGCGGACTTTGGGGATCTCCAGGTCGAGATCGCCGGCCAGCGTGGTCAGTACCTTCTCCCGGTGCCCGTTGCGGATGTTGGTCCGTGTCGGCGTGTGCTCGTTCCACTCCGCGCCGATGTGGGCACTCGCTTCGGCCTCGATCAGCTCCTGCACCATCCGCTCGGCGATGGCGCGGATGAGTTCGATTCCGTCGGTCGAGCGTAGTGACTCAAGCAGCCGTATCAGCTCAGACTGGGACAGGGCCATCGTGCACTCCTCGTGGTTGAACTGGGCGTTCACCAAGGAGAGTTACGCGGTGGCCCGCCTCCTGTTCAGGGAGCGGTACTCATCCGTGGAAGTGCGCCCCGGGCAGACGCCCGCGCACTCCC
>NZ_JBIAEC010000112.1:0-1423 GCF_042868225.1 Streptomyces sp. NPDC007856 | reverse complement strand
CAACGAGCCTCTCTACTCGGAGAGTTGCGCGATGGCCGCCCCATGACCAGGGGCTATGCGGAGATCGCTGCTACACCACTCGGCGGGACACCATCCCCGGGACGACGTGCGATGGGTCCCGGACAGGCTCCGCTCCTACTCTGCAGGGAAAAGCAGCTTGGCGCTTGGAGGTGCGTTCAAGTGGCGTAGCGGTGCCGGCGGGCGTCGCGCGGTCGCGGCCCGCTCGACGGCTCGAGGCCGAGGAGCTGGTGGGGCTGGAGGCCTGGACGGGCAGTCGATCACTGGAACGGCATCTGGCCGTCGCAGGCATCCGGCACCACGTCCTCGTTCGGCTCAGTTGAGAAAGTCACCAACGAGGGCGGCGAACTCGTCCGGGGTGGTGAGGCGGATACCGAGCTGTTCGGCCTTGGCCCGCTTGGACCCGGCGCCTTCGCCGGCGACGACGAGGGTGGTCTTCTTGGAGACGCTGGAGGAGGAGCGCCCTCCGGCCCGTTCGATGAGTTCGTTCATCTCGTTGCGGCTGAGCCGTGAGCAATGCTCATGACTTGTGGATCGTCCCTCGGGAGGGCATGCGAAGGGCGTACCTTCCCGATGATCCTGTGATGGTCACCAAGTCAGGGCCCGCGTTGCAGCGCGGGTCAGGAAGGCACGCCCATGCTCAGCGTAGTCAGTGAAGACGGCTCCACGTCCACCGGATATCTGATCGACGAGATCGTGCGGGAAGGAAGGGGCCCGACGGATGCTTGCCGTCGCCCTTGAGGCAGAAGTCGACCAGTACATAGCCGAGTTGACGGCCGAGCGGGACGAACGCGGCCGCCGTCTGGTGGTGCGCAACGGCCATCACCGTCCCCGCACCGTGACCACGGCCGCCGGCTCTGTTGAGGTACGGGCGCCCCGGGTCAACGATCGTCGCGTCCGACGACGAGACCGGCGAGCGTCACCGGTTCTCCTCCAAGATCCTGCCGCCCTGGTGCCGCAAGTCCCCGAAGATCAGCGAAGTCCTCCCGCTCCTCTACCTGCACGGATTGTCCAGCGGCGACTTCGTGCCCGCCCTCGAGCAGTTCCTCGGCAGGTCGGCCGGCCTGTCTGCGGCGACGGTCACCCGGCTCACCAGGCACTGGCAGGACGACCACGCCGCCTTCCAGAACCGCGACCTGTCCGCCACCGATTATGTCTACGTGTGGGCCGACGGCGTCCAGCCCAAGGTCCGTCTCGGCCAGGCCCACTCCTGCATCCTGAGGATCCCCCGAGATGCGGGAAGAGGTGACAGACGGTCAGATGGGTCTCGCGAGAGGAGCCCACAAGATGCCTGCACCGAGGAAGTACCCCAAGACCACGGAGTTAAGGCCGATCCGCGGTTGTCAACGGGATCCGGGATTTTCGGGGAAGCGCAGGTCACGGCGACGGGGCTCCTGGTAGAGCG
>NZ_JBIAEC010000111.1:0-1433 GCF_042868225.1 Streptomyces sp. NPDC007856 | reverse complement strand
GTAGGACTCCGTTAAGTTGCTCTGGCTCTTGGGTTTGGGCTGGTGGTGGATGTTCTGGGCAGGGGGCGGTGGCAGGTGGTGCAGGTGCCGGTCCAGCAGTTCAGCAGGTCCTGGATGGCGTCGAGGATCTGGTAGAGGGTGAGTCCGGTGTATCGGCTTTTGGGGCCAGGCGCTGTTCGGTGAGGAACGCGTGGGCGGCGGTGACCAGGGTGACGTGGTGATGCCAGCCAGCCCAGGAACGTCCCTCGAAGTGGTCCAGTCCGAGGCCGTGCTTGAGTTCCCGGTAGTCGTGCTCGATGCGCCAGCGGATCTTCGCCAGACGGACCAGTTCAGCAAGCGGGGTGTCGGCGGGCAGGCTGGACAGCCAGTAGCCGGTGGGTTCTTGGGCGTCTTGGGGCCATTCGACCAGCAGAGTGGTCTCGGGCAGGACACCGTCCCAGAAGCCGTCCCGCGCGGTGGCAGCAGCCTGGGCCAGACGCCGGGCCCGGATGCCGGCCGGCCGCACCCGCAGCGCCAGAAAGTGCGAGCGCATCGGTCCGCGGGAGCCTTCCCGCCAGGTCACCTCGGTGAACGCCCGCCGTCCATGGCCGGCCGCGAGCGCGGCGACCGAGGACGGCCTGTGGCGGTAGCGGGGCTGCGGTTTGCGGCCGTTTCCGGACCAGGCCGGGGCGGTGGGCTGCGCGTCGTGCGGGTGGACGGTCACGTCCGAACGGACCGCCACGACATAACCGATGCCCCGCTCGCTCAGGCCGTCGCGGAAGTCGGCGTTCTGCCCGTAGCCGGCGTCGGCCACCACCACCGGCGGGACCATGCCCCACCCGGCAAGCTCATCGATGACGTCCAGGGCCAGGCGCCACTTCTCCCGGTGCCCGACCTCTGGCGGTATCCCGGTCTTCTGCCGCCGTCCGGCATCGTGCGCCCACTCCTCGGGCACGAACAACCGCCACTGCAGCGGACAGGAGGCAGTGTCGGAGACCGCGTGCACGCTCACCGCGACCTGGCAGTTGGCCTGCTTGCCCAGCGCACCGCAGTACTGGTGCGCGACCGCCACCGACATCCGGCCGTCCTTGGGAAACGACACATCATCGACCGCCCAGGCATCCGGGCCGATCTGCGGCACCATCCGCTCCGCGATCCGCCGCCGCACCGGCACCGGATCCCACGTCGACTGGTTCACGAACTGCTGCAGGTTCTGCTCGTTGCCATCCGGCAGCCGTTCCGCCATCGGCTGGATCGACTTACGCCGCCCGTCCAGCATCAGCCCCCGCAGATAGCAGTCACCCTTCGCCCGCTGATCCCTGCGCGGCACCGACGCGAACACATCAGCTACGAATAACGCCAACTTCGCCCGAGCTCGGTTCACTTCATGTGCGTCCACACCCCCCAACATGCCCCCAAACAGGACCGCGAGACAGACCTAACGGAGTCCTACT
>NZ_JBIAEC010000110.1:0-1438 GCF_042868225.1 Streptomyces sp. NPDC007856 | reverse complement strand
CAGCTCAGGCACCGGGACTGGGAGGCTGCGGCACGCGAGGGCCGGACCATCGCGCCGCTCATCACCAGGCTCAACACCATCCGACGGCAGCACCCGGCCCTGCGTCAACTGCGCGATCTGCACTTCCACCACGCCGACAGGGACGCGGTGATCGCGTACTCGAAGCGGAGCGGGTCGAACACGGTTCTGGTGGTCGCCAACCTCGACCCCCACGACACCCAGGAGGCAACGGTCTCGTTGGACATGCCGCAACTCGGCCTGGACTGGCACGAGTCCGTGCCGGTGCGCGACGAGCTCACCGGCGAGACCTACTACTGGGGCAGGGCCAACTATGTGCGCCTCGAACCGGGCCATCGGCCCGCGCATGTCTTCACCGTCCTGCGACCGTCCAACCCGCAGATCGGAGGGTCACCCACAATATGATCGTGAATGAGCCCGTCCCGGACACCTTCGAGGACACACCCGTCAAGGACCGGGACCCGGAGTGGTTCAAACGCGCCGTCTTCTACGAGGTCCTGGTCCGCTCCTTCCAGGACAGCAACGGCGACGGCGTCGGTGACCTGAAGGGTCTGACCGCCAAGCTGGACTATCTGCAGTGGCTCGGCGTGGACTGCCTGTGGCTGCCGCCGTTCTTCAAGTCACCGCTTCGGGACGGCGGTTACGACGTCTCCGACTACACCGCCGTACTGCCCGAGTTCGGTGACCTCGCCGACTTCGTGGAGTTCGTGGACGCCGCCCACCAGCGCGGCATGCGCGTGATCATCGACTTCGTCATGAACCACACCAGCGACCAGCATCCGTGGTTCCAGGAGTCGAGGCGGGATCCGGACGGTCCGTACGGGGACTACTACGTCTGGGCCGACGACGACAAGCAGTTCCAGGACGCCCGGATCATCTTCGTCGACACCGAGGCCTCCAACTGGACGTACGACCCGGTACGCAAGCAGTACTACTGGCACCGCTTCTTCTCGCACCAGCCAGACCTCAACTACGAGAACCCGGCGGTGCAGGAGGAGATGATCTCCGCGCTGAAGTTCTGGCTGGATCTCGGCATCGACGGGTTCCGGCTGGACGCCGTGCCGTACCTGTACCAGCAGGAGGGCACCAACTGCGAGAACCTGCCGGCGACCCACGAGTTCCTCAGGCGGGTGCGCAAGGAGATCGACACCCAGTACCCCGACAAGGTGCTGCTGGCGGAGGCCAACCAGTGGCCGGAGGACGTCGTCGACTACTTCGGGGACTATCAGTCCGGTGGCGACGAGTGCCACATGGCGTTCCACTTCCCGGTGATGCCGCGCATCTTCATGGCCGTGCGGCGTGAATCCCGCTACCCCGTCTCGGAAATCCTCGCCAAGACACCGGCCATCCCCTCGAAGTGCCAGTGGGGCATCTTCCTGCGCAACCACGACGAGCTGACCCTCGAAATGGTCACCGACGA
>NZ_JBIAEC010000109.1:0-1479 GCF_042868225.1 Streptomyces sp. NPDC007856 | reverse complement strand
GGGGCGAGAACGAGGACCTGGTCGGCGCCGCCGAGGCAGCCCAAATTCTCGGATACAGCAACGCCGACAGCTTCATCAGCGCACTCGGACACGGGTTCCTGCCCGACCTCGAGCAGCCCGACGGATACGAGTACAGGCGCGGCAGCGGCGGCCGCCCCCGCCAGCAGCGCTGGAAACGCTCCCGCCTCGAGAACCTGGCCGCCCGCCGCTCCGCACCCTCCTGACTGCGGCGCACCGGACCGCGCCGCAGGCGGGATACCGTAAGACCCGCGGCCTCTGGTTTAAGGGATCGACGAACTCCCGGCGAGCCAGACGCCGCACGATGGCCGGTATGGAGAGGCCAGCCACCTCTCCCCCGCAAAGCCCCACGGCTTCGCGGAACCGGCCATCGCTACCGATCCCCCAGATGTTCGGGGGCGTACGTTCTGAACGCCCCCGCCCTACCGGAGACGAGCCCCGGCCGTCAGGGCCGGTCAGCCCTGCAGCGCGAACCGCTCGAGAAGACGTGACTGCTGCTGGATGCCCAGGCCACGCACGCGACGGCTCTCGGAGATCCTCATCCCGTCGAGCGTGCAGCCGACCAGTGCGCAGATCGTCGCCCGCGTACAGGCCCGGGGAGGCCACAACCGACGTGACACGACCGTGAGCCCGCCGAGCTGAGCGGCTCGGCTGGCCAGCGCCCCGGTGCGGGCCGCGAACTCGCGGACGCCCTCGATACGGGTCGGCCCGTACAGCAGCCCGGCCGTCAGCGCCCGCAAGGCTGGCCGGCGAACCTCCTGCGGCCCTCCCGCTCGACCCGGCGCAGCGCAGCGCACGTCTGCTTGCCGTTCCCGAGCGCGTTCCACATGCGGGCGACGTCGGTCCACGCCCGCGCCCGCCGTTCCGCTGTCGGTATCCGGCCGATGTTCAGCCGATTCGCGACCGTCACCGCCTCGTCCGGCGTGCCCAGCGCGTTGAGGACGCTGATCCGGTAGGCGTCGACCTGCGTCCGGGTGGCTTCCACCGTGAACAGGCCCGGCACGGCCGGGTACCGCCCCGTCTCCTGCTCGGCTTCCTCCAACAACGACAGGGCAGTCGACCGGTCCCGGCCGGTCGCCGCCGAGTAAGCGCCGGTCAGCAGCAGCGTCGTACGAACGGCACCGGTGTGGTCGCGGGAGGCGTCCAGGTCCTCCGCCTCCTTGGTGAGCAGGTGCACCGCGGCCGTGAAGCGGCCCGAGCGGCGCATCGCGATCGCCAGTTACCGGGAGACCTCGCCGACAGCCACCGGGATACCGCTGCAGCGCGCGGCCGCCAGTGCCCGGTCGGCAACCACCCACGCCGCATCGGAGTGCTGCTTCGTCGCCAGCTCGGCCGCGAGCACGTACGAGCGGGCGAGCGCCAGGTCTGAGGCTGATCCTTTGGAGTGGACACCCTGACAATGGATCTTGATGGTCCAGGGAGGGATGTCCAGGTGGGACGTAAGTCTCCGTATCCGGAGGA
>NZ_JBIAEC010000108.1:0-1483 GCF_042868225.1 Streptomyces sp. NPDC007856 | reverse complement strand
GTCACGCGAGCCCGTGCCGGTCGGCACCCTGGACGCTACGGCTGCAGACCGTGCGTCTGGGTCCGATTCAACAAGTCAGAGGTCCGACTACCGCCCAGCCTGGCGCAATGCCCGGCCGCTTGCGGGCGGCAGGTCTGCATAACGTGGATGCGCGCACGACGCCAACGCCCCGGCCAGCACGCACGAACCCGTTCGGGAGGACGGCTTGTACGACAGCGACGAGATAGGCGTCTTCCTGGGCCTGGACGTCGGCAAGACGAACCATCACGGGCACGGGCTCACCCCGGCCGGCAAGAAGGTCTTCGACAAGCAGCTGCCCAACACCGAACCCAAACTGCGGGAGGTCTTCACCAAGCTGAAGACCAAGTTCGGCGCCGTGCTGGTCATCGTGGACCAGCCCGCCTCGATCGGAGCCCTCCCGCTCACGGTCGCCCGGGACACGGGTTGCCAGGTCGCCTACCTGCCCGGACTGGCCATGCGGCGGATCGCCGACCTGTATCCGGGCGAGGCGAAGACCGACGCCCGCGACGCAGCCGTGATCGCGGACGCCGCCCGGACGATGCCGCACACCCTGCGCTCGCTGGAACTGACCGACGAGATCACCGCCGAACTGACGGTGCTGGTCGGCTTCGACCAGGACCTGGCAGCCGAGGCCACCCGCACCTCGAACCGGATCCGCGGCCTGCTCACTCAGTTCCACCCCAGCCTGGAACGCGTCCTCGGCCCCCGGCTCGACCACTAGGCCGTCACCTGGCTGCTGGAACGCTACGGATCCCCCGCCGCCCTGCGAAAGGCCGGACGCCGCAAACTCGTCGAGGTCATACGGCCCAAGGCCCCGCGCATGGCCGCCCGGCTGATCGACGACGTCTTCGACGCCCTCGACGAACAGACCGTCGTCGTTCCCGGCACCGGCACCCTCGACATCGTCATCCCCTCGCTGGCCCGCTCGCTCGGCGCCGTCCACGAACAGCGACGGGCACTCGAAGCCCAGATCGAGGCTCTGCTGGAGGATCACCCTCTTTCCAAGGTCCTGACGTCGCTGCCCGGCGTCGGCGTCAGGACCGCCGCCACACTGCTGGTCACCGTCGGCGACGGCACCAGCTTTCCCACCGCCGCCCACCTGGCCTCTTACGCCGGCCTCGCCCCCACGACCAAGTCCTCCGGGACCTCGATCCACGGCGAACACGCACCCCGCGGCGGCAACCGGCAGCTCAAGCGGGCGATGTTCCTGTCCGCGTTCGCAGCCCCGCACGATCCCGCCTCCCGCACCTACTACGACAAATGCCGGGCCAGAGGAAAGACCCACACCCAGGCACTGCTCCGTCTGGCCCGACAACGGATCAACGTGCTGTTCGCGATGCTCCGCGACGGCACCTTCTACGAACCCAGAACCCCACGCCTCGCTTGACGAAAGACTGTGAGTCTTCATCTGGCTGGTCCGGGACCGGCTGGCAGGGTTGACGTCGGTCGCCTCGTCGTAGTC
>NZ_JBIAEC010000107.1:0-1526 GCF_042868225.1 Streptomyces sp. NPDC007856 | reverse complement strand
ATCGCCTTCCCCCGCCGCTATCTACCCGAGGGAAGCATGGACACGATCTACAAAGATCAGATCGACCTCGCTACACCACCCCAGGGGACATGACCCATCGCCCGTGGCGAGCGGTGTTCGCCGAACGTCTGGGGCGGCCGTCGGTGCCGGTGGAGACGCTACTGCGGCTGCTGTATCTCAAGCACCGCTACCAGCTCAGTTACGAGACTCTGTGCCGTGAGGTCGCGGACTCGTTGAGCTGGCGCCGGTTCTGCCGTATTCCGCTGGCCGCCCCGGTGCCGCACCCGACCACGTTGATCAAGCTGGTGCGCCGCAGCGGACCGCAGGCGGTGGAAGAGCTGAACGCCGCCCTGCTGGGCAAGCTGGTCGAGGACAAGCTGCTGCGGTGCCGCAAGCTGCGCATCGACACGACCGTGATGGAAGCGGACATCGACCACCCCACGGACGCCGACCTGCTCGAACACGGCGTACGCAAGCTGGGTCGGCTGGTGGGCCGGATCAAGGCGTCCGGGGCAGCCAGGCGCACCCGCTTCCGGGATCGCAGCCGGTCAGCGGGGCGCCGTTTGAAGGAGACCTCACGCACGCTGCGGCGGCGCACCGGCCAGGCGCTGCGCGAGATCAACCGGCTCACCGGTGAGATCGCCGCCACGGCCCGCGCGACCTTGCGGGACGTCGCAGCGGTGGAGCGCAATGCCCGGCGCACGCTGGGCAAACGGCCTTCGGGACGCCTTGCGCACCTCGTGGGCGAGCTGGCCGAGACCGCGGCGAGCACCCGCCGACTGCTGGAGCAGACCCCCTTGCGACTTGGCAGGCATCCGTACCATCCCCGACCGGCTGGTCTCGTTGGCCGACCCCGACGCCCGGCCGATCCGCATGGGCAAGCCCCAGCACCCCACCCAGTTCGGCTACACCGTGCTCGTGGCCGAGGACGAACGCGGCTTCATCGTCGACCACCGGGTCCAGCGCGGAAACCCGGCCGATGCACCGCAACTGGTTCCCTCGGTGCAACGCGCCGTGTCACTGACTGGTCGCCCCCCAGCACGGTCGTCGCCGACCGCGGCTTCGGCACCGCGGCCAACGATCTCGCCTTGGCCGAACTCGGTGTCCAGCGGATCGGCCTGCAACGAGCCGGGAAGCCGGGAAAGGCACGGCGTGAGTATGAGCAAAGTTCGCCCATTCCGGCGCATGCGCAACTGGAGAGTCGGCGTCGAGGCCCGTATCAGTCACCTCAAGCGCAGCTTCGGCTTCCGTCGCACGCGCCTGCGCCGCCTGGCCAGCGCCCAGACCTGGGCGGGACTGGGGATCTTCGCCTACAACCTCCAGCGGATGACCGTCCTCAGCCGGTGAGGGGCATCCCGCCGACAGGCCAGCGACACATCCCCGTGCCGCAGTCGACCCCGTCACCAGCCCAAACACTTTTTCAGGGGCAAGTACCTAGCCAGCGAGGCCGCGGCCATCGGCCATGGGGGGATCACTCTGGTTGCTGCCGCCTCCGGGACCAGCTCCGCCACCATCGCGCGTGGCGT
>NZ_JBIAEC010000106.1:0-1582 GCF_042868225.1 Streptomyces sp. NPDC007856 | reverse complement strand
AGCTTGGCGTTTAACCTCGCGGGTCACTCGTCCTGCTGACCTGCGGTTCTTCACGGGACAGCGGAGACGGCCGTTCTCCACGCTTCGAGATGTCGAGTAACGAAGCACGAGAGAACGGCCGCTGCCCATGAGTCTGCCTGTCGGTGTGCCCGGAATCGAGGCGTTGGGTCTGTTGTCCCGCTTTCGGGTCGAGTTCTACGAGTGTCTCTACAAGCGGGCGGACGCGCTCTTCGAGCTCACCGATGCGGTGCTGTGCGCGGACGGGCCAGTGAAAACGCTGGTCGAGCTCTCCTTGGCGGTCGAGCACCGGCGCGGGCACGGTGCGCTGTACGCGGCGCTGGACCGTGGCTGGCTGGAGCCGACACGGTTGCGCCGCGCGCTGGCGGGCCTGCCGCTGCCAAAGGCGGCCGACGGGCGGATCGTGCTCGCCGTGGACGTGTCGCACTGGCTGCGACCCGACGCTCCCACCAGCAGCGACCGGCTCTTCTGCCATGTCTACGGACGCGGCGACCGCAGTTCGGACCAGTTGGTGCCCGGCTGGCCCTACTCCTTCGTCGCGGCCCTGGAGACGGGCCGCACCTCCTGGGTCGCTCTCCTGGACGCGGTCCGCCTGGGCCCGGCCGACGACGCGACCACCGTCACGGCCGCCCAACTCCGCGATGTCGTCAGGCGGTTGGTGGGTGCAGGGCACTGGAGACCGGGCGATCCGGACATCCTGATTGTGATGGACTCCGGCTATGACGTCGCTTACCTGACCCACGCTCTCGCCGACCTGCCCGTCGTGCTGGTCGGGCGCCTACGCGCGGACCGGGTCATGCTCCGCGACCCCGGCCCCGCCCGGTCGGGTCCCCGGGGCGGGCGTCCGCGCCGGCATGGTGGCGTCCTCACGTTCAAGAAGCCCGACAGCTGGCACGAGCACGACGTCACGACCGCCACGGACACCGCCCGCTATGGCACGGCCACCGCGACGGCATGGGACCGGATGCACCCCCGGCTCACCCACCGCGGTCCCTGGCTGGACCACGCCAAGGAAGAACTCCCCGTGCTGCACGGCACGTTGATCCGCCTGAAGGTCGAGCGCCTGCCCGGTGACCGTGACCCGAAACCGGTCTGGCTGTGGTGCTCGGCCACCGCCGCCACTGCAGCGGACGTGGACCGCTGGTGGCAGTCCTTCCTCCGCCGCTTCGACCTGGAGCACACCTTCCGGCTGATGAAACAGACCCTGGGCTGGACCGCCCCGAAGGTCAGGAACCCCGACACGGCCGACCTGTGGACCTGGCTGATCATCGCCGTTCACACCCAGCTCCGCCTCGCCCGGCCCCTCGCCGAGGACTTCCGCCGGCCATGGGAACGGCCCGCAGAACCCCGCCGCCTCACCCCCGCCCGGGTCCGCCGGGGGTTTCGCAACGTCCGCGCGACAGCAGCCCGCCCGGCAAGCGCGCCAAAACCGTCCCGGCCAGGCCCCGGACGGCCTCCCGGCTCGAAAAACAAGCAACGGGCCAGGCACCACGACGTCGGCAAGACCGTCAAACGCGCCGAATCAATCAAGGAACACCAAGCCCAGCGAGGTTAAACGCCAAGC
>NZ_JBIAEC010000105.1:0-1659 GCF_042868225.1 Streptomyces sp. NPDC007856 | reverse complement strand
CGAACACCTCACCGCCTTCATGGCGTCCCGGCCTCTGGAACTCCCCGACACACAAACCCGCCAGGCCATCCGCAAGAGCGTCCCCGGCCTCACCCGGTCGGAAATGGCCGCCATCCTCAACGTGACACCGGAGACTGTCGCAAACTGGGAGACCCGCACCGCCCCGCGGGGCGAGGTCCGTGACCGGTATCTGGCACTGCTCCACCTGATCGCCACAGACCCAGCCCACACCAGCCAGCCCTGGTACCGGGCCGCAACCGTCAACCCCCGAATCCAGACCGCACAGACCCACCTCGACCAGAACGAACACCTCACCGCCTTCATGGCGTCCCGGCCTCTGGAACTCCCCGACACACAAACCCGCCAGGCCATCCGCAAGAGCGTCCCCGACCTCACCCAGTCGGCCATGGCCACCATCCTCAACGTGACACCGGAGACTGTCGCAAACTGGGAGACCCGCACCGCCCCGCGGGGCGAGGTCCGTGACCGGTATCTGGCACTGCTCCACCTGATCGCCACAGACCCAGCCCACACCAGCCAGCCCTGGTACCGGGCCGCAACCGTCAACCCCCGAATCCAGACCGCACAGACCCACCTCGCCGAACGCCTCACCGCCTTCATGGCGTCCCGGCCTCTGGAACTCCCCGACACACAAGCCCGCCAGGCCATCCGCAAGAGCGTCCCCGGCCTCATCCTGTCGACCATGGCCGCCATCCTCAACGTGACACCGGAGACTGTCGCATACTGGGAGATCCGCACCGCCCCGCGGGGCGAGGCAGGTGACCGGTATCTGGCGCTGCTTCACCGGCTCGCCACGGACCCCGCCCACACCAGCCAGCCCTGGTACCAAGCAGCAACCGGCCACCCCCGAATCCAGACCGCACAGACCCACCTCGACCAGAACGAACACCTCACCGCCTTCATGGCGTCCCGGCCTCTGGAACTCCCCGACACACAAACCCGCGCCGACATCCGCAAGAGCGTCCCCGGCCTCACCCAGTCGGCCATGGCCACCATCCTCAACGTGTCGCAGAAGACTGTCCATCTCTGGGAGACCCGCACCGCCCCGCAGGGCGAGGCTCGTGACCGGTATCTGGCACTGCTCCACCGGCTCGCCACAGACCCCGCCCACACCAGCCAGCCCTGGTACCAAGCAGCAACCGGCCACCCCCGCATCCAGACCGCACAGACCCACCTCGCCGAACGCCTCAACGCCTTCATGGCACGGTCGATCACCGACCCTGCGCCCGCGGGGCAGCCGAGCAGCCAGGTCTGGATGGCCGATACCAGCGACGGTATGCGCAACGGTCTCGAAACAGCACTGCAGCAGCGGCTGCGCGACATCGCACCACACGCGCTGCTGTCCGACCCGAACGCAGCGTGGCAGACGGTCTCCCACGATCCGCTCACGCTGAAAATCAACAGCGCCCTGACCGCCTACCACACCCCCGGAACAACCCCTGCGGACGAGAATGCACTCAACCACCTGTGGACCGCATTCACCCAACACACCCTCACCGCCGGCATCACCCCAGCCCCACTCGCAAACAGGGTATTCACCACCCCTACCCCCGGGTCGGAAGCCGGCACCTTGGGTGGCGCTTTGGGGATGGCCGGGGGTGAGCGGCGGCCTGGGTGGGTGTGGGCTCCAGGACACGG
>NZ_JBIAEC010000104.1:0-1808 GCF_042868225.1 Streptomyces sp. NPDC007856 | reverse complement strand
GAAATCCTGTGCACGGTGTTCGCCGACGTCCTCGGCCTGCCCTCGGTCGGGGTCGAGGACAACTTCTTCGACCTCGGCGGACACTCGCTCCTGGCGGTGACGCTGGTGGAGCGGTTGCGGGCGCGGGGCGTGTCGGTGGATGTGCGCACGCTGTTCGCCGCCCCGACGGTGGCCAGGCTAGCCGCGGCCGCGGGCCGGGAGGAGGTGGTGGTGCCGCCATGCCTGGTGCCCGAGGACGCGGACGCGATCCTGCCGGAGATGGTGCCGCTGGCCGGACTGTCCGAGCGGGAACTGGCCCGGGTCGTGGCGGGTGTACCCGGCGGCGCGGCCGACGTGCAGGACGTCTACCCGCTGGCACCGCTGCAGGAAGGTATCTTCTTCCACCACCGGTTGGACGCCGCGGACGGACACGACCCGTATGTGGTGCGGCTGGTGCTGCGGTTCGACTCGCGGGCGCGGCTGGATGCGTTCACGGGTGGGTTGCAGAAGGTCATCGACCGCCACGACGTCCTGCGGACCTCGATCGCGTGGGAGGGACTGGACCAGCCGGTGCAGGTGGTCCACCGGCAGGCCGCGCTTCCGGTTACCGAGGTCGAACTCGGCACCGGGGTCGCTGGCAAGGACGCGGTGCAGGCTCTCCTGGCGACGTGTGAGCCGCTGATGGACCTGCGCCGTGCCCCGTTGGCGGATGCGCATGTGGCTGCGGAGCCCGACGGTGACGGCCGCTGGCTGCTGGTGCTGCGGCTGCACCACATCATCGATGACAACACCTCGCTGAAGGTGGTGCTGGGTGAGGTGCGGGCATTCATGGAGGGACGTGGGGACCGGCTGCCGGTCCCGTTGCCGTACCGGAACTTCGTCGGGCAGGCACTGCTGGGCGTCTCGCGTGAGGAGCACGCGGCGTACTTCGCGGGGTTGCTCGGTGAGGTAACCGAGCCGACCGCGCCGTTCGGTGTGCTGGACGTGCACGGGGATGGCCGGGACGTGGGCGAGGCCCGGTTGATGGTGGAAGCCGGGTTGGCGCTGCGGGTGCGGGAGCAGGCCCGCCGGTTCGGCGTGAGCCCCGCCACAGTGTTCCATGTGGTGTGGTCGCGCGTGCTGGCCGCGGTCTCGGGCCGTGAGGATGTGGTGTTCGGCACGGTGCTGTTCGGCCGGATGCAGGCCGGCGCCGGCGCGGACCGGGTGCCGGGGCTGTTCATCAACACCCTGCCGGTGCGGACGTGCACAGGTGGAGTCGGTGTACTGGACGCCCTGCGGTCGACGCAGGCGCAACTGGCCGAGCTTATGGTGCACGAACACGCCCCGCTGACGGTGGCGCAGCAGGCCAGTGGTGTGGCCGCGCCGACCCCGCTGATCACCACGCTGTTCAACTACCGCCGGGCTGGGAACAGCGAGAACTCGGCCAGCGCCGGGTCTGAGGGGATTGAACTCCTGCTCGGGGCGGAGCGGACCAACTATCCGCTCGGGGTGTCGGTCGACGACTTCGGCGCCGGCTCGCGCGGCGGGTTCGGATTCTCGGTGCACGCAGTGGCACCGATCAACCCGGAGTTGGTCGCCGGGCTGCTTCAGACGGCGACCGAGGGCGTGGTGGGCGCGCTGGAGGAAGCCCCGGACTGCGCGCTGAGCCGGATCGAGATCCTGGATGCTGGCGAGTTGCGGCAGGTGCTGGCGGAATGGAACGACACCACACGGCAGATACCGGGCCTGTCGGCCGCGACGTTGCCGGGGTTGTTTGTCGCGCAGGTAGCGCGTACGCCGGACGCGGTCGCGGTGGTGGGTGAGGATGTCCGGCTGTCGTATCGGGAGGT
>NZ_JBIAEC010000103.1:0-1860 GCF_042868225.1 Streptomyces sp. NPDC007856 | reverse complement strand
GGCCGAGTCCTTTGGCGCCTTCGACGGCGAAGCGGCGCTCTGGCCACTTCTCGCACCAGCGCATCAGCTGCCGGGCGGTCCCGGCGTTGACTACGAAACGCCGCTGGGCGAGCTGGTGTCCGGCGGCGTCGACGGCGACGGCGGTGTGGGAGGACTTGTGAGGATCGATACCGATGGTGATCACGTGCACCCTTGACCATGTTGAGCGGGATGGGGTGGGTGCGGTGGGCACTCTGACTTGAAGTCTCAGCGTCCATTGGTCACGCCTCTGTCGAGCCACACCGCGCGGGTGCCGACCGGCGGCGGCAAACTCATCATGAGCCAGCCCCAGTTGGGGCGGCATGAGGTCACGCGAGCCCGTGCCGGTCGGCACCCTGGACGCTACGGCTGCAGACCGTGCGTCTGGGTCCGATTCAACAAGTCAGAGGTCCGACTACCGCCCAGCCTGGCGCAATGCCCGGCCGCTTGCGGGCGGCAGGTCTGCATAACGTGGATGCGCACATACGACGCCAACGCCCTGGCCAGCACCGCACAAACCCTGCTCGGGAGGATGGGTTGGACGACATCGACGACGTGGGCGTCTTCCTCGGTCTGGACGTCGGCAAGAGCGCCCATCACGGGCACGGACTCACCCCGGCCGGCAAGAAAGTCTTCGACAAGCAGCTGCCCAACAGCGAGCCGAAGCTGCGGGCCGTCTTCGACAAGCTGGCCGCAAAGTTCGGCACCGTACTGGTGATCGTGGACCAGCCCGCCTCCATCGGAGCCCTGCCCCTGACCGTCGCCCGGGACGCCGGCTGCAAGGTCGCCTACCTGCCCGGCTTGTCCATGCGACGGATCGCCGATCTCTACCCGGGCGAGGCGAAGACCGACGCCCGCGACGCGGCCGTGATCGCCGACGCAGCGAGGACGATGCCGCACACCCTGCGCTCGTTGGAACTGACCGACGAGATCACCGCCGAACTGACCGTGCTGGTCGGCTTCGACCAGGACCTCGCAGCCGAGGCCACCCGCACCTCGAACCGCATACGCGGCCTGCTCACCCAGTTCCACCCCAGCCTGGAACGCGTCCTCGGACCGCGCCTGGACCACCCCGCGGTGACCTGGCTCCTGGAACGCTACGGATCCCCGGCCGCCCTGCGAAAGGCTGGTCGCCGCAAGCTCGTCGAGGTGATCCGGCCCAAGGCCCCGCGCATGGCCCAGCGGCTGATCGACGAGGTCTTCGACGCGCTCGACGAGCAGACCGTCGTGGTCCCGGGCACCGGCACCCTCGACGTCGTGATCCCCTCCCTGGCCCGCTCGCTCGCGGCCGTCCACGAACAGCGACGAGCCCTGGAGGCGCAGATCGGACAGCTGCTGGAGGCTCACCCTCTTTCCGCGGTCCTGACCTCGCTTCCGGGGGTCGCGGTTAGGACCGCCGCCACCTTGCTGGTCACCGTCGGCGACGGCACCAGCTTCCCCACCGCCGCTCACCTGGCCTCCTACGCCGGCCTGGCCCCGACGACCAAGTCGTCCGGGACCTCGATCCATGGAGAACATGCACCCCGAGGCGGCAACCGGCAGCTCAAGCGCGCGATGTTCCTCTCCGCCTTCGCTGCCCTGCACGATCCCGCCTCCCGCACCTACTACGACCGATGCCGGGCCCGCGGAAAAACCCACACCCAGGCACTTCTCCGCCTGGCCCGCCAGCGGATCAACGTGCTGTTCGCGATGCTCCGCGACGGAACCTTCTACGAACCCCGAACCCCACGCCTCGCTTGACGAAAGACTGTGAGTCTTCATCTGGCTGGTCCGGGACCGGCTGGCAGGGTTGACGTCGGTCGCCTCGTCGTAGTCGTGACTCGTGACAAAAGTGGCCCCCAC
>NZ_JBIAEC010000102.1:0-1875 GCF_042868225.1 Streptomyces sp. NPDC007856 | reverse complement strand
TCGGCGATCTCCCACAGCCCGTCCGGAACAATCCAACTCCACGTACCCCGCCCCATAGACAGCCCAACGAGCGATCACCACATAGGACACGCTCTTATACTCCAGTGTGACTTCGCGATCACGTTGCTCTCGCGGTCTAACTGGCCGTTCTCTATCCGTTCGTGTGCTCGGTCCGGTTCGAACAGGCTCCTGCATCGGGTGAGTTGGCCGAGGTCGGGGCATGAAGGAAGGGCCTCTTGGGAGCTCGCGGTTGTCGAGTCCAGCGAGAAGCAAGAGGCCCTGTTGTCGAAGTGTCGCGTGGTCGTGGTTGCCGGGTCCAGTCGGTCCACCCATGGGTGTGACTGTCTCGCCCATCGGTTCGGGAACGCGGCTGACCGGCCGGAGCGCCGGCCCCGGTACGACTCGGACATGAGCGATGCCGAGTGGGCACTGGTGCGGGACCTGCTCCCGGTGCCGGGATGGCTGGCGGGCCGGGGCGGCCGTCCGGAGGGCTACTGCCACCGGCAGATGATCGATGCCGTGCGCTACCTCGTCGACAACGGCATCAAATGGCGGGCGATGCCCGCCGACTTCCCGCCCTGGCCACGCGTGTATGCCTTCTTCGCCCGCTGGCGGGACACGGGACTGGTGACCGAGCTGCACGACCGGCTGCGCGAAGCCGTCCGCATGTCTGAGGGCCGCAGCCCGGAGCCGAGCGCGGCGGTCGTCGACTCACAGTCGGTAAAGGCGGACACCACCGTGGCCCTCGCTTCACGGGGATACGACGCCGGGAAGAAGATCAACGGGCGCAAGCGCCACCTGCTCACCGACACCCTCGGGCTCCTGCTGGCCGTGCTGGTCACGCCGGCCTCCACGACCGACCGGGACGGGGCTCGCCCCCTGCTGTCCGCAGCAAAGAATCACTTTCGGCGGCTTGCGCGCATCTGGGCCGACGGCGGTTACACCGGTCACCTCACCGACTGGACCGCCCAGCACCTGGGAGTCGTCCTTGACATCGTCCGCCGCAGCGACGATGCCAGCGGCTTTGAGGTCCTGCCCCGCCGCTGGGTCGTCGAAAGGTCCTTCGCCTGGCTCCTGCGCAGCCGGCGCCTGGTCCGTGACTACGAACGGCGCACCGACACCAGCGAGACCGTCATCCTGTGGTCGATGACCATGCTCATGAGCCGCCGCTTGGCCGCCCAGCGCCGGCAGCGTCCTGCTCCGGCACGGGCAGCATGAAGCTGCCCGGCTTCTCCTCGACCAGCCAGCCTCGTTCCACCAGCCGTTTCAGTCGGGCCCTGGCTCCTTCGACACGGGAGGCGGAGGCGCTGTCCCAGCCAGCACCACCGCTGCCCGCCGGGCACCCAGCCCATCGGCTCCCGCCTCCAGGGCGGCGGCCATCAACGCCTGGTAGTCCACCGACAGCACCTCGGTTCCGGCCGCGTCCTGGCGGTGAGGCACCGCCCGGCGCGGACCCACCGGCTTCCTCTGCGACACGACGGCCACGGCGGGCGCATCCTCCTCGGCCAGCGCCTCCAGATACTGCTCCAGGCCGATCACCCGGCGCCTGAGCACCTCTTCCGCCTCCGCCAGAGTCGCCCGCACCCGCTCCAGCTCGGCTTCGAGATCCTCCACCCGCACCGCCGCGGCCTTCTGCCGCGCTTCCAACACCGCCCGCATCGACGGCATCCGCAACCCCCACGACTCTCGGTCAGCAACGGACCGAGACTTCCGTGCCAGCCGCCATCTCATGCCGGACCAGCGGAAACCGCACACGAGGTTCGGAAAGAGAACGACCTCTGAGCTTGGCGTTTAACCTCGCGGGTCACTCGTCCTGCTGACCTGCGGTTCTTCACGGGACAGCGGAGACGGCCGTTCTCCACGCTTCGAGATGTC
>NZ_JBIAEC010000101.1:0-1945 GCF_042868225.1 Streptomyces sp. NPDC007856 | reverse complement strand
CAAGCAACGGGCCAGGCACCACGACGTCGGCAAGACCGTCAAACGCGCCGAATCAATCAAGGAACACCAAGCCCAGCGAGGTTAAACGCCAAGCTTAGGGCTTGCCGGGAATCAATACGTCGGTTTGATCTTGGTTCTGTCGGGGTCGAGGAACCTGGCGACGTCTTCCCGTCTGAGGAAACGGGCTGTTGAGGCGGGGAGATGGATACCATGGGCTTCCAGGAGCGGGCGGACGTCTTTCACTGCGCGGCTGATGGTCATGGCGGTGGAGTTGAAGAGCTGGCCCAGGAGGTCCATGGTCGCGAGTTTTCGCAGGTGGAGCACGGTGACCAGGACCCGGTCGGCTGAGGTGAGCTTGGCTTTGGCACCTGCGCCAGGGGCCACCAGGCGCTCATGGCCCCGACGTGTGCGGAGCACTTGCTCGCGTTGAACCTCCATCGCTGGCGTCAACGAGTCGATGAGCTCGTTGAGCTGCCGGCGGGTCATCCCGGTCAACTCCGGGTCCTGGAGCGAACGCCGCGTGAGGCGAGTCGGTCTGTCCGCCAGGGCCTCGTCCGGTGTGCTGCCGGTGGTCGCCGCGGGCATCGGACGCTGAGGGTGGAGGGTGTAGTTCCAGTCGCCGTGGAAGCGATGGCGAGTGATGGGCAGGGCGGCGATCTCGTCGTCGCTGATGCGGATGCCGGTAGGGTACTCCCCGCTGTCGAGTTCGGCATGGATGGTGAGGCCGGTGCGGCTGGTGGTCGCGGCGATGGTTTGGAGCATGACTTCATGGCTGGTCAGGGGTCTGCCGCGCCAGTTCATGGTGATGTGGGAGAACAGCCGGTGCTCGATCTTGTTCCACTTCGAGGTGCCGGGCGGAAGGTGACACAGGCGTGATCTCAAGGCCGGTCTCGGCAGCGAGGTCGGCGAGCTGGGTCTTCCAGCCGCGGGTGCGGTAGCCGTTGGAGCCCCCGCCGTCGGCGGTGATTAACAGTCGGCGGGCGCGGGGGTAGTCGTGCCGGCCGCGGGCCTGCCACCAGCGCCGGATCGAGGCGACGGCGAACGCCGCGGTGTCGTGATCGGTGCCGATGCTGACCCAACCGGTGTTCGCCGCCATGTCGTAGATTCCGTACGGAATTGCTTTCTCGGCCTGGCCGGGGAAGTCGTGCGTCTTGACCCTCACCGGCTGCCCTGCGGGTCGCCATTCGTGCCCGGCGTTCTTGTAGTCGCCGATCAGCTCCTTCTTCTTGCTGTCCACGCTGATCACCGGGTCACCGGCGTCCCTGTGGTCTCGTGCCTGTTCATTGAGGTAGCGGAACTGGGCGTCCCTGTCGGGGTGCTGAGCACCCTCGATGGTCTTGGCGTTGGCCTGCAGATTGAAGCCTTCCTCCCGCAGCAGGCCGGCGACCGTGTCGGCGGAGACCCGGTGGCCCTGCCGGGTCAGCTCCGCTGCCAGCTTCCGGGTCGACTTCGTCGTCCAGCGCAGCGGCGACATCGGATCGCCCCGCTCGTCGGGCTCGACCAACGCAAGCAGCGCCGGCCGCAGCCCCGCATCCAGCTCGGTCGCCTTCTTCCGGCCCCCACCAGGACGACGGACCCGCCCCAACGGAGCCTGGCCAGACTCCAGTTCAGCCACTCCGCGCGAAACCGTGCCCTCCCGAACCCCGGCCGCAGCAGCGACGAGCCTGATCCCACCATGCCCCAGCGACCGCGCTTCCGCCCCTATGGCCAGCCGACGCTGACGCTCGTCCAGATGCGGCCACAACACCTGTAACTTCGCAGCCAGGACGGCCTCGATCCCCTCCGGTCTCCCATACCAAAACAACGAGTCCCAGAGCCGGAAGCCACGACTTGTTTCCCGGCAAGCCCTTAGCTTGGCGTTTAACCTCGCTGGGCTTGGTGTTCCTTGATTGATTCGGCGCGTTTGACGGTCTTGCCGACGTCGTGGTGCCTGGCCCGTTGCTTG
>NZ_JBIAEC010000100.1:0-1976 GCF_042868225.1 Streptomyces sp. NPDC007856 | reverse complement strand
AACGTCGCCGGCAACCGCAGCCCCGTAACCGACCTCAAGTCATTACGCAGCTCCACCGCCGTCAACGAATCAAAACCCAACTCCTTGAACGCACGCCCAGGCGCCACCGCCTGGGGCCCGGCGTAGCCGAGGACTCCGGCGACACTGCGCAGCACCAACTCGAGCAGCTCACGGTCCTGTTCGACCGCGGCCAGACCGGCCAGGCGCTGTCCGAGCGAGGTCGCGGTGCCGCCGGATGCGGCGTCCGTCACGCGTGGCAGTGGCGTCCGTACCAGGCCGCGCAGCAGTGCCGGGACCGTCCCGGTGGCCGCGGCCTCGGCCCGCAGCGCCGCCAGGTCCAGCCGCATCGGCAGCAGCACCGCCTCGTCCACCCCCACCGCCGTGTCGAAGAGGGCCAGGCCCTCCTCCGACGACAGGGCGGTCATTCCGTCGCGCGAGATCCGGCGCAGGTCACGGTCGCTGAGGGTTCCGGTCATGCCGCTGGCTTCGGCCCACAGACCCCACGCCAGCGCACTCGCCGGCAGCCCCTCAGCCCGACGACGCTGCGCCAACCCCTCCAAGAACGCGTTCGCCGCCGCGTAGTTCCCCTGACCAGCAGCACCGAAGACCGCCGCCGCACCCGAGAACAACACGAACGCCGACAACCCGGCATCCCGCGTCAACTCATCCAGCAGCAATGCCGCATCCACCTTCGGACGCAACACCGCGTCCACCCGCTCAGGCGTCAACGACGACATCACACCGTCATCCAGCACACCCGCCGCATGCACCACAGCACACAATGGATGCTCAGCCGACACCGATGCCAACACCTCGGACAGCGCCTCGCGATCCGCCACATCACACGCCGCCCAGGTGACCTCTGCACCCAGCTCCGCAAGCTCGGCGGACAGCACGGCCGCGCCCTCGGCCTCGGCGCCGCGGCGACTCACCAGCAGCAGGTGTCGTACGCCGTGCTCGGCAACCAGATGCCGGGCCACCAAAGCACCCAACGTCCCCGTCGCACCCGTGACCAGCACCGTGCCCCCGGCACCCACAGCACCCACAGCACCCACAGCACCGAAGGACACACCTGCGCCCTCACCGGCCACCGGCACCCGCACCAGACGCGGCACCAGCACCGCACCAGCACGCACCGCCAACTCCGGCTCACCGACACCCAGCAACGCGGCATCCACCCGCACCACCGAATCATCGACATCCACCAGCACCAGCCGGCCCGGATTCTCCGACTGCGCCGACCGGAACAACCCCCGCGCCGCAGCAGCCGCCAGATCCACAACCCCCTCACCCGGAACCGCCTCCACAGCACCCCGGGTCACCAACACCAAACGGCCATCCGCAAACCGCTCATCAGCCAACCACGCCTGCACCACACCCAAAACCCGGTGCACCACACCACGCACCACACCCGCCGACACACCCGACACACCACCACCGGCCTCACCGGACAGCGAAGCACCACACTCCACCACCACGACCGACGGCACCGACCCACCACCGTCCAAGGCCTCCTGGAGCCCGGAAAGGTCGCACATCGGCAGGACGGCCCAGTCGTCGGAGGCATGTGCAGCCGCCTGGTCGGTCTCCGCAACCGGGACGGCGGTCCACTCGACGCGGAAGAGGGAGTCGTGGCGCTCACCGGCCGCAGCACGCACCTGCTCCGCCGAAGCAGCCCGCAACGCCACCGACCCCACCGACGCCACCGGCCGGCCCGCACCATCGGCCACCAGCAACGACACCGCATCCGAGCCGAGCTCACCAAGCCGCACCCGCAGCGACGACGCCCCCGCCGCGAACAACGACACCCCACTCCAAGCGAACGGGATCAGCGGGCCTGCGACCGACCCGTCACGCCGCTCGGCACTGTCGATACCCACCGCGTGGAGGGCGGCGTCGAGGAGGGCCGGGTGCAACCCGAAAGCACCCGCAGCATCAGCAGCCTGCTCCGGCAGCACCACCTCGGCGAACAACTC
>NZ_JBIAEC010000099.1:0-2093 GCF_042868225.1 Streptomyces sp. NPDC007856 | reverse complement strand
GTGCGGTCATCGTGCTGATCTCCTTCGAGCTTCGACACCTCGAAGATCAGCCGGTGGCCGTTCATCTATTGCGGGCCTCATCCCAACGCCGGAGCAAACCCCCGGATCAGGTCAAACCCGTACACCACTTCCCTGGACGCAACCAGGAGCCCGCACCTGGTCGACTACACCCAACACCAAATGACCCGTACCATGCGCAATGTCATCCACACAAGGGAGCAAACGGTTGTGACCAGCCAATCAGCCGCCACGCTCCGATCGCGGTACGTCGAGCAAGCCGCGTCGGACCTTGAAAAAAATCACTCTCGTCAGCAGGAATTGGCAGAAGCCATCGCCAGGTTGAAGCAGGAGGAAGCCCTCCTGGTGGACATCCTGACTCTTGCCGAACGATACGAAGGCCCGCCGGAGTCATCGCACTTGCCCAAGCAGGCGCAGGACGTGCCGGAGCCCAGGCAGGCGAACCAAGTGCCTCGGGCCGAAGCCGTTCCGTCCGCCGGGGCGCCGGGGTCCTCGGTCCCGCACCCACACGCCGACGAGGAGGCGAACGCGCAGGGGAAGACGCGTCGGCCACTGCTCGGAGACGTCTTGACGATGTTGCTCGGCGCACACGCGGAGCCGCGTCTGGCCAAGGAACTACGGGACGAACTACTGCGGAAGTATCCGGACCGGAACCCGACTCCCCAGGTCGTGCGGAACACGCTCGAGGCGCTGGTCGCCAAGGGACGCGTCCAGCGGCACAAACAGCAGCGATCGGTCATGTACTCACTGGCCGCACACGCGGCACCGGACATCGCCGACGGCGAAGCGCAGACAGGCTGACCAGGGATACCTGTCATTTCCACGTGGGCCGTCGACGTGGATCGCTGCGGGCTTGCGTATCCGTCGATGTGCCTCGCCGACTCGGCTCGCGCGGGGCACGTCGGGATGATCAGGTCATATCTCCCGTACCTCCGAGTGACTCCTTCACTCGGGGGCACGACCTCGTTCTGCGATGCGAGGCCAATATGACCGGTCACTCTATTTCGACACGTTTGCTTGAGCCGCTGCATTTTGTCTCCATCGGGAGAAACAAACATGTGCGGTACTTTCCAGTGCCGGGAGTCGAGGGAGAAGGAGCCGTGCACCCGTCCCCTGAAGCCGACCCCGGCCACTTACATCACGTCCATGGCAGACAGGACGACCATCGAGCCCCTCGCGCTCCTGCGGGCTCTCCGCAGGGTAATAGCCTTCCTGCCTCGGATCACAGACGCAGACACGCTTGAGAAACATCCCATTTCCAAGACCGTGTACACGGTCTTGATACTTCTCTCCGAGGCGTCGGACAACCAGAACCGGATGAATGAGCTCGCCCGCATGCACGCGCTGTCGCTGAGCAGCATGACCCGGGTGGTGAACAGGCTGGAGGCCCAGTCGCTGGTCCTGCGCGAAAGATGCTCTGGCGACGCGAGGGCGTAGCTCGCCGTCCTCGCCAGCTCTGGGTGGACACAGCTGAAGTAGGCGCGGCCCACCAACCTCGCGAGCGTGCGACGCAACATTTTCTCGCACTTGGAAGGCAGCAACCTCGCCGTGGCCGTGCAAGTCGTGGAGCGCATAGGCCCCCTCCTGAAGCTTGTTGCCGTCCGCCCTCCGCCACACGGGGGGACCTTTTCCGCATTCTGTTGCGCGCTTCCGCAGAGGACTCCCGCGGGTTCTGGCGCACTCGAACTTGCCGTTCGCTCACACTAAAGACGGGGCCTGGGACCGAAAAGGTTCACGCCGAATCCTCTCCGGCCTCCTCGGCCTACCGGGCCTGGACGAGCAGGACCGCCAGCCTGCGCTTCAGGCAGTCCCCGCCCCTTCGGACCGCGGACTTCCCGGCTCGCTGACCTGCCGCCCGGCGGCGCGACGCCGTACTCGGCAACGAAGGCGCCCTGCGCATGCGTCGATGGTGGGTATCTCCCCTGACCTCCACCCCGTGTTCCTGCTCATCGGTGCGGGTACGTGGCCGGACGCAGGACCGAGCCCGGTCGCGTCCACCGAGGTGGTGTATCGACGGCCACTCGGTGATCTCGTTTTGAGGCTATGCGGTGAGTTCGGTCGGGAGGACGGTCTCG
>NZ_JBIAEC010000098.1:0-2169 GCF_042868225.1 Streptomyces sp. NPDC007856 | reverse complement strand
GAAGCCGTAAAGAATCAACCTGTCGGTGTGTCGGTTTCTTCATGCGAGGCGGCAAGGAGATCGGGGGCGGTGCGGTAGCGGGTCGTGGCCGGGGGCGGGAGGCGTCCGGCTTCTGCAAGCAGGGGCCGGATCTCGCGGACGACGTTCCCGATCGAGGACCTGCTCACGTCCCCCAGCGCGTCGGCGAGTACGTCCAGGGTGCACAGTTTCCGCAGATAGAGGATGGCGACGACGACGCGTTCTGTGTCGCCGAGCTTCTGTGGGAAGACGCCGCCGCGGCTGCCTGGCTGCCGATCGGCGCCCCGGCGCTGGTAGGAGGCCCGTTCGGCCTGGGCGACCTGGCGAGGGGCGAGACGGCAGGTGAGTGCATCCAGGTCCGCGCGGGACATACCGAGAAGCCTCGGGTGGGACAGGCTCTCCATGATCCGGGTCCGCAGCGGGGTCTTGTCGGTGTCGAGGAAGGACATCAGCACGTCCGCCGTGGTGAACCGGCTGGAGGCGTATCCGGGCTGGTGGCCGTGGTCCTCCAGGACCCGGCGGGTCTCGGCGACGAGGTGGCCGATGCAGGTGGGGGTCACCTCCAGCATGTCGCCCAGCAGCTTCATCGAGCACACCTGCCGCTGGTAGAGGAGGGTGAGCATCACCCGGGCCGTGTCGTCGAACAGCGGCTTGGCCCGCTGATTGCCGGTGGCGCGCCGGGCGCGTCCGCCGCGTTGCTCGCTGTAACGTTCCCGGGCCCGGGCGGCCTGCAGCGGGGCCAACTCGGCGCATAGGGTAGCGAGTTCCGTAGTACTCAGCCCGGTCAGGCGTGGGTCCGCGAGACGGGTGAGAAGTTCGCGGCGGCGGTCGGCGACGCCGTGTGCCTCGCCGACGGGCGACACCTGTGGCGCGGAGGCTTCGGGCAGCAGGGTGTAGTTCCACTGGCCGTGAACCTCGTGCCGGACCAGCGGCAGCGCGGCGAAGCGATCCTTGCTGATCGCGATGCCGGTGGGGTAGTCACCGGGATCCAGGTGGGCCTCGACGTGCAGCCCGGCCCGGGTGCGGGTGGCGGCGATCGTCTCGATAACGACTTCGTGGCTGGTCAGCGGCCTGCCGCGCCAGTTGTGGGTGATGTGGGAGAACAGCCGGTGCTCGATTTTGTTCCACTTGCTTGTGCCCGGAGGAAAGTGACACACCGTGATGCTCAGGCCCGTCTCGGCGGCCAGGGCAGCCAATTCGCTCTTCCAGACCCGGTAGCGGTAGCCGTTGGAGCCGCCCGCGTCCGAGGTGATCAGTAGCCGTGACGCTTTCGGGTAGTCGAGGCTGCCGCGACAGCGCCACCAGCGGCGGATGGACTCGACTGCGAAGACCGACGTGTCGTGGTCGACACCGACGTTGACCCAGCCGGTATTGCGGGCGATGTCGTAGATCCCGTATGGGATCGCCTGCTGTACGTCCGGGCCGCTGAAGAAGAAGTGATGGTCCTCCACCTCGACCGGCTCGCCCCTGGGCCGCCACTCACGGCCGGCCATGGGCAGCCGTCCGATCTGCTCCCGCTTCTTCGTGTCCACGCTGATCACCGGCTCGCCGTCGGCCTGATGCTGCTTGACTTGCTCGTTGATGTAGCGGAACTGGGCATCCCGGTCAGGATGCTGGGCACCCTCGAGGGTCTTGACGTTCGCCTGCAGGCTGAAGCCCTCCTGCTTGAGCAGCCGACCCACCGTCGGCGCGGACACCGGGTGCCCCCGCCGGGTCAGCTCCTCGGCCAGGTTCCGCAGCGACTTCGTCGTCCACCGCAGCGGAGACTGAGGATCTCCCCGCTCGTCCGGCTCGACCAGGCCCAACAAGGCTTTGAGTAGGACAGGATCGTTGGCTTCGGCCCGCTTGCGACCTCCGCCCGGTGCACGCACCCGGCCGTCCGGCAGCGGCCCGGCCCCCGCTTCCAGCTCCGATACTCCACGACGCACGGTCGTCTCGCTGACCTGCGCGATTCGCGCCACCGCCCGTATGCCGCCGTGCCCGAGCAGCCGGGCCTCGGTAGCCAGGGCCAGCCGTCGTTGCCGCTCGTTCAAATGCGGCAACAACACCGAGAACCTGCATTGGAGTTGGGAACAGATCTCCTCCGGAACCGCCATACCCTGACAACGAGCCCGCCCATGTAAAGCAGCACCTTGATTCTTTACGGCTTCA
>NZ_JBIAEC010000097.1:0-2244 GCF_042868225.1 Streptomyces sp. NPDC007856 | reverse complement strand
AGTTCGAAGTGGGTGAGGATCTCGTCCAGCACCTGGGCGAACACGGGATAAGCGTCGTACAGCTCCCGGCCCATCCCCAGCCGCTGGCTGCCCTGACCGGTGAACAGGAACGCCAGCTTGCCCCGGCCGTCGGCGTTTCCGAACGGCATGCCGGCCGGGGTCTTGCCGGCGGCCACCTCGGCCAGACGGTCGAGGAAGGTGCGGCGGTCGGCCGCGATCACCACGGCGCGGGTCTCCAGGGCGGACCGTGTCGTCGCCAGGGAGTGAGCGATGTCGGTCGGGTCGAGTTCGGGGCGCTGCTGTATGTGGGCCAGCAACCGCTCCGCCTGGGCGCACAGCGCCTGCTCGCCTCGGGCCGACAGGAGCCAGGGCAGCACAGGCAGCGAGATCTTGGCGGGCGAGGCCGCCGTGCCGTCCTCGGGTGAGAGCTGTCCGTCGTCGGCCAGTGGCGGCTGTTCGACGATGACATGGGCGTTGGTGCCGCTGATGCCGAAGGAGGACACCGCCGCCCGGCGGGGACGGCCGGTCTCCGGCCACTCCCGCGCCTCGGTCAGCAGCTCCACCGCGCCCGCCGCCCAGTCCACGTGCGGGGACGGCTCGTCGACGTGCAGGGTCCGCGGCAGCACACCGTGCCGCATCGCCATCACCATCTTGATGATCCCGGCGACACCGGCAGCCGCCTGCGTGTGACCGATGTTCGACTTGATCGAGCCCAGCCACAGCGGCGTCTCCTCGGCCCGTGCCCTGCCGTAGGTCGCCAGCAGCGCCTGCGCCTCGATCGGGTCGCCCAGCGTCGTACCCGTGCCGTGCGCCTCCACCACGTCGACGTCCTTCGTGGTCAGCCGGGCGTTGGCCAGTGCCTGCCGGATCACTCGCTGCTGCGAGGGACCGTTCGGCGCCGTCAGGCCGTTGCTCGCGCCGTCCTGGTTGACCGCTGAGCCGCGGACCACGGCCAGCACGGGGTGGCCGTTCTTCCGGGCGTCCGAGAGCCGCTCCACCAAGACCATGCCCACGCCCTCGCCCCAGCCCGTGCCGTCCGCCGCGGCGGCGAACGACTTGCAGCGGCCGTCGAAGGACAGGCCGCGCTGACGGCTGAACTCGGTGAAGGTACCCGGTGTCGGCATGACGGTGACACCGCCGGCCAGCGCCAGCGAGCACTCGCCGTTGCGCAGCGCCTGGACGGCCAGGTGCAGGGTGACCAGCGAGGACGAGCAGGCGGTGTCGACGGTGACCGCCGGGCCCTCCAGGCCGAACGAGTAGGCCACACGGCCGGAGGCGATGCTGCTGGATCCGCCGGTGCCGAGGTAGCCCTCCACGCCTTCGGGTACGGCGCGCAGGCGGGAGGTGTAGTCGTGGTACATCACGCCGGCGAAGACACCCGTCCGGCTGCCGCGCACCGACGCCGGGTCGATGCCCGCGCGTTCGAACACCTCCCAGGTGGTCTCCAGCAGCAGCCGCTGCTGCGGGTCCATCGCCAGCGCCTCACGCGGGCTGATGCCGAAGAACGCCGGGTCGAAGTAGTTGGCGTCGTGCAGGAACCCGCCTTCGCTGACGTAACTCGTGCCCTTTTGTTCGGGATCGGCGTCGAAGAGACGCTCGATGTCCCAGCCGCGGTCGGTCGGGAAACCGGTGATCGCGTCCCGGCCGTCCAGGACCAGCTGCCACAGGTCCTCGGGCGATCCGACGCCACCGGGGTAGCGGCAGCTCATCCCGACGATCGCGATCGGTTCCTGCTCCCCGGACTCGACTTCCTCCAGGCGGCGCCGGGTTTCATGAAGGTCCGCCGTCACCCGCTTGAGAAAGTAGCGGAGCTTTTCCTCGTTCATACGTGCATCCCTCTCGCGGCAGCCAGAAAGGCGGAGCCGTTCACGTCAGGAGATCCCGAACTCTTTACCGATGAAGTCGAACAGGTCGTCGTCCGTCGCCGATTCGATCTCCTCGGCGACCTCGGCCGCAGCCGCGTCGTCCTCCGGCTCCTTCCGGCCGTCACCCCACTTGGCCAGCAGGTCCTGGAGGCGTGCGGTGATCTGCGCATGCCCGTCGTCATCGGGGAGGACCACCGCCAGAGATGCCTCCAGCCTGTCGAGCTCCGCGAGCAGCGGGGTCACCGCCGCCGGCCCGTCCGGGGCGGTCTCCTCCCGGAGGAAGGCGGCCAGGGCGGTGGGCGTGGGGTAGTCGAAGATCAGGGTCGCGGGGAGGCGGACCTCGGTGGCCGCGGTCAGCCGGTTGCGCAGTTCCACCGCG
>NZ_JBIAEC010000096.1:0-2304 GCF_042868225.1 Streptomyces sp. NPDC007856 | reverse complement strand
TGACGGCTGGGACCCACAGTGCCGGGCATGTCGACGTGCCGACCTCCGACACCACTTCGATCGCCAAGCCCATCACCTGTGTCAGCGTCCGACCCGACCATCGGCCCCCGGCCGTTGCGGTCGCCATGACTGCCGAGGGCCGTCCCGGTGGAGGAGGCTGTCCCGATCGCCCCGGGGTCGCCCTCCCGCGCCCCGGGCGAGGTGCCGGGCGTGCCGGTGTCTGTGCGGGCGGTGCCGGCCAGCCCGTGTTCCGTGGCGCGGACGGCTTCGTGTCCGATGTCGGTGGTCCCCGGTGTGTGGTGTGTCGGGGACTGTGGGCCTGTGTCAGAGGACTGTGGTCGGATCGTCGCGAAGACTCTGCCCAGTCGTGCGGAGAGTTCTTCTGCTCTTTCGGTGCCATGGAACTGGAGCAGTTGGTGTGCGACGGCAGTGACGATGTCGTGGTGCAGGCGGTCGTAGGGCGTCTCGTCCTGCCCGACACCCCGGTCGGCCGGCGGCACATGGCCGTCGTCGTTCACGATCGTGTTCGCACGGCGGCGCAGGTCAGCGCGGTGTTCCGCTGTCTGTTCGGCCAGTGCCTGGCGTGCTTCGTCGAAGAGCAGCTGATAGTGCCCGCGCATCTCCTCACTGACCCGAGGTTCGGGCACCGGGCTTTCTGCGCCCCGGACGGCCCCTTCGTTTCCGACGCGTGCCGACAGGGTCTGCGCTGCAGCGGACTCGGTCGTAATGCCCTGCCGGTCGGGGGCCGGGAAGACACCGTCCGGATCGACCTCGGTGAGTGAGCGCTCCCCACCAGGACCGGATGCCGTCGGAGCCGACCGCACCGAGTACGCGGGAGGGGCCGCTACACGCGGGTATGCGGGCGTTTCCCGGATGTCCGCCAGATGTGCTGCAGCATACGCCAGCAGACGGTCCACGGCCGACTTTCGGGCACTTTTCTGGGACTTGCTGCGCATCCATGCCTCGGCGGCGGCGGCAATCCCTGTCAGCAGCGTTCGCTCGACGCGATTCCGGCGCTCGCCTTGGCTCCGGGTATTGGAGGTGAACCTGCTGTAGTCCGCCACGGCGCCGTCGACCTGGCCGAGAAGACTCGAACGATTTTTCAGTCCGGGCAGCGCGGACAGACGTTTCCAGTGGATGACGATGTCGCGATCGAATGCCGCGCCCGGCATGATGTCGGCGCCGGAGCCCGCAGCCGCCGTCGACGGTTCAGACGCCGGGGCGCTCAGCAGCGGTACCACGGCGTAACCCAGCAACTCGTCCACGAGCGCGTGCAGCTTTGGGGATCGGGCAGTGGTGCGGTGCTTCCAGTTGAGCGCGGCCTCCTCGACATTCCTCAACAGCTCGCGCTCGACGTCAGCCCGGTGCTCGCCTTGGCTTCGGGTCGTGGAGGTGAACCTGCTGTAGTCCGCCACGGCGTCGACTATCGGGCCGAGGAGAGCATCGGGTTCCCATGCACGCTTGAAGTCGGACCAGTTGCGGATGATCTCCGGAGCACGCCTCTCGTCGGGGATCCCGAGGTCGGCGACCGCTGGTGCGGCGGTGCCCGCGCCTGCGGGATCGTGTGGGTCCGATGTGTCGGTCTGGGTTCGCGGTGCTGCCGGACCGGCGCCCGGCACAGCAACCGGGTCCGGTCCCGGGTCGTGTTCCCCGTCGCGGGTGTGTGAGTGAGACCCCTCCTGCCCCTGGACGGGGACGGTGAGTTCCGTCGGTTCGATCGACGGGCCTGTCTGCCCGGCCGGGTTCCTCTCCTGCGGCCTCGCTCCGGCGTGCAGGCCTGGCCATTCACCGGTTACCAGGCGAAGGGCGATCCGCTCGGCCCGGGCACGCGTGTGCTCCGACCAGGTCAGGGACTGGTCAAGCGCGAGGATCTCCTCGCCACTGACCGCCTTTTCACCCCCGGACAGCCTGCTCACACGCTCCATGACGGCCGCCACGAGCACGTCATGCGCTGCTGCGGTTGTTCTGGGAGCCGACACAGGCGCGGATGCGTCGCGGTCGCCGTGCTCAGTGGCGGCGGCCCTGGTCGTGAGGTCTGCGTCCGAACCGCTGGCAGGCTGCTGGGCGAGTGTGGTGAAGGCGTGGTCGACAACGGTGTCACGGGACTGACTGCCTGCGGGCCGCGTGTCGGTGCCGGCAGGGCTCGGGACGGCGGACCCGGCATACGACGTGACCATGGAGGTCGTGGCAAGGCGTGCGGCGGCCGGCCCGTCCGTGGATGTGGTGAGGACCGTGGGTGTGCCGAAGGTGGCGTGGAGGGGGGTGTCGGGGCGGAGGGTGGGGTGCAGTGCTTGGGCGATGAGG
>NZ_JBIAEC010000095.1:0-2312 GCF_042868225.1 Streptomyces sp. NPDC007856 | reverse complement strand
AGCGACTTGGCCGGCACCGCTGGACGATCGAACGCACCATGGCCTGGCTCGCCGGCTGCCGTCGACTGCACCGCCGCTACGAACGCAAAGCCGAGTACTTCCTGGCCTTCACCAGCATCGCCTGCACCCTCATCTGCTACCGCCGACTCACCAAATGAGACGACTTCTTAAGAGGTCATCTCATTTGGGGTGTTCGATAGACTCCAGGTGTGGGGATCGTTGAGCGGCTGGTGCCGGATGAGCTGTGGCAGTTGTTCCAGCGAGTGGTGCCGGAGGCGCCGAGTCGGCCTCAGGGAGGCGGCCGGCGCCGACACGGTGACCGTGAGGTGCTGGCTGCCATCGTGTTCGTGGCCACGTCGGGCTGCACGTGGCAGCAGCTGCCGGCCGCCTCGTTCGGACCGTCGGGGCCCACGGCCCATCGGCGTTTCACCGAGTGGTCGAAGGCCCGGGTGTGGGCGAAGCTCCATCGCCTGGTCCTGGATGAACTCGGCTCCCGCGGTGAACTGGACTGGTCCCGCTGCGCGATCGACTCGGTGAACATGCGGGCCCTGAAAAGGGGGACCTGACGGGTCCGAATCCGGTGGATCGGGGCAAGTGCGGCTCAAAGATCCACTTGATCACCGAGCGGACCGGACTGCCCCTGTCCGTCGGGATATCCGGTGCCAATCTCCACGACAGCCAGGCCCTCGAATCGCTCGTGCGAGGCATCCCGCCCATCCGCTCCCGGCGCGGACCACGTCGGCGACGGCCCGCCAAACTCCACGCCGACAAGGGCTACGACTACAACCACCTGCGCCGATGGTTACGCCAGCGCGGCATCCGACACCGCATCGCCCGCAAAGGCATCGAGTCCTCCCAGCGGCTGGGACGCCACCGCTGGACTATCGAACGCACCATGGCCTGGCTCGCCGGATGCCGCCGCCTCCACCGCCGCTACGAACGCAAAGCCGAACACTTCCTGGCCTTCACCAGCATCGCCTGCACCCTCATCTGCTACCGCAGACTCACCAAATGAGATGGCCTGTAAGGGCAGTGCCCGCAGTGTCACGCGACGGCCAGTCCCGACACAGCACGGGACATATCGGGCAGTCAGTCGTATGCGACCTCGCCATAAGCCCTTGGAAGAATCGAGGCCACAGCCAGAAAACCCAGCAGCGGCTATCTACAGCTGCCGTATCCGAACGACGTTGGGGCATGGTCAGCGATGAAGCAGAAACGGGCGCGACTCCTGTGACGATCCTTCAGTGTGGAGAATTGGCAGATCACCGGGAGCCGCACCCACTTCGCAAATCACCGCCGACACCCGTACAGCAAACCGAATTTACCGCATCAAACTTGAACTGCGCCGGGGTTGTGAAGCGCTGCTGTAGTACCGGGCTGTGCTATGACTTCAATCGCCCCTTCACCATTTCCCAGATCTCTTGCATTATTTCCGGCCGATACATTTCGCGGTGAAGACACGCGACCGCGCGCTCCTGAATCTGACCGGAGACGTAGGGACTCCACAATTCGGGCCCGGAGCCATTCGTCTCGCGACTGGAAACGAAGAGAACCTCGCCCTCGACCTTGCTCGGCTCATGCTCCATTAGAAGCCTTATATTGTTTCGGAGGACCTGCCTGTAGGTCTCGGACGCACTCTCTGGGGACGCCCCGAATATTTCGGCTTCTCGAGCGGCCGCTGACGCGATTTCTGAAATCTCCAGAGGGCCCTTGAGGGGAAGCCCGCCGACTCGCCTTGGTGTGGATGGAATGGAGTCCAGGATGACTAGAGCAGCAACCTGTTCGCCCGCGGCCTGCAATTGGACTGCCATCTCCTGGGCAACGATCCCACCAAAAGACCAACCAAGCAGGTGGTACGGGCCGGACGGCTGAACCGTTCGTATTTTGGTGACATAATCAGTGGCCATTTCCGTTACGGAACGAGGAAGCTCCGTCGCCCCGTCAAACCCCCGCGCTTGGAGACCATAGACCGGATACTCCGCAGGCATGCACTGCGCCAGGTATGTGTATTCCCAGCCCAGGCCGTGCACATCGTGGACGCAGAAGAACGGCGCATGCCCACCCCGCGAACGGAACGGCAGCAGCACGCTGCTGTCAGCCTGCCAGCAGGATTCATCCAGTCGCCGTGCGAGCCCGGCGACGGTCGGGGCGGTGAAGATTTCGCGGATCGGTATCTCCACGCCGAGGAGCGACCGGATCCGGCTGACCAGTCGGGTTGCCAGGAGCGAGTGTCCGCCGAGGTCGAAGAAGTTGTCCTCGACCCCGACCGAGGGCAGGCCGAGGACGTCGGCGAACACCGTGCACAGGATTTC
>NZ_JBIAEC010000094.1:0-2323 GCF_042868225.1 Streptomyces sp. NPDC007856 | reverse complement strand
GCCGCCTGCTACATCCTCATCACCCCCGCCCTGGTGCTGGTGTTCACGGCCGCCTCGATGGCGCTGCCGACGCCGCCGCACTCGATGCTCAACTCGGGCGCGCACGGGTTCTCCGAGGTGCTGTACGCCTTCACGTCGGCGTCGAACAACAACGGTTCGGCCTTCGCCGGCCTGAACGCGAACACCGACTGGTTCAACACCATGACCGGGCTCGCGATGCTGCTGGGCCGCTTCCTGCCGATGGTGTTCGTGCTGGCGCTGGCTGGCTCGCTCGCCGAGCAGACGCCGGTACCGGTGACCGCGGGCACCCTGCGCACCGAGAAGCCGCTGTTCACCGGCCTGCTGGTCGGCGCGATCCTGATCATCACCGGTCTGACCTACTTCCCGGCCCTGGCGCTGGGTCCGCTCGCCGAGGGGCTGGCGTCATGACCACTGGCATAGACAAGCAAGAGGACTCGATGTCCACAGGCACTCCCACCCGGGCACCGCACAGCGACGTCCCCACTGGGCACAAGCCCGACGAGGGCCGTGTCGGCGCGGGCCTCTTCGACCCCAAACAGCTTCTGAAGTCTCTGCCGGAGGCGTTCCGCAAGCTCGACCCGCGGGTGATGGTCAAGTCGCCCGTGATGTTCGTGGTGTGGATCGGATCCATCCTGACCACGGTCTTCTCGTTCCAGCACGCGAGTGACTGGTTCGGCTGGACCATCAGCGCGTGGCTGTGGCTGACCGTGATCTTCGCCAACCTGGCGGAGGCGGTCGCCGAGGGCCGGGGCAAGGCGCAGGCCGAGACCCTGCGCAAGGCCAAGACCGACACCATCGCCCGCCGGCTGCTGAAGGACGGCACGGAGGAGCAGGTACCCGGTACCGCGCTGACCATCGGTGACCTGGTGGTCTGCGAGGCCGGTGACATCATCCCCGGCGACGGCGACGTCGTCGAGGGCGTCGCCTCGGTGGACGAGTCGGCGATCACCGGCGAGTCCGCCCCGGTGATCCGGGAGTCCGGCGGCGACCGTTGCGCCGTCACGGGCGGCACGAAGGTGCTGTCCGACCGGATCGTCATCAAGATCACGACGAAGCCCGGCGAGACCTTCATCGACCGGATGATCAACCTGGTCGAGGGCGCGGCCCGGCAGAAGACGCCCAACGAGATCGCGCTGAACATCCTGCTCGCCTCGCTGACCATCGTGTTCCTGCTGGCGGTGGCTACGCTGCCGCCGTTCGCCACGTTCGCGGGCACGCACCTGACCATGGTCGTGCTGGTCGCCCTGCTGGTCTGCCTGATCCCGACCACGATCGGCGCCCTGCTGTCCGCGATCGGCATCGCGGGCATGGACCGGCTGGTGCAGCGCAACGTGCTGGCGATGTCCGGGCGCGCGGTCGAGGCCGCCGGTGACGTCTCCACGCTGCTGCTGGACAAGACCGGCACGATCACCCTCGGCAACCGGCAGGCCGCCGAGTTCGTGCCGGTCAGGGGCACCACCGAGGCCGAGGTCGCCGACGCCGCCCAGCTGTCCTCCCTCGCGGACGAGACCCCCGAGGGCCGCTCCATCGTCGTCCTGGCCAAGGAGAAGTACGGGCTGCGCGAGCGCCACCAGGGCGAACTGGCCGGCGCCGAGTGGATCGAGTTCACCGCCCAGACCCGCATGTCGGGTGTGGACGTCGACGGCCGGAAAGTCCGCAAGGGCGCCACCGCCTCGGTGATCGCCTGGGTCGAGGCGCAGGGCGGCACGGTCGCCGAGGACGCGGACGGCATGGCCAACCGGATCTCCGAGGCGGGCGGCACCCCGCTGCTGGTCGCCGTGCACGACGACAAGGGCGCCCGGGTGCTGGGTGTCATCTACTTGAAGGACGTCGTCAAGGAGGGCATGCGGGAGCGGTTCGAGGAACTGCGCCGCATGGGCATCAAGACCGTCATGATCACGGGCGACAACCCGCTGACCGCGAAGGCGATCGCCGAGGAGGCGGGCGTCGACGACTTCCTCGCCGAGGCCACTCCCGAGGACAAGATGGCCCTCATCAAGCGGGAGCAGGCCGGCGGCAAGCTGGTCGCGATGACCGGCGACGGCACCAACGACGCGCCCGCGCTGGCCCAGGCGGACGTCGGCGTGGCGATGAACACGGGTACGTCGGCCGCCAAGGAGGCCGGCAACATGGTCGACCTCGACTCCAACCCGACCAAGCTGATCGAGATCGTCGAGATCGGCAAGCAACTCCTCATCACCCGGGGAGCGTTGACGACGTTCTCCATCGCCAACGACGTCGCGAAGTACTTCGCGATCATCCCGGCGCTGTTCGCGGCGGTCTACCCGGGCCTGGACAAGCT
>NZ_JBIAEC010000093.1:0-2354 GCF_042868225.1 Streptomyces sp. NPDC007856 | reverse complement strand
CCGGCGGTGTCGCTGGCGTGGGGTCTGTGGGACACCGCCGACGGCATGGGCGGCGCACTCGCCCGCACCGACCGCGAACGCATCCAGCGGGGCGGCATCACCGCACTCACCGTCGACACGGGCCTCGCCCTCTTCGACCGCGCGGTCGGCCGGTCCGCCCAACAGGCCGCCGACGCTCTGCTGGTGCCCGTCCCCCTGGACCCGGCGGCGCTGCGGGCGCAGGCGAGCACCGGGATGCTGCCGACGCTGCTGCGCGGCCTGGTGCGGGTACCGGTCCGACGTGCGGCCGCGGCCGCGGACACGGCCGCCGCGGGCGAACTGGCGCAGCAGCTCACCGGACGCCCCGCCGAGGAGCAGCAGGCGGCCCTGCTGGAACTGGTGCGCGGCCAGGTGGCGGTGGTCCTCGGACATCCCTCACCGGACACGATCGAGGCCGGCCGGGCCTTCAAGGAACTCGGCTTCGACTCACTGACCTCCGTCGAGCTGCGCAACCGGCTCGGCACGGCCATCGGGCAGCGGCTGCCCGCCACCCTCGTCTTCGACCACCCGACTCCGCTCGCCCTGACCGAGTACCTGCGCTCCGAGCTCCTGGGCGGCGCAAACGACGCCGAACAGGCCGAGAGCGGAATCACCGGCCCGATCACCGACGACGACCCGATAGCCATCGTCGGCATGAGCTGCCGCTACCCCGGCGGCGTGCAGACCCCGGAGGACCTGTGGAACCTGGTCCTGGGCGGCGGCGACGCCATCAGCGAGTTCCCCCAGGGACGTGGCTGGGACCTGGCGGCGCTGTACGACCCGGACCCGGACGGCAAGGGCACCAGCTACACCCGCGAGGGCGGATTCCTGCACGACGCGGGCGAGTTCGACCCGGCGTTCTTCGGCATCAGCCCGCGCGAGGCGGTGGCGATGGACCCGCAGCAGCGGCTGCTGCTGGAAACCACCTGGGAGGCGTTCGAACGCGCCGGGATCGATCCGGCCACGATGCGTGGCAGCCGCACGGGTGTCTTCGCGGGCATCATGTACCACGACTACGCCACCCGGATCACCTCCGTGCCCGACGGCGTCGAGGGCTACCTCGGCACCGGCAACTCCGGCAGCATCGCCTCCGGCCGCGTCGCCTACGCCTTCGGCCTCGAAGGCCCGGCGGTCACCGTCGACACGGCCTGCTCGTCGTCGCTCGTCGCCCTGCACTGGGCGATCCAGGCGCTGCGCAGCGGCGAGTGCTCCATGGCGCTCGCGGGCGGTGTGACGGTCATGTCCACTCCCGGCACCTTCACCGAGTTCAGCCGCCAGCGCGGGCTCGCGGCCGACGGCCGCATCAAGTCGTTCGCGGCGGCCGCCGACGGGACCAGCTGGTCGGAGGGCGCAGGCATGCTGCTCGTGGAACGGCTCTCCGACGCCCGCAGGAACGGCCATCCGGTCCTCGCCGTCGTACGCGGCAGCGCCATCAATCAGGACGGCGCGAGCAACGGCCTCACCGCGCCGAACGGCCCGTCCCAGCAGCGCGTCATCCGTCAGGCACTGGCGGGCGCGGGCCTGGCCGGCGACCAGATCGACGTGGTGGAGGCGCACGGTACGGGTACGACGCTGGGTGACCCGATCGAGGCGCAGGCGCTGCTGGCCACCTACGGCAAGGCCCGGGCCGAGGACACGCCGCTGTGGCTGGGCTCGATAAAGTCGAACATCGGTCACACGCAGGCGGCTGCCGGTGTCGCCGGGATCATCAAGATGGTGATGGCGATGCGGCACGGTGTGCTGCCGCGGACCCTGCACGTGGACGAGCCGTCCCCGCACGTGGACTGGTCTGCGGGTGCGGTGGAGCTGCTGACCGAGGCGCGGGAGTGGCCGGAGACCGGCCGACCCCGCCGGGCGGCGGTGTCTTCCTTCGGCATCAGCGGCACCAACGCCCACACCATCCTCGAACAGGCGCCCTCCGACGAGCCGGCACCTGCCGTCCGGACGGAGCCGGCACCGCGGGCCACACCCCTGGTACTCACCGCCAAGACCGCCGACGCGCTGCACGCCCAGGCCCAGCGGCTGAGGGACCGCATGGCGGCCGACCCGGACCTCTCGCCCGTAGACGTCGGCTACTCGCTGGCCACCGGACGGGCGGCCTTCGACCACCGCGCGGCGGTCGTCGGCACCGACCGGGACACCCTCCTCGCCGGCCTGACGGCTCTCGCCGAGGACGGGACGGCCACGGGCCTGGTGCGCGCCACGGCCACCACGGGCAAGCTGGCGTTCCTGTTCACCGGGCAGGGCAGCCAGCGGCTGGGGATGGGCCGGGAGCTGTACGACGCTTATCCCGTGTTCGCCCAGGTGCTGGACGAGATCCTCACCCACTTCGAACT
>NZ_JBIAEC010000092.1:0-2568 GCF_042868225.1 Streptomyces sp. NPDC007856 | reverse complement strand
CTCGACAGGCTCCACGGTCTCCAACTCCACGGCGGTGTAAGTCACTTGACGTCTCTCCCATGATCGTCGGATCCGCCGTTAGATTTACACTCCCGGTCGTGGACGTGGCCGGTGAGGTGAGGGCGACGGTGAGTAGGTGGCGGATCTCCGGGACGGTCAGCGTGACCGGTTCGCTGCTGCGGGTGGGGTGGTGCGGATCGGCAGGCGGTCGGGGGCTGCGCTGGCGGCGACGGCGGTCAGGAAGGCCAGGGCGAACATGGCGAGCGTGATGTGCCGGTGCCATGAGGTCCAGTGCCTGACCTGGTAGTGGTCGAGTCCGACCTTGGCTGCCTGGAAGCATTCCTCCACGCTCCAGCGGACGCCAGCAACGCGGACCAGCTCCGCCAGCGCCACCTCGGTGGGTGACCAGCACAGGTAGAAGGCGAGTTCACCGGTGATCCGGTTGCGGCGGATGAGCAGGTGGCGGTGGCTGACGGTGCCGATGTGGATCCAGGCCCAGTCGTAGTAGCGCGGGTCCTTCGCCCCGGGGCCGGCACTGTGCCGTTGCCAGGCCGTGGCGGGTAGGCGGTGGGCCAGGGTGTCGGCGCGGATGGAGGTGCGGCCCTGGTTGACCCGGACCCGGACGGAGCACGCGACCGCCAGCACGATGCCGCCGGTGGCCGACACCATGGGGCGACGCCGGGTAAGCCCCGCAACCGCTACGCATCAGCGACGGCCCGCGCACTGGTGGGCGCAGGCCGTTGAGGACGGCGCTGTCGGCAGGCCCGAGCTGGCGCCGCTATGGGGTGGCCGCGCGGCTGGGCATTGTCGCGGATGGTGCGCCGCACGGCTGTTGTTGAGGCGGGACATAACGGCGCGGGCCTGGGTGCAGGCGCCGATGGGTTTCGTGGCTGGTGTGCCGACCGGCTACTGCCGGCTGGCGAGGATGCCAAGTGGGCTTCTGGAGGGTTCGGGGCGGCTTGCCGATGGCGGGTGAACCCTGCGGCAGTGGTGGGCGGTTGGGAAGGCCCTCGTCAGGGAAGGTGCGTGCGGTGCAGGTGGACGAGCAGGCGCCAGACCCGCTGCGCGATCTCGGTGGGAGTGGCCTCGATGAGACCGTGCAGCCAGTCGGCAAGAACCCCGGCGAAGGCCGCGGCCACGGCCGAGGCGACCAGGTCGGGCTCCGGTGCACCAGCCAGTGTCCGCTCGGTGTGGCTGCGGGCCCGCAGATCCTGGTGGAGCACATGGCCGAGGGGGCCGCTGCCGCCCGGGCGTAGCAGTTCCCGGTAGAGCCCGGCGTGCGGGGCGAGACGGTCGAAGAAGGCAAGCAGGGCGGGCGGCGGGGTGTCGGGATCGGGTGAGCCGCGCCACGCGTGCAGGGCGTCCACGGCTTCGCGGACGATATCGACGCAGGCGTCGACGGCGAGCGCCTCCAGGTCTGCGTAGTGGAGGTAGAACGTGGCGCGGCCAACTCCCGCCCGGCGCACCAGCGCGGCGACGCTGACCTCCGCCAGCGGGCGGTGGGCGCACTCCTCCAGCAGTGCCCGGTGCAGCTCGGCCCGGGTGCGTGCCGTACGGGGATCTGCCTGCACGACGGTCACCGGGCCAGCAGGACGGCGGCGAGTGCCAGTGCCCCGGGCAGCGCCTGGGCGATGAAGATGCGCCGGTTGGCGGTGAATCCGCCGTACAGTCCGGCGATGAGCACGCAGGCGAGAAAGAAGACCTGGACCCGGAACCCGGTCGGATTCTCTGCTACCAGAGCCCAGACCAGTCCGGCAGCCAGGAACCCGTTGTAGAGGCCTTGGTTCGCGGCGAGCGGGGCGGTGGCGCGAGCCATGGCCGCATCAAAGCCGGAGAGCCTGCGGCCGGTTCTCCTCTCCCACAGGAACATCTCGAGAATCAGGAAGTACGCGTGCAGCGTGGCTACCAGCGCGACCAGCACATTCGCAGTTGTCTCCATGGGGTACGCCACTCCTCAGCTTTATAGACGGGTGTCCATGATACATGGACACCCGTCTAGTACTCCGCTCTGGTTTCGCGATCTTGCGGCGGATCCAGCTGGGAACGGGTACGGCCACCGCGTGATCATCGGTTGGTGTGTGGACAAACGAAGATCGTGTGGTGGCCGCGGGCCATAGCGTAGACCCTGGCCGTTGGCGGGCGATGTTCGACCAAGTCATGGCCCGGATCGCGGGCCGCTTCGGCCGAGTTGAGCCTCGGGCCACGGCCCGCGCCTATCTGCTCGGGCTGTTGTCGGATGTCGAGCGCAAGAACTGCTGGCAGCTGGCCGAGCAGGCCGGCCACGTCCGACCCGGGCCGATGCAGCATCTGCTGCGCTACGCCCGCTGGGACGCTGATGCCGTTCGTGACGACCTGCGCACCTACGTTGCCGACCACCTCGGCACCGACGGCGGTGTGCTGATCGTGGATGAGACCGGCTTTGTGAAGAAGGGCACCACTTCTGCGGGGGTGCAGCGGCAGTACTCCGGCACGGCGGGGGCTTGTATTTCAATTACTGCTTGCTCAGGCGGAGTTCGTGGGACGGTGGACCATGAGCGTGCGTCCGCCCGTCACCGCCTTACGAGCCAA
>NZ_JBIAEC010000091.1:0-2783 GCF_042868225.1 Streptomyces sp. NPDC007856 | reverse complement strand
CCGGTGCGATACATCCGCTCACCCGGCTCCCCGAACGGACACGCCACGAACCGCTGCGCCGTCAACCCCGCACGACCCAGATACCCCCGCGCAAGCTGCGAACCCGCCACATACAGCTCGCCAGCCACGCCCGGCGCCACCGGCCGCAGTGCGCCGTCCAGCACATAGGTACGCAGACCCGGGATGCCCCTGCCGATCAGGCTGGCGGCACGCCCCGCCGCTGCCATCGCCGTATCCAGCGCCAGGTAGCTCACGTGAACCGTAGTTTCGGTGATGCCGTACATGTTCACCAGAACCGGCGCGTCATCACGATGGCGCTTATACCAGCCCCGCAACCGCCCAAGGTCCAGCGCCTCACCACCGAACACCACCGACCGCAACGCCAGTTCCGCGCCCAGCCGCGGATGCTCCGCATCGGCCTGCATCAACTGGTAGAACGCCGAGGGCGTCTGGTTGAGGACGGTTACCCGTTCCCGCACCAGCAGCTCCAGGAACTCCCGCGGGGACCTGGAAACCGCAAAGGGAACCACCACCAGGCGCCCGCCATGCAGCAGCGCACCCCATAGCTCCCACACCGAGAAGTCGAACGCGTACGAGTGGAACCACGTCCAGACATCATCGGTTCCAAAACCGAACCACTCGTCCGTCCCCGCGAACAGACTCACCACATTCATATGCGGTACGGCCACGCCCTTGGGTCGGCCGGTGGATCCGGAGGTGTAGATCACATACGCCGGGTGGTCGGGCAGTAGCTGCGTGCACCGCTCCCCATCACCCACCACGCCGCCATCCAGACCGGCCAGGCTGGCCTGGACCTGCGGATCATCCACCGCAACCCAGCCCCGATCATCAAACCCACCCACCCCGTCGAGGTTCTCGAGTGCGGGGGTGACCTGGCCGGCGACCTGCGTGGTGGTCAGTACCGCTATCGGCGCGGCGTCGCGCAGGGTGTCCGCGATCCGCTCAACCGGGTAGTCCGGATCGATCGGCACATACGCGCCGCCGGCCTTGAGGATGGCCAGCAGGGCGATGACCAGCTCCGGGGAGCGCTCCATCAGCACCCCGACCAGCGACTCCGGGCCCACACTCCGGTCGATCAGCAGGCGGGCCAGCCGGTTGGATCGCTCGTCCACCTCCCGATACGACAGCCGGACGTCGTCGAACACCACCGCGACCGCATCCGGAGTACGAGCCACCTGCGCGGCGAACAACCCCGGCAACGTCGAGGAGGGAACCTGGCGCGTGGTGTCATTCCACTCCACCAAAACCCGCCGCAGCTCCGCTCTGTCCAGCAACTGGATCCGGCTGACCGGCTGGGCCGGGTCTGCGGTGACCGCATCCAGCACCCTTACCAACCACTTGGCGAAGGACTCGACGGTCGCCTGGTCGAACAGGTCCGTAGCGAAGACGATTCCGCCCTCCAGGCCGGCCGGGGCGCCATCGGCACTGAACCGCTCGAAGAGCTCGATATCCAGGTCGAACTTCGCCGCACGCCGGCCGCCCGGATACGCCTCGACACGCAGGCCGGGCAGTTCCAGACGGGCCTCGATGTTGTTCTGCACGGCGAGCATGACCTGGAACAGCGGGTGGCGGGCCGTCGAGCGGGCCGGGGCCAGCTCTTCGACCAGCCGCTCGAACGGCACATCCTGGTGCTCCAGCGCTCCCAGGCCGCGCTCCCGAACCCGGCCCAGCAACTCGCTGAACGACGGATCACCCGACACGTCGGTACGCAGTACCAGCGTGTTGACGAAGAATCCGACGAGTTCGTCCAGTGCCTCATCCGTGCGCCCGGCCACCGGGCTGCCGATCGGGATGTCCAGGCCCGCGCCCAGCCGCGACAGTAGCACCGCCAGCGCCGCCTGCAGCAGCATGAACATCGTCACGCCCTGTTCACGCGCCAACTCGACCATGCGGGTGTGCAGTTCGGCGGGAACGTGCACGTCGGCGATGCCGCCGTGGTGGCTGACTACCGCGGGACGCGGCCGGTCCAGCGGCAGGGCGAGCTCTTCGGGTGCTCCCGCGAGTACTTGCCGCCAGTACGCCACCTGCCGCGCGAGCACGCTGTCCGGGTCATCCGCCTCGCCCAACAGCTCCCGCTGCCACAGCGTGTAATCCGCGTACTGCACCGGCAACGGCTGCCACGAAGGCTCCCGTCCCTCGCAGTGTGCCGTGTAGGCGGCGGACAGATCCCGCAACAACGGCCCCATCGACCAACCGTCCGAGGCGATGTGATGCATCACCAGCACCAGCACGTACTCATCCGGCCCCACCGCCAGCAGCGTCGCGCGCAACGGCAACTCCACAGACAGATCGAACGCGTGTCCAGCGGCCTGCGCGACTAGTTCATCCAGGTCCTCGACAACGACCTCCACCACGGACAACTGTGGGTATGCGCTCCTATCGGAGATGATCTGCTGATACGGCCGACCGTCCACCGCGGTGAACACCGTGCGCAGGCTTTCGTGCCGCTCGACCAAGTCATGCAGCGCCAACTGCAGCGCCCGTTGGTTCAATGTGCCAAACATCCGCACGATCAACGGAAGGTTGTATGTCGCTCCGCCGTCGGCTTGGTTCAGAAACCACAGGCCACGCTGGGTATAGGACGCAGGGATCACGACAGTTCCTTACTTGGAGTGCGACATACGGCGAAGCGCGGGGCGGACACGCTGTGTGGAGTCAAGACGGTCGGCGAGCCCGGCGACGGTCGGGGCGGTGAAGATTTCGCGGATCGGTATCTCCACGCCGAGGAGCGACCGGATCCGGCTGACCAGTCGGGTTGCCAG
>NZ_JBIAEC010000090.1:0-2844 GCF_042868225.1 Streptomyces sp. NPDC007856 | reverse complement strand
AGTCGTTGAGGATTTGCTGAAGCGCTGGAGGTGGAGGCCGTCGCCCATCACAAGGTCGCGAAACCTGCCGGACTGCACAATGAGCGAGGCTGCCGGTCTGAGGCCCGGCCCGAACAATGGCCCGACCCCAAGGTTCCCGCGCTGGTACGCATGGTGGCGACTCCATGACCTGCAGGACGGCAACTGCGCCACCTGTGACGCTCCCGCCTACGCCATCGACCACGACTACACGACCGGCCTGGTACGTGGCCTGCTCTGCGTCGTCGTGCTCAGGTGCGGGTGAAGTCCGGCTGGGTCAGGTCGGCGACCCGGGTGGCGCGTCCGAGCAGGGCGACCTCGCGGAACTGCCATAGCAGGGCGCCGGTCGGGGCGTGGATCACCATGCCCCGCCGCAGCGGCATCTGCAGCAGCGGCCGGCCCCGCGGATCCGTCCGCCAGCGCGGAACGTCCGGATCCGTGAGCCGGCGCAGCGGGATCGGGTGCAGGGAGTGCACCTCGTCAGGGTTGCGTTCCAGTCGTAGCGGAAGCCGCACCAGCACCACTACGGGTGTGATGACGAACCCCGAGTCGGTGACGAAGTCGTCTAGCTGTCCGGCCACTTCGGCCGGGCCGGCGCAGATGCCGGTCTCTTCGGCGAGCTCGCGCAGCGCCGCCTGCTGCGGGGTCTCGGTGCCGTCGAGCCGGCCGCCGGGCAGCGCCCACTGGCCCGCGTTGCGGCCGCGGGCGACCCGTTTGATCAGCAGCAGATGGGGTTCGCCGCGGTGCGGGTGGAGGGTGAGGCACACGCCCGCGCGACGGGCGTTGGGCGGTGCCGCCGCGGTACGCCGCGGGAAGGCGGCGAGGTTGGCGCGGACCTGCTCCTCCAGCTGGTCCATCCCGCTTCCCTCCGGCTCGTTGGGATCAGGCACCGGCATGTTCCACCTCGCTCGTGGGCGCGTTCTTGGGCGCGAGGAGCTCGCGTTCGATGAAGTCCAGCAGGACGCTCCGCATCCGCTCGGGCGTCACTCCGGGCGCTCCGGTCAGTACCTGGATGGCCAGGCCGTCGGTGAGCGCGGTGAGGCCGAGCGCGAGCTGTTCGGCGTCGGTGTCGGCCCGGAACTGCCCCTGGTGCTGGCCCCGGCGCACGATGCGGACCACGGCCTCGCGCCAGCGGGCGTAGAAGTCGTTGTGGATGGAGCGCAGTTCGGGGCGCAGGGCGGTCTCGGCCCAGAACTGCAGCCAGACCAGCCACTCGTCCCGGACCCGGCCGCCGGCCGGAAGCTGCATGTCGATCAGCCGCAGCAGCCGTGCGTGTGCGCTGTCCACGCTTCTCAGCTCGCCGCTCTGGCGCTCGAAGGCGCTCTCGACGCAGTGCAGCAGAGCGGCGTTGAGGACGTCCTGCTTGGTTGGGAAGTAGTAGTGTACGGCGCCGCTGCTGGTGCCGCAGGCGCGGGCGATGTCGGCGATCCGTACGGCGTGGTAGCCGTGTTGCGAGATCAGCCGCCAGGCGGCCTCGAGGAACTCGGTACGGCGCGCGTCCGTTCGGTCGGGGTCGCCGGGCGTTGTCCCGAGCGGGCCGGCTCCCTGTTCGGCGGGGCCGGGGCCGACCCCGTGCACCAGCCAGTCGACGCTGACCCCTGCGGCCGCGGCGACGGCCGCCAGCTCGCCGGGTGTGAAGCGGCGGTGCCCTTTGAGGGACTTGGACAGTTTGGTCGGTTCGAGGTCGATCCGGGCCGCGAAGTCGCGGTGCGTCTTTGCGACCGCGTCGATGATCCGGCGCACGCGCTCGGCTGTCTCGTCCATGCTGCCGAACCGTAGCGCCTGCGTTGCCAAAATCGCAATACAGCCGGTCGCGGCAGGGTGACCCACACCTCGGCCAGGATTCGCAAAAGTCCAGCTAGTACAACCTATTGACACCCTGCGAAGGGCGGGCTCACAGTGATGCCGACTTACCGACCAACGGATCAGTCAGTTGATTGCGATCTGGGTCGTCAACCCGCTGTGGGCCCCGCTGTGGGCACGGAAAGAGAGCGCTGCGGGATCGACACCGCTGCGCCCGGACGTACACGACAACAAGGTCGTGCTCGTCACGGGCGGAGGCACCGGCATCGGCCGGGCCGTGGCCATCGACTTCGCCTCCTTGGGGGCCCGCGTCGTGGTGTGCGGCCGCAGGCCCGAACCCCTTGAGAAGGTGGCTGCCGAGATCGAGGCCGCCGGCGGCACCTGCCTGGCCGTGCCCGCCGACATCCGTGCCGAGGGCGGGGTCGAGCGTGTCGTCGACACGGCACTTAAGGCCTTCGGCCGCATCGACGTGCTCGTCAACAACGCGGGCGGCCAGTTCACCGCCCCCGCCGAGGAGATCACCCCCAAGGGCTGGCGCGCCGTGCACGACCTGGCCGTGGACGCCGGCTGGGCGATGACACGCGAGGTCGCCGTCCGCTCCATGATCCCCAACCGCTCCGGAGTCGTCTTCTTCATGGCGTTCTCCCCGCGCCGCGGCATTCCCGGCATGGTGCACGCCACCGCCGCCCGCGCCGCGCTGGAGAACCTCGCCGCTGGACTGTCGCTGGAGTGGAGCCGCTACGGCATCCGCATCGTCTGCGTCGCCCCCGGAACCGTCGCCACCGAAGGGCTTCAGGCCGCGTACGACGAGGCGGATCGCCGTCGCTGGGAGCAGGCCGTGCCGCTCGGCCGGCTCGGCCGCCCCGAAGAAGTGTCCGGCCTTGTGTGCTTCCTCGCCTCGCCCGGCGGCTCGTACATCACCGGAACCTGTAGTGCAGGTGCGGGTTGTTGGCGGCGATCGTGGTCACGGCGTCTGGTACCGCGGCCGGGCTTGTGCCGGCGTCGTGATGGGTCAGCCTCTTG
>NZ_JBIAEC010000089.1:0-2897 GCF_042868225.1 Streptomyces sp. NPDC007856 | reverse complement strand
ACCCGCCGACAACACACCCGTGAACAAAAACCCGTCACTGTCCGCCAACGCCACCGCAGCACCCAACAACGGATGACCCGCAACACCCAGACCGACGGCTTCGAGATCCCCGCCGACGACTGCTTCCGGTCCGGGCCAGTAACGCCGGCCCTGGAAGGGATAGGTGGGCAGTTGTACCCGACGAGCGCCGGTCCCGGCGAAGAAGGCCTCCCACTCGACGTCCGCGCCCGCGACGTACACCTGGGCCAGCGCCGTGACGAGTGTCCCAGCCTCGTCGCGACCGCGACGCATCAGCGGGGCGCAGACCTGCGTGCCACCTGGGACACACTCCTGCACCATGGCCGACAGCACACCGTCCGGACCCAACTCGACGAAGGTCGTGACGCCCTCGGCCTCCAGCACCCGGACGCCGTCCAGGAACCGCACAGCCTCCCGCACATGCCGCACCCAGAACTCCGGCGAGCAGATCTCCTCGACACCCACCACGGAACTAGTGAGGTTGGAGACCACCGGAAGACGCGGAGCCTCGTACGTCAGGCTTTCGGCGACCTCGCGGAAGGCGTCCAGCATGCCGTCCATGTGCGGCGAGTGGAACGCGTGACTGACCGTCAGGCGCTTGATCTTCCGGCCCAGCTCCTCGAAGCGGCCCGCGATCTCCAGTACCGCGTCCTCGTCACCCGCGACCACCACAGACACCGGCCCGTTGACCGCCGCGATGCTCACCGCGTCCGTCAGATACGGCACCACCTCGTCCTCGGCAGCCTGCACCGCCACCATCGCACCACCGGACGGCAGCTCCTGCATCAGCCGACCCCGCGCCGCCACCAGCGTGCACGCGTCCTCCAGCGACAGCACACCCGCACAATGCGCCGCAGCGATCTCACCGATCGAATGACCGGACACGAAGTCCGGGCGCACACCCCACGACCCAAGCAGCCGGAACAGCGCCACCTCCACCGCGAACAACGCAGGCTGCGTGAACGCCGTCCGGTCGATCAGCCCGGCATCGTCCCCGAACAGCACATCGAGGAGCGGCACCTGAAGGTGATGGTCAAGGTGAGCACATACCTCGTCCAGCGCGTCCGCGAACACCGGACAGGCGTCGTAAAGCTCCCGGCCCATCCCCAGCCGCTGACTGCCCTGACCGGTGAACAGGAACGCCACCCCACCCGGCTGCGGCACACCAGCCACGACCCCGGCAGCGCTTCCGCCACCAGCCACGGCATCCAGACCCGCCAGCAACCCCTCACGATCACCAGCGACCACAACCGCCCGCTGCTCCAGCGCGGCACGACCCGTCGCCAGGGAATAGGCGACGTCCGTGCCGCGAACTGTGGCGTCCTCGTGGGCGAGGGCGTGCAGCCGGCCGGCCTGGGCGCGGAGGGCGTCGGTGTCCTTGGCCGACAGCACGTAGGGCAGCACCGGAAGCTCGTGGCTGCCGTCCGGGACCGTCTCGGTCTCCGTCTCGGGTGCCTGCTCGATGATGGTGTGGGCGTTGGTGCCGCTCAGGCCGAAGGACGACACACCTGCCCGGCGGGGACGGCCGGTCTCCGGCCACTCCCGCGCCTCCGTCAGCAGCTCCACCGCGCCCGCCGACCATTCGACATGCGGCGTCGGCTCGTCCACGTGCAGGGTCCGCGGCAGCACACCGTGCCGCATCGCCATCACCATCTTGATGATGCCCGCGACACCGGCCGCCGCCTGCGTGTGACCGATGTTCGACTTGATCGAGCCCAGCCACAACGGCGTGTCCTCGGCCCGCTCCTGCCCGTACGTCGCGAGCAGCGCCTGCGCCTCGATCGGGTCACCCAGCGTCGTACCCGTACCGTGCGCCTCCACCGCGTCCACGTCCGACGCCGACAGACCCGCCGACGCCAGCGCCTGCCGGATCACCCGCTGCTGCGACGGACCGTTCGGCGCCGTCAGACCATTGCTCGCACCATCCTGATTGATCGCCGAACCCCGCACGACCGCCAGCACCGGGTGACCGTTCTTCCGGGCATCCGACAGCCGCTCCACCAGCAGCATGCCCACACCCTCACCCCAGCCCGTACCGTCCGCACCCGCCGCGAACGCCTTCACCCGGCCATCGGCAGCAAGACCACGCTGCCGGCTGAAATCGACGAAGGCCTCGGGGGTGGACATGACGGTGACGCCGCCGGCCAGCGCCAGCGCGCACTCGCCACTGCGCAGCGCCTGCACCGCCAGGTGCAGGGCGACGAGCGAGGAGGAGCAGGCGGTGTCGACGGTCACCGCGGGGCCTTCCAGCCCGAAGACATAGGAGATACGTCCGGAGACCACGCTCGCCGCGTTACCGGTGCCGAGGTGACCCTCGATGCCCTTGGGCGGGACGGCGATCAGGGACGCGTAGTCCTGTCCGTTGGTGCCGACGAACACACCGGTACGGCTGCCGCGCACCGTCGTGGGGTCGATCCCGGCGCGTTCGCACACCTCCCAGGCGGTTTCCAGCAGCAGTCGCTGCTGGGGGTCCATCGCCAGCGCCTCACGTGGTGAGATGCCGAAGAAGGCCGCGTCGAACCGGTCGGCGTCGCCGAGGAAGCCGCCCTCACGGGTGTAGGAGGTGCCCTGCCGTTCGGGGTCGGGGTCGGCGAGGCGTTCCAGGTTCCAGCCGCGGTCGGTCGGGAAGCCGGAGATCGCGTCGCGGCCGTCGGTCACGAGGTGCCAGAGGTCCTCCGGTGACCGGACGCCACCGGGGAAGCGGCAGCTCATCGCGACGATCGCGATCGGGTCGTCGGTGTCCGTGGCGACGGCGGTCAGGGCCGGGGTGCCCACCGCGGTCTCCCGTCCGAGGAGTTCGTCGCGCAGGTGGGCGGCGAGAGCGGAGGCCGTGGGGTAGTCGTAGACAAGGGTCGTCGGAAGGCTCAGCCCCGTGACGG
>NZ_JBIAEC010000088.1:0-2987 GCF_042868225.1 Streptomyces sp. NPDC007856 | reverse complement strand
CACCACAGCCCGCGGCTGGCACCGCCAGCAGGCGGCCATCATCCCAACCCAGCCCGGCGCACCGCAGTCGGTCCAGCGCACCGCGGGCCGACCCGACGTGGTGCAGCCCGGTCCATGCAATGCGTTTCATCCCAGCAAGGTGCAGACGGTACGGCCCGGCAAGGCTCAGGCTCCCCGCGCCGTGCCGACGCTCGCGTTGTCACATATACATACGTGCTAGATATGGTATGGGTCTGTCAAACAAACGGCCCTGTCTCACATTCGGTGGTGACGGAGCGTGCCGCTATCCGAGGAGGATGCGGTGGCGAAGAAGGGTGAAGCCTGCTCCTCCGTGCATCTGGCGCACGATCCGCCTGGTCTTGGTGTTGACGCCTTCGGTGGGGCAGACGCGAAGGACGCCGCGATGATCGCAGACGCGGCCCGGACGATGCCTCACTCTGCGTTCGCTGGAGCTGACCGACGAGATCACCGCCGAACTCACGGTGCTGACAGGCTTCGACCAGGACCTCGCGGCCCAGGCGACCCGCACCAGCAAATACTGACTTCGGCTGGTCAGGGTGAACTCATTCGAAGTCCCTGATGCGCCTGGCGTGATGGCTGTATTCGGGGGTGTGTGAGGTATGCGGATGGGGGCGGGCTGACGCCCGCGGGGCGTCAGCGCCGTGAGGCGGTACGGATGCAGGCAGCCGAACTGTTCGAGCAGAAGATCAAGCCGACAGAGGTCGCACGGCGCCTATCCAGTGGCACCAGCTGTGGCGTTACGGTGGCGTGCAGGCGCTGGCCTCCCGTGGCCCGAGCGGAGCGCGATGCCGTCTGTCGCCACGTTGCCTGGAGAAGCTGGCCGCGTACCTCGAGCAGGGGCCGGCCGCGCACGGCTGGGTGGAGGACCAGGTGTGGACCGCGGCGCGGGTGGCCACGCTGATCGGCAGGAAGTTCCACGTCTCCTACAGCGTCTCGGGCGCCACGAGGCTGATGCACCGGCTCGGCTTCAGCCCGCAGGTCCCCGCGCAGCGCGGCGCCGAGCGCGACGAGATGGCCGTCACCGTCAGTAAGTAAGTCAGGCTCACCAGCAGAACCACCACTCGCATTCTCACTGTCAGTAACGGCGCTGGCGGCGGGTGTGGCAGCGGAACGGCGCGGACGCTTTGCGCTCGAAGGAGCCGGTCTCGGCGGAGCGGCTGAGCCCTGCGCAGTGGGAGCGGCTGGAGCGGGAGTTGCAGCGTGGTTCGCTGGCGCACGGCTGGGACGACGAGTTCCAGGGCTGGACGCTGAAGCGGGTCAAGCTGCTGATCGGCCGGACGTTCCATGCCGGCTACACCGTCCAGGGCGTGTGGAAGCTGTTGCGCCGGCACGACTGGTCCGCGCAGGTCCCGCTGTGGCGGGCGATCGAGCGCGACGGGAAGACCATCGAGGTGTGGAAGTCGGGGGTGTGGCCGGAGGTAAAAGGACTGCGGCGGACCTGGGCGCGTACATCTGCATCGAGGACGAGCGGCCCAGGGGCTGAGTCCGCCGAAGGGACACATCTGGGCACCGTGCCCGGCCCGTGGTGCGGGTGCGCGGCCGGGGCAGCGGGCGGGTCAACATCGCCGGGGTGGTCTGCTACCGCACCGGTCACCGCTCACGCTTCTTCTACACCCTGCACATATGGCACGGCTGTCGCGGCGAGCCGAAGGCGTTCTCCTGGCGCCAGTACCGCGGCCTGATCACCATGACCCACCTGCAGCTCGGCACCCCGGTGGTGTGGTGCTGGGACAACCTGAATGTGCACCTGGTCAAGGAACTGGCGGACTTCGCCAACCGAGCACAGGGACTGGTTACGGATCTACCAGATGTCCTCCTACGCACCGGAGTTGAACCCGGCCGAGGGTATTTGGTCCCGCACCTGGCCGACTTCGCCGCCGCGGATCTCGCCCACCTGACCCGCGTCATCAAGCGGTACCTGAAGAAGATCCAGTACAGGCCCCATCTGGCCGACGGCTGTCTCCCGCCCACCGGCCTGATCATGGATCACCGCCCGATGAGACAGCCGGACATCACGAGTTCAACCTGAGTAGTGGTTTTGCAGCTGCCTGAACCGGTGGCGTACTGACACGTCGCTTGTAGACTTGAGGCTTCCCCAGCACCGGAGGACACATGACCGCTGCACAGTTGCGCGAGACCGACTATTCGCCGCTTCTGCGTACGGATTTCACCGATGACGAGGCGTGGCAGGCGTTGCTGGACGAGGTTGGCGAAGACTGGGTGACGGTCATGGCTGACCCGAGTCACCGGGATCTGTCCGTGCCAGAACTGACGGCGCTGGTCTCGGACAGCAGGCGCTATCCGGTGCTCGTCGTCGCTGACCGCGTGACGTTCTCCTCTGACGAGCACTCACTGCTCCTGATCGATGTCCAAGAGAAGCCCGGACGGACGTTCCGGGCCGTGCCCGACGCGTTCCAGTCTGCCATCGGAAACCTGGCGATCCAGAACCAGAGCTTCGACGACTATCTCAATTCCCTCGATGACTCCGGTGTCTACCGGCTTTCCGACCGACATCGCCAGGCGCTGGCTGCACTGCAGGCTTACAGCCAGCCGAACACGGACATCCCGTGCGCGTCCATTCCGGGTCCGGCAGCTTCGCGCGCGCACCTCGGGGGGGGCGACCCAGCCCATCCGCCCCGCACAGCCAATGAGGCCGGGCGTACCGCCGAAATCCTGACTCATGACTCGGTCCCAGGTCCGAACCCATTCGCGCCGTTCGACTACGGCGTCACCGCGACGTCATTTCGCGACGCCTACCACTCATGACGGACCGAGCAGCGCCGGTCTGCGCTGACCAGCGGACACCCGCCCGTGCACGATCTGCGGAGATCTTGAATGCGATCAGCCACCGTAGGTCCGCTCCACCGTCCACGGGAGTGTAAATCTAACGGCGGATCCGACGATCATGGGAGAGACGTCAAGTGACTTACACCGCCGTGGAGTTGGAGACCGTGGAGCCTGTCGAG
>NZ_JBIAEC010000087.1:0-3194 GCF_042868225.1 Streptomyces sp. NPDC007856 | reverse complement strand
TCAAGCGCTACCTCGCCCGACGCCTCTACCGTCATCTCAACAACGCCGCCGCGGCCGAATTGGGGGTTGACGGGACATAGAAGCTTCATAGAGGCCCCCCCGGGCACCATCCCATCGCGGACAAAGACCCCCTCCCTCCCGCGACTGCTGCGCCGCCGCCCGGCCGTCACCTCCTGGCGACACCTGCTGGAGACCGCACGCACAGCCCACGAACACCACACCGATGCCCTCGTCATCGACCACGCCCACCCAGGAACGCCACAGGCCCAGACCGACTGACCACCCGCCCACCACCGGCATCGTCGACGCGTATCACGGCATCGGGTGCGCAGCATCGGGTGCACTCAGTGGCCGGCCCCCCGGCCGCGGTGCGGTCCGGGCTCCTGCGAGCGGTGCGCCCGCTGGTCGTCCTGGCGCACCGGGTGCGCTCCGTCGGCATCGTTCTGTTCGGCGTAGCGGTCCGCGCGGGCGCGGGAGTCGTCGGCCGCCTTGGTGAACGCGTTCTGGAGGCGGAGTACCCGCTCGGCCGTGAGATCGAGGGCTTCCACGTCCGTGCGTGACTTCCTCAAGGCCCGCAGCGCCGTCAGGTCGATCGCCTCCCGGCGGGCGGCGTCTGGCTCCTGGTCGCCGTGCTCGGGCCCGGCAGCCGGGGGCGTGAGCAGCTGCTCGGGCATCGCCGCCTGCTGGTGCGCGACGACGTCGTACGCCCAACCCCGCGCGGCAACGGTGCGCAGCTTCTCCCGGACCTCCACCGCCTATCTGGCAAAGATGCTCACCGACCCCGCCGCGCACGGCATCGACGTGGAACGCACCGCCGTCCTCTACATGGCCACCGGCAGCGAATGGCCCGAAACCCGGCTCTTGGTCAAGGAGTTCATGCTGCCGCTGCTGCGCGAGCACAGCGTGCGCCCCCTCTTCCCCGACGAAGGCGATCAAGACTCACGCTGACTACCGCTCGCACCGCCGAATCCCTCATCACGATCCGTCGATGCTGGCGGACGGCGGCGACTGTCCTCCGGAGTTCGGCCGTTATCAGAGTGGGAGAGGCGGGCTTCATCCACGACGCGGCGCCATGAGCGGATCACATCGGGAATCTGGTCGAGCAGACCCTTCAGGGCGAACAGAAAGGCGGACACAACACCAGCCGCACCCAGAATGACAAGGACGATCTGCAACTGCACGCTCGGGTCCCTCCCGCGAATGGAGGGCGGCCGAGCTGAGCGCAAACCGCATGCAGGATGGCAGGTGTCTCAGGTCGACCACCCTGAAGACGGATGATCAACTGAGGCCCTGCCGACGTACAGGCCGCGTGTGAAGTTGTCGCGATTGACGCAGTGCCAACTTCCGTGGCACCCACGCCCGAAAGGGACGTCGGACCCATTCCCGTCGCAGCCAGCCAAGCTGGCCGTGCCCTACGGACTCTAGCCGCACGCGCCCGGGCTGTCTGCTCCCTCGCCGCTTCCGCCATCGGACAGCGCGAGCCCACGGCAACAACGCCCCAGATCAGATGATCACACCCACTCGCCGCCATCTCCTACATGTCCCGAAAACGCCTGCGGCCGCTCTTGCGGTCCATCGGTGGCCCCTGGAACATGAAATCGCCAGCGGGGGGCTTCGGCAGGCTGCTCCATCGCGTGGGCATCCGCCGACGGGAAGGCAACGTCTCAATGAAGCTCAAGCGTTTGATACGCGCCGTCGCAGCCGTAGCACTCGCCGCCGGCGGCCTCGCCACGACATCGGCGTCACCCGCGCAGGCTGCCTCGTGCGTCAACCCGGTGGCACTCCAATATCCCGTGTCCTTGAACCGGGGCACGAACAACGGGGGCAGCCAGATCGGCGTGCTCTACCTGGGCTACTACTCGTCTTGCCGCGAGGTCTATGCGGAGTTCCACGTCACAAACCTCGCCACCAGCGACGTGGTCACCCTGGTCACCATCAAGATGCACGATCTGTTCACTGGCCGGGATTACGGCTACACCCAGATCAGCCAGGACTCGATCTACAGCAGGGGCGGCTGGGCCGACACTCCCGCCATGTCGATCGACACATCCGGCTTCTACCACGACGCGATCGAGCCGGTGGCGACGATCGACTATTGGAGTACCGGCTCGTGCGGGATGGTCGGATGGTCCCACGAGTTCGACAACGGCCAGGCGGGGAACTGGGACACCGGCCGCTTCGGTGGTGCCTGCTGAGCGGCGATACGCCATGCCGGCGGTCACTGCATGGTCGAAGCCGGCCCATCCGCTAGGTCTTGCGGCCGTCCCGTCAACGGGACGGCCGCGCTGGGCTTTCCGTTGCTCGATTGCATCCGGACGCGACAGCGGTCCAGCATCGGTCGTGGTCGGCCCTTCGCGCAGACCCGGCCGTGCAGCGCCCTGCCCTCGCAGCGCTGAAGGCGATGGACGTCGGCGCGGTCGAGGCCTGCGGAGAACGAGGTGCCCTCGGCCCGGAGCACGACGACGAGGACGGTCCCGGGCAGCTCGCGGCCGATCGCCGCGAGGCGGCGCCAGGTGACGCGCCACCCGCGCCAGCCAGGTCCGCTGCCAGTCCCGCAGCCGCAAGGTGCGGACGGCGCTGAAGAAGGAGCCCCGCAAGAGGCCCGAACCGGCTCATCGCGGCGGCCGCGCGCTGTGCGACGGCTGCACCGTTCACAGCTGATGGCCACCGCCTGCTGTGCCCCTCGGCGCAGCGGGCGCCCCCTACAGTGGATGCAGGAGATGACCATGGAGACGAACCCCACCGCCCTGCTGCTCGAACGCGCCGCCCAGGCCCAGCGTGTAAGCGACCCGGACGCGCTGCACGACTTGCTGTCCAGAGGCCACCACGCCTGGTGCGAGGGCGTCGCCGACGTCCGGGCCGGCGTGGACCGGGAGACCGCGACCTTGTCCGACGCCCAGCTCGCCGAACGGTGCACCGCTACGGGCGTGCCGTGGGAGGAGGGGATGACGCGCAGCGAGGCGGTCTCCGCCCTCGCTTTCGTGACCTGGGATGCCGCGCCGGCCGCCATGGCCTACACGGAGCTGGAGGAGCGTGCGGCGCGCTTCGGGGTGTGCCTGCTGGGCGAGGAAGCGCTGTAGGCCGATTCTGGCGTCAGATTGGACAACAAACCACCTACTTTGGCATTATCGAACATGTCACACTCGCCCGAGTGCCGGCACCGCCTTGCTGATCCTTTCAAAGGGGCCCTGATG
>NZ_JBIAEC010000086.1:0-3260 GCF_042868225.1 Streptomyces sp. NPDC007856 | reverse complement strand
TCAACGCGATCGGCGCCACCCTGCCCGGCGCGAGCTGGCAGCGATGCCGCACTCACCACGCCCGCACGCTGCTGAGCCAGGTCCCCAAGTCGGCCCAGCCATGGGTGGCCACGCTGCTGCGGACCGCCTTCGAACAACCCGACACCGACGCCGTCCAGTCCCAGATGCGGCACGTTTTGGACACCCTGGAGGCGAAGGTCCCCAAAGCAGCAGCCCACTTGGACGCCGCCCAGGGCCACGTACTGGCGCAGGAACGCCTCAGCAAAGAGATCCGCCGCCGGACCGACGTGGTCGGTATCTTCCCCGACCGCACCGCCCTGATCCGCCTGGTGGGTGCCGTGCTGGCCGAGCAGAACGACGAGTGGACCGAAGCCCGCCGCTAGATGGGACTCGACCTGCTCACCAAGGCCCGCCTCCACCCGATCGAGTCACAAACCGACGAGACCGTCCTCCGACCGAACTCACCGCATAGCTTCAAAACGAGATCACCGAGTGGCCGTCGATACACCACTCAAGCGGACGTGACCCCGAATTTAACGAACTATCGGTAACTACATCGCATTGGGTCCAGTATCACCCGGTGGCTGTACGTCTCCGACCGCCCTGGCCGCGCAGCCAGGACAGAACCGGCAGCAGCGGCCGTACCTGGGCCCACTCCGCGTCCGCCATGTCCGACGGATGCCACCGAACACGTTCCCGGTGATCCGCCGTGTTCCCGAACCAGTGAGCGACACAATCACGCGTCAGTGCAGCGGAGTTGAACGCCATTACCGCGAGCGCGTACAGCTGCGGCAACAGGGTCTCCTGGATCTCGGTTGGCTTCGCAAACCCGAGCTACCAAGAGGCCCTGCCTTCATGACCACAGCCAGTGATGATCACTCGATCGAGACTCGCGTTCGACGTGCAACCCTCAAGATCGGAACGACAACAGCCACTGGGCTTGATCTTTAACCTCGCCGGGTCACCTGACCTGCTGATCTTGGCGGTTTCGTGGGACAGCAGGGGCGGCCGTTCTTCACGCTTCGAGGTGTCGAGCAACGTCGCGTGAAGGAACGGCCGCTGTGAAGAGTCTGGCTTCTGTAGGTCCCGCTGACGCCGCGCTGAGCGTGCTGTCCCACTTTCGTGTCGAGTTCTACGACTGCCTTTACAACCGTGCGGATGCGCTCTTCGACCTCACCGACGCGGTGCTGTGCGCCGATGGCCCGGTGACATCGCTGGTCGAGCTGACGCTCACGGCGGAGCACCGGCGCGGGCACGGTGCGATGTACGACGCGGTCAACCACGGTTGGCTGGAACCGCGCCGCCTGCGCAGGCTGCTCGCCTCCACGCCGCTGCCGCGAGCCGCCGACGGGCGGATCGTCCTCGCCGTCGACGTGAGCAACTGGCTGCGTCCCGACGCACCGACCAGTCCTGATCTGCTGTTCTGCCATGTCTACGGGCGAGGCCGTAGCGCGGATCAGTTCATCCCCGGCTGGCCATACTCCTTCGTTGCCGCCCTGGAGACGGGACGCACCTCGTGGACCGCCGTACTGGACGCGATCCGACTCGGGCCGGCCGACGACGCCACGGCGGTGACCGCCAGCCAGATCCGCGACGTCTTCACCCGACTGGTGCGTGCCGGGCAGTGGCGGCCGGGCGACACGGACGTCCTCGTCGTGATGGACTCCGGCTACGACGTCACCCGCCTCGCCTACGTCCTGGCCGATCTGCCCATCGAGCTGGTCGGTCGACTGCGCTCGGACCGGGTGATGCTCCGCGACGCCGGCCCGCGTCGCTCGACCCCGCGCGGCGGGCAGCCCCGCAAGCACGGCGGCGTTCTCACCTTCTCCAAGCCGGACTCCTGGCACACCCCCGACCAGGCCACCACCTGCGACACCACCCGCTACGGCCGGGCCGAATCCTTCGCCTGGGACCGGATGCACCCCCGTCTGACTGCCCGCGGCCCCTGGCTCGACCACTGCGGCGAACTCCCATTGATCCACGGCATGTTGATCCGTCTCAAGGTGGACCGCCTGCCAGGTGACCGCGACCCGAAGCCCGTCTGGCTGTGGTCCTCACGCACCGGCTTGACCGGAGAAGACGTCGATGTGCGCTGGCAGGCGTTCCTGCGCAGATTCGATCTTGAGCACACTTTCCGGCTGTTCAAGCAGACCCTGGGCTGGACGGTCCCCAAGGTCCGCGACCCCTCGACCGCCGACCTGTGGACCCCGCTGATCATCGTCGCCCACACCCAGCTCCGCCTCGCCCGGCCCCTCGCCGAAGACCTGCGCCGCCCCTGGGAACGACCGGCCGAGCCTCGCCGACTCACACCAGCCCGGGTCCGCCGGGGGTTCCGCCACCTCCGCGCGAAGACCGCCCGTCCCGCCCGAGTTCCCAAACCGTCCAAGCCCGGCCCCGGGCGCCCACACGGCTCGAAAAACCGCAGGCCAGCCCCACGCCACGAACCGGGGAAGACCGTGAAACGAGCCGAAACCCTCACCGAACACGTCCGCTTGAAACAGCAGCGAGGATAAAGATCAAGCTGGGTGTTCAGGGCAGCCAGGACTTTGTCATGTGCGGGGCGGCCGCGAGCTGTGAGAGAACACCCGGCGAGGGAAACTCGATGAGCGTGAACCCGTTGAGGCGCACGCAACGTTCCTACTATGAGGTTTCCTGCGGCTCTGCTTCCCTCGTTGGCGCAGGAGGCAGTGGTCATCACCAAGCCTCGGAGTGGCTACTGGTTCCTCATCGTGTTCGTCTGCACTCCACCCGACCTCAGGCGGACCCGGGCGCCCAGCCGTTTCCCGCCCTGGCGGGTGCCCCTTCTCGGGGGCCCACACATGTGGGGGTAGGCGGTGCCACGAGAAGAGGATCTGGTCGGCCGGGCTGGCATGGCCGAGGCCTCACCTCTCACACTGCATGTGAGAGGTGAGCTGCGGGCGCCCGCCCCGACCCATCACCCCGCCGAGGGGCGGGCGCCCGCACCGTAGAGCCATGGAGGGCGCGGTGTGTGCACCAGGATGGTCAGGGAAGGCGCGTACCTCGTTCCTCCTTCGCCTTTCGGGCCGCACTGGCGACTGTTTGCTTGGACGAACAGTTTTGAGCGGCACGGTCAGGTCGCTCTGGGTAGAGGCGGGACGCGAGATTACTCGTGCGCGGCTGGTCATGCTTCGAGTGATGGGTGTGGTTCGTGCAGGAGGAGCCTTGGTACAACGGGATCGTTGTATTTCTGACTGGTATGAACGTTCCGTTGGGGTCGTCGGAGCGTATGTATGAGGAGG
>NZ_JBIAEC010000085.1:0-3630 GCF_042868225.1 Streptomyces sp. NPDC007856 | reverse complement strand
ACCCCGGAGCGGTTCGAGCGCGTGTGGCAGGCCAAGGCCGACTCGGCTCGCCATCTGCACGAGCTCACCCGTGATCTGGACCTGTCGGCGTTCGTGCTGTTTTCGTCGGTGGCCGGTGTGCTGGGTGCCGCGGGGCAGGCGAACTATGCGGCAGCCAATGCGTTCTTGGATGCGTTGGCCGAGGAGCGGTGTGGTGAGGGGCTGCCGGCGGTGTCGGTGGCGTGGGGTCCGTGGGCTGATGGCGGGATGGCGGCCGAGGGGGTCCTGGAGCGGCGGTTGCGGCGTGAGGGCATGCCGCCGATGGATCCGCAGTTGGCGATGCGGGCGCTGGAGCAGGCTGTGGGCCTGGGTGAGCTCGGTGATCCGGCGCTGTGTGTGGTGGACCTGGACTGGGAACGCTTCGCGTCCGGCTTCACCGCCGTACGCCCCAGCACACTCCTCGACGAACTGCGGCTCGTCCAGGCGTCGTCGGAGGCCTCCCGCGCCGAAAACGACCAGCAGCACTCCGTGCGCGACTCGTCGTCGCTCGCCGACCGCTTGGCCGACCTCGGTGACGTCGAACGCGAGAAGGAACTGCTGGACCTGGTGCGGGCCCAGGTCGCGGCCGTGCTCGGGCACAGTGGTGGCGATGCCGTCCATGGTGACCGTGCGTTCCGGGAGTTGGGCTTCGACTCCCTCACCGCTGTGGAGCTGCGCAACCGTCTGGGCGCCGTCACGGGGCTGAGCCTTCCGACGACCCTTGTCTACGACTACCCCACGGCCTCCGCTCTCGCCGCCCACCTGCGCGACGAACTCCTCGGACGGCTCGGACACTCCGGGCGGGGAGCGACCGTCGTCAGCTCGGTCCCCGGCGCCTCGGCGCTCTCCGTGGCCGATGACCCGATCGCGATCGTGGCGATGAGCTGCCGCTTCCCCGGTGGTGTGCAGTCACCGGAAGACCTCTGGCAGCTGCTGGCCGGCGGACGCGACGCAACCTCCCGGTTCCCCGCCGACCGGGGCTGGGACATCGAGTCCCTCTACGATCCGGACCCCGAGCAGGCGGGCAAGACCTACACCCGTGAGGGTGGCTTCATCCAGGACGCCACTCAGTTCGACGCGCGCTTCTTCGGCATCAGCCCGCGTGAGGCGCTGGCGATGGACCCGCAGCAGCGGCTGCTGCTCGAGACCGCGTGGGAGGCGTTCGAGCGGGCGGGCATCGCCCCGGACACCCTGCGCGGCAGTCAGGCCGGCGTGTTCATCGGCACGAACGGCCAGGACTACCTGTCGCTGCTGATGCGGGCACCCGAGGGACTCGAAGGTCACCTCGGCACCGGGAACGCGGCCAGCGTCGTCTCCGGCCGACTCGCCTATGTATTCGGGCTGGAAGGCCCGGCCGTGACGGTGGACACAGCCTGTTCGTCGTCGCTGGTCGCCCTGCACTGGGCTGCCCAGGCCCTGCGGAACGGCGAATGCTCGTTCGCGCTGGTGGGCGGTGTCACGATCATGGCCACCCCGGAGAACTTCGTCGACTTCAGCCGGCAGCGTGGTCTTGCTGCCGACGGCCGGGTGAAGGCGTTCGCGGCGGGTGCGGACGGCACCGGCTGGGGTGAGGGTGTGGGCATGCTGCTGGTGGAGCGGCTGTCGGATGCCCGGAAGAACGGTCACCCGGTGCTGGCGGTCGTGCGGGGTTCGGCGATCAATCAGGATGGTGCGAGCAATGGTCTGACGGCGCCGAACGGTCCGTCGCAGCAGCGGGTGATCCGGCAGGCGCTGGCGTCGGCGGGTCTGTCGGCGTCGGACGTGGACGCGGTGGAGGCGCACGGTACGGGTACGACGCTGGGTGACCCGATCGAGGCGCAGGCGCTGCTCGCGACGTACGGGCAGGAGCGGGCCGAGGACACGCCGTTGTGGCTGGGCTCGATCAAGTCGAACATCGGTCACACGCAGGCGGCGGCCGGTGTCGCGGGCATCATCAAGATGGTGATGGCGATGCGGCACGGCGTACTGCCGCGGACCCTGCACGTCGACGAGCCGACGCCGCATGTCGAATGGTCGGCGGGCGCGGTGGAGCTGCTGACCGAGGCGCGGGAGTGGCCGGAGACCGGCCGTCCCCGCCGGGCAGGTGTGTCGTCCTTCGGTATCAGCGGCACCAACGCCCACACCATCATCGAGCAGGCGCCCGAGGCGGAGGCGGAGGCCGGGGCGGTTCCGGGTGCGGTGTTGCCGATCCTGCCCTTCGCGCTGTCGGCCGGCAGCGGGCGGGCACTGCGTGAGCAGGCCGAGCGGCTGCACGGGCAGCTTGCCGCACAGCCGGAGCTGCGCCCCCTGGACGTCGCCTATTCCCTGGCGACGGGTCGTGCCGCGCTGGAGCAGCGGGCGGTTGTGGTCGCGGGTGATCGTGAGGGGCTGCTGGCGGGTCTGGATGCCGTGGCTCGCAACGGGGGTGCCGCCGGGGTCGTGGCTGGTGTGCCGCAGCCGGGTGGGGTGGCGTTCCTGTTCACCGGTCAGGGCAGTCAGCGGCTGGGGATGGGCCGGGAGCTTTACGACGGCTATCCGGTGTTCGCGGATGCGCTGGACGCGGTGTGCGCGGTTCTGGACGGGCACTTGGAACGCCCGTTGTTGGAGGTGCTGTTCGGGGACGATGCCGGGCTGATCGACCGGACGGCGTTCACGCAGCCTGCGTTGTTCGCGGTCGAGGTGGCGCTGTTCCGGCTGCTGGAGTCGTGGGGTGTGCGCCCGGACTTCGTGTCCGGTCATTCGATCGGTGAGATCGCTGCGGCGCATTGTGCGGGTGTGCTGTCGCTGGAGGACGCGTGCACGCTGGTGGCGGCGCGGGGTCGGCTGATGCAGGAGCTGCCGTCCGGTGGTGCGATGGTGGCGGTGCAGGCTGCCGAGGACGAGGTGGTGCCGTATCTGACGGACGCGGTGAGCATCGCGGCGGTCAACGGTCCGGCGTCGGTGGTGGTCGCGGGTGACGAGGACGCGGTACTGGAGATCGCGGCCCGCTTCGAGGAGCTGGGCCGGAAGACGAAGCGCCTGACGGTCAGTCACGCGTTCCACTCCCCGCACATGGACGGCATGCTGGAGGCGTTCGGCCGGGTGGTCGAGGGGCTGTCGTACGAGGCTCCGCGTATTCCGGTCGTCTCCAACCTCACCGGCACGATCGTGACTCCCGACGAGGTGTGCTCGCCGGAGTTCTGGGTGCGGCATGTGCGGGATGCGGTGCGGTTCCTGGACGGCGTCCGGGTGCTGGCGGCCGAGGGCGTCACGACCTTCGTGGAGCTCGGGCCCGACGGTGTCCTGTCCGCCATGGCGCGGGAGTGCGTCGCCGACGGCGACGACGTGGTGTTCCTCCCTGTGCTCAGGCGGGAGCGTCCCGAGGCGGAAGCGCTGACCGCTGCCCTTGCACAGGCCCATGTCCACGGCCTCCCTGTCGAGTGGGAGACGTTCTTCGCCGGGACCGGTGCTCGCCGTGTCCAGTTGCCCACCTATGCGTTCCAGCGTGAGCGCTACTGGCCCGACACCGCGTCGTTGGTGAGCGGGGACCCGGAGTCGATCGGTCTGGGTGTTGCGGGTCATCCGTTGTTGGGTGCTGCGGTGGCGTTGGCGGACAGTGACGGGTTTTTGTTCACGGGTGTGTTGTCGGCGGGT
>NZ_JBIAEC010000084.1:0-3703 GCF_042868225.1 Streptomyces sp. NPDC007856 | reverse complement strand
CCGCCCTGCGCGTACCTCACACCCCCGGGGCTACCGGTGCCGACACCCAACTGTCAGGCGAACGGCACCGACATCACCCAATCAAGTTCAGTACCCAGCGGCCTTCTCGCCGGCAGCCCCGGAGGCTGTCGAGTGGCCCCTGCGTTTTCTGCCTGACAGCCCGGCGGCCCGACCCGCTGCGGATGCGACTCATCCTCAACGTGTAGAGGGCGTGACCCGCCCTGGCATCGTGGATCTGATGAAGGAGGCGGGACTCACACACGGCGGCTTCTACAAGCACTTCACCTCCCGCGACGACCTGATTGCGCAGGCCGCGGACCGCGCCCCGGCGGAGGGCTCGGCGAAGATGGACAAGGCCGCGCAAAGGAACAAGGAACAGCCGCTGGCCGGCCTGATCGACGCCTACCTCGCCAACCAGCACCGCGATGCGCCCGCCACGGGATGCGCCCTGGTCACCCTCGGCGCTGCCGCTGGGCGCAGCGACCAGCGCTTCAAAGCCGCCTACGAAAAGCAGGTCCGCACCTACCTGGACTTGATCGCCGGCCTCACCGACAAGGAGGATGCACAGGCCGAGGCGATGCTCACCCTCAGCGCCATGGTGGGCGCCATGCTCATCTCCAGGGCAGTGGCCGATCCGGAACTCTCTGACGTAATTCTGAAGGAAGTCGCCGAACAGCTGAAGCGTCACGCACCGGGAGCCGCGTCCCCTGCTACCTGATCCCGCACCACCGGCTCGATGCGTGAGTGATCGTTCCAGGCTGCCTCGGCGGATGCCCGCGTGAGAGGTGTCGGCGTACACCTGAACGTCCCCAACCGCGTACGGGTGAACGCGGCCAGTTCCTGACACGCTGAGGGTCGGCGCTTGGCACTCTGCTGCTCGGCCGGTTCGGGGTGGCAAAGGACGGCTGACGATGGTTCTGGATCCGCATCGTTGGGTGGAACTTCGGCGCTTTCGTGGCCTGTTCGAGTCCGGGGCGATGAGCCTGTCGGAGATCGCCCGGGAGACGGGGCTGGACCGCAAGACGGTCCGCAAGTACCTGGCCGGCGAGGGGCCTGCCTCACCGCCGCGGCGGGCTTCGAGTGGTCCGCGCCGCAGCGGGTGGTGGACGAGTTCGCGCCGTTGATCGACTCGATGCTGCGGGCCGAGATCTTGATGAAGGCCACGGTCATCTACGAGCGGCTGGCCAGGGACTACGGCTTCACCGGCAGCTACCAGCGGGTCAAGCTCTACGTTCAGGAGGCCCGCCCCAGGATCGCCGGGGAGCTGGGCATCACCCCGAAGGAGCTGGCAGGCCTGCACCGCCGCTTCGAGGTGGTCCCCGGCGCCCAGGCCCAGGTCGACTGGGGGGATGAGGGAAAGATCCTCGCCCACATGGGCATCGGCAAGGTCTACTCCTTCCACATGACGCTGTCGTACTCCCGCGACCCGTTCTGCTGCTTCACCACCAGCCAGGACCTGCAGACCTTCTTCGACTGCCATCGCCGGGCGTTCGCGCACTTCGGCGGGGTGCCGATGAGCATCGTCTACGACCGCATCAAGACCGTAGTGCGCCGGCATGTCGCCCCCGGGGAGGCGGTGCCGCTGCATCCGGAGGCGGTTGCGTTCGCCGGCCGAAGTACGGCGAGACGCGGCTGGAGGCCGCGTGCGCGAAGGCGATCGCGGTCGGCGACCCCTCCTACCGCACCATCAAGGGCATCCTGATCGCCGGCACCGAGACCGACCCCGAACCGGAGACCGGGGACGCCGGAGCCGCGGCCTTCCTGCACGGGCCCCAAGGGCTGTTTGCCACCGTCGAGACCCCCGACGCGGCGGACGGCGACCACGACGACCAGGGTCAGGACGGTGCTGCGTGATGAGCGTGATGGACACCGCTCTGCGGGCATCACTCAAGGCCCTGCGGCTGTCCGAGATGCTGGAGACCCTCGACGCCCGCCTCCTCCAAGCCCACGGCGGCGAACTCGGACACCTGGACTTCCTTCAGGTCCTCTGCCAGGACGAGATCACCCGCCGCGAAACCGTTGCTTTCGAACGACGCCTGAAACGCACGAAGTTCGAGCAGCAAGTCACCCTCGAAGAGTTCGACTTCACCGCCTCCTCGAAACTGCCCGCGGCTCAGATTCGCGACCTGGGAGCCCTGCGCTGGCTGCACGCCGGCGAGTCCGTGATCCTCTTCGGACCGGTCGGCGTCGGCAAGACCCACATCGCCCAGGCCCTCGGCCACCTCGCCGTCCGTCAGGGCGCCAACGTCCGGTTCGCCAAGACCAGCCGCATCCTGGCCGAGCTGGCCGGCGGCCACGCCAACCGCACCTGGGACCGCCGCATCCGCGAACTGATCCGGCCCGACGTGCTCATCCTCGACGACTTCGCCATGCGCCAGCTGTCCGCGGCCCAGGCCGACGACCTCTACGAACTCGTCTCCGAGCGGCAAGGCCGGTCTCTGATCATCACCAGCAACCGGGCACCCAGCGATTGGTATCCCCTCTTCCCCAACCCCGTCGTCGCCGAGTCCCTCCTCGACCGGCTGATCAACACCAGCCACCAAGTCATGATGAACGGACCCAGCTACCGCCCGAACAAACGCCCCAAGAACCCCACCATCAAGACCGACAAACCCAAGATCACCTAGAGCCCGATCAAGCCAGGACCTGGCCCATTACGTGAACACAAGGCTGGGGAATATCGCGAACGTCCACACCTTCTCTTCCCGCTTCAGGAAGCGATGGACTGCCTCGAGGACACGTACCGCGAGGCGCTCCGTGTCGCGTTGGGGTTCGAAAGCGGACCACCGCCGCAGAGAGACTGGTCGTCTCCAACGCCACGCTGGTCCTGCTGCAGAAGGTCGCCGCTGACCAGCCGTTGCTGGTGGTCATCGACGACCTTCCCTGGATCGATCGGTCAAGTGCCGCCGTACTGGATCTTGTGGCGCGGAGAATGACCGGCAGCGGGGTGAGTCTGCTCGCCGCTGCGCGCTCGGGATCACCGGACTTGCACGAGAGCGGCAGACTGCAGGAGTACGGGCTGGCGCCTTTGGACAAGGAGGCGGCGGACCACCTGCTGACCACCCGGTTCCCGCGCCTCGCCGGCAGGGTGCGCCAGCGTCTGATGACCGCCGCACAGGGCAACCCCCTGGCGCTGCTGGAGCTGCCCACCGCGCTGCGCTCGGCGCAGCTTGCCGCGCTGGAGGAGCTGCCCACCGTACTGCCCCTCCCTCGACGCCTGGGAGAACTCTTCGGCTCCCGGATCGCCGGCCTGCCCGAGGAATCGCAGCGACTGCTGCTGGCAGCGCTGGAGGGGACCAGCGACCTCGGCATCCTGCAAGCGGCCGCGCGCCAGGCTCGCCGACCTCGGGGACGCCCTGAACGATCTCGCTCCTGCCGAACGGGTTCACCTGGTGCACACCGACCTGGGTACCCGGCGACTGCACTTCCGTCACCCGCTGGTGCGCTCCACCTCGTGGAGACCTTGGCGAGCGGTGCGCGGCACGCGGCACACCGCGCGCATCAGCCTCGTCGCGCCGGAGACGCTGTAAGAGACGTGAAACCTCCTGCCGATCAGCGTGGCCACCCTCGCCGCGGTCCACACCTGGTCCTCGACCCAGTCGTGCGCGGGATCGTGTCCCTCGTCGTGGTGTTGGCGATCAGCGGCTGGGAGTGCGCGGGCGTCTGCCCGGGGCGCACTTCCACGGATGAGTACCGCTCCCTG
>NZ_JBIAEC010000083.1:0-3826 GCF_042868225.1 Streptomyces sp. NPDC007856 | reverse complement strand
AGGTGCACCACCCGGACGCAACCCGGTTGCTGATCACCGCCGACGCCGGCGGCTCGAACGATCCCCGCCGCTGGACCTGGAAGAAACACCTGGCCACCCGAGGAGTTCGAGGCGGCCTACTACCGTTCTTTGGTCACTCCGAACGCCGCCTGAAACACACAAGATCGGCCGCTACGAAACTCGGGACAGCTCAGAGCCCTACCGAACCCGGAACGGTTCAATCTCGTCAGGCACTCCGGCCTCACGGCACCGCCGACGGTCGTTCATCCCTTCCTCGGGCAGATACAGGCGGCGGTCGATGAAGGCGTGCCCAGCGGCGGTGGCGTAGGTGAGCGTCCCCATGGTCTGGCAATTGTGGACCTCGCCGGTCAGCCCACAGTGCTGGAAGGCCACCTCTACCGACTTGGTGCCCATCTTCTGTGCCTGGGTGTCATCGATGACTAAAGAGGCGTCCTCGCCGTCCAGATGCGTGATGACGTAATCGCGGATCGGGTCACGCAGCGGTCTGCGTCCCACACCGATCCGTTGAGCAGCCACTGCATCCGGTCCGCAGTCACATGCCCGGCACGTTCCGACAGGGTCCAGCCGTTCTTCTTCGGCAGCTCCGCCAGCAGCCCCTCAATGAACTGCGCGAACATCGCCCGAGGCTCCGGCCGGTTGACAAGTACCCCAACGAACCAGTCAGAGTGACCGGTCCGGCATCTCACCCGGCTACCTGCTCAGCCGTCACACCCAGCATCATGCCCGGTCAACGACACCACGCACGCTCCGTCACAAGGTCTCCGGCTGTAGTACCGGAGTGGGGCTGTCGAGAGTGCCGGGCCGGTACTGGAGGCATGTGAGCCGGTTGCGTAAGTAAGCCCTGACCGACGCCGCCGCTGCGCAGATGAACACCCGGCGAATTCCGTGGCCGTTGCGATGGCGGCATGTTTCTCCGACATACTTGTTGGGTCAAAAACATTTAACCGTCCAGGCACACGTGTCGAGATAAGGTGTGCCGACCCCCGTGTGGCAGATCTAGGAGCATGGCGTGTTCAACAGGAACCCAAGGTTGCGTCGGCTGGCGACCCTTCTGTCCCTCTCGCTGGTGGGTGGGTGCGGGGTACTCCCCTCTGGCCTGACCGGCGGGAACCCGATCGTCGTCGGAACCACCAGTTCCCCGAGCACGCTGGACCCGGCCGCCTCCTGGGACAGTTCCTGGGAACTGTTCCGCAACGTGTACCAGACACTGCTGAACTACCGGCCCGGAACGAGCGATCCGGTGCCCGACGCCGCCGACTCCTGCGGATTCACCGGCACGAAACTTCTGACCTACCACTGCGTCCTGCGCAGCGGCCTGACGTTCTCCAACGGCGACAAGCTCGACGCCCAGGCCGTGAAGTACTCCATCGACCGGATCAAACGGATCAACGCGGCCAGCGGCCCGGCGGGCCTGCTGGACAACCTGAGCCGGGTCGACGTCAGCGGCGATCACGAGGTCGTCTTCCAGCTCAGGAAGCCGGACGCCACCTTCCCGTTCCTCCTCACCACCCCCGCCACGTCGATCGTCGACCCCGCGGACTACCCCGCGACAGCCATCCGCGAGGACGGCGGGATCACTGGGTCGGGGCCGTACACGCTGGAGTCCTACGAGGACGGCAAGAAGGCCGAACTCGTCGGCAACGAGCGCTACAAGGGCGTGGCCGAGCGGAAGAACGACGGGGTCACCATCCGCTACTTCCACGACTCCACCAGCCTGGTGAAGGCCCTCAGGAGCGGGAAGATCGACGTCATCTACCACGGCCTCGCCTCCTTGGACGTCATCGCCCTGCAGCGCGGTTCCTTCGGCATGAAGGTCTCGCTCTCGGAGAATGCGGGCGTCGACATCAGTTACCTAGTGTTCAACCCGAAGGACCCGTGGGCCGGTAAGGCGGCCGTCCGCAAGGCCGTGGCCCAGGTGCTGGACAGGGGCGCGATCGCCCAGCGCGTCTTCCAGAACACCGTCGACCCGCTCTATTCCACGGTGCCTGCGGGACTGTCCGGGCACACCACGCCCTTCTTCGACGAATACGGCGACCCCAGCGTCCCGAAGGCTCGCAAGATCCTCTCGGACGCGGGCATCCACCAGCGCGTCCCGCTGACTTTCTGGTATACCACCGACCGCTACGGCTCCGAGACCGGCGCGGCCTTCCGGGAGCTCAAGCGCCAGCTCGACGGCTCGGGCCTCTTCAAAATCACCCTCAGCAGCCGTCCCTGGAAGACGTTCGTGCAGGGCTACCAGCAGGGTGAATACCCGGTGTTCGGCCGCGGCTGGTCCCCCGACTTCCTGGACGCCGACAACTACATCACACCTTTCGTGGGCGATCACAACGCCCTGGGCACCCCTTACCCGTCGCCGAGGATCACCGACGTGCTGCTGCCGCGGTCCCGGCGCGAGAGCGACCGCGTCAAAGCGGCCAAGGCCCTGGAGGAGGCCGCCCGGATCATCGCCGACGACGCTCAGCTGTTGCCTCTGTGGCAGGGCAAGCAGTACATCGCGGCCGACGACGACATCGCCGGCGCACAGTGGGCGCTGGACCCGTCGACGATCATGACGATGTGGCAGCTCTACCGCAACGCGCTCTGAGAGGTCGTTTTCATCTGTATTGCCTGTATATAGGGCGGTTCTGGAGGTGTGGGATTGCGGTGCGGAAGAGGTAGTCGGGTGTACTCGAGGCCTGTGTGCTGGGCGGGGTGACTGGTGGGGCGGGATGCGGCTTGTTCCCGTCTCATCCCAGGACGCCCGGCCTTCCTGGCTGTGTGCTTCTGTCGCCGCTGTGCGCCTGGGCGCACTCGGGTCCGTGGCGATACGCCGGAGGCATGCCGACGCGACGCCCGTATCCAAGTGATTTGTCCGATGCCCGCTTGGAGTTGATCGAGCCGGTGCTCTCGGCCTGGCGCTTCGAGCGCCGCGGCAGGGCCCTGGACTTTGGCCGACCGCCCGAGCGCGATCTGCGCGACATCATGGACGCGATCGTGTATGTGGACCGCACCGGCGTGCAGTGGCGCTACCTTCCGCACGACTTTCCGCACTGGAACACGGTCTACGGATACTTCGCCAAGTGGCAGCAGGAAGGCGTGTTCGCTCAGCTCAACGGCCTGCTTAGGCGGCTGCTGCGGGAGAAGGAGGGACGGGACGCCGAGCCATCGGCCTGTGTGATCGACGCCCAGAGCGTCAAGACCTCCACCAGCGTCCCCGCCGCCGGCCAGGGCGTCGACGCCGGGAAGAAGATCGTGGGCAGGAAGCGGAACATCGTCACCGACACCCTCGGTCTCCTGCTGGCTGTGCTGGTCACCGCGGCGAGCGTGCAGGACTCCGTCGCCGGCACCCGGCTCCTTAACCAGGTCGCCGCCCAACACCCCGGCATCCGCAAGGTGTGGGTCGACGGCGGCTACCGCCAGCACCTCGTCGAGCACGCGGCCACCCTCGGCATCGACATGGAAATCACCGCCCGCTCCCCTGGGACCAGGGATTCACCCCGATCCCGAAACGGTGGGCGGTCGAGCGGACCTACGGCTGGCTGATGCTCCACCGACGGCTCGCCCGCGACTACGAGACCCTCTCCGCCCGCTCCGAGGCCATGATTCACCTTGCCATGACCGACCTCATGGCCCGCCGTCTCACCGGCGAGAACACCATCTCCTGGCGCGACCCGACACCACAGACCAAACAGTAGATTCCGGGATAAAACACCGGGATGAAACGACCTCTGAGGGGTCCTTGCAGAAAGATCTTGTTGTGGCACGGTGGAGATGTACGTGATTCCGTGCTTCGTGGGGGTGACCATGACGCGGCGGAAGCCGTGGG
>NZ_JBIAEC010000082.1:0-3937 GCF_042868225.1 Streptomyces sp. NPDC007856 | reverse complement strand
TCTACCGCGAACGCCCCGAAAGCGCCCCCGCGCTACCCAACAACCCGAACACGCCTACCGATTGATCGCCAACACCACGAAAGGGGACACCATCGGGAGTTGACTCTGCGACATGTGTTCTTGACGGAGCGCCACCGTCCATTTGTGACCCAGGGTGTGACCTGCATTCACGCAGCGTGCTGGAGCGACATCACGTTTGTCGCTCAATTGTTCGCCAGGGCCCGCCACCCCCAGCCACCCCGCGCTCACCACCAGGCCAGCCCCGAACCGACCCGCCCCGCGGAGTGGTTCGCGCCGCACGCCCGCGCAAGCCCCGCGTTCACCTCGAGCCCGCTCCGGCGCCGCCCGGGCGAAGCATCAGCCTGGCTGGATGGCTCACGGACCGCGCGGAGCGCCGCGCTCACCCGGAAGGCACGTTCAGGCGGCGCAGGCTGGGCCTTCGCCGTAACGTCGTAGTGCCTTGCGCTTGTGACCGGCCAGGGCCTGGGCGGCCCCCACTCACCGCACCCTGGGCAAGGGGGCCGCCCCCTTGCCTCGTGTCCACCGCCCCCGCTAATTCGGCCCCGATCTCGTCACCGGTGAGACCGGGGGCTGAGCCGATTCCGGGGCAACTCCCGACTTCAGGGCGACAGTTCGGCCTGATCGGTGGCTTGGATGGCAAGTTGACCCCGCACCATGCGTCGCTGTGGTGGTCGTGGGCCAGTACGGGCCAGCCGGCCTGGTCCGCACAGTGTGGACCAGATACACGCTGCTGTATTGGGTGCCTCGACGGGGCCCGGCGGCCGCGGCACCAAGGGTGGTCAGCGTATGCGAGGCGGGGTCATTCGCGCGTGGAGCAGGGCGGCGCGGGTGAGTTCGGCGCCGCGCTTGTGTTCCTCGTTGAACAGCGCCGTCAGGCCCTTCGGGGCCTTCCAGTGCTCGCGCAGGTTGACGGTGGCGCCGAGGTCCTCCAGGAGCGTGTCGACGACGGCCGCGGCCTCGCTGGCCCGGTCGCCGTACCCGTGGAGGGGGTGATGGAGGGGCCCATGGAGGGGATCTGCGGGACCTGGTCCACGTCGCCGGCAGAGGTCCAGTCGGCGGTGGAGTGCAGCTCTCGGTCAGGGACGGGCGTGTGGTCGGCGGACACGGTGTCCTCGGTTTTCTCCGGCCTGCGGCCGGGTCGGCGGTCATCCGGCACGCGCGCGGATCTGCGCGCGGGCCGGGGCCACCGTGAGGAAGCACCCCTTGTCCGCGGTCTGACGGTCACCGCCGACGGGTGTCCGTTTTCGCCTTGACTGGCCCTGTACTGAACGGGTTTGCGCGTGAGGGAAACCACATCGCCCGGCGTGAGGTCAGCGGACTGGGCGGGTGCTGGACGGCGAGGCTCCGGGCCGCCAGTCCGAGGGCTTGTGGCCGCGGAATGTCTCGCCGCTCTCGATCCTGGCCTTGTTCCTGGCGAACTCCCGCTCGGCTGCCGACATCTGCCGGGGCGTGCAGCCGGGGTGTCCCCAGCCGTCGGTCACCTTCATGATGACATCGCCCTTGCCGTAGTCCTTGAAGCAGGCCGGGCAGGTGCCCGGGTACGCGGCCCGCACCGACCCACGCGGCGCCGGCACCGCCTTCTTCGCCGGCGTCTTCTTCGCCGCGGCCTTCTTGGCCAACCCCTTCTTCTTCGCTGCCGCCTTCTTCTTGGCGGCAGCCTGGGCCTTCTTGAGCGCCTCGCGCTGAGCCTTGCCGAGCTGCTGCCCGCGTGCCGCCTTGGCGGCCTTCTGTGCCGGGGTCTGTCCCACGCGCGGATCGTAGAGCCGACGCCTGGTGACCGTCGCGCGCCACGCGCACCGTCCATCGGGGACGGCGGCGCGCGGGTGCGCACCGGTGTACGCGCGGCGCGATGAGTTGTGCAGGATGCACCGCACTCCCCACCGGATGGTGCGCACCGAGTGGACTCGACTGCGCACTCGGTGGCGTCCACTCCCCGGCCGGTGCGCACGATGTCGTGCACTCCCACCCGATGGTGCGCACCGTGACGCGGGAGTGCACGGCACCCTGCCTACGCACGGTGACGGTGCGCGGTGCGGCCAGACGGAGAGATCTCCCTCCCGGCGGCCTCGGAGCACTTCGACAAGTACCGCTTCGAAGGCGACCCTGTTCTCCTCGATGCCATCGCCCAGGCGATAGCCACGCTCCTGCCGAAGGGCACGGAGGTGCTGGCTGACCTCGAGATGGGTGGTATCCCGGTCGTCGCCGCGCTCGGCCGACCCACCGGCCTTCTCTGCGTCTTGGTTCGCAAGCAGGCCAAGTCGTATGGAACGCGCCGCCTGGCTGAAGGGCGGACATCGCAGAGCTGACCCGTCTCAGTGAACTTTGACCGATCTCACCGAAGTTTGACCGGTGTCTGCTCTTACGTTCGCGGCTGTTTGGGCTTGCGAGGGGCAGGCGGGAGGTCGTGTTCGGTTCCTGAGCAGACCAGCAAGCCCCCGCCGAGGGACCGCCGCCCCGAAGCGCGTCGAAGCCCACCAGAACAGCGGATCCCTCAGATCCGGATGCCGTTTCGCGTCAGGAAAGCCACCAGTTCGGGATCGTGCTCAGGCCGGACCCCTGCAGATCGCCGGTTTGCCCCGGGTCACACACCAGCCCGGAGCAGTGCCGCAACGCGTGCGGGAGCACATCACCGCGCACCACGCCTCGCCTGCACCCTCAGTTGTTGGCCGAAGGCTGCGCAGCGACGGGCTGCGCAGTCGACAGGCGGTCGGGACCCGGGCCGGTGGTGCCGTGCGGAGCCCGGGAGCCGGCTCAGCCGGGAGTGGCCTCGGGTTCTACGAACGGGGTCACGAAGCGCCAGCAATCCTTTTTCGAACAGGGCGAATTGAAGTCGCCTATCTGGGTGGCCCCTTCCGGGTCGGGGTGTGAGGGGCGTGCGGTTGGCAAGGTCAAGGCACTGGAAGCCCCTGGGGTTCTCTTACGTCCCGTCTGCGTGAGTGCAGGCAAGGGATGGGGAGCTCCGGGGGAGGGCGGTAATACGAGAGGAAGTCACCCGTCGTGAAGAAGCTGCTTGTCCCCGCCGCTGTGTTCATGGGCCTGATCCCGGCCGTTCTGCTGGGGGGTGCCTCCACTGCGTCCGCTACAGGCCACTACAGCTGCAGCAACGGCCTCGCCAACGTAGTCACCTGCAACGCCACGGACGTCGGCCCGGTGATCGTGAAGATCACGGGGAGCCGGACGCTGACCGACAACGAGCTCAGCGTGCTGGAGAACAACCTCAACAACGCCGCCGTCAACGTGACAGCTCTGAAGAACGTGACGGTCGACACCTACAAGTCCTTCAACCCCAGCGTCACGATCAAGAACATCAATGTCTGCATCGCCTCGGTCTGTAGCTAAACCCACGATCTACCCGAACACCTAGCACGGCCGAATGTCGGGGCCCTGGATATTGAATCCAGGGCCCCGGCATTCGGGCATGAATCCACCCGGCAGCAGGTACTACTCCGAGCAGGCGGCCGACAGATCGACAGATCAAGGTTGTTCGCTAGGGGATCCCCCACCGGACAGTTGCGATCTTGAAGGGTGACCGTCGGCGGCCTGCATGGTCGCTGGCCTGCCCCACTGAACCTTGATCGTGTGCCACCGGAGTCTGGTCGATGAAAGCCCTTGTCACAAACATGTTGTGTCACGCAGCCTCTTGGCCTGACACCCTCGGAGGGCCCACGCTCCGGCGTCGGGTCCGGCCTCACGAGCTTGACCAGGCGTGATCAAACTTCGATGAGACGAAACAGCCAGTGGTCAAAGTTCAGTGAGACCGGTCGAACTGCGTTGAGACAGGTCAAGAGCGCCGAGTGCTTATCGTAGAGGACGTAGTCACTAGTAGGACTCCGTTAGGTCTGTCTCGCGGTCCTGTTTGGGGGCATGTTGGGGGGTGTGGACGCACATGAAGTGAACCGAGCTCGGGCGAAGTTGG
>NZ_JBIAEC010000081.1:0-4018 GCF_042868225.1 Streptomyces sp. NPDC007856 | reverse complement strand
CTGACCAACAGCACATGATCAGCACCCCGACGCGCAAGCCACCGCGCCACCTCGGCACCCAACGCACCCGTACCACCCGTCACCAGCACCGTGCCGCGCGGGGTCCAGGCGTCCTCGTGCTCGGGGCCCTGCGGTGCCCGCAGCAGCCGGCGTCCGAAGAGGGCCGAGGAGCGTACCGCGACCTGGTCCTCGTGGCCGCTGCCGGCCAGCACGCCGGCCAGCCGGGACAGTGCCCGCTCGTCCGGCGTCCGCGGCAGGTCGACCAGTCCGCCCCAGCGTCCCGGGTGCTCCAGGGCGGCCACCCGTCCCAGACCCCAGATCTGTGCCTGCACGGCATCGTGCACCGGCTCGGAGGCTGCCGTGGCGACCGCGCCACGGGTGACACACCACAGGGGTGCCGTGACACCGGCGTCGCCCAGTGCCTGGACCAACAAGGCGGACGCAGCGGCGCCCGTGCCGGCGTTCGGCAGCCACAGCACGCCCTCGAGCTCCGGCGCGTCGCCGACGGCGTCCTGGATCAGCGCGGCCAGCGAGTGCCGGTCGGCGCGTTCGACAGGGAAGGTCAGTTGCCGAAGGCTGGCCCCGTGCCGGGCCAGTCCCTCGATGACGTCTGCCGCGGCTCCGGCGCGTGGCACCACCGTCAGCCACTCCCCGGGCAGCCGGGTCGCACCGCTCTCACGCAGCGGCTGCCAGACCACCCGGTAGCGCCACCCCGCGTCCGCCGACGGCAGGGAAGTCCGCGGCCAGTAGCGCCGGTGCTGGAACGCATAGGTGGGCAGGTCGACGCGGCGGGCTCCCCCATCGCCGAAGAACGCCCGCCAGTCCACCGCGACACCGCGCACATGGGCCTGTCCGAGCCCCGTCACCAGCGCCTCCGGCTCGGCGCGTCCCCTGCGCAGCACGGGCACGAACATCCGGTCCTCGCCGGTCACGCACTCCTGGCCCATCGCCGACAACACACCGTCGGGTCCGAGTTCGACGAAAGTCGTCACGTTGTGCGCTTCGAGGGCGCGGATGCCGTCGTGGAAGCGCACAGCCTCGCGGACGTGGCGCACCCAGAAGTCGGGGCTGGTGATCTCCTCGGCGGTCGCCACGGCGCCGGTGAGGTTGGAGACGACCGGGATGCGCGGGGCCTCGTACGACAGCCCCTCCGCGACCTTGCGGAAGGCGTCCAGCATGCCGTCCATGTGCGGCGAGTGGAAGGCGTGGCTGACCGTCAGGCGACGGGTCTTTCGGCCCAGCTCCTCGAAGTGGGCGGCGATCTCCAGTACGACGCCCTCGTCACCGGCCACGACCACGGAGGTGGGGCCATTGACGGCCGCGATGCTCACGGCGTCGGTCAGGTACGGGGTGACCTCGTCCTCGGCGGCCTGGACGGCCACCATCGCACCACCGGCGGGCAGCTCCTGCATCAGCCGGCCGCGCGCAGCGACCAGCGTGCACGCGTCGGCCAGCGACAGCACACCCGCACAATGCGCCGCCGCGATCTCGCCGATCGAGTGACCGGAGAGGAAGTCCGGCCTGATGCCCCACGATTCGAGGAGCCGGAACAGCGCCACCTCCACCGCGAACAACGCGGGCTGGGTATACGCCGTCCGGTCGATCAGCCCGGCATCGTCCCCGAACATCACCTCGCGCAGCGGGATTTCGAAGTGGGCGAAAATCTCGTCCAGTGCCCGGGTGAAGGCGGGGTGGGCGTCGTACAGCTCCCGGCCCGTCCCCAGCCGCTGGCTGCCCTGACCGGCGAACAGGAACGCCGACTTGCCCCGGCTGGCTGTGCTGCCGCGGATGACTCGGGGCGACGGGCGGCCCAGGGCCAGGGCCTGAAGGCCGGCCACCGCAGAGTCGTGCTCCGATGCCACGACCACCGCGCGCTCTTCGAAGGACGAGCGGCCCACGGCCAGTGAGTACCCGATGTCCGCCAGGTCCAGTTCGGGGCGCGCCGTCAGATGCGACCACAACCTGTCGGCCTGCGCCGGCAGAGCGTCGGCGTCCATCGCCGACACGAGCAGCGGCACGACCGTGGCGGCGGGGTACGACCGCGTCCGGGGAGCGTCGGTCACGTCGCCTTCGGGTGCCTCCTCGATGATGGTGTGGGCGTTGGTGCCGCTGAAACCGAAGGACGACACGCCCGCCCGGCGAGGGCGGCCGGTCTCCGGCCACTCCCGGGCCTCGGTCAGCAACTCCACCGCGCCCGCCGCCCAGTCCACGTGCGGCGTCGGCTCGTCGACGTGCAGGGTCCGCGGCAGCACGCCGTGCCGCATCGCCAGCACCATCTTGATCACACCGGCCACACCGGCCGCGGCCTGTGTGTGACCGATGTTCGACTTGATCGAGCCCAGCCACAGCGGTCGGTCCTCGGCACGCTCCTTGCCGTAGGTGGCCAGCAGCGCCTGCGCCTCGATCGGGTCACCCAGCGTCGTACCCGTACCGTGCGCCTCCACCGCGTCCACCTCCGACGCCGACAACTGGGCGTGGGCGAGCGCCTGCCGGATCACCCGCTGCTGCGACGGACCGTTCGGCGCCGTCAGACCATTGCTCGCACCATCCTGGTTCACCGCCGAGCCACGGACCACCGCCAGCACCGGGTGACCGTTACGGCGGGCATCCGACAGCCGCTCCACCAGCAGCATCCCCACGCCCTCACCCCAGCCGGTGCCGTCCGCACCCGCCGCGAACGCCTTCACCCGGCCGTCGGCAGCAAGACCACGCTGCCGGCTGAACTCGATGAAGGTGCCCGGTGTCGACATCACGGTCACACCGCCGGCCAGCGCCAGATCGCACTCACCGCTGCGCAGCGCCTGGATCGCCCAGTGCAGGGCGACCAGGGAGGACGAGCAGGCCGTGTCCACCGTCACGGCGGGGCCTTCGAGGCCGAAGACGTAGGCGAGCCGTCCGGAGACCACGCTCGCCGCGTTGCCCGTGCCCAGGTGTCCCTCGAGCCCCTCGGGGTCCTCCAGGAGGAGCGAGAGGTAGTCCTGGCCGTTGGTGCCCACGAACACGCCGGCCTGGCTTCCGCGCACGGTCACCGGGTCGATCCCGGCCCGTTCGAACGCCTCCCAGGTGGTCTCCAGCAGCAGCCGCTGCTGCGGGTCCATGGCGAGCGCCTCGCGCGGGCTGATCCCGAAGAACCCCGGGTCGAAGTCGCCCGCGTCGTAGAGGAAGCCGCCCTCACGTGCGTACGAGGTGCCGGGTGCATCGGGGTCCGGGTTGTAGAGGCGTTCGATGTTCCAGCCGCGGTCGAGGGGCAGACCGGAGACGGCGTCCGCGCCTGAGACGAGGAGCTGCCACAAGTCCTCCGGCGACCGTACGCCGCCCGGGAAGCGACAGCTCATCGCCACGATCGCGATGGGGTCGTCCGCCGTCTGCCCCGCTCGCGGCACCGGGCCGTGGGCCACGGCCCGGGTGCCGACCAGTTCGGTCCACAGGTGATCGGCCAGCGCGGACGGAGTCGGATGGTCGAACACCAGCGTCGTCGGGAGCCGCAGGTCGCTCGCGGCGCCCAGTCGGTTGCGCAGCTCGACCGCCGTCAGCGAGTCGAAGCCGAGCTCCTTGAACGCCCGCCCCGCGTCGACGTCGGCGGCGTCCGCGTGGCCGAGTACCTGGGCGACATGCGTGAGGACCAGGTCGAGGAGGAGCTGTTTCTGTTCCGCCTCGGCGAGTCCGGCGAGCCGCTGGGCCGCCGAGGACCGGGGGGCCGCGCCGGGTGCGTGGGCCGCGGCCTGTTCGGTCCGCGCCTCGGGCAGGTCGGCCAGCAGTGGGCTGGGCCGCACGGCGGTGAACCCGGTGGCGTAGCGCTGCCAGTCGACGTCCGCGACGGTCATCACGGTCTCGTCCTGGTCCAGCATCCGCTGCAGCGCGGAGATCGCCGCGTCGCCGGCCATGGGCGGGACTCCGCCGAGCGCCATGCGCTTCGCCAGCGCCTCGTCGGCGGCCATGCCGCCTTCGGCCCAGGGGCCCCAGGCGATCGAGGTGGCGGGCAGTCCGTCGGCGCGCCGCTGCTCGGCGAGCGCGTCGA
>NZ_JBIAEC010000080.1:0-4030 GCF_042868225.1 Streptomyces sp. NPDC007856 | reverse complement strand
GTGGACCATGCGCTGGAAAGCACCCCTGAACGCGTTCCAGATCGCCTTCGAGGGCCGCCTGACCCCGAGCAACAACTGACCTTCAACAACCAAGATCAGCCGTTAAATTGACACACCCGCCTGAGATATGGGCCGGGGTGGACATCGGCAAGACGCACCACCACTGCGTGGTGATCAACGCGGAGGGTGCGCGGCTGCTGTCCCGCCGGATCCCAAACGACGAGAGCGAACTTCTGGCCTTGATCGGGGAGGTCCTGGAAATATCGCGTGACGTGCTGTGGGCCGTCGACCTCAACCACGGCGGCGCCGCCTTGCTGATCGGGCTGCTGGCCAGCCATGAGCAGCCCGTCGCCTACCTCACCGGACTCGCGGTGCACCGTGCCTCAAGCACTTACCGGGGCGAGGGCAAGACGGACGCCAAGGATGCCTTCGTCATCGCCGACCAAGCCCGTCTCCGCCGGGACCTCGGCCTGCTCCGGCCCGGCGACGAAATCGCCGTCGACCTGCGCACCCTCACTACCCGCCGCCTGGACCTGGTCTTCGACCGCACTCGGCAGATCAACCGACTGCGCGCACAACTACTCGAAATCTTCCCCGCATTGGAGCGGGTCTTGGACCTGACGAACAAGGGCCCGCTGATGCTGCTGACCGGGTACCAGACTCCGGCAGCCATCCGCCGCTCCGGGGTGAAACGGATCGAGACCTGGCTGAAGAACCGCAAGGTCCATGGCGCTGCCGCACTCGCCAAGACCGCTGTGGACGCCGCCCAGGCCCAGCACACGGCGTTGCCGGGCGAGAAACTGGCCGCCGCTATGGTGGCCCGCCTCACCAAGGGGGTGATGGCCCTCGACGAGGAGATCGCCGAGCTCGACGCCCAAATCGAGGCCCGGTTTCGCGAGCATCCGCATGCCCAGGTGATCAGCACCCTTCCGGGGATGGGGCCCAAGCTGGGCGCCGAGTTCCTCGCGGCGACCGGCGGCGACATGGATGCCTTCGGCACCGCGGACCGGCTAGCCGGCTTCGCCGGGCTGGCGCCGCAGCCACGCGACTCCGGCCGCGTCAGCGGCAATCTCCGCCGGCCCCGGCGCTACCACCGCGGCCTCCTGCGGGTGATGTACCTCTCGGCCATGGTCAGCCTGCGCTGCTGTCCGGCCTCCAAGGCGTACTACGACCGCAAGCGAAGCGAGGGAAAGGGGCACAAGCAGGCCCTCCTGGCCCTCGCCCGCCGACGCGTCAACGTCCTATGGGCCATGATTCGTGACGGAGAGTTCTACCAAACCTCACCCCCTGTCACCGCCGCGGCTTGACATCCTGATTGGGAAGCTCCATCTCCAGCTCGCGGATGCGCTTGTCCTTCTCCCGGGCCTCGGCCCGCAGCCGCTCCAGCTCGGCCCGCTCGCCCTCCCGCAACCGGCCACCCGAGCCTGCCCCCGCCGACGACTGGACCGGCGTGTCCGACGACGGCGAGCCGTTGCGCTTGGCCCGCGATACCCAGCTGTGCAGCGTCCCCGGATGCACGCCGAGTTCCTCGGCCACCTCCGGGATCGGCTTCCCGGTCTCCGTCACGATCCGTACCGCCCCCTCGCGGAACTCCGCGTTATAGATGCGCTTCCTGGATCCCACGACCATCAACTATCCCTCCGGTCACGGGTCTCCACGCTACGAGGGGAGGTTCAGGGTGATGGTCTGGATGAGCCGGATATGGCCGTCCACCGCATCAGCGAGGTCCCGGGACGGAGTGGTGCCGTCGAGTCTGCGGTAGGCGCTCGTGGTCAGCCGCAGGGCGGCGGCCTGGCCGCCAGTCGTGTCGTGCGTGTCTGGCACGGCGGCCAGGATGGGGGCTGCCATCGCGGCGACCGCGCCGCCAAGGACGGTGCGTCGGTGCATGGGATCGTCGTCTCTCGTCTGGCCGTGCGACGAGCGCATGTCTGCCAGACCCACCAGTGCCGGCGGAATCTGAAGATGTGCAGCCGCCGCGGTCAGGACGTCTGTGCTGTATGAGGCTGAGCCGCGCTTTTCCAGACGGGAGACGGCGGACTGGGACAGGCCGAGTGCCTGTCCGAGTGCCGCTTGCGTCATCTGTCGTCCCTTGCGGGTCAGTTCGATGACGCGTCCGTAGTCCCCGGCCCGGGAGGCGTCCCGGGCCGGGCCTGTCTGGAAGTCCACGACGTACCCCCACGCTACGAGTCCATGCGGCATCCGACGCCTGCCCATACCCGCTGATCGCATATCCGTATGCGCATGCCGCATCTGCGATGGTCCCACAGCACACGGTGATCGTTGACTGGGTGTCAGCTCAACCACGCCCGCTCTGGGACGCGTTGAGCCTCGGTGGTCGTCCCCGCCCCCCTCGGGGACGGCCACGCCGAATCGACCGCGAGCGCGAGGCGACGACATGACGACGCGCAGCACGACCCCGCATCCCCTTTCTGACGGGCTCGACGCCCCAGCGCTGCATTTCGAACGGCTGAGCGACCGGCAGCGCCAGGGCGCCTCTTGCTGCTGGTGCTCCGGCACGCCCGCCCGACGGTTCCCAGTTCGGATACTGCGCGCGGCCGACGTCCGCCTGTACGCCTGCGAGCACTGCGCGGGCATGTACGGCGTGGCGGAGGTCGAGCGGTGAGCGCGGACCTGGGACTCATGCACCGGGATCACAGGTGGCTGAACCGGGTGGTGACGGACACCGTCACCGGACGCCGGGGCATACTCCGTGCCATCGCGCCGGACACGGGGGCGCATCCGGTCGCGTGGCTGGCTCCGGTCGGCGGGGGCGTGGAGTGGACGACACGGCCCGGTGCACTCGCCGATCCGGGGCCGATCACACCAGCCACGCGCCCGTCGGCGGCATCCCGGTGACCGGCGCGAGGACTCCCGGCATGGCGGCAGTCGGTGACCTGGTGCGCGACACGTCCCGAAGTTGCCTGGCCGTACTCACGGACGAACACGAGGGCCGCCCGCTGCTGCGCCCTCGGTACGGCGCAGGGCTCGGCAAAGAGTGGCCTACGACGTGGGCGGCGATCGAGCTGATTGCCCGGCGCGGCACCTGGGAGGAGCGGTGAGCGGCCGTCGCCGGATGCCGTCCGCCGACGGCCGGGCCGCCGGTGCTGCGTTACTCGGCGCGGTCGGTGCGGGCCTCGCACTGGTGGCGGCGCAGGTCTGCGCAGCTGTCCACGCGGACGCCGCTTCGGTCGGAGTTGCGCGGTCGGACGGCCCCCCTCCCGAGGCCCCAGGGCTCGCCAACGGCCACCTGGCCACACCACACGTGTGCCGTTGCGGCACCCGATAGCCCCCTGTTCTCCCGCGCGGTGATGACCCAGGCAAGACCGGTCGCGCGGGTTTCGGGACGGCGCCTCACCCCCGAGAGGTGCCGCCCCCCAGCCGCCCGCCCGGCCTCTCTGCACCGGGCGGGCGCAACCGCCCGCGGGCAGCGCTGTAGAAGGAGCCTCGCAGCGGCCGCGCGCTGCGCGACGGCTGCACCGCTCACAACTGATGATCACCGTCCGCTGCGCCGGGGCTCCCCCTCGGTACATCAGATCCATCTACAGTGGATGCAGGAGATGACCATGGAGACGAACCCCACCGCCCTGCTGCTCGAACTCGTCGCCCAGGCCCAGCGTGCGAGCGACCCGGACGCGCTGCACGACTTGCTGTCCAGGGGCCACCACGCCTGGTGCGAGGGTGTCGCCGACGTCCGGGCCGGCGTGGACCGGGAGACCGCGACCCTGTCCGACGCCCAGCTCGCCGCGCGGTGCACCGCTACGGGCGTGCTGTGGGAGGAGGGGATGACGCGTAGCGAGGCGGTCTCCGCCCTCGCTTTCGTGACCTGGGATGCCTCGCCAGCCGCGATGGCCTACACGGAGCTGGAGGAGCGTGCGGCGCGCTTTGGGGTGTGTCTGCTGGGCGAGGAAGTGCTGTAGGCCGGTTTGGCGTCAGGCTGGACAACAAACCACCTACTTTGGCATTATCGAACATGTCACACTCGCCCGAGTGCCGGCACCGCCTTGCTGATCCTTTCAAAGGGGCCCTGATG
>NZ_JBIAEC010000079.1:0-4101 GCF_042868225.1 Streptomyces sp. NPDC007856 | reverse complement strand
TGCACACCACCGACAACACAGCGAACTCCGCCGCTACGCGGCTCCGCGCCAGGGATGAGCCAACCCAGTCCTGAAGGGGACGCGGCTTGCGCTCAAGAGATCCGGCCAAGCATGCCGAGGACGCTACCGCCTCCCTCGGACGGCTGACAGCGCGAGGTCGACGCCCGTGCCCGCCCGTGCCCGCTCGCGCTCGCCGCCCCCGTGCCGCGCGACACTGGGCCGTATGACCCGGACTCGTGTGCCCGCCGCTCCCCCGCCCGGCCGCCGTACCGTGCTGGCGGCCCTCGCCGGTGCCGCGCTCGGCGCTGCGGGCTGTTCCGGCCGTAGGGCCCCGGCCGAACACCCGTCCCATACGCCCACTGCCGCACACCCGTCCCAGCGGTCCTCGACCGGCACCGGATCGCCGTCGCCCTCCCCCGCCCTGCCGCGCACCACCCCTTGGCGGCCCACGTCCGCCGAGGTCCAACCGGCCGCGAAACTGCGCGCCGTGCAGCTGGTGGAGGCGATCGGCGCCTGGGCCGGCGGGCACGGCGGCGCGGCGGCGGCACGGGCCAGGGTCGCGGCGCTCGGCCTGCCGACGGCACTGGCCGGCCAGGCCGGGCCGCTGCTGCCGACGGCCGACCAGGCGGCGCTGCAGGTAGTGGACGCCCAGTACGGCGGGATTCTGTCCCGGTCGGCCAGCGTGCTGGTGGTGTGCCGGCAGTGGACCCGGCGCGCCGGCACGGTGAGCGCCGGGGGGACGACGGTCGACGTGCGCCTCTCCCGGTCGGGGGCGGGCTGGACGGTCGACGCCCTGCATCCGGCGCGCCCGGGGCCGGCCGCCCGGTCGCCTGCGCCGGACATCCGGAGCGTGCTGTCCGACGACCGGATCGTGCTGCCGCCCGCCGCCGTGGCCGACCTGCGCAGTGGTCAGGTGCACACCAGTGTGGCGAAGGCGATGCTCGCGCTGGCGCGGACGTACCGGCTGGAGGTGAGCGTCGTCCGCTCCGGGCATCCGCTGAACGTGTTCGGCACCGGCCGGCCCAGCGACCATCCGCGGGGCCGGGCCTTCGACGTGTGGCGCATCGACGGCCACGCGGTCGTCGACCCGGCGACCCCCCGGAGCCTGATCGAGCGGTTCATGCGGGACGCGGCGGCCGCCGGGTCGTACAACGTGGGCGGTCCGGTACTGCTGTCGGGCGGCGGTGCCGGTCAGTTCTTCAGCGACGCCACCCATCACGACCATGTGCACATCGGCTTCCGCACCTGACCGCGCCCCACGGCATCACCCGTTCGGCCGTATCGCCGCCGGCCCGGCCACACGCGCTCGCGCGGCCTGCCGACCGGTGTTCCCGCGACTCTCGCGGGTTGCGCAGGCCGCGCGGGCGCCGGAACGCTGGAGCCGACACACATCCGGGAGGTGCAGTGGCTCCGGCGCACGACACCACGCCGTCGGACGGCCTCGGCCGCCGGCGTTTCCTCGTCCTGTCCGCGGGGCTGGGCCTGGGCACGGCGGCCGCGTGCACGGCGGCACCGCCGCATCCGCACTCCACCGCGGCTCCGGCCGGGCGGCTGCGGCCCGAGGCGGAGCGGGACGCCCCGGGCACCGCCGACTGGCGTCTGGCCTCCACCGGCCCGCCGGACGCGGTGGCCGGCTACACGGACCGGGTGAGTGTGACCCCGGGCGAGCAGTTCGGCCTGCATGTGTCCACCACCGCCGCCGCGTTCCGGGTCTCGGCGTTCCGGGTCGGCTGGTACGGCGGCAAGCAGGCCCGCAGGATTTGGGCGTCCGGGCGCATACCCGGCCGCGCCCAGCCCGCGCCGCGCGTGCTGTCCGCGACCCGCACGGTGCTCGCCGACTGGCCGGTGACGCTGCCGGTGGACACCTCGGGCTGGCCCGAGGGCGCCTATCTGCTGCGGCTGGAGGCGGACACCGGCCACCAGCGGTACGTTCCGCTGATCGTCCGCTCCACCGACGGCACGGGCCGTACGGTCCTGCTGCACGCCCCGGCCACCTGGCAGGCGTACAACCGCTGGGGCGGCAGCAGCCTCTACAACGGCGCGTCCGGAGCCTATGCCACCCGCTCGCTCGCGGTGAGCTTCGACCGCCCCTACGACGGTGAGGGCGCCGAGAAGTTCCAGGTGTACGAGTGGGCGCTGGTGGTACTGGCCGAGCGGCTCGGCATCCCGCTCGCCTACACCACCGGCATGGACGTGCACCGGGACCCCGCGGTGCTGCGCGGCGCGCACGCCGTCGTCTGCCTGGGCCACGACGAGTACTGGACGCCGGAGCAGCGGGCCCATGTGACCGCCGCCCGGGACGCCGGTACGAACCTCGCCTTCCTCGGCGCGAACACCTGCTTCCGCCGGGTCCGGCTGGAGGCCGGGGAGAGTGCGGACAACCGTACGGTGGTCTGCTACAAGACCGCCTACCGCGCCGACCCCTGCTACGGCTCACAGCCGGCCCTGGTGACCACCGACTACCGTCTCCCGCCCGCCGCGGATCCGGAGTCCTCCCTGACCGGCGTGCTCTACGAGGGCTATCCGGTCGACGCCCCCTATGTCGTCGGGGCCGCCGACCACTGGCTGTACGAGGGCACCGGCGCCCGCTCCGGCGACGCCTTCGCCCATCTCGTCGGTGTGGAGTACGACCGGATCACCCCCGGCGCTCCCACCCCGGAGCCGCTGGAGATCATCGCGCACTCCCCGCTGGTCTGCGGCGGGCGGGCCAGCCACAGCGACACGGCGTACTACACGGCCTCCAGTGGCGCCGGCGTGTTCGCGAGCGGCACCATGCGCTGGGTGGAGGGCCTGGTGGCCGGGACCGGCATGCTGGGGCGCGACCACGGCATGGACGCCCGTACCCGCGCCTTCGTGACCCGCACCACGGAGAACCTCCTGCGCACCTTCGCGAAGGGCCCCGCGGCCCGGCACGCCCCGCCGCCGCGCGCCAACGTCCGCTCGGTGTACGGGACCTGACGTCGTTGACTTCCTCCCCGGGCTGAAGCCCGGGGCTTCCCCTATGAGGGGGTTCGGCCGGTCGCCCGGCCTACGGGTTCCTGCTTCACGGACCGGCTGGTGCCGAGGTCTCCACAGGCCGAGACCGCATGTCCTGCGGCCTTGATGTTCTTCGCGGCGTTCACGTCGGCATGGTCGCGGTGTCCGCAGCCCTGGGCTTTGCACCAAAAGACCGCTTGGCTCTCACGGTTTTCTCCGGTGACGAAGCCGCAGGCGGAGCACCGCTGCGACGTGTACGCGGGGTTGACCTTCACCACGCGCGTGCCCGTGGACCGGGCGGCGTTGGCAAGGGCGAGTTCGAGGCGGTGCCACCCCTTGTCCAGGATGGCCCGGTTGAGCCCCGCCTTCTGGCGGACGTTGCGGCCGGCCTCGGCCACGGTGCCGGACACGCTGGCGGACATGTTCTTGATCCGCAGGTCTTCGAGGACCACCAGGGCGTTCTTCGCGACGATCCGGACGGCGGTCTGCGCGCAGAAGTCCCCACGCCGGTTGGACACCCGGGACATGATCCGGCCCATGGCCGTGATCGTCTTGTGACGGTTCGCACTGCCACGCTTCGACCGGGCGAGGCGCTGCTCAAGCCGCCGGTACCGGACGATCTCGCCGGCCGTGATGAACGGCCGGTCGTAAAAGTCGCCGTCCGAGGTGACGACGGCGGTCCTGACCCCCCGGTCGATGCCCACGGCGGTACCGGGCACGGCGTGCTCCACGCAAGTGGCAGCCTGGTCGTCCACGAGGAACGACACAAACCACCGACCACCCTTGCGGGACACGGTCGCGGAACGGATCTCACCGCCCAGGGGACGGGACCAGCGGAACCGGACCCAGCCCAGCTTCGGCAGCCTGACCCGGCCCCACTTGCGCCCCAGCCGCTCCACGCCGATCTGCTTGGCGTCGGGAAACCTGAACGACGGCGACCAACGCGCCTTCGACCGCCACCGCACCGTGAACGTGCCGTGATCCCGGCAGGCCCGGTCCAGATCCTTCAGCGTCTGCTGCAACGCGTGCGACGGAGCCGCCCTCAACCACGGATGCTCACCCTTGGCGTCGGCCAGCTCGGCACACTGCGGCGCATAGTTCATCCACGCCCCGCGCCGCCGGTAT
>NZ_JBIAEC010000078.1:0-4219 GCF_042868225.1 Streptomyces sp. NPDC007856 | reverse complement strand
CAGGGAGCGGTACTCATCCGTGGAAGTGCGCCCCGGGCAGACGCCCGCGCACTCCCGGCCGCTGATCGCCAACACCACGACGAGGGACACGATCCAACTCCCGGAGGGTCCCGCAACGGTGAAGGGGTGAAGGCCGCACGGCCTCCCCGCGCAGCAACAACACTGTGCGGGGGCTGAGTTGAAGCAGAAGGAGGGTCCGTGGGGCTTCACTGGTCCTGGCACGCGCTGGCAGTAGCCGGCGCCTGCCGGATGACCGCAGTCGCCTTCGACGCCGTCGTCCGACGCGTCGTCCGCACCGCCTCGCAGGCTCGCGGTGAGCAGCACATGCGCGCACGCGTTTCCGCACCACCCCCCGCCCTGCCCGCCGGACCGCGTCCCGACACCGGGATCGCTGTTCCGCCGCCCGCCGTGGAGGAGCAGTGACCAGTCCTGACGCGCAGGATTTCGGCGTGATCGAACCAGCCGAACTCCCAACCGACTTCGAAGCGTTCTTCACTCGCCACATGAGCGAATTCCTTCGGGTCGCCGGCTCCCGCACCCGCAACCCCTACGATGCGGAGGAGGTTGTCATGGAGGCCGCCGTTGTGATGATCCGCAAGTGGCCCCGGATCCTGGCGCATCCCAAGCCGATCGCACTCGCCCACAAGATCCTCGACGACCAGATCGCCGACTTCTACCGGCGCCGCGCCCGCACCGCCGACCGAGAGGTTAGCTACGGCGCACTGACCGAGGCGGACGTGCCCACCGCGGACGACCTGCTGGCACTGCGCGGCCACGACGGTCTGGACCGGGCGCTTGCCGAGCTGGAGAAACGCGCGCCGCTCCAGGCCAAGTGCGTCATCCTGCGCTACGGCGCCAACCTGATGGCTCTCACCATCAACACCCCCCACAACCGCGACGCCCTGGTCTCCGCCGCGGCCAAGGCCGCCAACAAGCGCTTCATCAGCTAAGCGAGTACCCAGACGTCCAGTGGTGCCTGCACCGTACCGAGCGGTCGGCGGAGTCTCTGGCTCTCGGATGGGGGAGCGGTACATAGGTGGGCGCGCCTTTACGGTGGAGTCGTCCGCTGTCGGTCGTTGGCTGTGGATGCGTGACGTGTGGGTTGTTGGTCGTCGCGCAGCATTTGCATGGCCCCGGCACAGGCGGTGAACGCGGAAGGCGCCGTCCGTAGGGCGGGCGCGATGTCGCCGCCGGCGCCCGCCGTGCGGGATCGGCCGTGAAGTTCTAGTGAACCCTCCCGCCCCACGGGATCGCGCTTTTTACGCAGGTCAGAGCTGCTGTCCCCTGTGGGGATGATCAGTGTCGCGAAGGTTCAGAGGCGGAACGCCTGGCGGTACTTCGTGCGTGGGGTGGCGTTCGGGGACGGTCGCAGTCCGGCCCGCAGACCGTTGAAGGACGCTCAAAAGCAGGCCGGGCTGCCACCTGGTGTGTGGATGGGCCGTGGCCTGCGTGCACTCGGGCTCAGTGCCGGGGAGAAGGTGACGCAGCGGCAGTTGGAGCTGATGTTCGGCGAGGTCCGGCACCCAGACGCCGACCGCATCGAGCGCAAGCTCCTGGACGAGGGCGCCGACCCAGAAGAGGCGCGGCTGGCCACCGTTCTCGGCCAGCCGATCGAAGAGATCGAGAAGCGCGAGCAGGTCCCGCTGCTCGCCATCGAGTGGGTGGTCCGGCCGCAGGCATCCCTGATCGTGCTGTGGGCGCTGGGAGACGAGAGGACGCGTCGAGTCATCGAGCGGGCGCACGAGCGGGCCATCGCTGCCGTGCTGCGCTGGGTGGAGGACGAGGTCGCGGAGACCCGGTGGTCCTCCGGCCGCCAGCGTGCGAAGGCGCCGGCCTTGGTCGTCGCCGCCTTCCGGCACTTCGACAACCGGGACGGCTTCCCCCTACTCCATGACCATCTCCTGATACTGAACCGGGTGCAGCGCCCGGACGGCGAGTGGTACGCGCTGGACACCGTCCGCCTGTACCAGCACGTCGTTGCCGCCGGGACGCTCTACACCCTGACGATGACGACGGAGGTGTGCGAGGAACTCGGCCTCGCCACCGTTCCCCGGGAGGTGACGCCGGGCCTGCGACCGGTGATGGAGATAGCCGGGGTCGACCAGGAGCTGATCGACTGGTCGTCCACTCGCCGCCAGCGGATCGAGGACGCCCTGGAGGGCATCACCGAACAGTACGTGAAGACCCACGGGCGGCTTCCCGGCGAGCGCGCCCGCCACGGCCTCGGCTGGTGGGCGGCGCAGGACACCCGCCCCGAGAAGAAGACCCCGCGCCCTTTGACACAGCTGCTCGCATGGTGGCGGGCATCCGCGCTCCTCAAGTTCGGCAAGCAGATGGTCGACGGGCTCCTTCAGCGCTGCAGGGCAGCCGGGAAGATGATCCGGGCCCGGGTGAGCCCGCGGGTGGACACCCCGCTCGCCGCCGTCGACGTCGCCGCGGTCGTCTTCACCGTGCGCGGCACCTTCGCTCGCCGCCACGTCCTGGCCGAAGCCCGCCGGCACCTGCTGGAGACCCTGCGCGGCCGTGAGTTCACGCGCGGCTTGGACGACTACATCGCCGATGCGGCCCTGTCTCGCCACTCCCGCCGGCTCACCGTTGCCCAAGCCGGCCGCCGGACCCCGGCCCCCGACCAGCTCACCTACACTGCCGACTTCGTCTGGCCCGGCCGCTGGTGGATCGCCAGCGCCGACGGCAAGCCCCCTCGGGCCGCCACCCGCTACGAGCGGGCCAAGGTCGCCAGCCTCGCCGTGCAGAACGCGAGACGCGCAGCCCGCACCGCGCCTGCAGCCCTGGCCGACGCCCCGGCCGCGACCGCGTCGGCTCTCACGCACACCGACCAGCACCACAACCGGATGGCTGACGCCCCGCACAGCGTCGACCATCCGAGGCGGGACGTTGCTCTCACCCCGGCGCAACGGGCCGCAGCCATCCACGCCCACCAGCAGGCCGCGATGCCGCAGGAGTACCTGGAGGGCCGTACGACCGACCCAGCGACATGGATGCGGACACCCAAGAACCTGGAGCGGCTCGCTGCCCTTACCCGCGCGGCCGACGCCCGCCGCCGGGAGATCGAGGGCCGTGAGCTCCCGGCCGTCGACCCGGCCGACCCGCACCGCCAAGAGCACGAGCGGCAGCACCAGCGGCCCGGCCCCGGCCAGGGCCTCCAGCCGTGAAGGTTGGGGACCACCACGGCGTGCGGTGCGCGACGGGGCGACAGAGACCGTCTGGCGGGACGGGGGACGAAGTCATCGTGCCAGGCGCCGGGACGCGACCGGCCGTCCGACCCCGGAGCCGACCGGGAGCGGGGAGGGTGCGGGGGACCGATCTCCTTTGCGCGCGGAGGACCCGATGGTTGCCCCGGTCCCGCCGTACCTGTCGCCGGAACGCCTGGAGTACCTCCAGCAACTCGCGGACGCGTCCCGGCTGCGCGCGGCGCTGTTCAGGTCGCCGAAGCCGCCGCCGGTCCGGCGCCGTTCACGGCAGTACTCCGGCGGTCGGCCGAGCCCGTGGCGGCTCGCGCGCCTCGCCGCCGGAGGCGAGGGAGGCAGGGCCGCCGCGCCGGCGTCGGCCAAGCGGCGGCACGAGAAGTGGGGCGGCCCTAGTACTCCAGCAGGATTTCGGTGTCTGACCTGGTCTTTTCGCCGGGTGGCGGGAGTGTAGCGGGCCGCGGAGTGGTCAGGGGTGGCCTTTGGTAGGCCGCCCCTCGATCGTGCGACAGCGCCGCAGATAGTGACAGCATGCGGGGCAGCTTCCCCACGTGATCACCGAGTGCGTTGCTGAGCAGTGGGACCTGGAACTGGACGATCTCTTCGTGACCATCGGCCATCGCTTCGGCCGGGTGGAACTACGCCGCCGGATGCGCGACTACGTACGCGGCCTGCTCGCCCCGGTGGCCCGAAAGAACAGCTGGCAACTGGCCGAGCAGGCAGGTCACGCTACCCCTGACGGCCTGCAGCACCTGCTTGCCGGAGCGAAGTGGGATCCCGACGACATCCGCGACGACCTGCAGGAATACGTCGCCGCCAAGCTCGGCGAGAACGACGGGGTCCTCATCATCGACGACACCGGGTTCATCAAGAAGGGCATCACCTCCGCCGGGGTCCAGCGCCAGTACTCCGGAACCGCCGGGGCCTGTTTCTGAATAACTGTCAGGGTTGATCTTTCGGATGGTCCTCGTCAGGCAAGCGCACTCGAAGCTGTTCGAGGGTCCGGGCGGGCG
>NZ_JBIAEC010000077.1:0-4462 GCF_042868225.1 Streptomyces sp. NPDC007856 | reverse complement strand
TCCGACGACCCCAACGGAACGTTCATACCAGTCAGAAATACAACGATCCCGTTGTACCAAGGCTCCTCCTGCACGAACCACACCCATCACTCGAAACACGACCAGCCGCGTCCGGACCCGCACAACCCGCACACCGCACCACCACCCACCCGCACCACCACCCACCCGCGCCACCACAGCCCGCGGCCCCACCGCCAGGCAGCGATCAACCCAACCCAACCCGGCGCACCGCAGCCTGGCCCGGCATGGCCCAGACGGTGCGGCCCGGACTCGCGTGGCACGGCCCGGTGAGGCTCAGGCTCTCCGCGCCACACCGATACTCGCATCGTCACGTATGCACACGTGTTAGATATAGCACCCGAGGGGATCTTCACGGGGTGGCCGGCCATGGGGAAGTTGGGAATGTCACACGTCATGTGATCGGGTTGGGGGGATGGTGTGGTTGCCGGGTCGGGAGGTCGTGTGTCCTTGTGGATCGAGTCTTCCCGTTCCCGTCCGCCGGGTCCGGCCGACGGACGGGTAACGCTCGGAGGGGGGTTTGTTGGTGTCACGTTGGCTGGCCCAGTGGGATGATCTTCTGGTTGATCATGCTGGGAGCGGTCGTCCGTGGGCAGCGCGCCGCCATCGTACCGGGGTCACCGGTACCCGGTCGAGATCATCTCCCACTGCGTGTGGCTGTACCACCGCTTCCCGCTCAGCTTCCGCGAGGTGGAGGAACTGATGCTCCAGCGCGGCGTCATCGTCTCCTATGAGACCGTGCGCCGCTGGTGCGCCAAGTTCGGCCAGGCCTATGCGAACGGACTGCGCCACCGCCGGCCCCGGCCCGGCGACAAGTGGCACTTGGACGAGGTCTTCATCAAGATCAACGGAGAGCAGAAGTACCTGTGGCGGACCGTGGACGCCGACGGCAACGTCCTGGACATCCTCATGCAGAACCGACGGGACGCTGCCGCGGCCAGGCGGTTCTTCCGCAGGCTGATGAAGAAGACCCGTGCGGTGCCGCGGGTGGTGATCACCCACAAGCTCCGCTCCTACGGCGCGGCCTACCGCGAGGTGATGCCCTCGGTCGCCGTCAGTCGCCCACGCCGCGGCGGAGCTCCCACAGCTGGAGCGTAGAGGAGGAGTTGAGGGCGTAGGCGACGCCCGTGATGTCGTCCCGTGCGGCGACGTACTGCTTGCCCTGCCACAGCGGCAGGACCGGGACGTCATCGGCGACGATGTCCTGGATGGCCGTGAGGCTCTTGGCGGCGTTGAGCCGGTCGGCCTCGCGGCGGGACTCCGGGATCAGGGTGCGCTGGATGGCGCTGTTGGAGTACGGCGAGCCGAGGAAGTTGTCCTTGTCGAGGAAGGGCGCGAGGAAGTTGTCGGCGTCCGGGAAGTCGGGGAACCAGCCCATGCCGTAGACGTCGTACTGGCCCTTCTGCTCGGCGGGCCGGAAGACGTCCCAGAGGTGGCCCTGGATGGACGCGTCGAACAGGCCGCTGTCGTTGAGCTGCTTCTGCAGGATCTGGAACTCCTGCTTGGTGGCGGAGCCGTAGTGGTCGGTGGTGTAGTGCAGGGTCAGCTTGACCGGGGTGGTGATGCCGGCCTTGGTCAGCAGGTCCTTGGCCTTGGCGACGCTGGGGTTGCCGTACTTGTTGAAGAACGAGTTGGAGTGGCCGGTGACGGTGGCCGGGACGAGCGAGTACAGCGGTTCGGCCTGGGTGCCGTAGACCTTGGAGACCAACTCCGCGCGGTCGATGAGCTGCGCCATGGCCTGGCGTACGGCCTTGGACTTCACGCTGGGTGCGTTGGTGTCGAAGGCGAGGTAGCGGATCTCCAGGCCCGGCATGTCGACCAGATCGACGTTCTTGTCGGTCCCGGCGTCCAGCTTCTGGATCTGAGCGGGCGACATGGCCCGGATCATGACGTCGATGTCACCCTTGTCGATCGCGGCGCCCATGGCTCGGGGGTCGTCGAAGGAGCGCATGACGACCTTGTCGTTCTGCACCTTCAAACTGCCTTTGTAGGCAGGGTTCCTGTCGAAGGTGACGCTGGCGATCGAGTTGTCCTTGACCTCGGCCTTGAAGGTGTACGGACCCGAACCGTCGACCTGGAAGCCGTCGCGCAGCTCGTCCTTCCGGTAGTCCTTCGGGTCGATGATGCCCGCGACCGGGGTGGTCAGCTTGTACGGGAAGGTGGCGTCGGCCGCCTTGAGGTGGAAGACGACCTCGCGGTCGCCTCGCGTTTCGATCGTGTCGATGGTGCTCAGCAGGCCGGAGACGCCCGTCTCGGCCTTGATGCCCAGGGATCGTTCGATGGAGTACTTGACGTCCGCAGCCGTGACGTCGTCGCCGTTGGTGAACTTCAGCCCGTCCCGCAGCTTGCAGACGTAGCGCTCGCTGCCCTTGTCGGTGAACCCGCAGCCTTCGGCGGCCTCCGGTACCGGGGTGCCCTCGCCCTTGGGCATGATCATCAACGTCTGGATCGTCTGTCGCAGGAGGTTCCAGCTACTGGTGTCGTAGGTGTAGGCCGGGTCGAGGGGTGCCGGGGCCTCCCTAGTGGCGGTGAACCGGTCGGTGGTGCCGACGACGACGGTCTCGTTTCCGCCGCCGGACCCGCCGCACGCGGCGAGAACCGGGGTGAGCAGGCCGGCTGCTGCCGAGAGCGCCAAAGTCTTGCGGTTCATGCGCGGGGTTCTCCAGGGCTGTTCGGGTCGGTGTGCCCCGCATGCATGGGGCATGCAGCGGGTTTCACACAGTCTGCGGTGATGTCGCGCAACGACAGGGTCCACGCCCGCAGAAGGACTTCCGGAACCTGGGCCGAGGCCCCCCATGGCACCGTGACCGGGCGCGGACGCATGGATGGCACTGCAGCCACATAGCATTTGACGGCGCAACTTTATGGACGTGCTGATCAACTGTCAACACGTGTGAGCGCCGCCGGAGCGATCAGCCTTGGGTCCCCCAACCAACGGCCACCGCCAACGTCCTGTCTTCACTGGCAGTTCGGGCGGTGAGTCAGCCACCGGGTTCTTCTTCGCGTGTGCGTGTCCGGGTCGGCAGCATCGAGGAGATGTGAACCCCGGGCACGGTGTGATCCGTTGTCCTCAGTGGAGAGGTTGGCCCCTGCTGCCAGTTCACCTTCGGGCAGTAGGTGCGTAGCGCAGTCAGGCTCCCCCCGTCTTGACTGCGCGATGCGCCCTCTTCCGGCGGGCCCGATCCCCAACCTTTCCCTTTCGGGGATCGGGGCCGCCGCACTTGTAGGCCCGCGCACCGCTGGCTCAACCGTGGGACGAGCCCCGGGACAGGCGCCGTTCGACGAACGCGTCATCGATGGCTACGACGCCGCTCCGGTGACTGCCATGCAGGATTCGGCCCTCGCTGGGACGGTATACCGGTTCCCAGTCCCTTCGGTCCCTGATCGCTTCCCCGTCTACCCTCACCCGGGTCGGATCCGGCGCCGGCGCCGGTGCGCCGGCTCTGGCCTGATGGCACCAGCCCGCGCTCCCCGTAGGGAAGATCCCGAGGACGGGCCCGGGCTGTGCCCTTCACTTTCCAGGCGAAGGCCCCGCACTCCGGGCAGGCGCGAGCCGCTTCTTCCGCCGTGGCCGGATGCACCCGGCGGGTGCCGTCCTCAAGCCGCTTGACCCTTATGACGGACACCCCCTCGAGGCCGAGCAGCAACGTCGTACGGTTGACCACGCCCGTGGCTCCCACGTGATCGTTCTGCCTAGAGAACAGAAATGATCACTCAGGACCACGGGTTCCTTGTATCAGGGGCACCAAGCCCCTCACGGGTCGACTGCGACGAAGAGTCAGAATATCGGGCGAGGCGCATCGCTCAAGATCGAAGAACCGTCATCCCTGAAAGGGGCGTGTGACATATGCGACAGCCACTACGCCTTCCGGGCAGCAGCACTGAGGCAGTTGAATACGCCAGCGCACCACGCAGCGCACCGACTCCACCCACGTCCTGGCCGCGGTGCGCGACCTGACTCGCCTGGAGCTGATCACCGAGGCCGTCCGCGCCGCACTCGAAGAAGTCGCCGCACATCCCCTCACCTGCTCGACGAGCTGGTCGACGAGGACTGGGGGCTCGGCTACGGCCGACCGGTCCGCCTAGGCAAGAACCCCACCAAAACCCAAGACCAGGATCCTTGCCACCGGAAACTACGCCGTCCGGCTCCTGGAATACCTCTACCGGCACGGAGCAGACCGCACGTCCGGCCCTCGCATCCAGGCCCTGCGCCAGATCATGGTGCAGAACTACCACCGTGACGCCGCAGGGCACCTGCGCTGGCGCAGCACCGCGGAGGAAGACGGACCCGGGCTGCCGCCCTCGTCCCGGGCGGTCATCTCTCCGTACGACACCTCGGCCCGCTATGCACGACTTCGACGTCGATTCCGAGGCGGGCTCCGTGGTCGATGGCTTTCGTCCGGTAGCCGGTGTCGGCCCACGCCTTGGTCACTCGAGGGGCTGT
>NZ_JBIAEC010000076.1:1828-5020 GCF_042868225.1 Streptomyces sp. NPDC007856 | reverse complement strand
AACACAGTGGACGCGAGCAACTGAGGACAAGCCCTCGGCCTATTAGTACCGGTCACCTCCACCAGTTACCTGGCTTCCAGATCCGGCCTATCAACCCAGTCGTCTACTGGGAGCCTTACCCCATCAAGTGGGTGGGAGTCCTCATCTCGAAGCAGGCTTCCCGCTTAGATGCTTTCAGCGGTTATCCCTCCCGAACGTAGCCAACCAGCCATGCCCTTGGCAGAACAACTGGCACACCAGAGGTTCGTCCGTCCCGGTCCTCTCGTACTAGGGACAGCCCTTCTCAAGACTCCTACGCGCACAGCGGATAGGGACCGAACTGTCTCACGACGTTCTAAACCCAGCTCGCGTACCGCTTTAATGGGCGAACAGCCCAACCCTTGGGACCGACTCCAGCCCCAGGATGCGACGAGCCGACATCGAGGTGCCAAACCATCCCGTCGATATGGACTCTTGGGGAAGATCAGCCTGTTATCCCCGGGGTACCTTTTATCCGTTGAGCGACGGCGCTTCCACAAGCCACCGCCGGATCACTAGTCCCGACTTTCGTCCCTGCTCGACCCGTCGGTCTCACAGTCAAGCTCCCTTGTGCACTTACACTCAACACCTGATTGCCAACCAGGCTGAGGGAACCTTTGGGCGCCTCCGTTACCCTTTAGGAGGCAACCGCCCCAGTTAAACTACCCATCAGACACTGTCCCTGATCCGGATCACGGACCCAGGTTAGACATCCAGCACGACCAGACTGGTATTTCAACGACGACTCCACACACACTGGCGTGCATGCTTCACAGTCTCCCAGCTATCCTACACAAGCCGAACCGAACACCAATATCAAACTGTAGTAAAGGTCCCGGGGTCTTTCCGTCCTGCTGCGCGAAACGAGCATCTTTACTCGTAGTGCAATTTCACCGGGCCTATGGTTGAGACAGTCGAGAAGTCGTTACGCCATTCGTGCAGGTCGGAACTTACCCGACAAGGAATTTCGCTACCTTAGGATGGTTATAGTTACCACCGCCGTTTACTGGCGCTTAAGTTCTCAGCTTCGCCCACCCGAAAGTGAGCTAACCGGTCCCCTTAACGTTCCAGCACCGGGCAGGCGTCAGTCCGTATACATCGCCTTACGGCTTCGCACGGACCTGTGTTTTTAGTAAACAGTCGCTTCTCGCTGGTCTCTGCGGCCACCCCCAGCTCGAGGAGCAAGTCCTCTCACCAGAGCTGGCCCCCCTTCTCCCGAAGTTACGGGGGCATTTTGCCGAGTTCCTTAACCATAGTTCACCCGAACGCCTCGGTATTCTCTACCTGACCACCTGAGTCGGTTTAGGGTACGGGCCGCCATGAAACTCGCTAGAGGCTTTTCTCGACAGCATAGGATCATCCACTTCACCACAATCGGCTCGGCATCAGGTCTCAGCCCCATGCGCGACGGATTTACCTATCGCACGGCCTACACCCTTACCCCGGGACAACCACCGCCCGGGCTGGACTACCTTCCTGCGTCACCCCATCACTCACCTACTACCAACTTGGTCCGGCGGCTCCACCACTCCCCTTCACCCGAAGGATCCGGGGCGGCTTCACGGCCTTAGCATCACTGGATTCGATGTTTGACGCTTCACAGCGGGTACCGGAATATCAACCGGTTATCCATCGACTACGCCTGTCGGCCTCGCCTTAGGTCCCGACTTACCCTGGGCAGATCAGCTTGACCCAGGAACCCTTAGTCAATCGGCGCACACGTTTCTCACGTGTGAATCGCTACTCATGCCTGCATTCTCACTCGTCAACCGTCCACGACTACCTTCCAGTGCCGCTTCACCCGGCAGACGACGCTCCCCTACCCATCACAGCACCCGTTGGGGCTATACGCTGCAATGACACGACTTCGGCGGTACGCTTGAGCCCCGCTACATTGTCGGCGCGGAATCACTAGACCAGTGAGCTATTACGCACTCTTTCAAGGGTGGCTGCTTCTAAGCCAACCTCCTGGTTGTCTGTGCGACTCCACATCCTTTCCCACTTAGCGTACGCTTAGGGGCCTTAGTCGATGCTCTGGGCTGTTTCCCTCTCGACCATGGAGCTTATCCCCCACAGTCTCACTGCCGCGCTCTCACTTACCGGCATTCGGAGTTTGGCTAAGGTCAGTAACCCGGTAGGGCCCATCGCCTATCCAGTGCTCTACCTCCGGCAAGAAACACACGACGCTGCACCTAAATGCATTTCGGGGAGAACCAGCTATCACGGAGTTTGATTGGCCTTTCACCCCTAACCACAGGTCATCCCCCAGGTTTTCAACCCTGGTGGGTTCGGTCCTCCACGAAGTCTTACCTCCGCTTCAACCTGCCCATGGCTAGATCACTCCGCTTCGGGTCTTGAGCATGCTACTGAAACGCCCTGTTCGGACTCGCTTTCGCTACGGCTTCCCCACCCGGGTTAACCTCGCAACACACCGCAAACTCGCAGGCTCATTCTTCAAAAGGCACGCAGTCACGAGAACCCGAAGGTTCCGACGCTCCCACGGCTTGTAGGCACACGGTTTCAGGTACTATTTCACTCCCCTCCCGGGGTACTTTTCACCATTCCCTCACGGTACTATCCGCTATCGGTCACCAGGGAATATTTAGGCTTAGCGGGTGGTCCCGCCAGATTCACACGGGATTTCTCGGGCCCCGTGCTACTTGGGTGTCTCTCAAACGAGCCGCTGACGTTTCGACTACGGGGGTCTTACCCTCTACGCCGGACCTTTCGCATGTCCTTCGCCTACATCAACGGTTTCTGACTCGTCCTGTTGCCGGCAGACAACAGAAGAGAGATCCCACAACCCCCACGACGCAACCCCTGCCGGGTCTCACACGTCGTAGGTTTGGCCTCATCCGGTTTCGCTCGCCACTACTCCCGGAATCACGGTTGTTTTCTCTTCCTGCGGGTACTGAGATGTTTCACTTCCCCGCGTTCCCTCCACATGCCCTATGTGTTCAGGCATGGGTGACAGCCCATGACGACTGCCGGGTTTCCCCATTCGGAAACCCCCGGATCAAAGCCTGGTTGACGACTCCCCGGGGACTATCGTGGCCTCCCACGTCCTTCATCGGTTCCTGGTGCCAAGGCATCCACCGTGCGCCCTTAAAAACTTGGCCACAGATGCTCGCGTCCACTGTGCAGTTCTCAAACAACGACCAGCCACCCGTCACC
>NZ_JBIAEC010000075.1:0-5238 GCF_042868225.1 Streptomyces sp. NPDC007856 | reverse complement strand
ATGAAGGAGGCAACTGCCGCCAAGTACAGCCCGACGTGGCTACGAAGATGATCGCTGCCAGAACTTCGCGGTCTCCGTACCGCCGTCGGCCACCGCCCTGCGGTCGCGAGGGAGCGGGCGGCACCACCCGCTCGAACAGTTCCCACAACTCATCCGGCACTAGACGCTCAACGATCCCCACGATGCCAGACTATCGAACACGCCAAATGAGACGATATCTTAAGTTACTGACTTCGGCTGGTCAAGGTGACGTTGGATCGTTGAGGGTCAGGCCGGTGCCTGCTATGAAGCCTTCGAGGGTGTCGGGCCGGTACTGGAGGCGTTTGAGCCGGTTGCGTACGAGTGCTTCAAGGGGTCGAGGGCGACGACGGCGAGGTTGGCCAGGCTGCGCTTGACGTGCGCCCATACCCACTCGACCGGGTTGAGGTCGGGCGAGTACGCGGGCAGCAGGAACACCGTCAGCCACTCGCGCTCGGCGATCAGCTCACGCATGACGCGGGAGATGTGAGTGTTCAGCCGGTCCCACACCAGCACGATGGGCGCCTTGACGAGCTGGTGGACGCCGTCGATCAGCGCGATGAAGTCGCACTCGCCCATGCTGCGGCGCTCGCCCGTGCTGCGGCGCTTGCCTTTGCCCGCGGGGTGGGTGCGCAGGCGGTGGCACGGCCGGGTCCGGGATCCCGGCCGCATGGCGATCAGCCCGGCCACCGACAGGCGCCCCGGGCGGCGGCCGCTCACGGTTACGACCGGGGTGCGGCCGCGCCGGCCCCAGGTGCGTCCTTGGGGCGGCCGCCGGGTGAACCCGGCTTCGTCTTCGAAGCAGATGTAGCCTCCGCAGGCCTTCCGTTCTAGTGGTCGTTGCAACACCCCAGCTCAAGGGGTGCGATGGACATTGTGGTGCTGAAGCCCAATGATCATGAGGTGGCCCGTGCCTGCTGCCATATCTTCTCCTGTCCCTGCCGTGCTGGTGAAGCTGGGTCCGCTGGACGCTGACCGGGTCGCTGATCTGCGCCCCTACCTCGACTCGGTGCCCGACCCGCGCTCGCGGCAGAGCCGGTGGTACTCGCTGACGGCGATCTTGCCGGTGTGCGCCTGCGCGGTCGTCTCGGGAGCGAAGAGCATCGACGAACTTGCCGAGTGGGGCGAGCGTGCCTCGGACACGCTGCTGGCGATCCTCGGTATCCGCCGCCGTCCACTGAGGTGGCGGCGCACTCCGGCGCCGGCCACGATCGGGCGCGTGCTGGTGGCCGTCGATGGTGACGCCCTGGACCGGGCTGTGGGTGCCTACCTGGCCGACCGGCACCGCGCTGCCACCGAGCCCGCTGTGACAGCGTCCGCGTCCGGGCGGCGGCGCGTCATCGCCGTCGACGGCAAGGCGCTCAAGGGCTCAGCCCGTCTCACCTCGGCGCGACGGCACTGCTCTCCGCGGTCACCCACGGCCGCGTCGTGACCCTCGCCCAGGTGGAGGTCGGCGCGAAGACGAACGAAACCACGCACTTCCAGCCGCTGCCGGCGCCGCTGGACCTGGCCGGCGCAGTAGTCACCTTCGACGCGCTGCACTCGCTCAAGGCGAACATCTCCTGGCTGGTCGAGACCAAGAAGGCCCACTACGTCGCCGTGATCAAAACCAACCAGCCGACCGCTTACAGTCAACTCGCGGCCCTGCCCTGGCGGGACATTCCCGTCCAGCACACCGCCTCCGCCCCCGGGCACGGCAGGCGGGAGTCCCGCTCGATCAAGACCTGTGGGATCGCGGACCAACTCGACGGGATCGCCTTCCCCCACGCCCGCCTGGCCATCCGTGTCCACCGCCGCCGCAAGCCCACCGGCGAACGCGAGACCCGCCAGAGCGTCTACGCCGTTACGAGCCTCGACGCCCACCAAGCCGGCCCGGCCGACCTGGCCGCCGCGATTCGTGGGCATTGGGGAGTGGAGAACTCCTCGCACCACATCAGGGACGTCACTTTCGCCGAGGACGCCTCCACCGTTCACACCGGGACCGCACCTCGCGCCATGCCGACCCTCCGCAACCTCGCCATCGGCGTGCTGAAAACCCTCGGAGCCGACAACATCGCCAAGACCACCCGGGCGATCCGCGACGAACCCCAACGAGCACTCCCCATCCTGGGCATCACCAACAACCCGGACGCCCACGGAACTTGCTCAAGCCCTGCGGCTGTCGCCCACCGTACCGCCCGGTTCTCGAACGACAGCGTCTGCATCCCGGCCCCTCCTCTTCGCTCAGTAGGTGATCTACGTCTCCCTCCATTTGGCATGTGAACTTCGGCACCCCTGCCACCCGTTGTAGGTATGAGTGGCCATCACTCGCAACCCGCAGTGCATACATGGAAGTGGGCTCCGGAATGATCGGAGCTCGATGTGCGGAACGACACAAAAGCGTCGCGGTCCACAGCCGCGCCTCGGGAATCGTGAACGAAATGATCAAGAATCTGCGACTGAAGGCGGCGGCAGTCACTGCGGTGGCCATCGGCGGTCTCTTCACCTTCACCCCCAACGCCAGCGCGGCCGGGAACTGCTACAACTACGGGAAGCCCGGAGTCATTCAGTTCTTCACCGGGCCGAACTACACGGGTGACTGCTACGAGGTTGATGCGGCTTACGGGACGGGAGCTGTCGACAACTTCTCGAATGAGCCTTATGGGATGAACGACAACATATCCTCTATCCGAAGTTGGGCCGACAGCTCCCAGTACCGCGTCGGCTGGCTGTACACGGACGCCTATGAGAGTGGATCAGTCTTCGAGTTTAGCGGCGGAGATTGGTGGCCCACTCTCCCGTCATGGATCGACAATAAGTCCTCCTCGTTCCATGTCGGTTGGTGAGTCATTTAGGTCCGAATATCAGAGAACAGCAGACCTGACCGATACGGGCTGACCTACTAGGTACCCCCGACCCGCACCGACGGGGCCGTGTACGACGGCTGAGCTTGGCGTTTAACCTCGCTGGCCTCGATGGTCCTTGATCGATTCGACGCGTTTGACGGTCTTGCCAACGTCGTGGCGCGTGGCCCGTTGCTTGTTTTTCGAGCCAGGAGGCCGTCCGGGACCTGGTCGGGACGGTTCTGGCGCGCTTGCCGGGCGGGCTGCTGTCGTGCGGACGTTGCGAAACCCCCGGCGGACTCGGGCGGGGGTGAAGCGGCGAGGTTCCGGGGGCCGTACCTATAGCCCGCCGAGGTCCTCGGCGAGGGGCCGGGCGAGGCGGAGCTGGGTGTGGGCGGCGATAAACAGCGAGGTCCATAGGTCGGCCATTTCCGGGTTCCTGACCATCGGGGCGGCCCAGCCCAGGGTCTGTTTAGGGGAAAGGCTATGAGCGAGGGTCAGGAGTGGGGACCGAGGTCCTAGTTGAGGCCTGGTTGCATTTGTTGCATCCGCTGATCTGGCCCTCGAAGAGGAGATCGTGGAGCTTGATGTCCTCGTTGAGGCGAAGTTCCGCGAGCACCCGCACGCGGAGGTGATCCGCAGTCTGCCAGGCATGGGCGCACGGCTCGGCGCCGAGTTCATCGTCGCAACGGGCAGTGACCTGGACGCCTTCGGCAGCGCGGACCGGCTGGCAGGCTTCGCCGGCCTGGCTCCACAGCCAAGTGACTCCGGCCGCGTCAGTGGCAATCTGCGCAGACCCCGCCGCTACCACCGCGGCCTGCTCCGCACCATGTACTTGTCGGCGATGGCCAGTCTCAAGTCCTGCCCCGCCTCCAAGGTGTACTACCAACGAAAGCGGAACGAAGGAAAGGGACACAAACAGGCCCTCCTCGCTCTCGCCCGCCGACGCGTCAACGTCCTTTGGGCGATGATCCGTGACAGAGAATGCGGCCGACTTGGGGACCTGGCTCAGCAGCGTGCGGGCGTGGTGAGTGCGGCATCGCTGCCAGCTCGCGCCGGGCAGGGTGGCGCCGATCGCGTTGACCAGGATGTGTGCGTCGGAGATGACCAGTTGGACGCCGGACAGGCTGCGGGCGATCAGTGAGCGCAGGAAGGCCAGCCAGCCGGCGCCGTCTTCGGCGGTGGCGACGTCCAGGCCGAGGATCTCGCGGTGGCCGTCGGCGTTGACGCCGACCGCGATCAGGGCGTGGACGTTGATGATGCGGCCGCCCTCGCGGACCTTCTGCGTGAGCGCATCGACCCAGACAAAGGCGTAGGGGCCGGCGTCCAAGGGGCGGTTGCGGAACGCGGCGACCTGGTCGTCCAGGTGCTTGGCCATTGTGCTGACCCGGGATTTCGGCAGCTGGGCGACGCCGAGGGACTCGGCGAGCTTCTCGACCCTTCGTGTGCTCACGCCCAGCAGGTAGGCAATGGCGACCACCGAGATGAGGGCCTGCTCGGCCCGGCGTCGTCGTTCCAGGAGCCAGTGCGGGAAGTAACTGCCGGACCTGAGCTTGGGGATGGCGAGTTCGACGGTGCCGGCGCGGGTGTCCCACTCGCGCGGGCGATATCCGTTGCGGTGGTTGACTCTCTCGTCGCCGACCTGTCCGTATTCGGCGTTGCAGAGGGCGTCGGCCTCGGCGGACATGAGCGCGTCGGCGAACGTCTTGACCATCGCGCCCAGCAGATCGGGACTCGCCGCGGCGAGGTTGTCCTCCGCGAGAGCGTACAAAGGCAGACTGTCGGGTGCGGTCATCGTGCTGATCTCCTTCGTGACTCGACATCTCGAAGATCAGCCGGTGGCCGTTCTTGTATCCGGGCACTCACTCCGACGCCGGGGCAAACGCCCGGATCAGGTGGGAGCCGGTACACCACTTCTCAGGACTCAACCCGACGCGGATCGGTAACACTACTGACCGCTGACAACTCACCCTCGCTCCGACGTGGACCACGAGGACCGGCCGACGATTTCAAGGATCACCTTGTGGTATCACGCTGCGCCTTCGCACCGCCGTGGCCGTGTGCAGGCGCGAGGCCGACCTCCTGCGGCCGGGATCGTGTGGTGAAGGCCTCTCGTCGCGCGCACCTGGCCATTGCCCTCAGTACAACAAGTCTGGCCGCCGGACCCGGGTCCGGCGGCCATTCGGCGACTGCTGACCGAGCCGCGGTCAACTCCTCTGCCTGCACGCGGCGTCGACGCCACGTGGCCGGGCGGGGGGGGGGGGGGGGGGGGGGGCCCCCCCCCCCCCCCCCCCCCCCCCCCCCCCGCCCGTGGATCAACGAACACGCCCGAACCCGCTTCGAGCCCAGGTGTCGCCTTGTCCCAGAACCACGACGTCGCATCCGCCACGGCCACCAC
>NZ_JBIAEC010000074.1:0-5251 GCF_042868225.1 Streptomyces sp. NPDC007856 | reverse complement strand
GGTCGTGTTCGGGTGGGCGGCCGATGTCCAGGTCCTTGCCTCTGCGCTCGGCCCGCCAGGCGGTGAGCGTGGGGCCGATCAACTCCCAGCGGGCACGGGCGCAAGCGACATATCACCGTGGACACCCTCGGCCTGCCCGTGATGATCACGGTGACCCCCGCCGACATCCAGGCCCGCGACGCGGCCCGCGACGTGTTCTGGCGCCTCCGCCTCATTCAGCCGCAGATCACCCAGGTCTGGGCCGATGCGGCTACGCCGGCGACCTCGTGGACTGGGCCCGCGACCGCCTCTGGCTCACCCTGCGCATCGTCTCGCGGCCCAAGGGCACCAAAGGCTTCGTCGTCCTGCCCCGTCGCTGGAAAGTCGAACGGACGATCGGCTGGTGCATGAACGCCCGCCGCAACGCTCGCGACTACGAACGGCTTCCCCAGCACTCCGAAGCGCACCTGAACTGGGCACTCATCACCATGATGACCCGGCGCCTGACCGCAAAGACCCGCGTACGAGTCAGTGGGCGCGGAAGACGCCGGCCATCGGTTGGCGATGGTCCCACTCGGCGCTGGCCTCCGGTTACATGTTCGACCTCGTGGACACAGAAGACGAGGCTCGCCGGACCGCCAACCACTCCCGCGCAGGTGCCGGAGTCCCGACAACCGGTCAGCCAGCCGTCGAGGAGAAGGAGCGGAAAACTCCTTCCGGATCCTCGTGCGCGCTCGACGAGAAGTCCTCGAAGTCCATGTTGGCCAGTTCCAGGTTGGCATGGATCGTGTGGACACCGCTCGGCACCGTGCGGAATTCACGTCCGAACTCGACCATGGCCTCGTATTCCTCGTCGTCGTCAAAGTCCTCCCGGGTCATGGTGGTGACCGCAAGAAGGGGGTGGTGGTCGGCACGCATCGTCGTGCTGTCGGCGACGAACACCACACTGAGCTGGTCCCACACCTCCTCGTGGGCCGATATCGCCGCCAGGATCGCGTCTGTGTCCGCGCCGTCCAGCTCCGGCGCGTCGACCACGTCATAGGACTCCGCAGGGTCGCCGTCGTAGTGGGAGGACCTCTCCAGCTCCGCCGTCATCTCCCGCCACGCAGCCTCGTCCGCAAAGTCGGTCCTGATGATCAGGGCTGAGAACTCGTTGCGCTCTGACACTCCGGACAATGCCACCATCATCACCACTCCTCGAAGAACTCTGTACTCCTGATCCGGACCAGAAGATAGCGAACGGCACTGACATCGCCTCCGGCAGACACAATCGTCCGGGGGGACAGGAAAGCCGTGAGGGAAGGTGACACAGCGACGCATGATGCCGTCGAGTGTAGGTACCTCGTCTTCCCGCATCCGCTCCAGCTGGCGAGAACTGCCTTGATGGGCACAAATGGCAGCTCTGAAGGGCAAACCATCACTGCCTGTTCGACCAGCTCAGCGAGGTGTTCGCCCGAGCACCCGACAACCATCCGCTTGCCCTCGAACTTCGCGTCCACCGCATGAATCGGCGACGAATCCGGGACACCGCATACCACTCCGTGCTGTCCGAGACCACGGCCCAGCACAGGTCACATAGCTCGGGCCAGCCTCGTCCTCGCCGCCGTTGTCCGTCCGGCAGCCCTCCCGCCCATCGCTCCAGGCTGGCCGCCGCGTCTCGGCTCTCCGAAGTTGAAAAACACCTAATGAGATTCCACGCGTGATGTCGCAGACGGCGTCCGCCTGAACTGCGCCGACGGTCGGCCACCGCACGACGTCGCGCAAAGATCATCAGTAGTCTGGATGGGCGAGACAGGAGATCCCTTCAGCGTGGCCAGCGCCACCGCGATACGCGCCGCCGGTGACGATCCGGCACCGAAGCCGAGGCGACGGACGTTTTCCGCGGAGTACGAGCTGCGGATCGTTGCCGAGTACGACGCCGCCCGGCCGGGGAGAAGGGCGCCATCCTGCGGCGTGAGCGGCTGTACCACTCGCACGATATCGAGTGGCATCAGGCCCGGGAGGCCGGTGTGCTGGATGGCCTGACCGACCGGCGGACCTCGGCGGTGCGGCTGAAGGGCGGCCGAGCAGGCCGAGCTGGAGCGGCTGCGTAAGAAGGTCTCCCGGCTGGAGAAGGACCTGGCCCGCCGGGACGCGGCCCTGGAAGTCATGGGAAAAGGCAGCGCGCTCTTGGAACTGCTCTCCGAGAGCGTGTACTGAAGCACACCGCCGCGCCGGTGGTCGATGAGGCGTTCGCGGGCGTGCAGGGGCAGTTGGGGACCGCGGCGGCCTGCCGGCTGACCGGACGCCCGCGCCACCCACTACCGCTGCCTCAGCCCGAAGTCGAAGCCCGCCCCGTCCCCGAGGCCCGCGCCGCCTCGGCTCTCTCACCGGCCGAGCGGGCAGAGACCCTGGCGCTGCTGAACCGGCCGGAGTACGTCGATCTGCCGCCGCCCGCCCCGGTCTGGGCGCGTGAGCTGGACGTGGGGAACTACTGGTGCTCGGAGCGGACGATGTACCGGATCTTGTCCGCCGCCGGGCAGAACGGCGAATGCCGCCGCCAGGCCGCCCACCCGCCCGGGACGATCCCCGAACTCGTCGCGACCGGGCCCTCGCAGGTATTCACCTGGGACATCACCCGCTGCCCGGCCCGGCCAAGGGCGTCTGGCACCACGCCTACGTCATCATCGACATCCTCAGCCGAGATCCAGGCCCGTGGCGAACTGAGCGTCCAGCACGTCGCCACCCGCCTCGGCGTCCGCCAGGGCGCCGTCTACTACTGGATCGCGCGGCCGACTGGACGCCGCGCGCGCCGACGACGGACGCCTGAGTATCCCCTGGACCAGCGACAACGAGGCAATCTGCCTCCAACTCGCCGCACGAACCGTGAAATCGCACATCAAAACCACAGCACTCACAGCAGGAGGGGCAGTATGAAGCCACCAAACTTCCGTGGTGACCGGACCGCTCAGGCCGCGCCGAAGCAGGTGCTGGAGCCCAACTTCGAGGCCGGCTTCCTTCCGGTCTCCTACGGGTGGTTCCGGCCCAAGAGGCGGGCACAGGATGCGATCGCCGAGATCCAGCGGTTCGGCACCAAGGGCTACCGATGGGTGCTGGACGCTGACATCGAGGCGGCCTTCGACAACGTCTCGCGCTGCGCCATCATGGACGCGGTGCGGGCACGGGTGAAGGACAAGCGTGTCCTGGCGCTGGTGAAGGCGTTCTTGAAGTCGGGCCTTCTCACGGAGGACGGCCGACACAGAGACACCTGTACCGGCACCCCGCAAGGAGGGGTCCTATCCCCGCTGATCTTCAACATCGCGCTGTCGACGCTCGATGAGCATCTGCACCGCGACTGGAAGCCCGGCGGCCGGATGGACGGCCAGTATCCGCGCAGGAAGCGCAGTCGGCACGGCCTGCCAAACTGGCGAATAGTCCGCTACGCGGACGATTTCTCGATCTTGGTGCACGGCTCTGCCGATGACGCCCGCGCGCTCCAGGACGAAGTGACCTCCGTGCTTGAATCCCTGGGACTACGGCTGGCACCAGCCAAGGCCGGATCGTGGCAGATGGAGGAGGTGTTCGACTTTCTCGGCTTCCGCATCCAGTGGAAGCGTAAGCGGGGAACGGCAAGTGGTACATCTACGCGTTCCTCGCCGCGCGGCCGGCCCGCCCGGTGAAGGCGAAGATACGTGCCTTGACCCGCAGGACGTCACAGGCCAACCCAGGGGACGTGCTGATCCGGCTCAACCAGGTCGTGCACGGCTGGACCAACTACTTCCGGCACGCAGTCGCGAAGCACACGTTCCGGATGCTGGGGATCTTCCTCTGGCATCGAGTGATCATGTGACTGAAGACACTGCACCGCTGGTCGTGGAAGGACATCCGCAAGTGGCTCCTCGGCCCCAACGGGTCCTGGCTGCCGATTGCGGTGGACGGAGTGGAACTGATCAACCCGGCGCGGACACCCGCGATCACGCGGTACCGCCATCGGGGCGACACAATCCCCCTGGACGATCGCCTGACGAACAGCCCACGACGGGAACTGTGGAGAGCCCGGTACTCGGGAACGGGTACGCCGGGTTCGGCGAGCGGCCTGGAGAAACGGGCCGGTGGCAATACCGGCACCGCGCTCCAGGCCGACTCAACCGCCGTCTCCAGGGGCGGTGCCGGTGTGCACGGTGGAGGCGTCCTGGGTGAACACCACGTGTCTGACATGGTGGCTGGAGTTTTCGATTCCCCAGTGCCCCGGACGTATCCGGCCAGGCCGGCGGGGCCGGCCTGGTGGGTGTCGAGGCTCGTGACGGCGTAGACCGTCTCCCGGGTCTGCCGCTTGCCGCTCTCCTGGCGGCGCGTGGTGGATGCGCAAGGCGAGCCGTGCTTCGGGGAAGGCGGTCCCGCCCAGGTTCGCCGCGATGGCCATGGCCATGGCCTTGACCGAGCGGGACTCCCGCCGCCCGTGCCCGCTCCCGGAGACCGCGTGCGCCACGGGCACCTGCGCCCATGGCAGGGCTTGACCTGAGCCGACGCGGCCGGCTGGTTCCCCTTGAGCACCGCGATGCAGTTGGCTCTCTTCTCCCGCACCAGCCAGGCCACCTGGTCCTTGACGCTGTGCCGGGCATCGAAGGTGACCATGATGCCGGCGAGATCGAGTGGTTCCAGCAGGGGTCGGAAGTCGGCTGTCTCGTTGGCCTTGGCTCCCACTTCCCGCTGGGCCAGGGTGACGGTGGGGGCGTGGGTGACGGCGGACAGCAGGTGTCGGTAGGCGGAGCCGGCCAGTGCCTTGCCCGTCCACCGCGATCGCGAGCCGCTGGGGCGAGCCGGTGCCGCGGGTATCGGTGTGCTCGTGTTGGCCAGGTAGGCGCCGATCGCGCCGTCCAGGGCATCACTGTCCAGGGCGGCCAGGAGCCGGGTGAAGGTGGCCTGGGACGGGGCCCGTCGGCGTCCGAGCAGGTGGCGGCGGATGTCGAGCTGTTCCAGCACCGTGGTGGTTGCACGCTTGCCCCACTCGGTGATCTCGGTGACGGCCTGGGCGCCGGAGACGACCGCGCACGCACAGATCAGCAGCAGGCCGCCCAGGGGATACCACCACCCGCGACGCGAGCGCGGGTCGGGTACGCGCCGGAGGTAGGCACACAGGCGATGTGCGTCGTGCCCCTTGGACGGGCTCCAGTCTCACCAGGACGGCAGGCATCACGGGGGGTGCCTCTATGAAGCTTCTATGTCCCGTCAACCCCCAATTCGGCCGCGGCGGCGTTGTTGAGATGACGGTAGAGGCGTCGGGCGAGGTAGC
>NZ_JBIAEC010000073.1:0-5750 GCF_042868225.1 Streptomyces sp. NPDC007856 | reverse complement strand
CGCTCTACCAGGAGCCCCGTCGCCGTGACCTGCGCTTCCCCGAAAATCCCGGATCCCGTTGACAACCGCGGATCGGCCTTAACTCCGTGGTCTTGCAAATACCCGGACGAGCTCCGTGAGCGGGCTGTCCGCGAGGTCCGCACCACGGGCCGGCCGATCGCGCACGTCGCCAGGGATCTGGGCGTCCACAAGGAGGCCCTGCGCGGCTGGGTCCGCCAGGCCGAGGCCGACGCCGGCCTCTTGGCGGAGTCCGACACCGGTATCGAACACCTCCGCGGGGCGGCGGAGACGGAAGACGAGGCTGCAGTACGGAGCGCATCGTCTCGGGCCGCCTTGGCCGACGACGGAGGTCGAGTCAGTGGGACGCCGTGGGCGTGGTCTTCTTGCGGGCGCGGTAGGCGGCCGCCTTGATCCTGTTGCCGCAGGACTCCATCCCGCACCACTGCCTGCGCATGCCGCGCGAGCGGTCGATGTAGGTGCGGGTGCACTCGGGGTTGCCGCACTCCTTCAGCAGGGGCACGTCCGGCCCGCTCAGCAACTCGACGGCGTGCCGCGCCACCGTGGAGAGGGCCTCTTCCGGTGTCGCCTGCGTCCATCGCCCCGCCGGGGTGAGCTGCGGCACCGCGGCCGGCTTGCGGGCGGCGTTGTTCACCACGGTCAGTGCCGCCCCGTCGTACTCCTCCCCCAGCCGGCGGGCGGTGACCAGCCGGTAGACGGCTTCCCGTACGGTGGTCGCCTGCTCGACGTCGGCCTCCCCGCAGGGGGAGACCGCGTCGACAATGCCGGACTCCACGTACCACGCGTCCAGCCTGTCCGGCGTCGCGAACATCTCGAAGCGCACCGAGCGGCGGGCCCGGAGCGTCGCGGCGAAGTCGAGTGCCGGGTTTCCGCAGACGAAGACATGGTCGAGGTTCACATCACCATCCTGACCGGTTACTGCCGTGCCTTGCAAGATTCGTCATCTGCCCGCGGTGTCCGCTCGACGACTCCGGCTTACAGGCCCAGGTCGGCGGCGAGGCAGGAGAAGGACATCCACGATCCCTCAGGGTCGTAGGCGTACCGCGTCGGGTCGTTCGGCGTAGCCGTCTTCTCCTCGACCATGTCCTCGTAGCGGATGCGCTCGGGCAACGTGCCGAACCGCGCTCGGCGTGCCGCCGCAGCAGTGTCCGTGATGTTCTGGCTTTCCATGGTCGAACTCCGTTCGGTCTGGGCGGAATGGGCCCGCTCCCCCCTTGGTCCTCCTGTCAGGAGGGCGACCAAGGTTGACGATGCCGCGTCAGAAGTGGTCCACGTCGATGACGGCCTGGGCGAAGGCGGTGGGTGCCTCCTGGGGCACGTTGTGGCCGATCCCCGTCAGGGTGCGGTGCTCGTACGTGCCGGTGAACCTGTCCCGGTAGGAGGCGCCGTTGCCCGCGGGGGTGAAGGGATCGCGCTCGGCGTCCAGGGTGATGGTGGGCACCTGGATGACCGGCCGCGTGGCCAGCTGCTTCTCCAGTCCATTGTAGCGGCGCTCGCCGTCGGCGAGGCTCAACCGCCAGCGGTAGTTGTGGATGACGATGGCCGCGTAGTCGGGGTTGTCGAAGGCCGCGGTGGTGCGCTCGAACGTGGCGTCGTCGAAGTCCCATGTGGGGGAGACGGTGTCCCAGACGAGCCGGGTCAGGTCGTGGCGCAGGGTCTTGTCCTCCATGGCGAGCCGGCCGCGCTCGGTGGCGAAGTAGTACTGGTACCACCAGGCGTACTCGGCTTTGGGTGCCAGTGGCTTCAGGTTGGCCTCGCGGTTGGTGATCAGGTATCCGCTCACCGACACGAGAGCCTTGCAGCGTTCGGGCCACAGCGCCGCGATGATGTCGGCGGTGCGCGAGCCCCAGTCGAACCCGGCCAGCACGGCCCGCTCGATCTTCAGGGCATCCATCAGGGCGATGATGTCGAGGGCGATGGCCGACTGCTGGGCATTGCGGAACGTCCGCTCGGAGAGGAAACGCGTCGTGCCGTGGCCGCGCAGATACGGGACGATCACCCGGTACCCCTCCGCCGCCAGCAGCGGGGCGACGTCGGCGTAGCTGTGGATGTCGTACGGCCAGCCGTGCAGGCAGATGACCGCCGGACCGTGGGCGGGGCCCAGTTCGGCGTAGCCGACGTCCAGCAGGCCGGCCCTGATCTGCTTCAGCCGCGGAAACGTGGTGTGCGCGCCGGGGGTGACCGTGGGAACGGCTGGCGCCGGGGATGCGCTCCGGGGGGCGGCGGACGCGGTTTGCGTGCCCTGTAGGCGGAGCAGTGAAACGGCGGCCGCGCCGGTGCCCACTCCAAAGGCCTTGCTGAAGCCACGCCTGCTGATCATGTCAATCCTCCGCGCTTTCAGGTGTGCCGGCTTGCGGCACGACTGACTGTCACATGAGATGCATCACCAGTCAAGCAGGTGACGTAGACCTGTTGGTCCATACCCTGTCTCCGCGGCAACATGCTGCTGACATCCGCCAAGTGACGGACAATGCCTGGGTCATCCACTACGTAGATCACCGCCTGGAACAGCAATGCAAGAGGGTGCCCTGTCAAAACGTTCGATCAACGAAGTGGAGACAGTCATGGCAGTCGGACACACAGCCGTCGTTCGCGTCGACGGAGACGGCCGCAAACGGCGGCCGCGGCCGAGGACGGATTCTGCGCTCTGGCCATCCCGAAGGAACTGTGGCGCCGACAACGCCACCAAGCCCGAGCAACGGTTCCCGGCGGGCCGGGCAGCCTGTTTCCCGGTGCCGCCGCCCATCGGATCTGCCCCTGCTCCAAGGCCCCGCGCAGCAACATCCCGGTTCACCGTCCACACCACCGCTGTCGGGTGAGGACCTGTACACGACGCCACGCTGTCTGCGCGCAGGTGTGCCATCACAGGCGGGCTCGGTGTCGGTGGCGGCTGCACCGGTTGGGCCGGGGCAGGACGCGTTCAGCGTCGCGTTGGGGCGCGGGCAGGATCAACAGCCTGAGCAGACACGGAAGTTCGTGGCAGGTGACGGGAACGAGGTCGGACGTTCATCGGCGGGGGTATCGCGTTCGAGGACGGCGGTGACGACCACTGGCATTTCCGCGGACGCCTACGCCTTCAGGAGCAATATCGACCGGACCAGGGTCACGCCCACCGGCACACCTTCGCCACCCGCACCGAGGCCCGGCTGAAGACCGCGACGTGGATCGCGGACTTCTACAACACGAAACGCCGTCACAGCGCGGCCGGCGGGAAGCCACCCGTCGAGTTCGAACGGGATCATCCAGGAGGCACGAGCCCGGACCGATCAGGAAGGCCGGGCCGCATAACCAACATCTCTACGAAACCCGGGGATTGACACCCTCACCCCGGTTATCCCCCGCAACCAGAGACCCGCTCCACACCTACCTCACCCGAACACGCCACTACCCAGGCCCCGTCCACGACCACGCCCCACAGCTACTGCCGCGGCAGGCAACGTTTGCCCGTCAAGGAGCGGCGTCCGGTGCGTGCTCTCGGCGTGCCGGCCGGAGGCCCTCGCACTGGACGTACTTGGGCTTTCGGCCGGTGGGGCGTGAGTGCGTGCAGGGTGTTGCGATGGGGCGAACGTTGCCTGTTGCGGCACTACCTACAGACGGACCATTCCAACGACAACAACACCAAGATCAATCCCACACACCAACAAAACCCCTGGTCAACACCCCGAACAACTAAACCAAACACCCACCACAACACCCCAGAAGACCACCGACAACCACCCCCACCCACTGAAGTTCCCCCTTGATCTCGGACAGCGGATGGTTACGCTGCGGGGGCGAGGTCTTGCGTTGTCAGAGCCCTGGTCTCGACCGGGGTGACGTACCCGTAGACCGGATGCTTGCGCAGGCGGGTGCGGTTGTATTCGACCTCGATGAAACGGAAGACGTCGGCGCGGACAGCCTCGTGGGATTCCCAGACGGTGGTCCCGATCTCCGCTTTCAGTAGTCCGAAAAAGCTTTCGGCGGCCGCGTTATCGTAACACGAGCCGGTTCTGCCCATACTCTGTCTCAGCCCCAACTCCCTTATTGTCTTTCGGTATTCGTGTGAGGTGTACTCCGAGCCGCGGTCCGAGTGCGCAATGCAGCCCTCTTTCAGAGCGCCTCGACCGGCAGCCATCTTCAGCGCATCGACCACAATCTCGGCGCGGTGGTGATCGGCCATCGCGTACCCGACCACCTCACGGGTGGCCAGGTCGATGACCGTCGCGAGATACCACCAGCCGGCGAGGGTCGGCAGATACGTGATGTCCGAGACCAGCCTGTCTCGCTGACGAAGGAGCAGGCGTCCCTGTACGAGGCGCTGGTGCGTGAGTCGCTGGCGGCGATCGGCGAGGCGGACGGAATGGCCCGGCGCGGCCTGGTGATGAAGCTGCTCACCGGCCTCAAGCAGGTCTGCAACCACCCAGCGCAGTACCTGAAAGAGAAGAACACGAAGCACTGTCGCCTCACCGATCGCCGCTCACCAGCCCTTCATCAGCGCACGCGCGCTGAGATGGTCCCACTGGCGCAGACGACGCCAAGCCGTCGCCCGCCGCTGCCACTATCAGCGGCGGCTTCACACGATCGAGGGGCGGTCCGGGAAAGAGAACACAGGCCGGCAATCAGCCCACTACACTCACCCAAACCGCCCCTGAACAGGGAAAACGTCAAAGTGCTGCTGGAGTACTAATACTCCAGTGCGGTTTCGTGATCTATCCAGAAGGTTCGTTGGCGGACCGCCGTCGGTAGTGGCTGCGGCGGGCTGTTGCCTGGTGGCGTCTGCGCCGGGTGGACCAGTGCAGCAGCCTGGCCGCGGTCACGGCCGGTGGGTCGAAGACGGCAGCGAGCAGATGGCGGATCTCGGGGACAGTCAAGGTGATCAGGTCGTTGCTGCGGGCTGGGTGGTGCGGGTCGGCGGGCCGGTTGGGGGCCGCGCTGGCGGCGACGGCGGTCAGGAAGGCCAAGGCGAACATGGCGAGCGTGATGTGCCGGTGCCATGAGGTCCAGTGCCTGACCTGGTAGTGATCCAGGCCAACCTGGCTCTTGGCGGCCTGGAAGCACTCCTCGACGCTCCAGCGGACACCTGTGACGCGGACCAGCTCGGACAGCGTCACCGTGGTTGGTGACCAGCACAGATAGAAGGCGAGTTCACCACTGGTGCGGTTGCGGCGGATCAGCAGATGGCGGTGGGTGTCGCTGCCGATGTGGATCCAGGCCCAGTCGTAGTAGCGCGGGCCTTCGTCCCGGGGCCGGCACTGTGCCGTTGCCAGGCCGTGGCGGGTAGACGCTGGGCGAGGACATCGGCGCGGGCAGGAATGCGGCCGTGATTGATGCGGACCCGAGTGGAACAGGCGACGGCCAGCACGTAGCCGATGCCGCGCGGCTCCAGGGCAGCCCACAACTGCGGGTCCTGGCCGTAAGCTTCGTCGCCGGTCACCCAGGAGGCGGTGATGCCAGCGTCCAGCGCGGCGCCGATCATCTCCTCGGCCAGGCAGGGTTCGGTCGCGAACTGCACCGTCTGGGGTATCCCCGCCGCGTGGCGACGCTCGTCATCGGTGCACCACGAGTGCTCGGACAGGTAGAGCCGGCGGTCGATCAGGGCCCGCCCCGGCTGGTGGCCAGGGCGAGGAACACGCCGACCTGGGAGTTCTCGATGCGTCCCGGGGCCTGTTTCTGAATAACTGTCAGGGTTGATCTTTCGGATGGTCCTCGTCAGGCAAGCGCACTCGAAGCTGTTCGAGGGTCCGGGCGGGCGA
>NZ_JBIAEC010000072.1:0-6416 GCF_042868225.1 Streptomyces sp. NPDC007856 | reverse complement strand
TGCGGAACCTGCACCTCCTGATACATACGCTCCGACGACCCCAACGGAACGTTCATACCAGTCAGAAATACAACGATCCCGTTGTACCAAGGCTCTTCCTGCACGAACCACACCCATCACTCGAAACACGACCAGCCGCGTCCGGACCCGCACAACCCGCACACCGCACCACCACCCACCCGCACCACCACAGCCCGCGGCTGGCACCGCCAGCAGGCGGCCATCATCCCAACCCAGCCCGGCGCACCGCAGTCGGTCCAGCGCACCGCGGGCCGACCCGGCAAGGCTCAGGCTCTCCGCGCCGTGCCGACGCTCGCGTTGTCACGTAGACATACGTGTTAGGTATAGCATCCGAAGGATCTCCACGGAGCGGCTGGCGGCGGAAGGTCAGGGACGTCACAGGTTGCGTGATCGGGTGAGAGGGCCGTGGTCTCGTTGCGGGGTCGGGAGGTCATGTATCCCTTTCCCGTCGCAGGTCAGGCTGCATTGGTCCTGCTCACGAGGGCTGTGAGGTGCTTGTCGGTGGCGTTCTTGTTCCGCCAGATGATGTAGCGGCGGATCATGCTGACCTGGGCCTTGTGGGTGGGGTGGTCGGTGCCGTCGAGGGCGAAGTAGCGCAGGGCGGTGAACTGGCCCTCGACGCGGTTGAGCCAGAAGCTGTTTGTCGGTGTGTAGCCGATCTTGACGTTGTCCGCCTCGGCCCATTCCGCGACCGAGTGGCAGCGCTTGGTGGTCAGGTGTGGGGAGAAGCTGTCGCAGACGATGGCGATGTGCACGTCGGTTGGGTAGAGGCTGCGCGGGTAGTGGCAGAACTCCAGGAACTTCGAGTGGTTCTTGGTCTTCTTGATGTGCCCGTAGCTTGATCTTTAACGGCCGGCGTCGAATGGTGCCTCGAACTTGATCACTCGGTCCGGTAACCGCCGTACATCAAAGCTGCCTTCGTCTGAACATGTGCTCCGATCAAGGAACACACATGTCCAGCACGAAGGCCGTGAAGATGAGTCTGCTGCATCACGACGCCCGGCAAGAGCCGTTGGCGGAACTGTCATGCTTCCGGGGCGAGTTCTACTCCTGCCTCACCGCTCGTTCGGATGCGTTGTTCGAGCTGGCTGACGCTGTTCTGTGCGGCGACGGACGGGTGAGGTCGCTGGCCGAACTGTCGCTGGTCGGCGAACACCGCCGTGGTCATGGCGGGCTCTATGCCGCCCTCGCCCGGGGCAGGGTCGATACCGGCCGGCTGCGGCGGGCCCTGGCCGCGGTGCCGCTGCCGCGGGCAGTCGACGGCCGGCTGGTCCTGGCCATCGACATCACCTGCTGGCTACGCCCCGATGCTCACACCTCACCGCAGCGGATCCTGTGTCACACCTACGGCCGGGGCAAAGACCAGCACATCACCGTCCCTGGCTGGCCGTACTCGATCATCTGCGCACTCGAGCTGGGGCGCAGTTCCTGGACCGCGCCTTTGGACGCGCTTCGCCTGGCCCCCGGAGACGACAACGCCACCGTCACCGCCCGGCAGCTGCGTGACTTGCTCCACCGGCTGATCACCGCCGGGCAGTGGCAGGAGGGCGACCCCGACGTTCTCGTCATCGCGGACGCCGGATACGACGCACCCCGTCTTGCGTTCCTGCTCCAAGACCTGCCGGTCCAGGTGCTCGCCCGGATGCGCTCAGACCGGGTCCTGCGCAGGGCCGTTCCACCCCGCCAGCCACACACGATGGGCCGCCCACCCCGGCACGGCGGCGAATTCGTCTTCGGGCAGCCCGACCCCTGGGGCGTCCCGGACACCGAAACCGTCACCGACACACGTCTTTACGGCACCGCCAGGGCCCGCTCCTGGGACCGGCTGCACCCCAGGCTCACCCACCGCTCCTCCTGGGCCACCGCCGACGGCACCCTCCCGGTCGTCGAAGGCACGGTGATCCGCCTGGACATCGGCCACCTGCCCAGCGGAGCAAGACCGAAGCCGGTCTGGCTGTGGTGGTCAGGCACCGACGCCACTGCGGCAGACGCCGACCGTCTCTGGCAGGCCTACCTGCGGCGCTTCGACATCGAGCACACCTTCCGCCTCTTCAAGCAGACCCTCGGCTGGACCTGCCCGAAGATCCGCACACCCGAGGCAGCCGACCGCTCCCGCTTTGTGGTGGCTTCGTCGACAGGCAGCGCGGCTGTCGGGTCCCGGTAGTGGCATCGATCTTGACGGCAGTCCGGGCAGTGGCCCTGATCTTGACGCCCACAGATCGTTACGTCAACTCCTCCGCGGCGCGCACAACCGGGACGGGACCGTCAAACATACGTGCCACACACGTGGCTGCGGTTGCGAGTGCTACGCCTCGTGTGGCGACACGCAGATCACGATCCGCGTGTGAGGCGGATTGACCGATCAGCCCTGTCCCGTCACCCAGCGGTACTGCAACTCCGGCCGTCCCACTGTCCCGTACTGCGGAGCGCGGGCCGCGCGACCCGTGTCCACCAGGTGCTCCAGGTAGCGGCGGGCCGTGATGCGGGAGATGCCGACCGCCTCGGCAATCCCGGTCGCGGTCAGGCCGTCGGCGCAGTCCCGCAGCGTCACGGAGACACGCTCCAGGGTCGGAGCGCTCAGGCCCTTCGGCGGCGCGGCGGGGCTGGGGGCCCGGAGGGCGGCCAGCGCCCGATCCACCTCGTCCTGCCCGCTGGCCTCGCCCGCTGCCGTCCTGAACTGCGCGTACCGCACCAGCCTGTCCCGCAGTGTCGCGAACGTGAAGGGCTTGAGCACATACTGGACCACGCCCAGCGAGACACCCTCCCGTACCACCGCCAGATCCCGCGCCGAGGTCACCGCTATCACGTCCGCGTGACGGCCGGCCGCCCGCAGCGACCGGGCCAGTTGCAGCCCGTGCACGTCCGGCAGGTGCAGGTCGAGCAGGAGCAGGTCCACCTGGGTGCGATCCAATAGGCGGCGGGCCTGCGCACCGGTATGCGCCTTACCGACCGCGACGAATCCCGGCACCCGGTCCACGTAGAGAACGTGCGCGTCGGCCGCGACCGCGTCATCCTCCACCACCAGGACGCGGATGGCGTGCTCCGCAGTCATACGCCGTTCCCCGCCCGGTCCCGCGCCTGTCGCAGCGGCAGCCACGCCTCGAACACAGCGCCGCCGCCCTCGGCCCCGGCCACCTTCAGGGTCCCTTCGTGCCGGGTCACCGCCTGCCGCACCAGTGCCAGGCCCAGTCCGCGGCCTCCCGGCCCGGCGGGCTTCGTGGAGAACCCGCGCTGGAATACCTGTTCCATGTAAAGGGGATTGACGCCGGCCCCGGTGTCCGTCACCCGCAGTAGTAGCCCCGCATCCTGGGTGCGTGCCGTCACCGTGACCCGGGCGCCGGCGCTGCCTTGCGCCGCGTCCACCGCGTTGTCGATGAGGTTGCCGAGGATCGTCACCAGGTCCCGGGCTGGCAGGCTTTTCGGGAGTAGCCCGTCGTCCAGGCAGCTGTCCGGCGACACCACGAGTTCCACGCCTCGTTCGTTGGCCTGGGCCGTCTTGCCCAGCAGTAGGGCTGCGAGGACCGGTTCGCCGACTGCGGCGACCACTTGGTCCGTCAGCGTCTGAGCCAGCTCGAGTTCCGCCGTGGCGAAGTTCGCCGCCTCGTCCGCGCGGCCCAGTTCGATCAGGGACACCACGGTGTGCAGCCGGTTCGCCGCCTCGTGCGCCTGGGAGTGCAGCGCCTGTGTGAAGCCGCGTTCGGAGTCCAGCTCGCCCATCAGGGACTGGAGTTCGGTGACGTCCCGCAAGGTGGCCACGGTGCCCCTCCGCTCGCCGCCGCTGACCGGCGAGGTGTTGACCACCAGGACGCGCGAGTTCGTTAGGTGCACCTCGTCCACCCGTGGCTGCGACGCCAGCAGGGCGCAGGTCAGCGGCGTTGGCAAGCCCAGCTCGTCCACCGGCCTGCCCACCACGTCATCCTCGATGCCCACTCCCAAAAGCTCCCGGCCGCCGTCGTTGATGAGGGCCACCTGGTACTGCGCATCCAGCATTAGCAGTCCCTCGCGCACGGCGTGCAGCGCGGCCTGGTGGTAGTCGTGCATCTGGCTGAGCTCGGCCGCGTTCATGCCGTGTGTGTGCCGGCGCAGCCGGGCGTTGATGACGTAGGTGCCGATCCCGCCCAGTGCGAGGGCGCCGGCCGCGACCCCGAACAGAGCCGTCACCTGGTCCTGTACTCGCTGGCTGATTGCCTCCACCTTGATGCCAGCGCTGACCAGGCCGATCACCGCGGGGCCGTCCCGTACCGGGGTGACCGCGCGTATGGACGCGCCAAGTGTGCCGGTATACGTCTCGGTGAAGGAGCCGCCCTGTTGGGCGGCGTGTATGTGGCCCAGGAAGGGTTTGCCGATCTGGGACCGGTCGGGGTGGGTCCAGCGGATGCCTTGGGGGCTCATGATCGTGACGAAGTCGACGCCGGTGTCTTTTTGGACCGTCAGTGACCAAGGTTCCAGGGCGGCTGTCGGGTCGGGCGTGCGGATGGCCTCCCGCACGTTGGGGGAGTCCGCGACCGAGTGGGCGACCGCCAGTGCCTGGCGGCCGGCAGCGTCTTCTGCCCGGTGGCGGTCGCTGACGTAGGTGAACAGTGCGTAGCCGACCACCACGACTGTGATCAGCACGGCCTGCATGGCAAAGAGCTGGCCCGCCAGAGTACGGGGCCTGGCGAGGGAGAGCAGGCGCATGTCGGCAGTGTCCCTCCTCAGACCGTGTGTGATCTACGTGAACTAAAAGAACGCAACGGTGACCGCTGTCACAGGGCGAGAGATAGTCACGGCATTCCTCCTCCCACACACCCCCCCGTAACCCCCACAGCTCCGAAAGACCCCGGACGTGAGCCGCACGCCGGGTTTGACCGACGATGACGTCAAGGAGGCAGCCGTGACAATGACGCCAACGGCACCTGTCACACCCACCGTGAAGCGGGACCGTACCCATTACCTGTACATCGCCGTGATCGTCGCGGTGGCCCTGGGCATCGCCGTGGGGCTCATCTGGCCCGACGCGGGCGTCGAGCTCAAGCCCCTGGGCACCGGGTTCGTCAACCTGATCAAGATGATGATCTCGCCGATCATCTTCTGCACGATCGTGCTCGGGATCGGGTCCGTGCGGAAGGCCGCCAAGGTCGGCACCGTGGGTGGTATCGCACTGGGCTACTTCCTGGTGATGTCGCTGGTCGCGCTGACCATCGGCCTGGTCGTCGGCAACATCCTGCACCCCGGTGACGGGCTGCACATCACTAACGCCCTCAAGGCCACCGGGCACGCCCAGGTGGACTCCGAGGCGCTCGGCGGCGTCGAGTTCGTGCTGTCGATCATTCCGACCACCTTCGTCTCCGCCTTCACCGAGGGCCAGGTGCTGCAGACGCTGCTGATCGCGCTGCTCGCCGGGTTCGCGCTGCAGGCCATGGGATCGGCCGGGCAGCCGGTGCTGCGGGGCATCGAGCACATCCAGCGGCTCGTCTTCCGCATCCTGGGCATGATCATGTGGGCGGCCCCGATCGGTGCGTTCGGTGCCATCGCCGCCGTCGTCGGCTCCGCCGGGCTGGACGCGCTCAAGAGCCTCGCCGTGCTGATGCTCGGTTTCTACGTCACCTGCGTGCTGTTCGTCTTCGTGGTGCTGGGCGCGATGCTCCGGGCCATCGCCGGGCTGAACATCTTCTCGCTGTTCAAGTACCTCGCCCGTGAGTTCCTGCTGATCCTGTCCACCTCCTCCTCCGAGTCCGCACTGCCGCGGCTCATCGCGAAGATGGAGCACCTGGGCGTCAGCAAGCCGGTCGTCGGCATCACGGTGCCGACCGGTTACTCCTTCAACCTCGACGGCACCATGATCTACATGACCATGGCGTCTCTCTACATCGCCGACGCGCTCGGCACGCCGATGTCGGTCGGCGAGCAGATCCCCCTGCTGCTCTTCCTGCTGCTGGCCTCGAAGGGCGCGGCGGGCGTGAGCGGCGCCGGTCTGGCCACGCTGGCAGGCGGCCTCCAGTCGCACAAGCCCGCGCTGGTGGACGGCGTCGGTCTGATCGTCGGCATCGACCGCTTCATGAGCGAGGCCCGCGCGCTGACGAACTTCGCCGGCAACGCGGTGGCCACGGTGCTGATCGGCGTGTGGACCAAGGAGATCGACAAGGGTCGCGTGCAGCTGGTGCTCGCGGGTGAGCTGCCGTTCGACGAGAAGACGCTGCTGGACGACAACTGCCCGCAGTCGGCCGACGTGCCGGAGCAGCGGGAGAGTGCCGTGGCGGCTTGAGCCGACGGAAGCGCGCGGCGGGGCGCGGTGGCCGGCGGGGTCGCGTCGGCCGATCGTGTCCGGGCCGGGGGGGGGGGGGGGGGGGGGGGGGGGGGCCCCCCCCCCCGCGCCCCCCCCCCCCGGGGGGGGGCGGGGGCGGGGGGGGGGGGGT
>NZ_JBIAEC010000071.1:0-7060 GCF_042868225.1 Streptomyces sp. NPDC007856 | reverse complement strand
ACCTCCTGATACATACGCTCCGACGACCCCAACGGAACGTTCATACCAGTCAGAAATACAACGATCCCGTTGTACCAAGGCTCCTCCTGCACGAAACGCACCCTCCACTCGGAACGTGACCGGCCACGCACGGACCCGCATTAGCCCGCACACCGCACCACCACCCGCGCCACCGCAGCCCGCGGCCTGAACCGACAGGCAGCGAACAACCCAGCCCGCGCACTGCAGCCGGTCCAGCACACCGCAGCCGGCCCAGCGTGGTGCGGGCGGTCCGGTGAGGCTCAGGCCCTCCGGACCGCACCGATGCTCGCATTGTCACGTATGTATACGTGTTAGATAACACCCGGAGGATCTTCACGAGGCGACCGGACACGGGAAGTCGGGAACGTCACACGTCACGTGATCGGGTGAGAGGGCTGTTACTACTGATCTTTTCGTAAGTTCGGTGGGTGTGGTGGGCGGATGGTCAGGCCGGTATGGGCGAGGAATGACCATGGCAGTCGGGGGTTGGTGTTGATGCGGTGGATGCCTTGCTCGGTGGCGCCGGCGACATCGGCGAGGTGGTCGCCGGCGAGGTTGGCGAGTTCACGCTTCTTGAGCGAGGACCACAGCAGTTCCACCGGGTTCAGCTCGGGAGCGTAGGCGGGTAATCGTTCCAGGGTGAGTCAGTCCTGTTCGGCGACCCAGGCCCGCATCGCCCGGCTCCAGTGGGCGGACAGGCCGTCCCAGACCTGGACCACTCGCTCGCCGCGGTAGAACACCTTCATCTGCTCCAGGACCTCGATGAGTCCGGCGGTGTCGTAGCTGCCGGGCTTGAGGTGGAAGCACAGGCGGGCCCCGCGATCGGGGTCGGTGGAGTGGTAGCCCAAGGCCCCGGCCATCGACGCACGCTTCCAGTTCAGGCGGTGCCGCAGGAGCGGAGTCCGCCCTCGGGGCGAGTAGGTGCGGCGGATCTGAGGGAGCAGGGAGACGCCTGATTCGTCGAGGAAGACGATCCAGGCACGTGTGTTCACGGCCCCTTTTTGATGCGGGGCCACTCGTGCGCGATCCAGCGGGCGATCTCCGATTCGTCCCGTTCGACCGCCCTCCGCTCGGGCCGTTGCAGGCTCCATCCGAGCCGGCCGGTCAGCAGCCGCCATACCGACGCCCTCGACAACACCACCCCCGTTGTCCGGGTGACGACCGCGCCGACTCGTTCCAGGGTCCACAGGTCGGCCTCGAAACCATGAGCCTGGGCACCTTGCTCCAACGCGGCCCGGACCATCTCGACCTGGGTGTCGTCCAGCTTGGGTGGGCATCCGGTGGCTGCCCGTCGCCGCAGGGCCAAAGCACCGCCTTGCTCCCACACCCGCCGCCAACGCCGCACACTCTCGGCACACACCCCCACCGCCCTCGCGATCTCCGCATTCGAGACGCCGTCCTCGAACAACTCGACTGCCCGAACACGACGCGACTCCGCCAACTGAGGCCGCGACAAAGGAGGAAGGGAGGAGCCGGCAACCGAAGGGGAAGGTCGATAAGCCACGCCGCCAGCCTCCCACCCACACGGCCACCACACCCACCGAACTTACGAAAAGATCAGTAAGAAGTCGTCTCATTTGGTGAGTCGGCGGTAGCAGATGAGGGTGCAGGCGATGCTGGTGAAGGCCAGGAAGTGCTCGGCTTTGCGTTCGTAGCGGCGGTGCAGTCGACGGCAGCCGGCGAGCCAGGCCATGGTGCGTTCGATCGTCCAGCGGTGCCGGCCAAGTCGCTGAGAGGACTCGATGCCTTTGCGGGCGATCCGGTGGGTGATTCCGCGTAAGCGGAGCCAACGTCGCAGGTGGTCGTAGTCGTAGCCCTTGTCGGCGTGCAGCTTGGCGGGTCGGCGTCGGCGCGGTCCGCGGCGGGAACGGATCGGCGGGATGCCTCGCACGAGGGGTTCGAGGGCTTGGCTGTCGTGCAGGTTCGCGCCAGAGATACCGATGGAGAGGGGCAGACCGGTCCGCTCGGTGATCAAGTGGATCTTCGACCCTTGCGTACACCTCGCCCCGGTGGCCGGATTGGTCCGACGCAGGTCGCGGTGATCACGGTAGGGGCTCTGCCGCAGTAAATCCGGCATTTACCGCGGCATACCCCTGTCGAACGACAGGGGTATGCCTGTCCCGGCGGATCCTTGGTTGACGTCTGGTTCGGGAAGAATCTGATCACGGCCTTCCTGAACCTGGGGCAGGGCCTCGACCACCCGTGCCCTCGCCAGGGTTCGTCAGCCATTCACTTACACACAGCGGAAAGCTTCGTGCGGAGATAAGAGGAGTACGCCCGGGTCTTCTCCTCGGCGAAGGCCCCGCTCCCGATGGCTGGACTGGAGCTGACTTCCAACAGATACCACTGCCGCGTCTGCCGGTCCTGCACCACATTGACGCCCGCGATCTCGCAGCCCATGAGCACAGCTGCCCGGACGGCCATCCCCAGTAGCTCTGCATCGAAGGTCTCCACCTCGAACAACGTGGCGTGTCCGCCCTGCTCGGTGTTAGTGAGATGAGAGCCGTCGGTGTTGCAGCGGTGCATGACGACCGGCACGTCCCGTCCGAACACCAAAATCCGGAAGGTGCCGTTGTTGGGGATGAACTGCTGAGCGAGGAAGCCTGCCTTCACGTGGGCGGGGTCCTCGACGTACCGCAGGAAGTCGATCTCGGACTTGACCAAAAAGTTCAGCCGCCCGCCCCCGGCGTTCATCGCCTTCAGTATGAACGGCAGGCCCAGCCGGTCGGCGAGGTCTGCGAAGGAGCCGCTCAGCAGCCGCCTTGGCAGATAGAACGTGGCGGGCACCGGCAACTCGTCCTGCGCGAGGACCATCAACTGGTAGAGCTTGGTCGGCGCGCTGATGCTGGCCGCGCTGATCGGCGGCCGCTGCCGGTGCTCCAAGTATGCGGAGACGGAACTCAGCAGCGTGGCCGTCGGACGCGGATAGGAGGCGATCTGGATCAGCCCGAACTCCGCCAGATCCCGGCCCCCGATCGTCTCGTACACGCGGGTTCTGCCAGTCTCGACCGAGAAAGCGATGTCCTCGATCCCGCAGAAGAAGGTCTTGAACTCGTCTCCGAGCTCCAGACCGGCGGACACGGCGTACTCGGGCTGGAATACCTCACCGTTGACGATCAGCAGATCCCCGCTCGATTCCACCGGCCCGCTCGTTGCGATGTCCCTGCGCAGCGAGCGACGCAACCGGTCAATGACTCGACGGGCGATTCCAGTCAATAGTGCCAATTCCGACGTGGGGCGCAGTCCCTGTGACGCAGATCCTTCCCTGCACGCTTCCGGGACGGGCACGCCTACTGGCCGCCCTTCTGCACGAAACCACGGACGAAATCCTGGGCGTTGACCTCCTCATCGAGGCCGTCCCTCTTGAGGAGGTCGTCAATTTCGTCGAGCAGATCATCAGTGTCCGATGAAACCTTCGAATCGCGCGCCGCGGGCTGGCCCCCAACCTCAGCCGGCACGTCCTCATCGCGGGAGTCCTCCTGACGGCGGTGCTCTTCCCTACGCTGCACGACTCAGCTCCCTCCCCCGCGCGGAGTGAAACCCCACTCGACGCGGAACCCGGGCCCTTACGGCCACTGCCTCACTATCCTTAACTACAACGGACGGCGGGTCCGCTCGGGTTCATATGAAGCGCAAGCTCGGACCGGCCGTGCCGTGCGCGGGCTCACCGTCCTCGCTCGAACCTGTGTGTATCAGCGCGCCCGCAACCACTCGGTCAGCGCGCCGGGGCCCGACCGCCCGGTCACCGCAAAGGGCCGTCCGAAGCCACAGGAGGTGGCTTCGGACGCCCCCTTCCGACTGTAGCGACCAAGGTCAGCGACAGATGAGGCGATCGCTCCGGCTGAACGCGGCCGCGGCACTCCGACCGGCAGCCTGAGGTCGAGCCGCTTGTCCATGTCCAGGCGGAAGGTGCCGTACGGGTTTACGTTTGACCAGAACAGCGCGGTCAGGCCGCGCCGGTCCTCGTCGGTGAGCTCCTTCGCCCACTTCGGATCGGCCAGGACCTGCTGGAGCAACAGCATATTGACGTGTACAAGACTGGACTGGAGCAGGTGCAGCGCGAGCATCGACGTCTCGGCGTGTTCCTTGTCCGGGCCAGTCAGGGCGCCGTCCTTGCCGTAGTGCAGCACGGTGTTCGCGCTGTTCCAGTTCTCCACGACCTGGAGGCCGCCGTGGATCGCCCGGCGCACATCGGGGCTAGCGAGATAGTCACAGGCGAAGACCGTGCGCACGGCGCGGCCGAGTTCTTCGAGGGCCTGATAGGTGGGGTGCTTGGGGACTCCGCGGGTGAAGCGCCGTAGCACCTGCTCGGCCTCCGCCGTCCCCAGGCGGAGCGCGGTGGCGTACTTGACCATCTGGTCGTACTGCTGCTCGATCAGGTCCCAGCGGATCGGCCGGGTCAGCGAGCCGCCGAGCGCCGGCCAGCCGGGCGGGGCGTCGTCCGGACGGTACAGGCGGATGCTGCCGATGTTCTTCAATCTCGGTAGCAGGCGGAAGCTGAGCAGCTCGGTGAAGGCGAACCCGACCACTGAGGCACCGTGCGTGTCGACGTAGTTGCCCTCGATCTCGCTTCATAATGGATCACTTGCAGCTCGAGGGCTAATTGACACTTTCGGCCCTCATGTCGGATCCGTGGCTCGAGGTTATGTTTGACGGCCTGGTAGGTGGGGGCGGTGTCCGTCGAGGCTGAGCATGGCGAGGGCTATGAGAGTACTCGGGTCCTTGAAGCCGAACGCGACGCGGGTGATCAGCCGAATCTTGGCGTTCAAGTTCTCGACGAGTCCGTCGCTCAGCCCGTGCTCGGCGACGGCGAGGATGGCGTCCCAGTGTTTGACGATGGCACGCTGTAACGCGGGAGCGTCACCGGCGACGAGCTCTTCGAAGGAGTCCACGACCAGCGTCGTCACCCCGCCCACCAGCGTCGCCCGGTCGAGGGTGACCCGGTTGGCCGGGCCGAAGGAGCGCAGCTGGGAGCGGTGCAGCGCCCGGGAGAGCAGGGCCAAGGTCGCGATCGCGAAGGTGAGCCCCGTCAGCCAGTCGGCCAGCCCCAAGCCGGTCGCGGAGCCGAGCAGGGCCAGCGACAGGATGTGTACGCCCGCTCCCACGGCGGTCTCCTGCTGGACCAGCGTGGCTTCGTAAGTAATGTTCAGGCCCACCGCACGTCCTCCCGCCGAGTGACAGAGTCGATCAAGGCCGCGTACTGTACGCGGCCTGTGCATATGTCGGTACGTGAACCACTTCCCAATCGTTGAGGAGGATGCCGATGAACCGCTCCGCGCGTGCGTTCTGGCTGCGCTCGCCGGGTCACGGAGAGATCCGCGACGTCACCCTCTCAGGGCCGGCTGAGGGCGAGGTACTGGTGCGTTCTGTCTGCTCGGGAGTGAGCCGCGGCACGGAGACGCTTGTCTTCCGCGGCGGCGTCCCGGCAGGCCAGCGCACCGTGATGCGGGCGCCGTTCCAGGAGGGCGACTTCCCCGGACCGGTCAAGTACGGTTACCTCAACGTCGGGGTCGTGGAGGAGGGACCCGCTGCGCTGCTCGGCCGTACGGTCTTCTGCCTGTATCCGCACCAGACGCGTTACGTCGTTCCGGTGAGCGCCGTGACACCGGTGCCGGACGGAGTTCCCGCCGAACGGGCGATCCTCGCCGGGACCGTCGAGACCGCCGTGAACGCCCTGTGGGACGCCGCCCCGCTGATCGGCGACCGGATTGCGGTGGTCGGCGGTGGCATGATCGGCTGCTCGGTGGCCGCGCTGCTAGCCCGCTTCCCCGGCGTACGCCTGCAGTTGGTCGACGCCGACCCGGCGCGGGCGAACACGGCCAAGGTGCTCGGCGTCGGATTCGCCTCGCCCGAGGACGCGCTCGGCGACTGCGACCTGGTCGTCCACGCCAGCACCACCGAGCAGGGCCTGACCCGTTCGCTGGAACTCCTCGCCGCCGAGGGCATAGTCCTCGAACTGAGCTGGTACGGCGACCGACGCGTCCGCCTGCCGCTCGGCGAGAACTTCCACTCCCGCCGGCTCACCGTCCGCAGCAGCCAGGTCGGCACCGTCTCCCCAGCCCGCCGCTCCAGCCGCACCTACGCCGACCGGCTGGCCCTCGCCCTCGACCTGCTCGCCGACCCGGCGCTGGACGCGCTGGTCACCGGGGAGAACGCCTTCGAAGAACTCCCGGACATGATGCCGAGGCTGGCGTCGGGCGAAATCCCGGCCCTGTGCCACCGGGTCAGGTACACGGATCCCGGCCACACCGCCTGACACACCCGTTCGCCCCCCCCGCACGACAGGCGGCCTCACCTCTGAACAGAGTGAGACCCCACTGAACGCAGGGAAGCGAACAGCCCTATCAAAGAACATCCCCCGGCAGGGATCAGCCGGGGACCAGACGCGCCGCACCTGGAGGTTCATCCGTTGTTCAGCATCACCGTCCGCGATCACATCATGATCGCCCACAGCTTCCGCGGCGACGTGTTCGGGCCCGCGCAGCGACTGCACGGCGCCACGTTCCTCGTGGACGCCACGTTCTACCGCGAGCAGCTGGACGACGACAACATCGTCGTCGACATCGGCCTGGCCACGGGGGAACTGGGCGCAGTTGTCGGCGACCTGAACTACCGCAACCTCGACAACGAGCCCGACTTCGCCGGCATCAACACCTCCACGGAGTTCCTCGCGAAGGTCATCGCGGACCGGCTCGCCGAGCGGATCGAGAAGGGGGCCCTGGGCGAGGGTGCCCGGGGCCTAGCGGGCCTGACCGTCACCCTGCACGAGTCGCACGTCGCCTGGGCGAGTTACGAGCGTGACCTGTGACCGACACGACTGTCGACCGGGGGGCCGCTCTGACCGGCGTGCCCGCGCAGCGCGCCGCCGCCCCTGCGAACCTCAAGATCACGCTCATGTCCCTGCGCACCGTGCACTTCGTCATCAGGGCTTGATCAAGTGCCTTAGCTTGGCGTTTAACCTCGCGGGTCACTCGTCCTGCTGACCTGCGGTTCTTCACGGGACAGCGGAGACGGCCGTTCTCCACGCTTCGAGATGTCG
>NZ_JBIAEC010000070.1:0-7426 GCF_042868225.1 Streptomyces sp. NPDC007856 | reverse complement strand
GCCACAGGTGCCCGGCGTCGCGCTCGGTCGGCTTCACCGCCTTCGGGCCGACCAGCGGCCCGAACCGCCGGTCGTCCTCGACGGTTCCGCTGACCAGTTCATCGGTGCGGGCCGCTGAGAGGCCCTGGTGGCCTTCGCCTGCGCTGCTTGCCTTGACGAATGTGCGGGTGTCGGTCGCTGCGAGGGTTTCGCCGGTCGAGGATTCGGCGCCTGGGCTGTCGGGGGCTGCTGGCTGCTCGTGCTGTTCTGTTGCGGGATCGGTGCTCTGGACGGCGGTGAGGCCGTGGTTGCCCGGAGCCGGTTCGGTGTCGCTGACTGCTCCGGGTCTTGCGTCGGACGGTTCCGTTGCACCGGGTGCGTGATTTTCCTGCGGGTTTCGCGGCGGGGTGACCCGCTGCCGATCGCCCGCGATCATCGCCTCGCCCGAAAGCGGTGGCTGGTCCGGGACAGGAATCGTGTCGTATTGGGATGCGGTCGTAGCGAACGGCATCCCGCCCCCGGCCCAGGCGTGCCCGGCTGGGAGCGGCAGTGTGGTGTTGTCGGGCCCGCCTGCCGGTCCTTGCGTTCCCGTTCCCGGGGGGAGTTGGGCCTTTTCCCTCAGCTGCTGGGCTGTCCATGTGTGCCAGGCCGGATCGCGGTAGTAGCCATGTGCCAGAACGTCCAGTAGCTGATGGAATTCGGGTCGCGTGTCGATGTCGGGGCCGAGGACTGCACGCAGCCGGCGCACAAGGATGAGTGTGGTGTCCTCGTCGGCCCAGATCCGCTGGGCAAGCTCTGTCAGACGATCACCTTGCGGTTCGGGACGGAACTCAAGCCATCGCGCTTCACTGTCGGGACGATATACCAGGGTGTGGTACCCGAGGTACGTGGCGACCTTGGTGTTGGGAGAAATGACCGCTCGGCCCGTGTGGTTGGCGATGTACTGGGACAGGCCGTCCTTCTCGTGCCCGACAAAGCATGCATGCAGGACGATCGGCGATTCGGGTGGGAGTGCGTTCAAGCTGTTGCGGCGACGCAGACGCTGGACCGCCCCTTCGCCCGTTACGTGAATTTTGGAGGTCAGATCGGTGCCACGTCCGGCTGCGAAGGTCATGGTGTCAGCATGGCCATGCAGGGAGAAGACATACGGATTTCTTCCTGGCCAGGGCGCTCGAACCATGTTGACAAAGCTGTTGTCCTCGCCCCTGAGGACGGCGAACCATTCCTGCGTGTGAAGTTGTCTGTAGTCGGGCTCACGCCGTGCCCAGTCCTCAGGGCTGAAAAGGGCGTGGCCGAACGTCCTCCGGTCGGGACCCACGAGGGGGTGATCCCAGAGGTATTCCTCGCCCACCTCGACCTCGCGGATCCCCTCGAGCCGGCCCTGGATGGTCTGGCGCACGGCTGGTCCCGGTCCGTCTGGGTCGGAGGCCATCCACACACCGGTGGCTTCCCTCGAACGGTCGGCGCCTGATTCCAGGTGCCAGTAGCCGGATTCCGGGTGGAAGCGGGTCCTGAGCGGTCCGGTGAACGACCAGACAGTTCGCCCGGTGGTGTGAGCGATCGTCCGCCACAGATCGGTTCTACCGGGCTCCGCGCTCACCAGGACGTACGCCATGCCGTCGGCGATGACCGGCAGCTTCCTGGCGTACTCCTCGTGCGACACGATCTGCTCGGTCGTCCCGTCCCCCGGCTCGAGGACCCGGCCCCAGCCATCCAGCTTCAGCGTGACCACCACGACGCCCGCCGGATGTTCCGCCACCCACGGGGCCTGGATACGAAGGTCCTGGGTGAAATCCATCCGGCTGCCGCGCGGGGCCTCCCAGACGAATGAGAAATCGACGGGTTTTCCGGGGAAGAGGTTCGCCGCGTCCAGCTGATAGACGGCGTCACCCACCATCGACTGGGCCGCCGGGGGAGCGGGCGGGGCTGGCTGGGCGGACCCGAGCAGCAGCCTGGCAGCCTGCCAGTCGGGACCGCCGCGCGCCGACCCTCCTTCGGAGGAGTTCATGAGGGATTTGTTCTGGTTCAGCACCTCGACTGCGGCACGGGCGGGCTCGTCGCCGGCGGTGTGGTGGACCAGGGCGACAGCACCCCGCTGGTATTCCGGCACCCGCGCGGGAGCACCGTCCGCGGTCCCAGCCGCGGCCGCTTCACGATGAAGGAGATCAGCCGCCTGCCGCGACGGCTCGGGGACCTGGTCCCACGCATGGGTGAACAGATCCACACCCAGGGCGCGCAGCTTCATGCCGGCGGTGACCAGACGGGACACCGGACGCACGGTGTCGCTGCCCGCTGTACCGGGAGCGGCGAGTTCAACGAGCGCTGCGTGGTAATCGGTGAGCGCACCGGCCAAGGTTGCAGCCCGGGCAGTGACCTCACGTCCGGTGCTGTCCGGTGCTTTCGGCCACGGGGCCGCGGCCCACCCGGTGTCCCGGGTGTTGCCGGCGGTCAGCTCGCGGGACGCATGCAGTACCGGATCGTTGGCCACGGTCTCCAGCGGTGCGGGTCCTGCGATGTACCGGCCGCTGTTGTTCCAGCGGTAGTCGTTGCCGGAACGCGCCGTGCTCTTGGCATACACCACCACATCGACCTGGCCGTCAGCAGCAAGGGCGCAGAAGAACGTGACACCGCCGCTGCCACCGTCCAGATGCGCGTGCAGCGGCACATTGATGCGCACAGCGCTCTCGCGCACACCCACCAGCCCGTTGGCCACCCGTTCCAGGACCTCTCGCTGCAGATTCGTGAAATCCGCCTCCACGACCCGGCCCGCGTAGTGGATCCGGCCACTGAGCTGCCACGTCTGTGAGTTGTCGGCGCGGAACGCGGCAAACCGTGCCGCCCGCTGACCGGCCAGCTCCGCCAGCTGCCGCTGCCGACCGGAGACCACTCCATGCCAGGCCTGCCGCGCGGCCGCCTTGAGCACGTCGTAGTCCTCCCCGCTGGGAGCGACGTCCACCGACGACAGAAAACCGTCGAAGAGCCGGTCGAACGCCCCCAGCCCCCACAGCCGCTCCACCGCACGCCCGTCGAGATCCAGCAGCCCTTCATGCGCCGCCGGCACCCGGTCCTGGAAGAACACACCCGCGCTGAACAACCCCAGCCGGTCGGGATGCGCACCCAATTCCTCGGCAACCGCCGGAGCGGCCACAAGCAAGGCCAGCAACTCCGGGTGACGCCCGATCTGCTCGGCCAACCGAACACCCTGCGGCCCCGCCAACAACTGCGCGACCTCCCACGGCACCTCGGCGACGGAGGCGTCCCGGCCGGCTCCAGCGTCATCGGCCGACGCGGTCGCCGTCGGAGCGGCATCAGGTGTCCGGGTGGCCGCGTCCGTCGCAGGAACCGACGCGGACACCCCGGCTGTGCCGGCCGTGTGATCGGCCCCGGAACGGGTGGAGACGCCGCCCGGGCCGTCGGTGACCTGGGGCTGCCCTGCGTCCAGCGCATTCAGCAGCCGCACCGGGTCGGAGTCGGTCACCAGCTCCTGGAAGCGTGCCGGCTCCCGCTCGGACAGACGGCGGACCTCGCCGGCGAATGAGGGATCACCCGCCGCCCGCTCCTGCCAGGCGGGTCGGGCCAGGAACCCGGCAGCGAACCCGGCGTGCCCCAGCAGCAGCGCGCGTACCTCGCCCTGCCGCAGCGCCCGGTACAGCAGTTCCGCACCCTGGACGGACAGCGGCTGAGGAACGTACTCGATCACCAGATCGGCCAATTGGCGCTGGCGCAACCAGTTACGGAACTGCGAATTCATCCGGGCAGCCAGCGCGGGGTGGGTCCGGGCCACTTCCCACACCGCGGTCCGCCCCGCTGCCTCATCGATGAGGGTGCGGTGGGTGCGCAACCCATCCAGCAGCTCGGGATGGGCGCGCAGGGCCGAGAGTACGTCGGGTCGGCCGGACACGAGCTCCGCCAGACCACGCAGGCCCGCGAAGGCGGCTCGCAGAGCGGAGTTCTGGACCAGGTCTTCGGCCAGGCCTTCGTGTGTCTGGACCAGTCGCAGCATCGCGGCCGCGGTCAGATGCGTGTGGGCGGCCCCCGCGGTGCCTGCCAGGACCTCGACGAACGCGGGGGCGGCCTTGGCCGCCGTGAGGACGAGCGGGTCCGTCACCACCGCAGTGATCACGTCGGGGTGGGCGGCGAGACGCCGCATCAGGCCGGTGTTGCCGACCAGTTCCGTCCAGGACGCGTGGTCCGCGGCGATATCGGGCCGGTTCCCCAGGAGGTCCGCGAGGGCGGGCACTCCTGCCAGGCGACTCGCCAGACGGGGGTCGCCGGCGCTGGCGTCCAAGCGGCCCTGTGTCGCCACCACCGCTGCCACGACCTGCTCACCGGCAGTCCCCAGCACTACCCGCAAGCCGGGGGAGTTGACGATGGTCCTGAAGGCATCCTCGCTGCCGCCGGCGGCCTTCGCGGCGGCCGGGCTGGCCTTGAGGAGGTCGAAACTCTTGTCGTCGAAGTCGTCCACGTTCCTGTAGAAGAACACCGCGCTGAAGGACGGATTGCTGTCGATCGAAGCGACCACAGGCGCGCTGTAGTTCTCCCAGAGCAGGTCGCTCTCGGTGAACGCCGCGAAGATGAGGTCGTTGTCGGCCAGCAACCGGGGAAGCCGGGACACCTGCGTGATCCGGCGCAGCATCGCCGGCAGCCGCTGGACGCGGGCGAGCAACGAGGGGCGCTTTTGGAACAGCTCGAGCATGTCCGGGGTGAAGAGCAGGCCCTGCGCCAGATAGGGGCTGCCGGTCGCGGCCGACCGCAGAAGATCGTCGTCCGACAGGGCCCGGTAGCGGGCCAGCACGGTGTCGGGACCGGGGGCGTCGCCGGTCAGCGCGGCGCTGACGTCCCCCACTGGCCTGCGGCGGTTCAGCCCGTCCACCAGGACCTTCACAGCGGCGATTTTCTCCGGGTCCAGGGGGTGTCCCTCGGGAGTGATGTCACGCTCTCCCGCGGCCTCGACTTCCTTGAGCAGATTGCGGACGGCCTTGGCGACCGTGGCGGCGGAGCGCTTGCCCTGGGTCGTGGGGTTTCCGCGGGCCTTCGACGCCAGCGTGTCGAGCTCCTTGCGCCGGGCCTCCCAATGAGCGACGAATCCCCGCCGGGCGACGGCCTCCCTCAACACCTCGGGGAAGGCGACGAGCGCGCCCGCGAGGGGACTGTCCTCGGCAGGCTGGGCCACGAGCCGGTACAGCCTGTCGTCGGTCAGCAACCGGATCCAGTGTGTCGTCGACAGCGCGCCGAATGCATGCTCCAGTTTGGGCAGCAGCTCCGGAGCCGCGGTGAGGTTCTCCACGATGGCACGCGTGTGCTCGTTGGTGAGTTCGTAGACGAGGGTGTGCTGCCGGTGCAGCAGGCGCGCCAGCGGCGCACGCGGGCCTGTCAGCAGGTTCTCAAGGTGCGGAACCGCCCACGTGCTGTCGGTGAAAAGGCTGACGAACACCTGTGGGCAGCGCTCTATCGCGCCGACCAGCAGCGGACTCCTGTGCAGGTACTCGAGGAAACGGTCCCCGACCAACGACAAGGGCCGTGGCTCCACGTCACAGAGGAAGGCGAGCGCCGGTGAGTGCTGCAGCAGTTCCCCGAAAGAGCGTTCTGGATCGCCGATCAGCTTCGTGAACACCGAATCCGGGGCGGAGTCGAGGGAGTACGCCCACTGTAGATAGACGTGGCGGCTGGCGGCCCGCAGGATCGCGAGTGCCGTGCGGTCGTCTTCAGGCAGCACCAACGTCGGCGAGTTCCCGATGCGGCGAATCTCGTGCGGCCACAGGCTGTCGTCGGCCATCAGGCGCAAGTTCCTCATCATCACGGACTGGTGCTCCTTGGCCAGACCGTTGTAGTAGGGGAGCATCTCGCGGACCGCCGAGTTGTTGAAGACGGTGGCGGCTGCCGGACTGCTTGCCGTGAGGTACTGCATCAGCCTCGGGAAATCCGCCGAATCCGCCGGGGGCGCGGCCGGGCGACCGTCCCGGGCCCGCGGTGCAGGCAGCTCCGGAGGCTTTGTCTCATGCAAGGCCTGCAGCAACTGCCGGTCCGGGATCCGGTCGAACAGGGCCGGGTTGTACGACAAGGCGAGAGCGACATCGGGGTTGTCCACCGCGGCCCGGATCAACCGCCTGTCCGACAGCAGCCGTCGCGCCACACCGGGCAGGTCCTCCAGCACGTTCGTCAAAGCCCTGGATTCGCTGAGGGCGCCGAGGATATACGGGTCTCTGGCGGCCTCCAGGATGTCCGGCGAGGCGAGCGCCACATTGAGCTGCTCGGGGAATTGACGCAGAACGGACTGGAGTTCCTCGTCGGTGACCACTGTCCGGTAGAAATTCTGGGCAGCTGCGCTGTCATGGATGGGCCGGCGGTGGATCTGAGTGGCCAGCGCGGAGCACAAGGCGGCGTCGGCCGACAGCCTCGACAGCACCTCGGCCGGCTCGTCCAGCCCGACGACCACGGCCGCCAGATCGGAACTTCTCCCCACCAGCCGATTGGCGCCGGTGAGGGTGCCGATCTCACGGAGGATGTCCATCCGCCCGTCGAGATTCTGCAGGCCGTGAGGATTCGTCAACAGGTATCCGCGCAGGGCTGCATCGGCCTCGAGCTCGCTGATGACACTTTCACGCAGGAGGATCTCGGCCGTATGCTCCGTCTGAAAGTCGTACCAGTTCTCGGACGCGGCAGCCAGCGTCTCGAGCACGCCGGGCGCCCTGCCCAACACGTCGGCCAGGGCAGGCTGCCACACCACCAGACGGGCCAGACCGTCCTGCCGCGCCACCGCGTACACCACCTGCGGATTACGCAGCAGTCGATCCTGGAACTCGGCGGTGCCGTCCCCGCTCCAGGCGACAACGTTCACCAGCCGCTGAACCGACTGGTCCGCCGGATAGGGCAACTGCCTCAGCAGGTTCAGGGTGAGAGTGACGACCTGCGCGCGCCGCCCCGGCTTCGAACTGGTCAGATGTTGGGCCGCGGCATGGACAGCGCGAACGATGTCGTTGGGCACAGCGACCGGCTCGTCGGCAGCGAAGGACTCCTCGACCCGAGGGAACGGGCCCACTGCACTGCGGGTTTGCTGTCCGGAGGATTCCCCGGCCGATCTCGTAGACGTGCCGCCCTCGGCCTGGCCGGCCTTCGGCTTCTTCTTGCCTGATCCGGGTAGCCCGGCCGGTGTGTGAGGGGACACCAAATGGTAGGCGATCTGCTCGGCCCGGACGTGCAACGGGTCGCGTGTGCGGTAGCCCGGCAGGGCTTCGTGCAACTCCATGACCGTCGACGCGTCGACCACGAGGTCGCTCCGGCCCATCTTGCGAAGTGCCCCGAGCACTTCGGCGTGAAGATGCGGCTCGCCGTCCTTCGGTGCGGATATGGATGCCGGCGGCACGTGGCCGTCGTCGTTCACGATCGTGTTCGCACGGCGGCGCAGGTCAGCGCGGTGTTCCGCTGTCTGTTCGGCCAGTGCCTGGCG
>NZ_JBIAEC010000069.1:0-7491 GCF_042868225.1 Streptomyces sp. NPDC007856 | reverse complement strand
CCGCTATGAACGCAAGGCCGTCCACTTCCTGGCCTTCACCAGCATCGCCTGCACCCTCATTTGCTACCGCAGACTCACCAAATGAGATGACCTCTTAGGAGTTCGACCTTCCCTCGGCCTGGTCGGGGCTCGCCTCGTGAACCGGTGCCATAGGTGGCTGTTGTGTGCCAGCGCCGTCCGGGGTCGTTGATGTCGGGAATAGAAGTCATCCCAGCGCCAGGGAGTCAGCTCTCCGGGTCCAGGCTTCGCAGTCAGGGCCGCGACGGTTGCCGCCCAGCTCCCGCACAACCTCCGTCGCCGGCACTTCAGGGGCCTGCGGGCCATGCGCACTGTTCCATGGTTCGCGGCATGCCACGTTGGAGAGAGCCCTTACCGAGAAGGTCCGCTGTGTGTGGGGGGAACATGTCTGGTCCTAGGTTTTCGATCATGGTGCATACCGCTATACAATCGGGTGACCTGCGGCTGTCACTCCCTACGACTGTCGTTAGTAGTCGTCAACGGTCGCCACTGAGCGGCCTCGGACGGCCCAGGGACGGCCCAGCCGCCCCAGGGCCTGTCGAGATCGGGCCGTGCCGCATCATGTGCGTCATGTCCCTGACCTTTGGCCCTGACCGGCAGACCCGCGAGTTTCAGTGCGACTGCTGCAACGCTCCCATCGAGCGTGCCTGGAACTTCATCTACGCGGACGGCGCTCCCCACGCGGTGTACTTCGCCAACTGCTACCACCACCGAGACCGGGATCACGATGCGTGGATAGACGTGATCTTCGGGACGTGGGGCGTCGGGCCCGACCAGTGGAACGACCACATCTCGTTCGCCTGCCGAGTGGGCCCCGTCGTCGGCCAGCGTGAGCCCGCATCCACCCTGGTCACAGCAGGTCTCGCGCATCCCGACGGGCCTCTCTTCGGTCGCAAGCTCGACCGTGAAGCCGCCTTGCAGCATCCGCGCCTGTCGGAGTTCTGGCAGGTCTCGGACTTCATCCTGGAGAACGACCCGCTGGTACGGGGTCACATCTACGGGCGCTGAACGACCGACCGACCACGACGGCCCCTCCTGGCAGCGAGCCGCCGCCACTACAGCGTGCGGCCGGCGCTCCGTTCACCGGTCGGCTGCTTGCCACTGCGCCGAGCTTTGCCGCGAGACCAGGCGATTAGAAGATGCGGGCATGCCCTACAGGCCCGGCCCGGCGGCTCCCCGTCAGCTCCGAGACGAGCTACCGGCGGCCGTCGCCGTCCGCGGGCGTTGCCGTCATCGTTGCCGTCATTGCCCTGCGCCTAGGAGCTGGGCCCGACAGTCTTGGTGATGTTCTGGCACGCGCTCTGTTGACGCCGCGCTCCATACGGCGTTGGATCTTCCCTGCCCGTGCGGGTGTACGGGTAGAGAGCTGGGACGATGACCGAGGACGCCAGACCCGCGCTGATAAGGGTGGTGTACTTCCAGCAGACGTGCGCATTGATGATGGGCGGCGGCGCGGTACTGTCCGAAGGGTTGCTCCTGGTCTTCATCGGTACGGCTCACCGGCTGGAGACCCTCCTGGTGGGAGCAGTTGCGGTGGCTCTTGTGTCCCTGGTGCTACTGCCGCTGCGCTTCCGTCTCCGCGCCCGGCTTCGCCGCACGTACGAGCATGCCGTGCGGATCGACAGCGCCGAAGAACAACCGCACACCGGCCAGAACGCGGTGCAGCGGCTGTCGCTACGGCGCACGGCCGGAATCGTGGGTGGAGCGGTCTGTTGGATGATGCTCATCGGCCTGGCATCGCATCAGCTGATGCCGCCGCTCATGCTGGTTCCGGTGGCCGTGGCCCAGTGGGCGCAGTCCCGGGCGACCGCGAAATGGGAGCGGGTGAACGGGGCAGACCTGTGGCAGACCGTGCCTGGGCTGCTGGGTGCCCGAGGCCCGGTGTTTCGTGTGCCGGCAGAGCGCGGTATTTGAAGCCACGGCCTTAGGGGCCGCCACTCCCGGCACCGCTTTAGGAGAGAGGGTGGGGAGCAGCGCCGCTGAGCTGGAGCTTCGCTATCTGGTGACCTACCTGGCAGTTGGACTGCGGAGCACCGCCATTGACCGTGACTGACCGCTGCATCTGGCACGGTTGTGGCATGCGATCTCTTCGCCCCACATGGGCCGTGATGATTCCCCTCCTTCGCTCCTGTGCGGCGCCAGTTCCGAAGAACCTGAGCCTCGGAGGGCCAGAGCTGACGGGTGAAGAGGCGAACAGACGTGGACATCTATGAAGCCCGGCTCTCCCCCTGTTGTGCCGGGACTCCGCCGTTGATGTGAGGAAGGGAGGATGAAGCGGCCGACTTCAGCACGCCATCCAGCTCGGGAAGCTTCGCAGCGGAGAATTTGAGGATCAACGCAGCCTGGAGGTGGGCCTTCAGCCCACTGTCCGTGACTTCTCTCAGCAGGCGGATTGCCTCGCCTGCGTCTCGCTCCACCTTCATATCTTGGCGCAGCGACTGGGTCTGCGACTCCATGTGCTTGAGTGCCAAGTCGGCACGACGGTGGAAGAGGCTACCGATGGCTGCGGTGAGGAGACCGGCCACGCTCGCCACCACGGAGGCGTACTGCGCGCCAGAGGTGTTCGCATTGAAGATGGCCAGGGCAACACCGGCTATGAGGACCAGCCCACCCAGCACGGAACACGACAGACTCACACTGAAGCTGCGGCGGGCCTGCGTCAGGCCATAGGCGTAGTACTCGATGAGCAAAGCCGCGAACTTCTGGTCAGCGGTGGGAGTATCAGCGGTCGTTCCGGCAGCGTTCTCATCGGCGTGCCCTAGGGATGCCAAGTCCGCGAGGGTGGGCTCGCCCAACACCTCAGTCCGTAGACGATTCCGCTCCGCCGTGACGGCTCGGTTGAAGAACCTGTCGTGTAGCCGGCTGTACACCTCTGTCACGGCTCCACCAGCCCCGGCAGCGGCGATAGCTCCGACGGCAGTCGCGATTGCCTCTGGATCCACGACACCACCTTCTCAGAAGGACCAGTGATCCCCACGGTCGGTTACGGAACCGCAACCATCAGTGCCTGACCGAGCACGGAAGTCGAGGGTGCGACTCAAGGGACGCTCTCAGCTTGGGAAGCTGCGAGCATTTGGAGGCGCTTGCAGCGCTGACCTGGGCGGACGACTGACCTGTGGCCTCGTCGGCGGGTGTAGCTTTCACCGTGATTCCCCGCTGTTCCCCGCCCGTTCTGGTGCGGTTGTGGTGCCCGCCTCGTCATCCATGCTCCGGGGCCACCTACCGCTTCTGCGCCCTGTAGCGCTTCATCAGCGCAGTAATCCGTGCGTGGTCCGCCTGGCCGTTGAGCTCGGCCACGAGATCGTCAGGACACAACTCGTAGAGATCGCCCCACCATCGACGTCCACGGTTGTCCCAGATCCGGTAACCACCCGGTACGCCCCGGGCGACGTATCGTCTCCTGCTCACGGTCCCCCGTTCCCGGCACAACCCTGTGCCGTCCGTCAGCGAGTCACCCGTGACGCGTGACCATAACTCACTAGATCGCAGGGCTAGTTTGGCTGTACGCTCCTCTGTTCATCTCCTGGCGGCGCTAGGGCGGGGAAGCAGTTATGGCAGACACTGACAAGATGGTGGCTCAGCTCGATGAGCTGATTGCACTGTACGGAGGAACTCCAGCTGATAACCGCACGCTAGTAGTGAATCGGCTTGAGGCTGCTATCGACCGCATTGCCGAGCCCGGCAGTACTTATATTCGCCAACTGGATCTTCTGCGTCGTGCGTCGACAACGGTTAAGGGGTACAGAGTCTGGAAAATCGCTGAAGCGCTTCGAGATGACCTCAAGGCAGGGTGGGCCGAGACAGTTATCGAGATGGCGCACGCTGACACCCACAGTGACTACTTGGACATGGCGGACACCTTGCTTCAGTCGGGGTACAAGGATGCAGCAGCAGTCATCGCAGGGACGGCTCTTGAGGTTCATGCTCGAATGCTGTGCGCCAAGCGTGGAGTGAACACCATGCTGCCGAGTGGCGCTCCGATGAAAGCCGACGCCATGAATATTGAACTCAAAAGGGAAGGTGTGTACAACGAGGCACAAAGGAAGCAGGTGTCAGCATGGATGGGGCTTCGTAACAGCGCCGCACACGGTGATTATGGAGACTACGACAAGCAGCAAGTGAGGTTGCTCATCGACGGCGTGCGCGACTTCATGCTCAAGTATCCGGCATGACCGGTAACGCGGCACTGGCAGCAGAAAGAGCGACAGAAGGAGGGCGACAGTGGCAATCGAAGACATGGTGAAGCAGCTTGATGAGTTGATCGAAAAAGCAGAGATGATCGCAGAGATGAATTTCTACGTTGGGACGAAAGACGAGGCCTACGCCGAGGTACTAGCCAACCGCCTTGAATCTGCCGTGACGCGCCTGACGATGAAGGATTCTGTATATACACAACAGGTTCAGCGCCGTAAGGGGTTCCACACCGAACCGCGACTGCGTCATAACTTGCAGGTCGCAATCACTTTGCGAGACGACCTCAAGGCCGGTTGGACGGAAACCGTCGTTGAGCTAGTGCACGCCGACACCTACAGCGACTACTTGGAGATGGCAGGCGGTCTTCTTGCTAAGGGATACAAGGATGCTGCCGCAGTCATCATCGGGACGTCGCTGGAGGTTCACGTGCGGGCCCTGTGTGTGAAGAACGGCGTGACCACCGCAGTCGCAGGCAGGCCGAAGAAGGCGGACACCATGAACGCTGACCTCAAGAGGGCGGGCGTCTACGACGGCTTGCAGCAGAAGCAGGTCACCGCCTGGATGGACCTGCGGAACAAGGCGGCACATGGGAACTACGGCGACTACGACGACGCTCAGGTGCGGTTGTTCATCGATGGCGTGCAGGCCTTCATGATGAAGTACCCGGCGTAGGCGAACCCCATTGGAATCATCGATCTAGTGAATGATCCCTGGCATGGGATACGAGCTTCACGTCACGCGGGCATCAAACTGGATGCACAGCTATGAGTACCCGATCGCGTTCGCCGAGTGGATCGCGTTCGCTCGCGGCTGTCCAGAGCTTCGCGAGGACGGGTACCTGGACCTGGCCGACGTCGGCTGGCAGCCGGCAGCCGGGGTTGACGTGGACCAGTCCGGGAGGTGGCGCCGTCGGGCTTCATTGGGACGAGGGACCGGTGACACTATCCGGCGCTCATGCACCTGATGTTGGCAGGGCTGCCTTGGCCGACCTCGCAGCAGAACTGGCGGCGAACCTTGTCGGTGACGACGGCGAGCACTACTCGGGGACGCGCGGCGGGCCAGCGGCGTAGAGCCCTGAGCTTGGGAAGCTGATGTGATCTAGGGCTGGCTACGGGGCTGAGCTGGGCCGGAAGAGGCCGACGTCCGTTGGGCGGGTGAGTTGATTCCCCCGTTCCCCGTGGTTACCCGCACGATCTGGCACGCGTCTGGCACGAGTTCTTCGTCCCGAACTATCGGCTGCGGGGCCATTGAGGACCGCTGGGCTGGTCACTCGGCCGTTGACGTTCCTTGATGGTCGGCCGCGGTCGCGGTGGTTGCTGCACTTCGCTGCTGTACCGCAGCCAGTGCAGCTTCCGAGATGGGCCCGGTGATCAAAGCATGCTTATGGAGTGCCCCGGTGCCCTCCGGCGGTGAGGCTGGGCTGAGTTCCTCCGCGATGCTAGACGATCGGGCATGACAGTCGGTCTCTGCAGCTACCCTGCATTGGGTAGCGGGACGTGTCGGGGGAGGTGCCCTTCGTGGCGACCATCAGCGCGAGCCGGAAGATCGAGCGTGCCGGAGTCAACGCCCTGCGGACGCTGCTTGAGGAACATGACCATCTCGTCCAGGAGATCGACGGGGGCGCTGATCACGGCGAAGACCTATACGTCGGGTTCGCCAGTGAGGGCCGGCGTACCGGGCACGTCATCGCTATCCAGGTGAAGAGCGGCCAGAAGTACAAGCGAGCCCACGGGTACGCCATCCCTGTCGCCGACCATCGGGATGACTGGAAGGAGAGCCGTCTCCCTGTGGTGGGCGTGGTCTATGACCGCGACGAAAAGCGACTCTTCTGGGTCAACCTCACGAAAGAATTGCGGCGTGGTAGCGAAGCGACGTGGATTCAGGTTCCGCGGGCCAATGAGTTGAGCGATGGGTCTCTCCCCGGATTTATTTCTGAGCTTCAGGGGTTCATCGATGCGCAGGGTATGTGGCTCGGCAGCGAAGATGAGACGGAAGGCCAACCACCCGACGCAGTCGGTGAGTCCTCCAAGGGAAATCTGAAACTCACCACACCGCGAACCCTTTCGGAGGCTACGTCACCCGGTCCGGAGCCGAAGCAGAGGAGCACCGTCACTGCCGAGCCAAACCGGACAGGTCCGACATCCGGTCACGACGCGGCAGTCGCTGCGTTGAAGGTCGATCGCCATCGTGCACGAGAGCGCGGCTACCAGGACGGAGTGCGCCTAGCTCCTCACGTTGGCTGGTCTGCTCTCGATGAGCTTGCCAACCGAGATTTCGACTTCGGAAGCTGGTTGGAAGGCTGGCGCAATGGGTGGCTAGACATACAGATGGGACGAGCCCCCTCGGGTACCACGAGGCCAACATGGCTTCCGCTGCTCGCCGATCACCTCGGAGCCCTGGTGGACCCGATCGGCTACGAGCGGTGGTCCTTTACTCCGAGCAGGGCCTACATCGACGGTTTCGTCGCCGGGCTTCGCACGGTGTGGCAGGACGCAGGTGCAACCATTTCGGGCGGTATATCGCCCAAGCAGCAATCTGCCAGCCCACAGTCTGCACCTACCTCCGGTGCCAGCACCGCACGGAACCATGGAGAGCAGCAGACCAGCAACGCTGATGCCGCACCTGCAGCACCAGCAGGAAGCCAGCGGCCCTCACGCGCAGTTCCTGGAGAGGCTGTCACACCGCCGATTGTGTGCAGCGATCAGAAGAGATTAACCACCGTTAAAGGCGTCCTCGGGAGCATCAACTTCGATGGCGAAACCGTCACCATCCGCAAGGAGGGCTACGGCCCACGCATGAAAGGCATTCGGTCGCTCACCGTCCGAGAGATTGACCACGTCATCGTCAAGGCAGCTACGGCGATGTTTCACGGCTACATTCAATTTGTCGTACGAGACCGCCCCCCTGCGCCTGACCAACGCCTAAGCATGGCCAGCGGACGACCACACCGGGAAGACCCAGACTCAATGTCATACACGCGCCGCGCCAACCGTGAAATCGAACACCTTAAGAAGGAGATTGAGCGCGCAATCGCCTCGGCGAGGGATGGCGTCCCGCCAAGTGGTTCAGCAGCGCCACGGCTTAGCCCATAGTCGTGAGGTGGCCATCGTGATGGAGATCCCTGGGGACTCCCAGGTCATCATCGCCCTGGACGTGTAACACGCACGTCGTGCGCAAGCCATGAGGGGGAGTGTCTAATCAACGGCGGATCTGATGATCAAGGAGACGCGTCTGATGACGGAGACCGCCGTGGAGAACGAGCAGGCTGAGCAGGTGGTT
>NZ_JBIAEC010000068.1:0-7855 GCF_042868225.1 Streptomyces sp. NPDC007856 | reverse complement strand
AGCATCATCCTCGTGCTCCCGCCACACCGGGAAGGCGCGAGCTGGTCCCTGCCACCCTGCGGCGGGCCCCGACATCACTCAATCAAGTTCAGTAGTTACCTGAGATCGACATCGCGTGAGAGTCCGTCAGCTTGTTGACGGACCCCTTCTGCCTGTCTGGAGCAGGGATTTCTGCCTGTCGTGGAGAAGGGCGCGGGACGCGCTGACGGTGCCGGACAGAACGGCACGACGCTGCCCACGGAGAAGTGTGCCGAGGATGTGGCCGCGTCCCGGATTCGACGCCCTCCAGATGCTGGACTCCAGGTGGAGTCCGGGAGCCGCGCTTGCCTGCGTCATCGGACCCTTCACCCGTCCCCACGACGGCACATCACGCGTGAACCGCGCAGCTACCCGATTCCGTGTAATTGAGGGGGCTTCCACGCACATACGGCCGTGGCCGCCGCACCGAGGCGAGCATCGGATCACACGCGCCATACGCCGTGTGACCCGCGCCGCCGCAGGTGGGCCCGGCCGGAGCCGTGGCGGCCACCCGCGCAGTCACATCGAACTCTTTTGCCGGAGAACCGAGTTGAGGCGTACAGGACCCGCACCTGGCGGTCTCCACCAGCCGTCGTGAACGTGCCGTGCCTCGCGCACGCGGTCCGAGCGCCTTGGAAAGGAAGCTTGTGAACTCTCCCGAACCACGGAAACGCGCCCGCGCGGCACCCGCGAACGTCCCTGTGGGGCGCCCCCTCACCGAGAGCGCGCCAAATGCCCCCCAGACCGGTCCGAGCGGTGCCGCGGGCGTACACCGCGGGACTGCCGCGCGTGCGCAGACAGTCTCGCGCATAGGCGCGAAGACGGCGTCCTCCGAGGCCACGGCCACCGTAGCGGCAACAGAGCGGAAGGCGTCGGCCGACGCCGGCACAGCAGCGACGGCCAGAGGCACCGAAGCGGCTGCCGGCTCCGTCAACGGCTCGGCCGAGGTGCCCGCACGACTGGCCCACCTCGAAGGCAAGGCGCACGGCACGCCCGGCACGTCCCGTGCGGCGACCGAGGCGGTGACGAAGACGCGCCCGGGCACCGGCACGGACCACGACACGGCGGTGGGGTCGGTCGCCGCCGCGTCGACCCGGCACGCGGTCAAGGGGCGGACGGCCCGCCGGGGCGCTCCCCGGAGCCTGCTGGCGGTGGCAGCCGTCACCGGGGCGGCCCTGGTGGCGGGCGTGCTGGTGACACTCAGCGGCAGCGGAGGCGGCGCCCAGGCGTCGGGGAATCCGAAGCCGGCGGCCTCACTCCTCGACCTGGCCGCAGGCGGCGGCTCTCCCGCGGCCGTTCCCGGCGTACTGCCCCCGGTTGCACACAGAGGTACGCACGCACCCGGCAACACCTCGCACCATCCGGCGGGGACCGGCACCTCGCCAGCCCATGCCAAGCCGGCCGCAGTCACCGCGCGCACCGGCCCGAACAAAGCGTCGGGCTCGGGCTCCCATGGCACGGCGCCGGCACACCCGGGAACGGGCGCCGCAAACACGAGCACGGGGACCACGGGCACCGGTTCCGGAAGCACGGCAGGATCGGGGACCCCCGCGACCGCGAGCAGCACCCGCCCGCCAGCCGTGTCCGGCGTCGAGGTGTTCAGCCACGCGTCGCACCGCTGCATCACCGTCCCCGGCGGCGAGGGCAAGGACGGCACGCCCCTGGTGATCTCCGACTGCACCGGTTCGGCCGCGCAGAGGTGGACATTCGCCTCCGACGGCACAGTGCGGGCCTTCGGGTTGTGCATGGACGTCGCGGGCGCGTCGACCGCCAATGGGACGACGATCCAGCTCGCCCGGTGCAACGGCGGCGAGGCCCAGCAGTTCCGCCTCAATGCCGCCAGCGACCTGACCAGTTCGCTGAACTACAGCTGTGTGGATGTTCGGGACAACGGCACCGCTAACGGCACCGGCCTGCAGCTGTGGTCGTGCTCGGGCACCGACAACCAGAAGTGGTCCAAGGAGTAGCAGAGGCCGCGGCCAAGCAGCGGTGACGTACCGAGGCCCCCGTGTCCGCCGGACACGGGGGCCTCGCTCATGACCGAGCCCTCGTGGCGCCCGCCGCTCACACAAGGGGGAGCAGTTCCAGGGCGACAGTGAGTTCGCCGAGCCATCCGCCGTTCGTCCCAATCGGCGGTGGAAGTTGCAGCAGCCGGAACATTCTCTTCACGCTGGGAGGTACGTCTATGTTTTTCCAGTCGAACTGGTTGGGGTCTGCAAAGGCCATAGGCACTGAGCGATGACGCCTCGGACCAATGGACGCAGGTCCTCCCGCGACGCGATGAAGCCAACAGCTGCGTGCAGGACGGCCTCCGGGTCGGGATGCCGCGAGAGCGCCTTGCTGATCTGTACGAAATTCAGGACACTACCCTGATTGAAAATTCCGCGTGTCATGGTGTGCACGAGAGCCTGCGTGAAGGCGAGTGTGCTTTCCGAGAGGTTCATCGTGAATTCAGTGAGGTTCTCTTTTGCGTAGCGCACTGCCACCGCGCCTGTGGCGGGGAAATTATCCGAATGGATTTGCCGTTCCGGGTGTGGGGTGTGGGGGATGACGGGTTGATCGTTGCCTGGTGGTCGAACGCGGTGGTCGGTCTGCCGCGCTTCCAGACGCCGTGTCGGCGTTCTGCTCGCCCGGGGCTGTCCTTACGGGTGCGGTCCGGGTCAGGTCGACGTTGCCGGAAGGGGTATTCCCAGCGGTGACCAGCATATTCACAAGATCAGCTAGTGCTGTAACCGAAAACGATTACCGTGTTGGCGCCGATCAACACCGCCTCGGTTGGATGTGACGACACGTCCGATCGTCGCGGGAGGCGGGATGGCACAGCCGGTCAGGGTGCGCGGGCTGACCGAGCAGGAGGGGCAGAAGTTGCAGCGGATCGTGCGCCGAGGCAGCACCAGCACGGTGCGCTACCGACGCGCGATGATGCTGCTGGCCTCGGCGGGCGGCAACAGCGTTCCCGTGATCGCACGGCTTGTGCAGGCCGACGAGGACACCGTGCGCGACGTGATCCACCGGTTCAACGAGATCGGCCTGGCCTGTCTGGACCCTCGGTGGGCGGGAGGCCGTCCCCGCCTGCTCACCCCTGACGACGAGGATTTCGTCATCCAGACGGCCACCACCCGCCCGACCAAGCTCGGCAAGCCCTTCAACCGCTGGTCGATCCGCAAACTCACCGACCATCTGCGCCGCAACATGGCGCGTCCAATACGGATTGGACGCGAGGCCCTGCGATGCCTGCTGGCCCGCCACGGAGTGACCTTCCAACGCACCAAGACCTGGAAAGAATCATCTGATCCCGAATTCGACGCCAAGCTCGACCGGATCGAGTACGCCATCAACGAGCGTCCCGACCGGACCTTCGCCTTCGATGAGTTCGGGCCGCTCGGTATCCGCCCGACCGCCGGCTCGTGCTGGGCTGAGCAGGGTCGCTCCGAGCGGCTGCCGGCCACATATCACCGCACCCACGGCACCCGCTACTTCCACGGCTGCTATTCGGTCGGTGACGACACCCTCTGGGGCGTGGTGCGTCGCCGCAAGGGCATCCGTCCCACCTGGGCCGCCCTGAAGTCGATCCGCGCGGCCCGCCCGGACGGTGCCCCGATCTACGTGATCCTGGACAACCTGTCCGCCCACAAGAACCGGCGCATCGTGCGCTGGGCGGCGAGAAACAAGGTCGAACTGTGCTTCACACCGACCAACGCGTCCTGGGCGAACCCGATCGAGGCGCACTTCGGGCCTCTGCGTCAGTTCACCCTCGCCAACTCCAACCACCCCAACCACACCGTCCAGACACGCCAGTTGCACCGCTACCTGCACTGGCGCAACAGGAATGCCCGTCACCCGGATGTCCTGGCCGCCCAGCGACGCGAACGCGCCCGCGTCCGCAGTGAGAAAGGCATCCGCTGGGGCGGCCGACCACTCGCCACCCCGGCCTGATTCTTTCCGGAGTGTCTCCGGCTATGGCACGAGGTCAGCACGGATACGGCGAAATGCCGACGCCGGGTCCGCAGCGCGTGTGACCGACCGGCCGACGACGACATGCGAGGCCCCGGCCGTGATGGCGGCACGTGGTGTGTCGGGCCGGGCATGCTCGGCCGGGGATTCGCCGGGCAAGGTGATGCCCGGAGTGACGATCAGGGCATCGGGACCCAGGACGCTCCGCAGCGCGGTGACGTCCTGCGGCGAGGCGATCACCCCGTGACAACCGGCCTTCTGCGCCAGACCGGCCAGACGCAGCACCTGCCCATCCATCGCATCGTCGATGCCGATGTCGGCAAGATCCGCGTCAGTCATGCTGGTGACCACTGTCAAGGCAAGAATGCGCAGCCCGGGGAAGTCTCGTGCGGCCTCGACCGCGGCGGACAGGATGCCCCTGCCGCCCATGGCGTGCACGGTCACCATGGACACGCCCCGTGCTCCCGCGGCACGCACCGCACCAGCAACCGAGTTCGGGATCTCGAAGAGTTTGAGGTCCAAGAAGACCTCCTTGCCCTGCGCTACAAGGCACTCGACGATGTCCGGGCCGACAGCCGTGAGCAGCTCCAGGCCGACCTTGTAGAAACGGCACTCGTCGCCCAGCCGCTTGACGACGGCTTCGGCGGTTGCGTGGTTGCTGCAATCCAAGGCGACGATGATCTGGCTGGTCGGATCCACGGCGTCATTGTGCCGTCACCCCACTGCGGGCTGTCACCGGGGGCACCATCCTGAGCCGGTGATCGTTTTCGGTCACAGCACTAGGGCCTGTGTGAGGTCGTGATCAATCTCGGGTTCTGGTCCCGTGCGGGGACAGGACCTGGTAGGACGCTGGGTGTGACACGTAGGCAACTCACCGACGAGCAGTGGGAGTTCATTGAGCCGTACCTGCCAATAGGCGAGTACGGTCCGTACCCCGAGCGGCTGCGGGAGCAGTTCGAGGGGGTGATCTGGCGGTTCCGGTCCAGCGCCCAGTGGCGCGAGATGCCCTCCGAGTTCGGACCGTGGGCGACCGTCTACGGGCGCTTTCGCGTCTGGCGGGACGCCGGGGTCTTCTCCGCTCTTCTGGAAGGCATGATCGCCGAAGCCGCCCGCCGGGGACAGACGGACTTATCCCTGGTCAGCGTGGACTCCACCACTGCCCGCGCCCACCACGACGCGGCCGGGATGCACATCGGCAAGGACATCATGGAGGCCCTTGAGGAAGCCGCCGCCGAGCAGGAGCAGGCCCGGCAAAAAGGGGCGGCCCGCCAGAACAGAACGGACAGGACGGCAGGGACGACCCCGAGCAGGAAGAGCGACGGCGTATCCGGCGACGGCGCAAGCTCCGCTTGAACCAAGCCCTGCTCGGCAGATCCCGTGGTGGTCTGACGAGCAAGATTCATCTCGCCGCTGACCGCAAGTGCCGTCCGCTGTCACTCGTACTGACCGCAGGACAGGCCGCCGACAGCCCGCAGTTCGTCCCCGTACTGGAGAGGGTACGGGTCCGTCTGCCTGTCGGCCGGCCTCGAACCCGGCCCGACGCTGTCGCCGCGGACAAAGCCTACTCGTCCCGCGCCAACCGCTCTTACCTGCGGAAACGCAACATCAAGGCAGTCATCCCGGAGAAGAAGGACCAGGCCGCCAACCGGAAGAAGAAAGGCCGCCGGGGCGGCCGTCCCACATGTCACGACGGCGATCTTTACAAGGAGCGGAACACCGTTGAGCGGCTCATCAACAAGTTGAAGGCATGGCGGGGAATCGCGACTCGGTACGACAAGACGCCCGAGAGCTACCTCGCCGGCCTCCACCTCCGTGCCTCGATGATCTGGATCAACGACCTCCTGAAGGCAACTACCTGATCACAACATCACACAGGCCCTAGTAGGACTCCGTTAGGTGTGTTTACCTGTTGTGTCCGTTCCGAGGCACGGTGGGGTTATGGACATGCGGCAAGTGGACGAGGTGCGGGGGGAGTTAGCCCGGTTCGTGGCGGATGTGTTCGCGTCCGTGCCGCGTCGGGACCAGCGCGCCAAGGGCGACTGTTACCTGCGGGGGCTGATGCTGGAGGGTCGGCGTAAGTCGATCGCCGCGATGGCAGGCCGGTTGCCGGACGGCGATGAGCAGAATCTGCAGCAGTTCGTGAATCAGTCGCCGTGGGATTGGCAGCCGGTGCGGCGGCGGATCGCCGAGCGGATGGTGCCGCTGATCGGCCCGGATGCCTAAGTGATCGACGATGTGTCCTTTCCCAAGGACGGCCGGATGTCGGTGGGGGTGGCGCCTCAGTACTGCGGCGCTTTGGGCAAGCAGGCCAACTGCCAGGTCGCGGTGAGCGTCCACGCCGTCACCGACGCTGCGTCCGTCCCCCTGGACTGGCGGCTGTTCCTGCCCAAGGAGTGGGAGCAGGACACCGAGCGGCGCCGGGCCGCCGGCGTGCCGGAGAGTGTGGGGCACCGGGAGAAGTGGCGACTGGCCCTGGAGATGCTCGATGAGCTGGCCCGATGGGGGCTGACACCTGCGCTGGTGGCGGCTGACGCCGGATACGGGCAGAACGCCGACTTCCGGGCCGCGGTGGCCGACCGGGGCATCCCTTTCGTGGTCGGCGTCCGCGCCGACCTGGCTGTCCAGCCCTATGACGCTCAGCCCACCGCGTCAGCGTGGTCGGGCAACGGCCGCCGGCCCCAGCCGCGCTACCGGCAGCCCGCAGTATCCGTGGGTGAGCTCGCCGCGCAGGCGGGGCCTTCACAGTTCACCGAGGTCACCTGGCGCGAGGGATCGCGCGGGCCGATGACATCCCGCTTCCTCGCGGTGCGGGTACGGCCCGCGGGCAGGCGCTCACGCCAGATCGCCAAGGCCACAGCGACAGCCCGGCAGGAGCAGTGGGACGGCGTCCTGCCCGATGTGTGGCTGCTGGCCGAATGGCCCGACGGCGACGACGGGCCGACCCGGTTCTGGCTGTCCGACCTGCCCAAGGACACCCCGATCGCCGACCTGGTCCGCCAGGCAAAGATCCGCTGGCGCATCGAGCACGACTACCGCGAACTCAAGCACGGCCTGGGCCTGGACCACTTCGAGGGCCGCTCGTGGAACGGCTGGCACCACCACGCCACGCTGGTCACCGCAGCTCACGCCTTCCTCACCGAGCAGCGGCTGGCCCCAAAAACCGACACACCGGACTCACCCTCTACCAGATCCTCGACGCCCTCCAAGACCTGCTGAACTGCTGGACCGGCGTTTGCACCACCTGCCACCAGCCCCTGCCGGCACCCCGGACCAGACACCGCACAGCCAGAACCGCACCAACCTAACGGAGTCCTACTAGACCGGGTGCTCCTCTCCGAGCACGACCTCCGTCGTGTCGGTCCTGACCAGCCGGTAGAGGAGGTCGGCCTGGGCCTCGGCGGCGTACGCCCGCTGTCTGGCGGTCAGTCGGGCGTAGACGCGGTGGATCCTCTCGTCCGGGACAGCCCGGGTCTCGCCGGTTGCGGACGGGGTGTTCTCATCCTGCTTGAGAAGGGCCCGGGTCGAGACCAGGACCAGCTCAGCCATGCGGCTGTCCCGGTGGACCAACTCGTTCCACGCGTCGTAGGGCGATGACGGCGTCTCACCGGCATCGCTCACGACGGTGTGTGTGTCCTTGCCGGTGGTCGCACCATCCTGTCCCTGGGGCGGGACCGGCTCCGTCGAGGTGTCGTGTTGCGGCCCAGCGTCGTGAGACTGCGGCCCGGGCTCGGGTTCCTCGAGCGGGCCGGGCGCCGGAAGGCGGTCCTCTCTCGCGCCGGTCGTTCCCTCCGAAGGCGCGAGCCCGTGCTGTACGGCGGTGCCGCCCGTCAGTGCCGCGAAGGCCAGGTCGGCTGCGGACGGCGGCTCCTGGGCCGGCACGGGC
>NZ_JBIAEC010000067.1:1320-7890 GCF_042868225.1 Streptomyces sp. NPDC007856 | reverse complement strand
GCCCGTGCCGGCCCAGGAGCCGCCGTCCGCAGCCGACCTGGCCTTCGCGGCACTGACGGGCGGCACCGCCGTACAGCACGGGCTCGCGCCTTCGGGAACGACCGGCGCGAGAGAGGACCGCCTCGATTCGCTGGCCGGGACCCGGCCGGCGACGGCCGTCCCTTCGCCCGCCGGCGGCACACTGCCCACCGCGAGCACCGACCCCGCCGCCACCGCCCTGGCAGCACAGGCGAACACAGAGATCCCGCGGACCGCGCCGGACCAGACACCGGCTCCTGACCCGACCGGGAACCGGGAACCACTCCCCCAGACCCCAATCCGCACAGCGTCCGGGAACGACGTCAACTCGCCGTCCAGGGGGACACGTGCGCCCCAGCCGGCGCCCAGCAGGGCGAGCCGGTCCACGTCGAACGATCCCTCGCCGGACCGGACGCGGCCCGCCGGGCCCGTGACGCAGGCCGAACGCGAACGCGAAACCTGGCGGAACCTGTTCGCGGCACCCACCGACCAGCGACAGGCCGCCATCGACGAACTGACCGCCCGGCGGGGCGGCATCCCGCCGACCCCGGAGGAGATCGACCTGCGGCAGACGGTCGGCGAACAACTCGGCGCTCTGCCCGGCGTGACGATCACGGTGGACGACGCGGCAGACGCCGGGCACCAGACGGCGGCGGCCATGTTCATGGACTCGCTGGGCGACCTCGGCTACCCGGGCCGGATCACCGTCGTCGCATCCGACACCGTGCGAGACCAACTCGCCAACCTGATACCCGACCACATCAAGCAGAACGTCGACTGGCAGCCCCCGACAACGCGCTCCGACGCGCGCCCGCGCGGCGGCCGGGACGACACCACCACCCGCCTCGACGGCGACTCTCTGCTCCCCGCCGGTGCCGACGACCGGGCCGCCGGAAACGGAATCGTCCGGCAGGAACTGCACAACACCGAAACGGCCCTGTCCGCGCTCGCCGCGCTCCCGCCCGCACACGGCGACGGGCTGCTGCTGCCCCAGGACGTGCTGCAGAGAGTCGCCGGCACGCTGCGCCAGGACGAACTCAACTCGAACCTCGGCAACGCCTCTCACACACGCCAGACGGCGGACCAGCACTCCGACGCTCCGTCACAGACCGGCAGCCGGCAGCCCGCGAGAGCCGCCACCACCGGCACCGACCCGCACACGCCCGCGCCCGCCACCCCTGCGCCCGTCACCCTCGAAGAGCGCGGCCCGGGCGGCGCCACCACCATCACCCCCGAGCAACTGGACGGGCTCCGCACCGCCCTGGAGACCCACCGCGACGAGCAGACCACCCGCATCCGGACCACCGGTCCCGCCAGGGTCACACCTCGGCAGGCCGCCCTCGTCGCCGAGGCGCTGCGCCCCTCCCTGCGCCCCGACACCGCACTCCACGCCACCTTCGGCACACCCCACACCCACGCCACCACACCCACACCGCCCACGGCCCCCACCACATCCACCGACAGGGATGGCAGACAACCAACGGCCGCGGTTACCGAGCAAGTCGACGCCACGGACGATGAACTCGCGCGCCCGGCACCGAAGCGACTGCGGACGGAACGGCCCAGACAGCGTGATCCGTTGCACTGGGCGGGCGGGGCGCGGGACACCGGTCTGGATCCGACCGGACTGCCGCTGGGGCACACGCTGGTGGTGGAGAGGCCGCGAAGCGGTGGTGTGGTCATGGTCGACCCCTCGGCCGTGACGACGCCCGAGGAGAACGGCAAAGCGACCGGGAAGCGGACGCAGTCCGGATCGTGGACGCGTTTCGAGCTGCCGGACCCGGACCGCCCACACGCCTTCTTCGGCTACGACGTCGGTGACGACGGCAACATCCGCTTCCACGACGGTCGGCGGACGGTCGTCCTGCCCGCCGACGGCTGGATCGCCCACGGCGACGACTTCCTCCACCTCGGTGAAGAAGTGCTGCTGCGCGGAGACACCGGCTGGATCGGCCGGATCGACAACTGGGACACCCTCCGTGACACCTTGAACGACACCGAACCCACGCACAGAGTCCACAGCGACGGCCAAACCGTTCACGTCCTCCCCCAGAACGGAATCGCCAGCCCCGGCATCCGTCTTCCCCTGATCCCGAGCCGCGTGGCGGTTGCAGCGAAGGACGAGTCGTTCATGGCTGCGGCCAAACGCATCACGGAGGAACTGTCGGAGGAAATACCACGGTTTGCGCGCGAGGTGGGTACGTGGACCGAGGACGTGCACGCCGTCGCTCGGCCCTACGGTGTCGGGACACCACATCATGCCGCAGAGCCCCTCCCGGCAGCCTCCCACCAAGAGGCTTCCGGTGGTCGGGCGCGGGGTCAGGTCGGACCGCATGTGCCCCGGGTCCTGGACCGGCCGGGTTTCGAGGCTGCTGTGAGGGCTGCTGTGGCTCTCCACCGGGAGCAGGGAGCTGACGGGGTCGGTGTGAGTGGCGACCGGGATGCCTCCAGGCCGGTGTCGCTGTCCTCGCACGAGTTGTCGGCACAGGAGTGTCTGCTGTTGTTGGGCGTTCTGCGGGATGAGCTGTTCCCGCAGGGTGTGGCGCCCGCGCACGCGGTGGACGACAGCGTGCTCGGTGTGCGTCCGCAGGAGAGTCGGCTTGCTCTCGGCGCGCGCTGGAAGTCGGTCGGTTCCTGGGAGGGAGTCGAGACCGCTCTGGCGGAGGGCAGCGTCGCGTTCGTGCTGGCCCGGCGTCCTTCGGGTAAGGGCCACGCCGTTGCCGCCTACCGTCTTCCGGCCGATCGGCTCGGAAGGCGGGGCAGGGTCGTATGGGTTGACCTCGCGGCTGGCGGGAAGCCCAAGATTTCCACGTCTCTCCCCTCCGACATCGTCCTTGTCGATACGAAGGCAGTCATCGTCGATCTCGCGGGCAGGGTCGTCCCCGATGCCCTGCCGGATTTCCGGCCGTCCGCCTCGACCGCTCATGCCTTGGTCGACGCCTCCGCCGACCATCAGTACGGCGCCATCGGCATGGAGCTCGAGTGGGAGCGCTGGGGTGTGCTGATGCCGGAGGGCGTGCAGCCCGACATCTCCTACTCGATCATGATGGCGGAGGGCGACACCCTGACAATCAGCATGGAGGACTGGGACAAGCCCACGCCGTTCATCGAAACCGTCGGCAGACCTCTTCGTGTGCTGCTGGGGGACCAGGGCCGTCACGCGAAGGAGGCCTTCTTCCGCGAGGCGATGGAGCTGCAGATGCGGCTTTCCCGATCGTCGGGAACAGTTCCCTTCCTGGATATTTTCTCTCGTTCGCTGGGGTTTATCCCACGCCCCGACATCAAGGAGGTGCTGCGGGAGACGCGGCTCTACCCCATCCCCGGCCGCGTGGACAGGATCACTCCCCAGTACACCGTCGGTGTTCCCCTCAGCGGCCTGTATGACCTGCTGATCCATGTCCGTGACTCGACGCCGGACGACTCGCCCTATCTCCGGCAGCACATCGACAACGCCCTGCGGTTCGGCAGCGAGATCGCCGTTGATTTCGCCAGTACGGTCATCGAGGAACTGCAGGGTCTGCGGCTGCCCCTTCAGGCGGCCGATCTGCTCGACCGGGTCGAGGACGTCCGCACGCTGCGCGGAACCATGGCCTTGGTCTACACGCAGGTCGCCGCCTGGGCGTACTGGCCGGCTCTCCGCCAGATCTCTGTGGATCCGCCACTCTCCAAGAACTTGACCGCGGTGATTTCCCGAACCTGGCTGAGCGGACTCCTCGCTGGCCTTTCTCCGCGTGTCCAGACGTACCTCGCGGACAAAATCCCGTATATCCGGAAACTGTTCTCGGACTACTTCATTCTCGGCCTGATGAACGACGGGCTGTATGCAGACGAATTCAGGCGCGTGCCGATAGCCGATTTTCTGCACATCTCGATCGGGGTGGAAGGGCTCACGCTCGGCGACTACCTGGAATCGGGACTGCGGAATTCCGCGCGCCGTCTGGACCAGGCAGAAATCCACGGCATGCACATGTCTTTCCCGGACCTAGACACCAACGACGGGAAACTCGATATCCCCTTGGCCGTCGAGGAACTTCGCTTCTACGGCGACGACGCCCAGGGCTTCGACGAGATGACCCGCAGGTTCGACACCCTCGCCAAACTGAGCCGAGAACTCTACGAAGACGCCCAGAACCTGCGCGACAGCAGCCAGTCGCAGCGGTCATCGCGCCAGGTGCAGATTCTGGCTGAACTGGCCCGCAGCGATGACGCTTCGGCCTCCGCTCTCATGAGCTTTCTCCACGGGGCCGCCTCGCTCGACGCGGCACTGCCTCATGCCATGTCCGACGGGTTGCTCCTGCCCACCGCTAGCGTCCAGACGGTCGCACGCGGCGTGATCGACGCAATGCGGGTCACGGCCTTCAACATGCCGCACGCGGGGGCACTGCCGGCGATCGAGGCTGCAGTCCACCACATCGGCGGCCTCATCAGCTACCTGGACAGCCTGCCGATGGCGTCCCTAAGCGGCGAGCAGCGCCGGCTACTGGCTGATGTGAAGCAGACTGCGACGATGCTGTGCAGCACACTCGACCATGTGCTGGCAGACGCGGATGTACGACACAATGCCGGCACTTCCGCTTCTGCACGGGACAAGGGCAAGGGCCGGACCGCGGACGTGGAATCGCAGACAGAGACCGCCCACGGCTCCGTCCTCTCCACGAACCATGAGCCTCTTCAGAACGGCCGCCGATCGGGTGACGTCCGGGGGTACGAGCAAGCCCGGCCCGGTGGGCTAGGTCGTCATCTAGGCGCCCAGGCCCCGGTATCCGTCCACGACGCGTGGGACGCCTTCGCAGACCGGGACCCCCAGGCCGCCAACGACCTGCTGACCTTTACCCGGTCGCTGATCAGGAAGCAGGCTGCCGGATACGGCGACAGCGACGACGCCGTCAAACGGGCCTACGCCGCGCTGGCACCCACCGAACTGAACCGTCCTCTACCCGCTCAAGCCGAGGCACTCGCCAACCAGGTGATCGCCGGATACCGGTACCTCATGCCCGGCGGGGTCGATGGGAACCTGTCCCACCTCGGCGATCAGGCATTCAACAGCGGCGAACAGGACGCGGCATCGGTGGGTCCGTCCCATGGCGACAGCAACAGCGACGGCGACAGCCTTTTCGGCGGCAGTCCTGGGCCCAGTCGCCAGGTCAGCCCTGTTCCCGGTCCTGACCACGCAGACCGTGCTCAGGCCCCGTTCGGCCTGGCCTTGCCGGGCGGCGATCAGTACTGGCTTCCGGCCTTGCCGGGCGGCATTCTCCCTCCCGCCCCGGGAGGGCACGCAGCCATGCCTCGCCCCACGCCTTTCGACGTGGACAGCTACATCATCCCGCGTAGCTCCACAGATGCCCGCGGTGTCCTCAACGGCGAAGCAGATCTGCTCTGGCACATGCCGAATCGCCCCGAGATGCCGTGGGCACGCGCCACGACCGATCTGGCCCAGTTGACGTCAGAGGATGCGAAGGCCGTCCTGGCGGTTGTAGGGGCCCACTCGCGCGCAACATTCGGAATGGTCTGGGACCACGTCTACCAGACCCTCGGGATCCGGCTCACCGCGGGCAATCTCCACCGCCTGCATCACCGGTCCCGGCAGGACCTTGGCACCGGCGCCGGCTACGAAGGCATGGCCCGCACAGCTGAAGAGACGGGCCTGACAACCTCACAGGTCCCCGCTGACGGCGACTGCCTGCTCCACTCCCTGGCCCACCTCACCACCACTCCCGGCCAGCCGCCCCCCTCACCCGACGACGTGCGCAACACCCTGGCCGACCACTTCGCCCAGCACCGCGACGGCGACCTCCAACACCTCACCGAAGCCATCATCAACGCCCACGCCAACGACCTGGCCGACGTCGTCATACGCCGCGACAACTACCCGGACGAACTGCACACCCATCTGGCCAACCAGTACGCCGCCTTCTACCGGCACTCCCCGACCGACACCCAGGAACTCCTCACCTTGTTCACACAGGCACTGCGCAGCCCGGGTCACTACGACAGGGTCGTCGGCGACGTCACCCCCTACATCGCAGCCCACCACTACCACGTCAACCTCAGCATCCTGGAAACGACCACCGGCCACATCCACACCATCGACACCCCCGGCACGACCCGCACCTGGCACCTCGTCCGAAGCGACTACCACCGCCACTGGCTCCCCGCCCACCCCAATGCCCCCACCAACCCCCGCCACGACCAGCACATCCAAAACCTCCGCGAGCACGGCCTCGCCTCCGGCCTCCCACTGCAGACCCGCAACTGGCTCACCAACGTCAGATGCGGGAACACCGCAATCTCGCCGACCCACCTGCAACAACTGCGCGATCTCCACGTCCCGAACCTGGAAAAAGTCCAACCACGCGAGGACAGCGCACCACTCACCCACGACCAGCACATCCAAAACCTCCGCGAGCACGGCCTCGCCTCCGACCTCCCACCGCAGACCCGCAGATGGCTCACCAGGGTCAGATCCGGACGTACCACGGTCTCGGAGGTCCACCGGCAACAACTGCGCGATCTCCACGTCCCGAACCTGGACAACGTCCGCACACGCGAGGA
>NZ_JBIAEC010000067.1:0-1223 GCF_042868225.1 Streptomyces sp. NPDC007856 | reverse complement strand
GCACACGCGAGGACAGCGCACCACTCACCCACGACCAGCACATCCAAAACCTCCGCGAGCACGGCCTCGCCTCCGACCTCCCACCGCAGACCCGCAAATGGCTCGCCGAGGTCAGATCCGGACGTACCAGGGTCTCGGAGGTCCACCTGCAACAACTGCGCGATCTCCACGTCCCGAACCTGGGCAAAGCCAAGGTCGGCAAGAAGGGGCGTCACAGAGGAAAAGCCGGCCCGGCAGGGACTTCCACGGGCGCGTCCGGACGTTCTCCCCGGGCCACGCAAAAGACCTCGGCGCAGACGGCAAGCGCCGAACCATCGAAGAGGAGGACGGATACCGAATCTCCCCCTCGCTCCAAGCGGAGCAGGACAAACGTCTCAGGCGGAATTCCGCAGGCCACGGAAGAGGTGGCGGGTGGGCCAGCGCCGGCCCACGCGGGAAATACGCCCGACAGTATGCTGCCGCCTCCCTTCCCCCCGCATGCGACCACCGGCTCGCCCGAACCCGTGCTCCCGGTCCGGCCCGAACCGAGCCGCATGACCGAAACCGCGGACACCACACCATGGGCACACCCAACGGCAACGCAGGAACCCGCCGCAGCCACACATCAGCCCGACATCTCGGACATATTCCCCGCATTCGCGATCCCCGCACACCCGCAAGCCTCAGACCCGCTCCACATGCACGGCATCACCTCGACGAACCTCTTCGGCCTCACGGATACGCCGGACGCGAACACCTGGGACTTGGGCAATCCCACCGCGCACTCAACGGATCCAGCCCCACCCGGCGCAGCCTCCTTCCCCTACACCCACGAGAACGCCTTGCTTCCTCTGGACCTGTACTGGCCACACGAAGCTTTCCCCACACAAGACGGCCCACCGCAAGGCACCACCCCACAAAACGACCTCGGCTACGATGCCTTTCTCCAGATGCTAGGAATAGACTCGGAAACATTCGACTAAATTCACATCAACCCGCATTATCAACAAGAATTCCCCATGGATTAAACTCCAAGAGGAAACTAATGCCGCATCAGGCAACGTTCGCCCTGTTCACGACCTCGCGGAGGCGTATGTCGGCGGCGTGCTTGTTCCGCCAGATGATGTAGCGGCGGATCATGCTGCCTTGTGAGGTTGATCCCCGGGAGTGGACACCGGGTTTCATGCGACGAGTGACAGCGTATGTGACGTTATCAGTTGCTGTTCGAACTCGGCTGGTGTGAG
>NZ_JBIAEC010000066.1:0-8028 GCF_042868225.1 Streptomyces sp. NPDC007856 | reverse complement strand
GATCAACGGGACCCGACTGAGGATCATCGACGCGCACATCGCGGTGACGACCGCCAAAGGGCTGCGGCTGGATGGCCAATACCGGCTGGCCACCACGCTGACTGATCACCGCCGCTACCCCGCTCCGGAACTGGTGGAGCTCTACCACGAGCGATGGGAGATCGAATCGGCGTTCTACTCGCTCCGCCACACCTTGCAGTGCGGCCTGGTACTGCGCTCCCAGGACGCGGCCGGGATCCAGCAGGAGCTATGGGCTCATCTGACCGTCTACCAGGCACTGCGCCGGGCGATGGTCGAGGCCGTCGAGACGCTTGCCGGCACGGATCCGGACCGTGCTTCCTTCACCGTCGCCCTGGAGACCGCGAAGGAACAGCTCGTCACCGCGGCAAATGTGCTGCCAGATACCGGACCAGGGCGCATCACATCGGCCCTCCTGCACGATCTACTCCCACCCCGGCAGGCTCGCGTCAACCCGCGCCGTGTCAAGTGCCCGATCTCCCGCTACGCCGCCCCGCCCGACCAGGCACAAGGCCTTGGGGCCTCCAGGATCACGAGCATCGCCGTCACCGTGCACTCGTCCGCCGGCACCGGCTCTGACGGGCGTCGCGACCGCACGCTGCAACTCCTGCGCACCAACCCTCTCCAATCCTGGCGCGCATGCGAAATCGCCTGCGGTATTGGGCTGGATGACTCTCGAGGACTACGCGCGGAACTGGGGCGCTGGGTCCGCGAAGGAATCCTTCGACGCACCGGGCGAGGCATCTACACCCTCGAACCCGAGTGGATCACAGCCGACCTCCACCACTCGGTCCCGCCCCAGTTGACAACCGCGGATCGGCCTTAACTCCGTGGTCTTGGGGTATTTTATCGGGGCAGCCATGGTCAGATCTCCTTTCACGAGAACCATCTGACCCTCTGTCACCACCCGCCGCATCTCGGGGGAAGCTCACGCAGGACCGCACAGCAGTCCTTAACCAGGTACGCCAGCACCTGGCCTGGGCCGAGGCGGGCGGTTCCTTATGGCCTGGCGACCATCTGCTCAGCCCGCCCGGCACCAGGCCGTGAAACAGTGCAGGGACCCCGGGCGCAGCCCAGTCCCCAGTGGAGCGCGACCACCACCGATGGCGCCTGCGATCTGCCGCACGCCGAGCACGGCCGTAAGGCCGCGCAGCGGTTGGCCCGCTATCAGCGGATGATGGCCCGGCCGGCGTCGGCGGCCGAAGGCGAGCCCGCATCCGCTGGCTACCGGACGGCGCAGACGCGGGCCGGTAGCCGCACAAGAAGACCGCCCGGCAGCGTTGGGACGCCGCCCGCAAGTGGGTGAAGTTTGTGATGCGCGACCACGACGGCGTGGCCGTGGAGGACTTCCGCCCGAAGGTCACGCGCCGCCCGAGCGACGGGGGCGGGGCGGGCAGGTGGCGCAGCCCTGCCCCACCAGCGGCGGGAGGAAGCGAGAGTCCGTACTCAAGCCGAAGCCTTCACGCTTTGGTGATGTGACGGACCTTCCGAGCCGAAATACCCGGAATGCTGAGAGCCGCTGAGGCTTTGAGCAACGGAGCCTTCAGTGCTGCGAGAGGGTGTACGCCCGCTGCCATGCGATGGTGACTGCTTGGGCGATTCCGCCGATGACGGTCGCGTCTCCGTCCAGTGCCGACGCCGCGAGTTCGGGCAGCGGCAGGGGTATGAGTGCGGCGAGCCGGAGCCTGAGGGGCTTGATGAGGGACGCCGCGTGGCGGCCGAGGGCGCTGCCGCCCAGCACGATCAGCTGTGGGTCGAGCAGGGCGATGACCGGGACCAGGGCCCGCGCGAGAAGTCCGACCTGCCGCTCCACGATCGCGGCGGCGGCGGGATTTCCTGCCTGCGCGGCCTGCAAGACCTGCTCGGGCGAGCAGTTTGCGCCCAGTCCCGCCTGCCGGGCGGCGGCGGCGATGGCGTCGGCCGCCGCGGCACTCTCGAACGCGCCGCGCTCGCGGACCTCGCCGTCCGGGTCGACGGAGCCGTCGCCGACCAGCAGGAATGCGATCTCGCCGGCCGCACCGCGCGCGCCGCGGTGGAGTCGGCCGCCGGTGATCGTGCCCAGGCCGATGCCGGTGCCGACCGAGAAGAAGACGAAGTCGTCGACGCCGCGGCCGATTCCTGCGGCCTGCTCGCCGAGCGCTGCCAGGTCGACGTCGTTCTCGAACCGGACCCGGTCGCCGAGTTCCTCGGCGAGCAGTTCGACGACGGCGGGGCGGTCCCAGCCGGGTAGGTTGGCCGCGTGCCGCATCCGGCGGGACGCCGGGTCGTAGATGCCCGGGCTGGCGATGACGATGCTGTAGACGTCGCTGCGGCGGACGCCGTTGCCGTCGAGGAGCTCGGTGACCAGGTGCGCGAGCTGGTGGACGAGTTCGGTCGCGTCCTGGGTCCGGGAGGGCTCCTGGCGCCGGTCGATGACGGTCCCGCCCAGGTCGGCGAGGGCGCACTTGATCCAGCGTGACCCGACGTGGACGCTGATCACCCGCCCCGCGTCCACGTTCGGTTCCCATAGCCGGGCGGCGCGGCCGGCCTGGCCGGTGCGCAGTCCGGTCTGGCGTACGAGTCCGGCGGCCTCGAGCCGGGTGATGGCGAGGTTGACGGTGGGCCGGGACAGCCCGGTGTCGCACGACAGCTGGGAGGCCGACACCGGCGCCTGCCGCTGCAGGTGCTCCAGGACGACCCATTCGTTCGCCTGCCGCATGCTGCCCGGTCCGCGCATGACCGTGGTGAAGGGAGGCGTGTCAGGGCTGTCCACTGTCGTCGTCGGCATGGGCGTCATCCTGCCAGGTCGGTTCGGAGTGAGTTCTCCCACCAGCATATTGTTTTCGTTAGGAAGGACGCCTTACATTTGCCGGGCCCTGAATCCGCCCCCCGTTGCAAAGGCGCAGTGTCGTGTCGACTCCCCCTCCGTCCGGCGGCCTGGCCCGCCGGATCGGCCTGCTCCAGGCCACCGCGTTGAACATGAGCCAGATGGTCGGCGTCGGCCCGTTCATCACGATCCCGCTCATGGTGGCCGCGTTCGGCGGCCCGCAGGCCATCATCGGCTGGATAGCCGGCGCGCTGCTCGCCCTGTTCGACGGTCTGGTCTGGGCAGAGCTCGGCGCCTCCATGCCCGGCGCCGGCGGCACGTACGTCTACCTGCGGGAAGCCTTCCAATACCGCAGCGGCAAGCTGATGCCGTTCCTCTTCGTCTGGACGGCGATCCTCTTCATCCCGCTGATCATGTCCACCGGCATCGTCGGCCTCGTCCAGTACCTCGGCTACCTGTGGCCGTCGATGGGCCAGACCTCCGGCGACATGGTCGGACTCGCCCTGATCGCGCTGATCGTGCTGCTGCTGTGGCGGCGCATCGACTCCGTCGCCCGGCTCGCCACCATCATGTGGGGCGTCATGCTGCTCGCCGCGGGCCTCGTGGTGATCGCCGCGTACTCGCACTTCCACGCCCACTACGCCTTCACCTACCCGCACGGCGCCTTCAACCTGCTGGGCGGCAAGTTCTGGACCGGCTTCGGCGCCGGCCTCGCGGTGGGCGTCTACGACTACCTCGGCTACAACACCGCCGCCTACCTCGGCAGCGAGCTGAAGAACCCGGGACGCACCCTGCCGCGCTCCACCGTCACCGCCGTCTTCGGCGTGATGGCGATCTACCTGGTGCTGCAGGTCGGCGTGCTCGGCGCGGTCGACTGGCACCGGATGCTCGACCCCAACTCGGCCGTCTACCAGTCGATGGCGTCGGTCATCCTGGAGCAGGCCTGGGGCCGCGGCCCGGCCGAGGCCGTCACCACCCTGATCCTCATCACCGCCTTCGCCTCGGTCCTGGCCGGCCTGCTCGCCGGCTCGCGGGTGCCCTTCGACGCGGCACGGGACGGCGTCTTCTTCCGCTCCTTCGCCCGGCTGCACCCCAAGCACGGCTTCCCCACCGTCGGCCTGATCACCATGGGCGTCATCACCGCAGTGGGCTTCATGATCGGCCGCCACACCGACATGGGAACCCTGATCCAGCTGCTCACCGCCGTGATGGTGCTGGTGCAGACGCTGTCCCAGATCGTCGCGCTCACCGTGCTGCGCAAACGCCAGCCGCAGCTGCGCCGCCCCTACCGGATGTGGCTCTACCCGCTGCCCAGCGTGCTGGCCTTCGCCGGCTGGATCTACATCTACGTGTGCGCCGACCACAACGCCCCCGGCCGGCACCCCATCGAGTGGTCGCTGGCCTGGGTTGCCCTCGGAGGGCTCGCGTTCACGCTCTGGGCCCGCAAGGAGCGCATCTGGCCCTTCGGCGACAAGGAGATCCACGAGCAGTACGCAGCAACCGCTCTCGACGCCGACAAGGAGCCGCTCCCCGCATGACCACCAGCACCACCGAAGCCGCCCCCGCCGTCCCCCAGGCCGGGGGCGGCCCCGCCCCGTACCACGTCCTGGCCATCGACCTCGGCGGCACCAAGACCGCGCTCGCCGCAGCCGCCCCGGACGGCAGCGTGCTGCACCGCGCCGCCATCGCCACCCTCGCCGACCAAGGCGCCGACCAGGTCATGCGGCGGGTCGCCGAAACCGGACGCGAACTGGTCGCCCGCACCCAGGCCGACGGCCACGGCCCGCTGCGTGCCGTCGCCGCCGCCTCCCCGGGCATCGTGCTGGACGACCGGATCCTGCTGGCGCCCAACAACCCGGGCTGGGAGCAGCTCGCCCTGGCCGCCACGCTGGGCGCCGCCTTCGGCATCACCACCGTCGCGGTGGAGACCGACGTCAAGGCCGCGGCCCTGGCCGAAGCCCGCTGGGGCGCCCTGGCCACATCCGGGTGCGGCATCTTCCTCAACCTGGGCACCGGCCTGTCCGCCGCCACCGTCGTCGGCGGCCGGGTGCTGCGCGGCGCGCACCAGGCCGCCGGCGAGATCGGCTCCCAGCTGCTGAGCACCGCCGACATCCAGGACGCCGGCGACGGCCGCGCGCCCCTGGAGGAGTACATCTCCGGTCGGGCACTCGCCGACCGAAGCTCCGCGCTGCTCGGCCGGCCCGTGACCACCGCCGACGTCTTCGCCCTCGCCGAGCACGACCCAGCCGTGGCCGAACTCGTCGACGACGCCCTGGACACCCTGGGAATGCATCTCGCCAACCTGGCGATCGCCCTCGACCCGGACACGATCGCGGCCGGCGGCGGACTGACCCGCGCGGGGGACCGCATCCTGCCCAGGCTGCGCCGCATCCTCGACCGCGCCGTGCCCTTCCCGCCGGCCCTGGTGCCCGCGCACTTCACCGAGACGGCGCCGCTCACCGGCGCCGTCATCCTCGCCCTGGACGCCGCAGCCGCCCCGCACCCCGCACCTGACTGGAGCCCCGCCGCATGACCACCCCCGCCGGATCCCAGCAGCACCGCCCCGGCCGCGTGATGTCCGCCGAGATGGCCGAGCAGCCCGCGGTGCTGCGCCGCCTGCTGGAGCAGGGCGCGCCGCAGATCCATCGGGTCGCCGACCTGATCGCGGCCCGCGCCCCGCGCTTCGTCCTGCTCACCGCCCGCGGCACCTCCGACAACGCGGCGCTCTACGCCAAGTACCTGGTCGAGGTGATGCTGGGCAAGCCGGCCGGACTGACCTCCATGTCCACCACCACGGCGTACGGTGCACGACCGGACCTCACCGACACCCTGGTGATCACCGTCAGCCAGTCCGGCGGCTCGCCCGACCTGGTGGCCTCCACGCGGGCGGCCCGGGAGGCCGGCGCGATCACCCTGGCGGTCACCAACAACCCCGGCTCACCGCTGGCCGAGACCGCCGAGTTCCACATCGACGTCATGGCCGGACCGGAGCGGGCACTGCCCGCCACCAAGACCTACACCGCCGAGCTGCTGGCCCTGTACCTCTTCGTCGAACGGCTGCAGGGCGGTAACTGCGCGGCGGCCAAGGCGCTGCCCGAACTCGCCACGCAGATCCTCGCGCGGCGGGACGAGATCGCCCAGCTGGCCGCCCGCTACCGGTTCGCCGAGCGGCTGATCCTCACCTCGCGCGGCTACGGGTACCCGACCGCCAAGGAAGCCGCGCTCAAGCTCATGGAGACCAGCTACATTCCCGCGCTGGCCTTCTCGGGCGCGGACCTGCTGCACGGCCCGCTCGCCATGGTCGACAACGTCTCGCCGATCATCGCAGTGGTCTCCGAGGGCAGGGGAGGCGAAGCGCTGCAGCCGGTTCTCGACCGGCTGCGCCAGCGCGGCGCCGACCTCGTCGTCATCGGTGACCGGGACCAGGTCGAGACGGCCTCCGCGGGGTTCGTCCTGCCGGCGTCCGGCGTGCCGGAGGAACTTCAGCCGATCTTGCAGATCCTGCCGCTGCAGATGCTCGCGCACGAGGTCACCATGGCTCGGGGCCAGGACCCCGACGCGCCCCGGGCCCTGGCCAAAGTCACCGAGACGCACTGAGGCGCACCGCACGATCCAGCGCCAGCTGGGCGTGCGGGGGCCTTCCCGCGGCGCCGGTCGGTGCAGCCGCCCTGCTCGGCCGCGGATCCCGGCCCCCTTCATGATCTTCTCCACGGTGGTGTGGCTGATGTCGATGCCGTAGCGGTGGCCGAGTTCCTGCCTCACCCTGCGGTATCCGTAGGTGGAGCCGGACTCCTGGTGGATGTCGAGGATCAGACGGGTCAGCCAGGCCCGGCACCGTGCTCATGGAGAGGGGGTGCGTGCGCGCCAGGCGTAGTAGCCGGACTCCGAGACGTCGAGGAGTGCGGCGATCCTGCGTGCGGAAAATCCCTGCGCTGCCATGCGGTGGATCACCTCGTAACGTCTTTTGGGAGCATCGTCTGCCGCATCGTGGCGATGACTTCGCGGCACATGAGGACTTCCCGCTCCAGTTCGCCGATGCGGGTGCGGGCCCTTGCCGGATTGGACTCGGACTCAGGTCAGCGCCGCCAGCGGTAGACCGTCTGCAGGAAGACGCCCAGTTGCCGTGCCACTTCCTTGGCCGGCGACCAGGGCGCAGACGTCATCGCCGAGCACCCTCGCCTGGGCCGCCGGTCATCCAGGCCAAACACACCGAGGTCGCCGCCCGCGTCGGCTCCCACGTGATGTACCAAGTGAAAGGGACCGCCGGACCCGCCCACCGCGCCGACATCGCCGTCGTCGTCACCAACGGCCACCTCGCCCGCGATGCCAAAACCTGGGGTCAGCGTCACCACATCCACTGGGTCGACCGGGACCGGCTCGGCCAGTGGGCCCACGACGGCATCCCGCTGCACCAACTGCTGCGGCTACCGGCCAGAGGGCGACGCAGGAAATCCACCCGCCCGGCCCAAGGCGCATCGTCCTCCACCTCGGCGACGAGTTGAGTACACGGGGCAGGCAGCCGGGACAGCCTTTCGAAGCCCGGCGAACTGCGCGAGCATCCCGGCTGACTCGGCACCTCTGCTCCGCTCCAGCCTGCCTGCAGATCCGGGCTGCCCCGATGCCCGGCACACAGGGGTTGCCGCAACCCGCTGCCGCACCCGTTGCGTGTCTGTACGGTCGTCGGTGCAACTCCCGATCCAGGCACGGACCGCGCCTCCCCCCGGGGCGGCGGCTCGCGACAACCACCCCACAGCAAGAGCAGGCAGGAAGAAGCAGTAGTGGAACACGGCGATTACCTCACGGTGCTGCCCCGCATCGCCCGTCTGGTGGCGCGCAGCGGGGAGCTGAAGAGCGAGCTGGTGGCCTTCGCGCACAGTCCGCGCTTCGCCCGGCGGTTGGATGCCAGGATCGCAGAGGCAGCGGGCCAGCTCGGCTTCCTGGATGAGGCGATGGCCGTCGAGACCATCGACCACTTCGTGGTGCAGCACCGGCTGGCGGACGGCTCGAGCGTTCTGGAGCGGTTTGTCGCTCAGCGGCGGCCGCCGCTGGACGAGGACGAGCGGGCGATGCTGCTCGGCTGGCGTGACGTGGTGGAGGCAATCTTCGAAATACAGGGCCGCGAAGGGGATGCCGTCGTCCTGCACAACCTGCTCGATGACCTCGACTACCGGGTCCACTCCAACCTGGGCCGGCGCGCCCTTGGC
>NZ_JBIAEC010000065.1:0-8188 GCF_042868225.1 Streptomyces sp. NPDC007856 | reverse complement strand
AAGGCGGCAGAGCCCGCCAGGCGCAACCGCTGACCAGCACGTAGATGATCGCCGCGAACAGCGTCTCATCAGGCGTGTCCTGCGTTCCGCCGCCCTGTGGCCGCACCTTCGACGGTGGGATGAGCGGCTCGGCGATCTCCCACAGCCCGTCCGGAACAATCCAACTCCACGTACCCCGCCCCATAGACAGCCCAACGAGCGATCACCACATAGGACACGCTCTAAGGACGTTGCGCTCATCTTCGGCTAACCCCGGGAGCGCGGAGCGACCCGTCTTTGAAGGAACACCCCGCGGTTACGGGACAACCTTTGGGCTCACGGTGGTGGTGTGCAGCGCCGGGGAAGTGTGACCGTACCGGGCTTGTGCTTGAACGTGTCCATCACGAGCCACTCGTCCAACTCGGGGTCATAGAGGTTCTGGATGCCGAATTGCAGCACCTGCCAGAACGTGCTCCGGTCGTCCTGATCCACATAGATGTCGCCCAGGGCAACGGGGAACCGCAGGAATTTCCCCGGAGGCCGTTTCGGCAGGACGACACCGACCCTCCAGTGGTTCACGTGCCGGTTCGGTCTCCGCTGGAGAATCTCCCGCCCGACGAACCGTGCGCCTCGGAATGCCTGGTTCAACTGGTTGAGGTCGAAACCCGGGATCTGTGAGCACGGATGTTGGGTCAGGCCGGGCCACTTGTAGGTCAGCGTGTAGAGCGTGCCGTGGTAGATCAGGTTTGTGAACCAGATCGGGTACCGCGGGCCTCCCGCGATCATCTGGCTGTCGCCGTTTCTCCCCTCCCAGCTGAACGGGACCGTGATGCCCAAGTCCCGGACAACCCACTTGCCCTTCCCACGAAAGTCTCGAGGTAGGCGAGGGGGAAGCGGCGTCGGCGTGCTGGGCCGTTCTGCCGTCACGGTCGCGAACGACTGCGCGACTGCGGTCCGCGTTCCGGCATGGGCCGGCGGCAGCACCGTCGAGACGATGGCGGTCGCACCGGCGAGAGCCGCCGACGCTGTCGCCCGATGTGTGATTGTCCAGCGCATGGTCTCCCTCGACTGTCGCATCAGGCGCCGTCCTGGCGGGGTTCTGGCCCGGAGATGCCGCCCGGTCGCCACCTCTGGATGGCAGGAGCGCACCAAGTGGCATATTCCCTACCAGATGACTGGAGGGATGACGCTCAGCCGAGCCGCACGACCCGACTCGGCTCCTGGTCTTTCCCCTGTACGGCGGGGCGGCTGGGCCGCGACTAGTGCAGTCCGCTACGCGCTCCTGGACGGCGGCTCTGAGCCGGCGAACCATGTACTGAGGACCTCGCCGCTGGATGGGGGACTGGACACGCCGTCGGCCTGCGGCTACAGCACCGGCAGGCTCGTTGTCGGCTCGCGCGCTGAGACGTCGCGTACACCGGAGAGCACATGTGGTGCCTCACTGGACACTACCGGTCGTTCGTGCAGACCACGGCTGCCTCCTACCACCACTGAGGTGGGATCAGTACGCCTTCGGTGTGGTCGGCCCCGCGCGGCCGGACTGACGGGCGAACTCGGCAGGTGTCTGTCCGTACTGGCGCTCTGGCCCGTTCGAGCCTGCTGCGGTGGATGTACTCGGCGGCCGCGAACGCCCGGTGCAGCCTCCGTACCGAGACATTGAGCTCACGGGCCAGCATCGACGGGGAGAGATCCGGATCGGCAAGCTGACTGTCCACGACATCTTTCGCCGCTTGGACGAGGACGAGGCCAAAACGGGTCTCAGTGCCGCTGGTCTTCCCTGTCCCGCTCGGAAACTCGATTCTGGACGTGACCTGCACGATCGTCCACCAGAGCATGGACCGCACACGGGGTCGGGGACGATCTTCCGATGGTGCTGTCGGTCATCACCGCCCTGGTCCGGAACCTGGTCGCAGCGCCCGCTGCTGTGCTGCCCGTGGGTCGGCGGGCGGCCGGGTCGGTGACCTTGACCTGATCCTCCGCCTGGTCCGAGAGAACCCGTCGGGGGCTACCGCAGAGTGCACGGCGAACTCGCCACAACCTGGTCCGACTTCCTGCACTCCCAGGCCGACGCAATCCTGGCCTGCGACTTCATCGAGACCGTCACCCTGACCGGCCGAAGCCAGTACATCCTCGCGATCACCGAGCACGTCACCCGCCGCGTCCGGATCCACGGCGCCACGGCGCACCCCACCGCCGCGTTGGGTGAGCCAGGCCGCACGAAACCTGGTGATGGACCTGGAGGACGCCGGGACCACCGTCAAGTATCTGATCCGGGACCGGGACGCGAAGTTCCCGGCACTCTTCGACCAGCTCCTGGGCGAGGCCGGCATCCAGGTCGTGCACACCGGCGTCCGGATGCCGCGCATGAACTCAATCATGGAGCGCTGGGTCCAGACCTGCCGCCACGAACTTCTGGACCGCACCCTCATCTGGAACGAGCGCCACCTGCGCCACGACCTCCGCCAGTTCGAGGTGCACCACAACACCCACCGACCCCATCAAGCGATGAACCAGGCCGCACCACTGCGCGCTGTCCTCGAACCGATCGCCGATATCGGACGGATCTCCCGTCTGGACATACGCCGCCGGAACCGGCTCTCCAGAGTGATCCACGAGTACCGACACGCTGCCTGACCTGGTCGGACGAAATATTCGGCAGCCGCAGGGTCGGCACCGTCCGCCGCGAGTGCACCGACCGCCTACTCATCATGAACGAACGGCACCTGCGCACCGACCCGAACACCTACACCGACCACTACAACCGGCACCGCCCCCGCCGATCCCCACACCAACGATCTCCCCAAGCCTCGGAGACCAGCCAGACGGCACCTGTCATCCCCTTCGGTGGCCGCGTCCGCCGCACTCAACTACTCGGCGGCCCCATCAACGAGCACCAGCAAGCAGCCTGACGGCATGAACACAAACGGCCGGATCATCAGCCCGAACCAGGGTTTTCACGCGGGTCACCCATACCGCTGCCCGGGAACCCGAGTGCCCCGGTTATCCGGATTTACCGACAGAGATCATGTTCATCTCGGTGAATTCACTTGGTATTACGCTGTCGTGAGCCATGACTTCTGAATCCACCGCAGCTCCCGACACCGACTGGTTTCGGGTGGCAATTCGAGCGGGCTTCGGCATCTCACCGGCAGAAGCGGACGCGGATTTCGCGGAGTTGCCGGGCTGCCGCGCCGCGGTCTGATTCCGGCCGGATCCACACACTTCCTCCGGTCGGTTCCGCGCCCACTCCCCCTCCTCGGCGCCGAACACACGCGTGCCAGGCCGGCCTGTGGCACGTACGTGCGCGAGTCGGGGCGAGGTCGTGCCTATCCTTTGGTTGACGGGTGAAGATTGTGTATTAGGGTGAATGCGGTCCTGTCGATCGCCACCGAACGGCAGGACATCCCAGGGAGTTCCGCCCCGTCCGTTCCCAAGTTGCCTGTGTGCCAGTCAAGTTGATCCCTGGCGTCGTATCGAGACGGCGCCACAGCCGAATGGCGGACCCTTTCTGGGTGCTGGATGGGCATCCGGCACAGCGGAACCCCGTGCCGGTCATCGGCCTGTCCCGGCAACCGCGACCGGATGTGCAGCGGTCCCCGCTCCCCACTGCTCTGACACTGAATTTCCCTCATGGTGATGACGATTCAATCTGAAGCGGGAGGCGCCCGGTGATATTCTCCCGTGAGTCGCGAGGACGCCGTGACGCACCGGATGCCACGGCGCAGTCACCGGAATCAGCAGCGCTTCCTTCCACTCCCTCGCCCCCGGCGCCGAGTCCGCTGCCGGACCTCGTGCCGCTGACTGCGGAGGAAATCGCCCTGATGCGCGCGAGTGTGGCCGTGGTCGGCGCGTACGCAACGGACATGACGGTGTATTTCTACGCCATTCTGTTCGCACGCTACCCCGAGGTGCGCGGGCTCTTCCCGGACAACCTGGACGTCCAGCGCGACCGGTTGCTGCGCGGGCTGCTGCAGATCGTCGACCTCGTCGACGACCCGGAGAACCTGATCCGGTTCTGCGGCCGGCTCGGTCGCGACCACCGCAAGTTCGGGGCGCTGAACGGCCACTACCCCGCGGTGGGCGAGTGCCTGCTTGCATCCCTGGCCCGCTACGCCGGCCCGGCGTGGAGCCCGGAGCTGGCCGCCGCATGGACGCACGGATACGGCGTCGTCGCGCAGGTGATGATGCACGCCGCAGGGGAGGACGCTCGCACGGCGCCCGCGGTGTGGGAGGCGGAGATCATCCACCACCTGCACCGCGGCCATGGCATCGCGGAAATCACCGTGCGGCCCGACGCGCCCTACCCGTACACGGCAGGCCAGTACGCGAGCGTGGAGACGCCCTGGCACCCCAAGACGTGGCGCTACTACTCGCCCGCGCACGCGCCGCGACCGGACAACACCGTGACCTTCCACGTGCGTGCGGTCGCCCAGGGCCAGGTCAGCCAAGGCCTGGTCTACAGCGCCAAGCCCGGGGACATGGTGCGGCTCGGACCCACTCAGGGCGACATGACGCTCGACCCGCGCAGCGACCGGGATCTGGTGTGCGTGGCCGGCGGGACCGGCATGGCCCCCATCAAGGCCCTGGTCGAGGACGCGGCCCGCACCGGGACAGAGCGCTACGTCGACGTCTTCGTCGGCGCTCGGACCGCCGAGGAGCTCTACGGCCTGGACGACATGCTCAGGATGTCCCAGCGGCACCACTGGCTCTCTGTGCGGGCCGCGGTGTCGCACGAGCGTATTGCGGGGCTGGAGGGTAGCCTGCCGCAGGTGCTGAACGAGTTCGGGCCGTGGTATCGGCACGAGGCGTTCCTCTCCGGCCCGGTGGACATGGTCACGCAGGCCAGCGCCACCCTGGCCCGGCAGGGCATCCCGCAGGAGCGGATCCATTTCGACCCCTTCGACGTGCCCGCACTCGAGGCCGCGTTACTGCCCCGGAAATTGCGGGAACCGCCCGAGGACTGAGCGGCCGGCCGACCCGGCCCCGGCCGTGCGGCCACTCGCTTGCCGCGCCCGCCTGCCGGACTCGGCAGCGCCCCGTCCGCTCCCGGCCGAGCGGCCGCCGTACCACCGCCGGCGCCCCGGGTTCGTGTGAGCACCAGACCCCGAGCAGGAGAGAATCCGATGCAACTCCCCCCTTCGTCCGACCCGGCTCCGCGCCGCCCATCGGCGCACGAGGCCGTCCTGGCGGCCGCCGAGGTGTTCATCCGGCAGTACGCCGCCGAGAACCCGGGCGACGGCGACCCGCGTAGACGGCTCGCGGAGGTCACCGCGGAGGTGGAGCGCTTCGGCACGTACGAACACACTGCGGCGGAGGTGGCGTACGGCGCGCGGGTGGCCTGGCGCAACGCGGCGCGCTGCATAGGCCGGCTCTACTGGAACAATCTGATCGTGCGGGACCTGCGGCACGTCACGCATCCCGACGACATCGCCAGTGAGTGCTTCGAGCATCTGCGGATCGCGACCAACGGAGGCCGTATCCGGCCGGTCATCAGCGTCTTCGCCCCCGATCGCCCCGGCCGTCCCGCCGCCACGCTGCTGGGCGAGCAGTTGGTGCGCTACTCGGACGACCCGCGCAGCACCCAGCGGGTGGCGCTGGCCCGGGACTTGGGCTGGAAAGGCGGTGAAACACCCTTCGAGATAATGCCGTTGCTGGTGCAGCCCGGCTCCGGCCTGACTCCGGAGTTTTACGAGGTGCCCGAGGACGCCGTGCTGGAGGTGCCGTTGACGCATCCGCGCCATCCCGGGTTCGCCGCCCTCGGTCTGCGCTGGTACGCGGTGCCGGCCGTCAGCGACATGTCGCTGGAGATCGGCGGGGTCACGTACCCGGCCGCGCCCTTCAACGGCTGGTACATGGGCACCGAGATCGGCTCGCGCAACCTCGCCGACACCGACCGCTACAACCTGCTGCCCGCCGTCGCCGAGCTGTTCGGCCTCGACACCCGCAACGAGCGCACTCTGTGGCGCGACCGCGCCCTGGTCGAGCTCAACCTGGCGGTCCTGCATTCTTACGAGCAGGCGGGGGTGAGCATGGCCGACCACCACACGGAGTCGCGGCGGTTCCTCGCGCACGTGGACCGCGAGAGGCGGCACGGGCGCCCGGTGCCGACCGACTGGAGCTGGATCGTCCCGCCCCTGTCCGGAGGGGCGACCGCGGTGTTCCACCGCTACTACGACCCCGAGGATCCCGAGCTACGGCCGGCCTTCGTGCACCGGACCGCAGAGGCGCCGCAGGGGTGCCCCTACGGCGCGGCCTGAGAGGGCCTTTGAAATAGGCAGATTGCCCTTGATGCCCTAGTAAGTTCCTCGCCACGTGGGGGTGGTCTCGTCCGTTATGCGCCTGGCGAGGCTGTCGACCGAAGCCATGTGGATCACGGCTTCGGTGCTGCCGGTGCGGGTCTCCTAAGACTTGTCCCGTAACTGATCTTCGACTGCAGCACGTGGATGTCCCTGTACTGGGGAGCTCCGAGCCATGCGGCCGAGAGTGGGTTGTGAAGGCGGGCGGCGCCAAGCATGGCGTGGACGCCGTCGCCCTTGACGTGGCAGTCGCGCGGGAACTTGGGCTTGGGTCGCGCTGCCGGGCACTTGCCGGCTGGAGCTGCTGCTCGTGACGGAGCGGAGCCTCAGCTGTTCTGAATGCGCCGGGCCGCAGCCACGAGTTCGGCCGGCAGTGCGGGACCAGCGCACGCGTGATCCATCAGCAGGTCCCGGTACGAGTCGTTCGGCAGATTCGGCGCCAGTTCTATGAGTTCGCTCAGATCGGCACGCGAGCCGGTCAGTCGTGCACGGTAGGCAGCTCCGGCCGCCCGAAGTGAGAGCTCAGCCGGCTCGTACCTCATCCCCTGATCGATCAGCCGGACCGCGGAGGTGAAGTCGCCCTGCTCAGCACGCACATCGGCCAGGTCGAGATAGAGCGACCAGTTGGCCGGGTCCAGGGCAAGAGCGCGCTCGAACGCCGCCACGGTCTGATGAAGATCACCCAGCTTCCGCCACGTGCCCGCTCGCACAACTTCCGTCAGCATGATCCGCTCAACGGAGTCCGCCTGGTCGCAGAGGACAAACGACGCATCGGTGAGACCGCATGCCCGCAGCAAGATCGCCATCTTGGCCAACGCCTGCGGCAACGGCTGGCGGGCAGAGACCACGTCGATGGCTTCGAACCAGGGCCGAAATCGTTCCCGCATGCTTTCGGTGTCCAGATCACGGCCATAGTCCATCGTTCGCATTGCGGCCTCGGCCAGCGCATCGGCACTCACCACACCGAGAAATCGTTCATCGCCGAACCAGGGGGCTTTGGCCCAGGCGATGTCGGGTCGCACACCCGTGACCGACCCGATCGCCAGCGCCGCGCCGTCCATGTCGTCCCGAAGAAAGCTGATGTACGACTGCGCCAGTACCGTCCTCAAGGAGTCGGCACCCTGAACGACCTCGGCCAGCTCCAACGGCTTGTCCCTCCACAACTCGGCAAGAACCGCATACGGCTCGGGGTTCTCAGGTGCAGAGGCGATGGCACCCGCCAGGTAGTGCACGGACGCTGATGGGCTGCCCCCGCAGTGCGCCATCACCCGCGCGAGACCTACTCCAGCTGCTAGGTCACGTCCACTGGAGTGGTGTATCGGCGGCCACTCGGTGATCTCGTTTTGAGGCTAAGCGGTGAGTTCGGTGGGCAGGACGGTCTCATCGGTTTCTGACTCGATCGGGTGGAGCCGGGCCTTGGCCAGCAGTTCCAGCCCCATGTAGCGGCGGGCCTCGGTCCACTCGTCGTTCTGCTCGGGCAGGACCGCGCCGACCAGGCGGATCAGGGCGGTGCGGTCGGGGAAGATGCCCACCACGTCGGTGCGGCGGCGGATCTCCTTGTTCAGGCGTTCTTGCGGATTGTTCGACCAGATCTGCCGCCAGAGCTCACGCGGGAACGCGGTGAACGCCAGCAGGTCTGCCTGTGCGGCATCGAGATGCTCGGCGGCCTTGGGGAACTTCGCCTCCAAAGCGTCCAGGACGTGCCGCATCTGGGACCGGACGGCGTCAGTGTCGGGCTGCTCGAAGACTGTCCGCAGCAGGGTGGCCACCCATGGCTGAGCCGACTTGGGAACCTGGCTCAGCAGATTGCGGGCGTAGTGAAGCCGTAAAGAATCAACCTGTCGGTGTGTCGGTTTCTTCATGCGAGGCGGCAAGGAGATCGGGGGCGGTGCGGTAGCGGGTCGTGGCCGGGG
>NZ_JBIAEC010000064.1:0-8842 GCF_042868225.1 Streptomyces sp. NPDC007856 | reverse complement strand
CTGCACATGCATGCCGTGCACACGGCGAATCTGCTGAAGGGGGACTGGTTCGGCACACCGCCCCGGCTGGACATCGACCCGTCACAGTTCAACAGTGACAAGCTCGTCACCGACACCGCCGACACCACCGACACCACCGGCACCGCCGGCACCGGGCCGTACACAGGCCCGTCCGACGACACCGAGAGGTGGACCGACTCCACCGAGACCCTCGTCAACCCCGGCGCCGGCCCGCGCAGTTGGACCGACTCCGCCGAGACTCTCGTCGCCCCCGGCACCGAGGTGAGGGGGCCGGACGGGACGCCCGGGACCGCCGGATGGACGCACAACACGAGCCGGGGACTGGAGGGTTCACCGGCCACGACCCCGCCGGTCACACTGCCCACTGCGAGCAGTGGCCCCGCCGTCACCGGTCCGGCAGCACAGGCGAACACGCAGGCGCCGCTGACGGCGCCGGATCAGACACCGGCACCGGATGCGACCGGGAACCGGGGGCGCTTCCTGGGACTGTGCTCCCGGCAGCGTCCCGGAACGACTCCAACCCCGCGTCATACGCGGCGAGTTCGGGCCGCACGGCTGCGGGCACGACGAACCGGCCCACAGTGAACGCTCCCCTGCCGGAGCGGACGCGGCCCGGCTGGCCCGTGCAGCAGGCCGAAGGCGAACGCAACCTGGGGCGGCACCTGTTCGCGGCACCGGCAGACCAGCGTCAGGCCATTATCGATGAACTGACCGTCCAGCGGGGCGGTATCCCGCCCACTCCGGCGGAGATCGACCTCCGGCAGACGGTCGGTGAACAACTCGGTCGACTGCCCGGCGTGACGGTCACGGTGGACGATGCGGCCGGCCCCGGACACCGGACGGCGGCGGCCATGTTCATCAACTCGGTGGGCGACCTGGGCTACCCAGGCCGGGTCATGGTCGTCGCATCCGACACCGTGCGAGACCAACTCGCCGACGTGATGCCCGACCACATCAAGCAGAACATCGACTGGCAGCCACCCACAGCGCACACCGACACACGCACGCTCGGCAGCCGGGAAGACGCCCCCACCCGCCTCGACGGCGACTCGCTGCTCCCCATCGGTGCCAGCGACCGGACCGCTTCCAACAGACCCGGCTGGGAGGAACTGCACAACGCCGGCGCCATCCTGTCCGCGCTCGCCGCACTCCCGCCCGCGCACGACGGCGGCCTGCTGCTGGGGCAGGACGTGCTGCAGCGGCTCGCCGGCATGCTCAGCCAGGACGAACTCAACTCGATCCTCACCACCACCACCGCCTCCTCCGCACGCCAGACGGCCAACCACCGCCTTGACCCTTCGTCACAGACCGGGAACCGGCCAGGCGCGAGAGCCGCCACGACCGGCACCGACCCGCACACCCCCGACGCCGCCCCCGACACACCCGCGCCCGCCGCCCCCGGCGGCGCCTCGGACACCAGGTCGCGGACCGCCCCGCCGGGCGGGAAGGACGGCCTCTCCCAGGAGCACCGGTTCCCGCAGGAAACGCCTGCCTATCCCGTCTGGGTACATCAGACGGGTGGGCAACGCGAGGCAGGGGAGGAATCGACCGCCGTCGAGCACCCGCGGCAGGCGGAGACGGAGCGGCCGTTCGGCATGGAGGTTGAGGCGGACGGCGCCGACAGCGCGACGGATCGCCCGGACACCGCCGACCACGTCTTCACCAGCCTTCAAGCCCGTTCGCAAGGCAATCCGGACCACCCCCAGGGCGGCCCGGTCTCCGTGGCGGCGCGTTCCCATGACCAACTCGTCGCCGACATCGACGCGTTCGTCGCCGTGAAGCTCGTCGAGAACGGGACAGGACCACACCCGGACGAACCCGCCGCCGTCGGCACCGACCTGCTCACCCGTCTCGGCCTCACCCCCGACCAGGCAGCCGACCTCGCCCTGTGCGTGACCCTCCTCAACGGCGTCAGGCAAACCCTCCACCCCGCCGGCCTCAACCACACACGCGCCCTCGATGACACACACATCGGCCGCCGCGACCCCCGCGCCACCCTCGCCCACGACACCGCCTGGACCCCCGTCACCCACCTCACCGACGTCAGCGACGCACTGGAACCCGGCGAGACCGCCCTGGTCATCGGCTACCGCGCCACAGGACCAGGCCACGCCATCGCCATCCACCAAACCACCAACGGCCCCCGCCTCATCGACCCCCAAGCACCCCCCGCACAACGCGTCACCACCAACCTGTCCGACTGGAACGCGGTCCGCACCCACGCCATCGTCCTCACTGCCCAAGGACACCCCAAACCCGACGCACTCCACCACCCCACCACCACCTCCACCGCCCACGCCCTCACCGACCCACCCACCGACCACCGCGTCGGCGCGCCATCTCTGCTGAAGGGTCTGCTGGGCAAGAAGCAGCCCGTGATCCGGGACTGGACCGGGTTGCTCGCGGGGCAGAAGATGGACTTCTCCCACATCTACGCGCCCTCAGGCGCCGAGCCGGCCTTCTTCCAGAAAGCCCCCTGGAAGGGCCCGGTGATGGTGGTACGGGCGGCGCAGCGGGGCGATGCCGTGCGACTCGACGGCCACCAGGTGTCGTACGAGGAGTTCGCCGACCTGCTGGCCGGCGATGCCGAGCTCGCCAAGGGCATGCGCATCGTCCTGTGGGCAGATCTGGGCGGGAAACCCGACCTGCCGCGCGCTGTGGCGGTGCGAACGGGACACGAGGTGTGGTCCTACACCGGCACGCTGATCGCCAGAAGGGAGTCCGACAGCGCGGGCGCCGTCGCACACCTCGCTCCCGACGTCAGGCCCGGGAGGCCGGTGGGCCGGTGGATGCTGTCCCGCCCGGACGGACCAGGTCCCCTGTCGCTCGAACACGTCGGACAGGTGACGTACTCCCGGGCCTCCGGGGAGACGGCCACGGTGCGGGACAGCAGGCTGGTCACCCACACCATCGTCGACCTGGACGGCAACTCCGTCGGCCGTGCCGCCCATGCCGACACGGAATGGGCGGACAAGTGGGCGGGCGACGCACGGGTTTGGGCGGCTTCGAGAGAAGCGCAGTCTGCCTACCTGCCGTCGATCACGAAGTTCTCGCACGTCGCCCTGACGAAGGAGAACGCAACCGTCATGCAGGGGCCCGAGGTCGAAGTTCCGTGGGTCCACAAGCGGGTCAAGTACTTCTTCGAGTCACATGGCATTCCCGGCCACACCCTGCTGCCGGTGACCGCCGACGGCAAGGCCCCGGCCGAGCAGGGCCGGTTCTCGGGGCGCGAACTCGGGCGGATGCTGCGCCGTCGGCCGAGCCTGAACGCGCTGCCGGCCGATGCCCCTATCGTCATGAATGTCTGCCATTCCGCGGCGGTCGCCCAGGCTGTCGCCGACGCCACCGGTCGTACCGTGTACGCCCCCACCACGGCCACCGCCATGGGCAGCAACCCGAACACCGGTGAGATCACCAGATTCAAACTCGTGAACGGGCCCAATGGTGAGCCGGGACAGTGGCTGGTCTTCCATCCCAGCACCACCACCCAGGTCTGGAAGGTCGACACCGGTGACAGCACGCGCACCGGCCTCGAACAGGCGCTGCGCGACCGGCTGCGGGACATCGTGGACGCCACCGGGCCGGGCGCGCTGGCCACCAATCCGGCGAGCGTGTGGCGGACGTTCTCCCGCGATCCGTTCGCGCTGAGCACCCACCGCGCCCTGACGACCCACGATGCCCTGGGCAGCGCACCGCACTCCCAGGGTCCCGACCACCTGCGGAGAACGTTCACCCGTCAGGCTCTGTCAGCCGGGCTGTCCGTCCGCACACTGAACGCCCTGTACGCCGATACCGCCACCCGCGACGCGGCCGCGGCAACGCACTCCGACGACGCCGGCCCGGCATGGGCGCCGGACGGTGGCCGGCCGCCGCTCCTCAGGAGCGGATCGCCGAGCAGACGACGGTCAGCGGTGTCGAGGACGCCATGGGGGGAATCGAACCGGCGCCGCAGACGCCCTCCATGACACCCCCGCGAACCACTGAGACCCCGCAGGCCCGGGCCACGGACGAGCCGGGCGCGTCCGAGTCGGATCGGATCTTCGCCGAACTCACCGCTCCCACCGTCGCCGCCAACCGCCCCGCGACCGAAACGGATTCCCTCTCATCCGGCCGCACGAGCCCCGCCGGTGAGGCCGACCAGACCGGGCCCCGCACCCAGGACAGCGCGTGGAACCGCTTCCACGACGCGGAGCCCGCGAAGGCAAACGAACTCCTCTCCACCGTCCGCCGCAGGATTCCCGAGGCTTCGTACCCGCTGGGCGGGCACCGGCAGCAGACCGAGGTCTTCTCCGCAGAGGACCCCGGGCGTTCCGAGAACTCGGACCGTTCCGGGATACGGCCGGTAACCGGGACCAGCACGCTGGACCAGGCGGCGCTGGACGACGCGTTCGGACCCGCGGTGAAGGTCAGGAAGGTCAAGGACGGGGAGTTCGCCAGGGACGAGGAAGGAAACGTCGTCAAGGACGAACTGCGGGTGAACCCGCTGTTCTACCGGCTGGAGGAGTTCGAGTCGGCGCTCCTGGAGCGTACCGACGGCAAATGGCTCTACGTCGTCGACGAGAACGGCGAGATCCTCCTCGGCAGCGAGGACGTGACGTCGATCGCCGAGCCGGGCGAGCTGGATCCGACGGCGCCACAGCGCCCTCAACTACCTCTCGCCAGCCGAATTCGAACGGCAGCACCGGCGAGGACGTAGAGTCATTGTCAAGATCTGTGGATTGGGTCGCTCTGAGGTGGTCGGCTGGACATCCTGATCTTGATGTTGTTCTCGCCGTGCCGGGCGATTTCGTGCAGGCCCATACGCCGGTAGAGGGCATGGGCCCGCTGGTTGACCGCGAGGACGTCCAAGGTGAGGTCCTTGTCTTGTCTGCGGGCCTGGTGCAGGAGGGTGCGGATGAGCCTGCTGCCGATACCGCGCCCCTGGTAGTCGGGGTCGAGCTCGATCCGGGCAAGGTAGAGCTCGGTGGGCCGCTGCTCGACGTGGAGCATGCCGGCATCGGCGTCGTCGACGGTGATGATCTGCCAGCGGCCGGGGCTGAACACACGTGTATGGAAGCCGCGTTGGACGTGGTCGTCCCAGCCCCAGATCTGCGTGATGTAGGCCCCCATGGCGGCCTTGTGTAGCTGGAAGCAGTACTCCCTGTCCGCGGCGGTGGCCGGCCGCAGGCCGACGGCGGTCTTGCCGCGTGCTCCTGGGGCCCCTCGACGAGCAGGCCGCGTTCGAAGCGGGCTCCGGCGCGGACGAGGGCGACGAGGTGGGGTGCGTTGACCGCCCGCCACCGCTGCTGGGCGGACTCGACGAGTTTGAAGGCCATGGCCAGGGCGGCAGCGCGGGAGCCGGCGCCGCGGGTGACCTTGGTCCGCAGCCGGACGGTGGAGAATGTGGACTCGATCGGATTCGTGGTGCGCAGGTGGGTCCAGTGCTCGGCGGGGAAGTCGAAGAACGCCAGCAACTGCTCTTGATCGTCGGTGACTTTCTTGACGGCCTTGGGAAACTTCGCACCGTAGAGCTGGGCGAACGTCTTGATCGCCTTGACCGCATGGTCGCGGTCTTCGGCGTTGTAGATGTCCTGGATCGCCTTCTTCGCGCCTGGCTGCGCGGACTTCGGCATGGCGTCCAGGACATTGGCCGTTTGGTGAACCCAGCACCTTTGCTCGCGGGTTTCGGGGAACACCTCGGCCAGGGCCTTCCAGAAGCCCAGGGCGCCGTCGCCGACCGCGAGCACGGGGGCGCGCATGCCCCGGCGGGGCAGTCGCGCATCAGGTCCGCCCAGGATTCGCCGGATTCGCGGTAGCCGTCCTTGAGCGCGACCAGTTCCTGGGAACCGTCGGCACGCACGCCGATGAGTACGAGCACGCACGCCTTGGCTTCCTCCAGACGGACGTTGAGGTGGATGCCGTCGGTCCACACGTATACGTAGTCGGCCTCGGACAGGTCTCGGTCCATGAACGCGGTGTGATCGGCCTGCCACTGCTGCGTGAGCCGGGTGACGGTCGCTGGTGAGAGCCCCGCCGAGCTGCCCAGGAACTGCTTCCAGGGCGGGCACGAAGTCGCCGGAGGACGGGCCGTGCAGGTAGAGCAGCGGGAGCACTTCGCTGATCTTCGGGGACTTGCGGCACCATGGCGGCAGAATGGCGGAGGAGAACCGCTTGCGCTCGCCCGTGGCCTCGTCGACGCGCTTGTCGTTCACGCGCGGCGCCTTCACCTCGACCACGCCGGCCGCGGTTGTGACCTTCCTGGGCTGGTGGTAGCCGTTGCGCACCACGAGGCGACGGCCACGCTCGTCGCGCTCATCGGTCAACTCGGCTATATAGGCATTGACTTCGGCCTCCAGCGCGGCGGCCAGCATCCTGCGTGCGCCCTCCCGGACGATCTCGTCCATCAGGGAGGAGCCGTTGGCGGTGGTGCCGTCGTCGTTCACTACGCTGAGCACGGACGTGCCTTCCCGGCCGGTGCTGCGAACACCGGTCTTGCTCGGTGACCTATCGATCAATTACCCGGGAAGGTACGTCCTCCCGAGCCGATCCACAGTTCTTGAGCATTGCTCGAGGACGTAAACTCACACTCGCAGCATGAACCCCTGTGTCCACACTCCGGGGGACGCCTCACCTCGATCCAGACATGGCTGCCGAGGCAAGGAGGGTGATATTAATTGGCTCCGATGCCGACCACTCCGCTCGACAGAGGTCGAAGATGGTCCGGCCCCGCGCACTCTCTCACTGGACGCGCACGGTGCGTTCGCCTCGTCATGGAGACGGTTCCACGGGTGCACGACGTAGCGACAGTCCACCAACAGAAAGCAAGGAATCAGTCGTGACGAACCCGTTTGAGGACCAGGACGCCCTCTACCTCGTGCTGGTCAACGCGGAGAAGCAGTACTCGCTGTGGCCGACTTTCGTCGAGGTTCCCCAGGGCTGGGAGGTCGTGTTCGGCGAGGCTCCTCGGCTGGACTGCCTGGACTACATCGAGCAGACGTGGACTGACATGCGGCCCAAGAGCCTGGTCGACGCCATGGAGGGCAACTGAAATCCAGGCCGGGACGGTCCGCCGGGATTCCGGCAGACCGCCTGCACGGCGGCCCCGTGCATGCCGTCGTATGTCCGGTATCCAAGCCGGGGCGGCGGACGGACCATTCCCGCGATCCCGCTGGAGCCGGCGCCGCCCTGCACGCGCCGAACTCCGCACGTGCTCATGGTCGTCCAGCCGCGACCGCGAGCCGCCTGTCAATCAACTCGAACTCGATCCGCTTAACCGCGCACGGGACCTAGGACCTATGTGCTGGGTTCCGCTGGGCACTCTTACGCGCATTCGCGACCATATCGGCACATTCACATGAGGTCTGAAGATGTCCCAAATGCCCACATCATCGTCCTGGTCGCTGTCCGGCCCCCAGATGGGTGTCTGGTTCGCGCACGAGCTGGACGCGTCCGGATCGTTGTACAACGTCGGCGAGTGCGCCGAGATCCGCGGGCGGGTGGACGCAGCGGTGATGGAGTCGGCGGTGCGGCGCGTGATCGGCGAGACTGACGTGTTGCGCATCAGGCTCGGTTACGGGCAGGACGGGCCGTGGCAGGAGCTCGTCGACGAGATCGGCTTCGCTCTCCACGTGGTGGATGTCAGCGGTGAAGCGGACCCGGTCGGGGCCGGCTTCGCTTGGATGCGGGAGGACTATGCGACGCCGGTGAACCTGCCGGGCGGCGAGCTGTGGCGCATTGCGCTGGTCAAGGCGGGCGAGGACCACTTCTTCTTCTACACGCGCTACCACCACACGGTGATCGACGGCTTCAGCATGGCATTGATCATGCGTCGTGTGGCTGAGCTGTACACCGCGCTGGTCGAGGGCGGGCCGTGCCCCGTCAGCCCGTTCGGCCCCCTGGCGACGCTGCTGGAGGACGACGCGGCCTACCGTGCTGGCGCCCACTTCGAGGCCGACCAGCACTTCTGGCGTGACCGCCTTGCCCACTGGCCCGAGACCGTCACACTTTCCACCCACACCGAAGCGAACCCCGCCTCCAGCGGCCGCCTGCGTACGACCGCCTACCTGCCGCAGGCCGACGTGGACAGACTGCAGGACGCCGCACACCGAGCCGGCGTGCGCTGGTCGGCCCTTCTGGTCGGCGCAGCCTGCGCCTACCTCCACAAGACCACCGGAGCCGACGACCTCACCCTCGGCCTCGTCGCCGCCGCCCGGCCCGCCCACCTGCGCCACATCCCCGGCATGCTCTCCAACATCGTCCCGCTGCACCTCACGGCTGCTCCGGGTACGGCCCTGTCCGAGTTGGCGCGCGCCGCCTCACGAGAGGTCGGCGAGGTGCTGCCGCACCAGCGCTATCGACGCGAAGACATGCGCCGGGACCTGCGCATGGCCGACGGTGCCGGGAAGCTCTCCGGGCTGGAGCTCAACCTCTTCTCGTTCGACTACGACTTCCGGTTCGACGGGCACCCGACTACGGTGCACAACCTGTCCATCGGCCCGGTCGAAGACCTGATGATCACGGTCTACATGCAGCCCGACGGCGCGCGGATCTACTTCGACGCGGATTCCGTCCGGTACACCCAGGCCGAGCTGGTGGCCCATCAACGGCGCTTCACACGTGTCCTGGAAGCCTTCGCCTCAGGCGATTCACAGACACCGCTCGGGCAAATCGATCTGTTGGACGAAAGCGACCGGACACGGCTGCTCTCCGAGTGGGCAGCTGGCCAGGAAACCCCCACGAGCGCTCAGGCGACGTTGCCGGGGTTGTTTGTCGCGCAGGTAGCGCGTACGCCGGACGCGGTCGCGGTGGTGGGTGAGGATGTCCGGCTGTCGTATCGGGAGGT
>NZ_JBIAEC010000063.1:0-8886 GCF_042868225.1 Streptomyces sp. NPDC007856 | reverse complement strand
CAACCCCTGCGGACGAGAATGCACTCAACCACCTGTGGACCGCATTCACCCAACACACCCTCACCGCCGGCATCACCCCAGCCCCACTCGCAAACCTGGATAAATGGACCACCCCGCCCTTCCCCAACCACCCGGCCCTACCCGACCAACACCCGGTAATCCCCAGCCCTGACCTGGCGCTGTCCAGCCGGGAGCAGGCCACCGCCGCAAAGACAGCCGCCCCGACCGATCCCATACCCCCTGCCACCGGCCTACCCGACCCCGACACCACCACCCCACCGGCCAACACACATCCCCCCCACCAGATCCCAGAGCAGCCCGCGGTCCCCCACCACCGTCCCGTGCCCGCAACGGGCATCCGCCAGCGCCTTCCCGCCCCCAATAGGCCGCACCCGCAGCCTCCCGTTGCATCCGTTCACGTTCCGGCGCTCCCGAGTCTGACAGCGCCTGTCGCGACAGTTCAGACTGAATCGGTCGGTGCCGCATCGGCACGGGGCCTCTTCGAGCCGTCCACGGTTGTTGCCGCAGGCTCGTCCGAGACCGTTAGGGCGCTACCCGAGTCGACACAGGACAGTGATCCGGAAACAGAGGGTGGGATCACGCAGACGCTGCACAGGCAGACCACAGAAGTCGCACCTACAGGCAACCGCGTCATCCTCGACCCAGGAACCACCCAGTCCGATGGGCCTGGACCCGACCGTGACGTCTCTGCGGCAAGCCGAGTCTTCGCCGTCCTGACCGGGCAGAAAGCCCCGCACAGCCCTGGCACCGAGGACACATCAGGGACCCAAGCGACCCCGGACAGCCCGCGCCTGCCCACCCCCCCGACCGACCCCACCGACCACCTCGCGACCGAAACGACTGACGCGGTGGCCACCCCTGCCCCCGTCTCAGTCTCAACGACGTCCCCCGGCACAGAAGTCAACGAACAGCACCCGGCGAGCAAAGTCCCCAGTCCCACCACCATCCTCGGCGAACTCGACGTCAGACCCCCGATCAACGCAGAGACACCCGCGGGCCCACTACCGAACACCACCACCGGCATGACCGGCACGACGGGCGCGCGCGGTCAGGCTGCTGCGGTGCGTACGGAGGAGGAGACCGTCACCGGGGTTGAGCACGCTCGGACGCCGGCATCGACGTCGAGCCCCGCCGGTGCGGGCCCTGACCCGACGGCGGCGAAACAACCGCCCACCGGCACGCCTGAGACAAGCACACTGAGCCTGCCGGTGCAGGTGGCGCAGAACGATGAGAGTGAGGTCAGTCAGGAGTCGGCAGGCTACTCCCCTCACGCCCCGGATGTTCTGCATGAGGCAACGTTGGAACAACTTCGGAAACTGGGCTCCGACAGCTTTCCTAGTGTGCAAGAAGTTGTGGACCTGTACAACGCCCTGCCTGACACCCGCAAACGGCGAGACCCCTTGCATTCTCTGGCCTGGCGAATCGGATTCCGATGGCAGTCGGGCAGTTGGCCTGCGCTGCCCGGTTCGGGGCGGAAGGGCCGGTCTGAACCGCAGGCCCCCCACGGCGTCGGCACGTCGGCTTCTGGTCTGATCGCGGAACTGCGGGCCGCCGCGAGCCACGGCCGAGTTTCGCTCAACGAGTGGCAGCAAGCCAACTATCAGACGGTGGAACCGGCACTGTCCCCTTTCGTGACCCGGCCGGGGTGTTCGTTCATCCCCTCCGGCGACCACGTCAGAGCGGCGCTGGTGCTACCGAGGGGGAAGGACGGGACGCTGTCGCCGACGGCGCTGAGTATCATAATGGAAGGATTTGCCGCAATAGCGCACGAGGCCCACACGGTGATCTCCCAGATGAATACGATGGTGCACCCAGACATCTCACCAGAACAAATGCGGGCTATGATAACACCCGAGATTGCAGGCGTGTTCCCAGAGATCGCGTCATTCCTGAACCGGGCCGATCAGAGCAGTAGCGTCGACGTGAACACTCCACTCCAGGGAATGATCAGACGGACGTTTCAGAACGGAAACGCGACGATCACGCTCCTCCTTGATCCCAGCGAGCCGATCAAACTCCGCGAATCTCGGGTGCGTCAGCTCACCATCGCTGTGAACCTGGTAGAGAAGGCCGGTTTCAAATTGCCAGATATGGAGTTCTATTTTCCTAAGTACGGCCGCCGCGTTCAGGCGCTGCCGGGCGAGGGCTTCGCAACAAATCCCTTGGAACCCACATGGGCGGGAGTGGCGCAATTCCTCGCTCCCAAACAGATCGCCGTATCTCCAGAGTCTGTCGGTGCCCTCGAACGGGTCCGTTTGGATGGTGGCAGGTTCCACGCAGTGGGTATGCAGTTCCGCGAGCAGGGGGTTGGAGTGCTCATACACGAGCTGGGTCACCTCCTGCACTATGCGAACAACCGGTCTCGTTACATAGATGCTGCATCTTCTCATTTCACGCCAAGTGCTGCGGCGACCGCCAGAATCCTGAGCGAGTATGCCGGCAGCGGACCCACGGAGTTCGTAGCCGAATACTTCCTCGGCCTGGTTATGGGCAAAACGTTCACCCCCGAACAGGACAGAATGTACGACGCCTTGGGCGGCGCGCGCCCCCCGTATCCTGCCGCGCAGACCGCACTGCAGCTTCAGTCAGACCAGCTGCGGCATCTCACCCTCGAGGTCAACTCACAGTTGGTACGCCGCGGCGACCTGCGTACACGCCCGGCCGACCTTATCCGCACCACGTACGAACGACTGCCGCGCGACCTGAAATCTAGCTACACCGAGCTGATCGCCGAGGCCATCGCCGATATCCTCAAGAGCGAGTCGGCCGGCCAGATGGGAGTGTCATGAATTACTGAGGTTTTCAGGGTGGCGTCGGCGGGTTGATAGTCAGGCCGGTGGCGGTGAGGCAGCCGTCGATAAGGCGGTGCTGGAGCTGGATTCTGCGTAACTCGCGGCGGAGTTGCGGTCGAGGTCGTCGGGTGTGTGCAATGCGGTGTTGGCCATCGCTCGGCGCACGAGTGGCCAGACGGCCTCGACGGGATTCAGGTCGGGCGCCTACGGGGGAAGCCGGACGGTCGTGAGCCAGTCGTGGGGCCTTCCCCCAAGGCCAGGGCTTCGGCGTTGTCGTGCGGGGCCCGGTCCATGGCGGTCTGTCAGCTCGGTGGTGTCCGGAACATGGCAGGCACGGGCTTCCAAGATCATGGAGTCCTACCTTTCAAGTGTGGGTTTCCGCTGGTCATTCGTAGGATCGGTGGGCCCAGGGGCTCCGGGTATGGCTGTCATGGAGGAGCCGATCGGATGGCTCAGAGAACATGGCCGCCCGGAGCCCCGCGACGACTCGACTGCCAATTGGATGCGCGACTTGATCGCTCTGTAGGACTACGTCGGCGAGGTCGTCTGCGGGATGGACTGACGACGAGCTGACGGAGGTGGCCGTGCCCCAGATCTGGGCGGGGATGGACATCGGCAAGGAGCATCACCACTGTGTGGTGATCAACGAACGGGGCGAACGGCTGCTGTCCCGCCGAGTCCTGAATGACGAGGCGACCCTGCTGGAGCTGATTCGCGACGTCCTGGACATCGACCAGGAAGTGCTGTGGGCGGTGGACGTCAATCACGGCGGTGCTGCGCTGCTGATCGGTCTGCTGCTCAACCACGGTCAGCCCATGGCCTATCTCACCGGCCTGGCCGTCCACCGCGCGTCCGGCACCTACCGCGGTGAGGGCAAGACCGACGCCAAGGATGCCTTCGTCATCGCCGACCAGCCCCGCATGCGCCGCGACCTGGGCCTGCTGCGGCCCGGCGACGAGATAGCCGTCGACCTGCGCATCCTCACCACCCGCCGTACCGACCTCGCAGGCGACCGCACCCGCCAGATCAACCGGCTCCGCGCCCAACTGCTGGAGTTCTTCCCCGCGTTGGAACGCGCGCTGGACCTGACCAACAAGGGTCCCGTCATTCTCCTGACGGGATACCAGACACCGGCCGCCATCCGCCGCGCTGGCGCGAAGCGTATCGAGACCTGGCTGCGTCATCGCAAGGTCCGAAGCGCCGCGGCTCTGGCCAAGGCCGCCCTGGAGACCGCGCAGGCCCAGCACACCACGCTGCCCGGCGAGACACTGGCCGCCGGCATGGCGGTCCGTCTCGCGAAGGCGGTGATGGCCCTCGACGAGGAGATCGCCGAGCTCGATGCGCTCATCGAGGCCCGGTTTCGTGAGCACCCGCACGCCGACGTGATCTGCAGCCTGCCCGGAATGGGCACTCAGCTCGGTGCCGAGTTCATCGCCGCCACCGGCGGCCACATGACCGCCTTCGCGAGCGCCGACCGTCTCGCCGGCTACGGAGGCGTGGCCCCCGCTGCCCGCGACTCCGGCCGCATCAGCGGCAACCACCACCGCCCGCGGCGCTACCACTGCGGCCTGCTGCGGGTGTTCTACCTGCCGGCGATGGCGAGCCTGAAATCCTGTCCAGCGTCGCGGACCTACTACGACCGCAAGCGTGCCGAGGGCAAGGGGCACAAGCAGGCCCTGATCGCGCTCGCACGGCGAAGAGTGAACGTCCTCGGGGCGATGATCCGCGACGGAGCGTTCTACCAACCTGCACCGAGTGTCGCACCTGCGGTTTGACAACGGCTGTGAGTCTGTTGGGCGGCTGGTCCGGGACCGGCTGGCAGGGTTGACGTCGGTCGCCTCACCGCAGTCGTGACTCGTGACAACAGTGGCCCCTACCGGTGCCTTTCCAATGAACTGTCCGACTGCGGTGGGTGGCCGGCGCCGACCCGGCCCACCTCGGTGGCCTGATAGAAGCCTGCCCCCAAGGGGTCGTGGCCCGTCACAGTTCTGCCTCGAAGTGACTTCTCCCGGGCACGGCACCGGTCCACGGCGGCGACAGGCGGCTCAACCGCGCCCTGAACGTCATCGCCATGGTCCGCATGGTCCATCACCCCCAAACCCGCGCCTACGCCGAACGACGACGCACCGAAGGCAAGACAGACCGAGAGATCCGCCGCTGTCTCAAGCGCTACCTCGCCCGACGCCTCTACCGCCACCTCAACAACGCTGCAGTATCGACACCAAGGGTTGACGAGACATAGAAGCTTCATTGGGATGTTCTCTACGCCCCGTGATCCGAGTGGAAGACCGTGCCTGTCGACGCATCATCGCTGATCCCGCGTGCCCTTGACCAGCTCCGCAAGCATCCCGAGGTTGTATCCGACGAGGTCCCGCGCCTGCTGGAGCGGCTGGCCGAGGTGCCCGACCCGCGAGACCCGCGCGGCGTACGGCACGCTCTGGTTGCCGTGCTCGCGCTGACCGCGTGCGCAGTCCTGGCGGGGCGACCTCTGTGCCGGCAGTCGGCGAATGGATCGCCGACGCCCCGCCACACATCCTTCAACGCCTCGGCATACGCCTCGACCCACTGTTCCCGAAGCGGATCCTGCCTGCGGAAACGACGGCCCGGCGGCTACTGGCCCGCATCGATGGCGACGCGCTGGACCGGGCGGTCGGACGATGGCTCGCCGACCGCCGCCCGAAGGCGACCGGGCTGCGCGGCCTCGCGGTGGACGGCAAAGCCTGCGCGGCGCGGCCAGAGCGAAGGGCCACAAGATCCACCTGCTCGCCGTACTGGAGCACACCACCGGCCTGGTCCTGGCCCAGCTGGACGGCGGCGAGAAGACGAACGAGATCACCTGCTTCCAGCCGCTGCTGGACACCGTCGCCGACCTGGCATGAACCGTCGTCACCAGCGACGCCATGCACACCCAGCGCGAGCACGCCGACTACCTCCTCGGCCGCGGCGCCCACCACATCGTGATCGTCAAGGGCAACCAGAAGAAGCTGCGCCGACAGCTCAAGTCCCTACCCTGGAAAGACATCCCGCTTCAGGGACGCACCCGGGGCATCGGCCACGGCCGCTCGGAAATCCGCAGGATCAAGGCCGCCACCGTGAACAGCCTCCTCTTCCCCGGAGCCCACCAGGCCATCCAGATCAAGCGCCGCCGCACCGACCGCAAGACCGGCAGGACCACCGTCAAGACGGTCTACGCCGTCACCAGCCTGACCACCGAGCAGGCCACCGCGGGCCCAGCTCGCCGAACCCGCCCGCGACCACTGGACGATCGAGGCCCTGCACCATGTCCGCGACACCACCTTCGCCGAGGACGCCAACCAGCTGCGGACCGGCAACACACCCCGCGTGATGGCCACCTGGCGCAACCTCGCCATCGGAGTCCTCCGCACGGCCGGAGTAAAGAACATCGCGGCCGGCCTTCGCCGCAACGCCCGCGACCCTCGCCGCCCCCTCGCACTCCTCGGCCTCGGATGATCACGAACCGGACGTCATGCGACTACGCCGAAGCCCTGCCTCGTGGCGCACATCGTCCGCTCGACCACCCAGCGGAAGGTGCCCAGGCCGGTGCCGTGCTGTCGGCCGCGTTCGGCGATGACGGGGCGGATGCCCCGTTGCCAAGGCAGTCGCCGGTACTTGTCGTGATCGTAGCCGCGGTCGGCGAACAGCATGTCGGGCCTGCGCCTTGGCCGGCCGACAAGGCCGGCGACGGCTGGGACCTTGTTCAGCAGGGGCAGCAGTTGGGTGACGTCGTTGCGGTTGCCGCCGGTCAGGGACACCGCGGGCGGGATGCCCTGGCCGTCGGTGAGGATGTGGTGCTTGCTGCCCGGCCGTGCGCGGTCGACCGGGCTGGGTCCGCTTTTGGGACTCGGCGGGCCGCCCGCACGTGGGAGGAGTCGATCACCGCCCGCGACCAGTCCAGTCCAGCTTCTTCGCCGACCGCAGCTTCTTCAGCAGCACCAGGTGTAGTTCGTCCCATACACCGGCCTCGTTCCAGGCGGCCAGGCGCCGCCAGCAGGTCATGCCCGAGCCGAAGCCCAGTTCCTGGGGCAGGTACTCCCACTGGATGCCGGTGTGGAGCACGAACAGGATCCCGCACAAGGCCTGCCGGTCCGGAACCCGAGACCGGCCTGAGACCAGCTTCGGACCCGGCTCCGGTAACAACGGGCTCCACCAGCGACCACAGTTCATCCGACACGACCCATGGCCGCGACTGACGCTTCCCACGGCCAGACCAACGAACAATCCCGCCGATAGTCACATGATCAAAGACTTCTGTTAGGACCAGTAAGTAGCTGTTGTCTTTTCGATCTTGAGCGGTGGCGGTCGAACGCGGATTCCCGGTCGGGTGATCCTGCCGTGGCGAGAGCATGAAGACGGGACCTCCTGAACAGCTCGTGGGTGTCGAATCCAAAGAGCACCAGGAGGCCCCGGTGCCGCAGTCTTCCGTGTCGATGGCCAGGCAGTCCAACTCGCCTGCTCCATCGTGTGATTGCCTCGCGCACGTGTACGGCAACGCGGCCGACCGGCCCGAGCGACAGCGCCGGTATCCGTCGGACATGACGGATGCGGAGTGGGTAGCCATTCGGCCACTGCTGCCGGTACCGGGCTGGATGCGTGGCCGGGGCGGCCGACCGGAGGCGTACTGCCAGCGCACAATGCTGGACGCGATCCGCTACCTCGTGGACAACGGCAGGACAACGGCATCAAGTGGCGCGCGATGCCGGCCGACTTCCCGCCGTGGGACCGGGTCTACGCATTCTTCCGCCGGTGGCGCGACCACGCCCTGATCGCAGAGTTCCACGACCGATTGCGCGCGCAGGTCCGCATCAGGGCAGGGCGGGACGCGGAGCCGACGGCTGGGGTGATCGACTCACAGTCGGTCAAGGCGGACGCTGTCGTCGGCTCCGACAGCCGCGGCTTCGACGGCGGCAAACTGGTCAACGGCCGCAAACGGCACGTCGTGGTCGACACCCTCGGCCTGGTGCTGGCCGTGATGGTTACGAGCGCGGACACCGGCGACCGCGCCGCTGCCGAGGTCCTGCTTGCACAGGTGGCCCACGCCCACCACCGCCTCGCCCTCATCTGGGCTGATGGCGGCTACACCGGCAACCTGGTCGAGTACTGCCTGGCCGCACTCGCCGTGGTGCTGGCGATCGTCAAGCGCAGCGACGACATGCACGGTTTCGTGGTGCTGCCCAAGCGGTGGATCGTGGAACGGTTCTTCGCCCACCTGATGCGAAGTCGCCGCCTGGTGCGCGACTTCGAGCGCCGCACCACCAGCGCCGAAGCGATGATCTACTGGTCGATAATCGGTCTCATGACCCGCCGCCTGGCCCGCCCACACCCGCAGCGAGCGTGAACCGGCCCGGCGCCGGCTCGGCCATCCATCCCCGCGCGACCAGGCGTTTCGCCTTCGACCGCAGCGCCTCCACCCGCGCCGGCACCACATCCATACCGAACTGAGCGGCCATCTCCTGACAGGTCAACGGCCCCTGGCCCAGCCGGACCCGGTCACCCGCGACCTGCAGAATGCGCTGGTAGTCCACGGACAGCGCCAGCCAGGCCAGTCCCTCACGCCACACCGGCACCTGCGACCTCGCCTTCGCCGCCTCCGGGGCTGACGGCGTCCTCCCGGCCTGCTCCTCGGCGGTCGACGCCGCCCCGGCACCTTGGACCGGGCCCTGTCCGGTCTCGTTCCCCGAGACCAGCACCTCACCGACCCGCGAACGGGCGATGGCCCACTCGTTCCATTCCCGCTCGGCAACGGCCAACTCGGCCTGGATCCGGTCAGCCTCCTCTCGCAGCTCGTCCACCCGACGGCGAGCAGCGACCTCGCGCTGTTCCAGCAGCCCGACCACCGACGGCATCCACGACCTCCACAGCGGCGGCAACACGACATGCCACCACTCCCACGGGACCGCCGACCCTATGCCCGACCAGCGGAAACGCAGTCCTCAAGCCCGGAAAGACAACAGCTTCTAAGCTTGGCGTTTAACCTCGCGGGTCACTCGTCCTGCTGACCTGCGGTTCTTCACGGGACAGCGGAGACGGCCGTTCTCCACGCTTCGAGATGTCG
>NZ_JBIAEC010000062.1:0-9753 GCF_042868225.1 Streptomyces sp. NPDC007856 | reverse complement strand
AAGGCGGCAGAGCCCGCCAGGCGCAACCGCTGACCAGCACGTAGATGATCGCCGCGAACAGCGTCTCATCAGGCGTGTCCTGCGTTCCGCCGCCCCGTGGCCGCACCTTCGACGGTGGGATGAGCGGCTCGGCGATCTCCCACAGCCCGTCCGGAACAATCCAACTCCACGTATCCCGCCCCATAGACTGAACCTTCCCCCTCCGCGGGCGCGTCGGTCCAACCGCCCGGCAGCGGCGCGGCAAAGACGGTAGCCATCGCCGGCAAGGGCCGCCCTGTCACGGATCCGCGTCTCATCGCGATCGAGAAGAAGCAGGAAGTGCTCGACAAGGTCGCCGGGCAGATCACTGAAGGGCTCTCTGAATCGGACCGGGCCAGGATTCCGGGCTTCACGGAAATCGAAGTTGACCCCGACCACAACGGCCTGCGCCTGCACTGGAAGGGCTCCCCGCCCCAGCGTGTGCAGCGTATCCTTGCTCACCTGCCCGAGGGCGTGACTGCTTCGGTCCTTCCGGCCCGCTACTCCAAGGCCGATCTGCACGCGGCCAGGAACAAGCTCCTGCGCGGCGGGAAGCCCGTGAAGCTGCGTGTCGCTGGCGTGTCGACCCCCATACGCATCACCAGCATCGGCCCGGCCGTGGACGGAGGCGGCCTCGGCATTACTTATGCCGATGCCCTCGGTCCGGGCACGGCCGCTCCAAAAGATCCCCTCGCACCGGCTGCCCGCAAAGACCGTTCGCGCGAGGTCAAGGCCCTCACCGGCCGGTTGACGGGCATCAACACCACCGCGAGCTACAAGGCTCCGCCCGCAGAGGCCGCAACACCTGCGGCCCCGGTCAGCCGTCCTGCCGCCGCACACCCCAACGCGTCGGAGATCACCAGGCAGACGGACTTTGCCCCCTGGACCGGAGGTTCCGCGCTGAAGAATCCCACCGGCGGTATCTTCTCCAGTGGCTTCGGCATCAAGAACGAAAAGGGTCAGAACATGCTGACCACCGCCGCCCACTGCAACGGGAACGACGGCCTTTGGCGGACCTATGCCGGTGGTGACGCCGTCGGCAGCAGCGATGGCCTTGAGGTCTCTACGGCCGACGACGTCCAGGGAATCGACCTTCCGAAACCCCAGCTCAGCGGTTACCTGTACGACGGGGCAGCGAAGCTGACCTACGACTACTCGAAACCGGTCACCGGCTGGGGTCACAACAATGTCGGCGACTACGTGTGCGAGGACGGCGCTAACGGCGGTGTTCACTGCAACATCAAGATCGCAAAGACTGACATCGGAACCAGCGGCGTTGGCGGTTGGTGGCGGCCAATCACCGACCTCGCTTACGCCACCTCGCTGACTCCGGGTGTCAGGGGACGCCAGGCAGGCCGGAGAGCGAGTGTGCGGGGGCTGCGGTGAACGGCTGGGGCCGGAAGCACGGCCCGATGCCGTGTACTGCTCATCGGCATGTTGTGCCAGGCAGTGGCGCCGGGGACGCCGGTTACGCAAGCGGGTGGCCGCGGAGTTGAGCGGTGCCGGCCAGCTGGAGGCTCCTCCGCAAACTGCGGTGCTCGACCACCCGGGTCACCAGCTTCGTCCAGGCCGTCCTCACCCTTCATCTGACCAGCTCAGAGTGAGGGTGGAAAAGGCTTACTGCGTACTCCGTCCGGTTTGCAGACCGTGCGGCGCTTCGGCTACGACCCGCACGGCAACCTTGAGACGGTGGTCAACTCCTTCGCTCTGCCACTGCGGTTCACTTGTGACGAAGACGCCCGCATCACGTCGTGGACCGATCGCAACGACTGCACCTTCCCTTGCACATACGACGAGCACGGCGGGGTGGTGCAAACGGTGAGCCCGGCCAGTGCCGGCGAGGCAGCCATCGACTGTGTCCGGTCGGCACTGGATCTGCTTGAGCCTGCGCTTGACGGCCTTGGTGATCTGGGCCGCTTCCGAGACATCGCACTCGACGGGCCGAGGTTGTCCGGCTGTCACCGGTCGATCAGGGGGCCGGTCACCCGGCCCGCTGGGTTGTCTCCCCGGCCTGGGCGGGTACCGCGGGCAGGGGGACGGTGCAGGAGGCGCAGCGTCGGGCCTGGGCCGGGACGGGGCTGAGGCACTCGGGGCAGTCCCGCTTGGGGGCTTGGACGTCGTTGTGGGGAGCGAGGCGCTCGTGCAGCTTGTTGATCGGGAGTACGACGAGGAAGTACAGGGCGCTGGCGAGGAGGAGGAAGCTGATCGCCGCGTTGATGAAGGCTCCGTAGGGGAACTTGGTGGCGCCTACTGTGAAGGTCTTGCGGGTCATGTCGCCGGTGGCACCGGTGGCCAGCCCCACGAGCGGGGTCAAAAAGGCGCTGACGAAGCCGTTGACGACGGCGGTAAACGCCGCTCCGATGACGATGCCGACCGCCAGGTCGACCACATTGCCGCGCAGGATGAAACTGCGGAAGCCCTTCACCTTTTCACCCCTTCAAGGCCCATGACATCGACGGGCGGTACCCCGGCCCCTCACCCCGGATGCCCTGCCACGTCTCACCCATACCTACTGGGCGCTGGGTGAGCCGGCAGACGGGCCGGGTGCGGTGAGGTGCTGTCAGCTCCGTCCGAGCTTGTGCAGGGCGGTGGTCCAGTCGGCGGCGATCGCCTTCTGCGCCGCGGCCAGTGTGATCTTGCCCGTGCAGACCGGCTCTTCCACTCACAGGTTGAGGGGATCGTTCGGATCGCCGCCCAGCTCAAGGCTGACGAGGTGGTCATACTCGGCATCGCCGGTGGATCGGCGCCGTCGGCAACATGCCCGAGACGCGAGTCACCCTCACCGACGTGGAGACGAGTCGGCCGCCTCGGAGGCCGGCCCTCCGTGCAGCGCGCACAACCTACGGGCTGCACGGAGGGCTGACCTCATTGACGCCGCGCAGCGCTTCAGTTGGCTGGCTGAGCGTGACGGATGACGGCCGCCACGTCTGCTGGCGTGGTCCAGCCGCAGTCCGGGGATGCCGGGCTGGCTGGCATGGTCATCGCACGTCGACGTAGTCCGTGGCCAGGGGGCTCTTGAGGTATTGGTCGCCTATGTTGCGATTCAGGGCAACTGCCCAGGTGCCGTCCTGGGTGTCGTTTTGGGTGATGTTGAGGATCCGGCCCTTGGAGTCGGTGTCCAAGTCACTGATGTAGCGGTAGGTGGAGGCGCCGCGAGGCCGGAAGTACAGGGCGGGGCTGGCGTCGGCGAGCGGCTTCCAGGTGGTACCCGTGTAGTACTGGAGCGTGCCTTTTAGGTGGACGAGGCCGTTCCTGCGGACCGGTTCGGGGGTTACGTCGAACCCGGTGATCCGTGTGGGGTAGCGGCGTAGGTGGACGGGCTTGGTGGTGCTGCTCGCAAGGTCGGGATTGCCGTTGAAGCGGGCACGCCAGTAGGCGTTGTTTGGCGCGGTGAACGACGTGCCGAAGACTTCCTGGAAGTTGGGTTTGTTGTGGCGGATCTTCACCGGGGTGGTGGCGGCGGACTTCCAGCCGGTCTTGCCGTCTTTGGAGTATTCGATGGTGACGGCGGTGTTGGACGGCCAGTGGGCACGGGGATCGCTGTACTCGATGTCTCCCAAGACGTGAAGCCGGGAGTCGTCGTCGAGCGTGGCGTCCATGGTGAGGTTGGTCGTGAATGCCACGCGGAGGCTGAAGGGCTCAGTGGCAGGCTGCAAGAACGGCGTGCCGCTGAGGACGAGTTGGCCGGTCGGCAGCGGATTGTCCGAGGGGACGCGCAGGCTGTAGAACCCGTTGTCGTCCGTGGTGGCCGTCCCCCCGAAGCCCTGCGAAGGGCCGGTACCTATGAGGCTGAGTGACGTGTGCGGCAGCGGCTGCCAGCCGTCGGCCGTCTGGATCTCCGCGTGGCCGGTAACCGTACCCGTCGTTCCCTGACGCAGATTGAGGGCGTGCGTGCTCGCCGTGAACCGGGTCGGTGCCTGCACGGGGTTCATGGGCTGCTGGGGCGAGCGCAGGAGGATCGCCCCGGGGTAGACGTTGGAGTCTTGTGGCCACGCCTGCACGTCGGCCCAATACACGTTGGGGATGAACGAAAAGGTGAGGCGCCCGTCGGCGTCGGTCTGCGTGCTGAACCTGTTGTACGGGGAGGTCCCCTGGCAGGTGATGACGACCGGCGCGTTGGCGACCGGCACCCGTGTGCCGGGCGTCCGTGGGTCCTCGGCGAGTTCGGTACCGCTGACGGTCACTTTCTGGTGGAAGTAGTCCGGCTTGGCCGGCGTTACCGTAAGGTCCGGGACCGTGAGGATGGTCTGGTACTGCAGGGTCGAGCGTGAGGCGACGCCGGTGACCGTGGCGCCGGAGGAGTCCTCCATATCGACGGTGATCCGGTACTCGCCGAGGTTCGCAAGGTGCACCGGGGCCTGCCAGATTCCGGACCGGCCGTCCGTGCCGGACTGCTGGGTGAAGTCGTCGGTGGATCCGGCCTCGGGCGCGCCGTCCGGGCTGCCGACGGGGGTGAAGTGTGCGGTGATATGGGTGATCGCAGCGTCCGAGTGCGCGGTAATGAAGACCATTCCGGGATAGTCGTACCAGGCGTCCGCGTTATCCAGGACGGGTCCACTCCCTGGAGCGGCATCGGCACGGGCCAGCGCAGGGCCGGTGAACATCGAGGCCGCCAGCGCTGTGGCGGTGGCAGTCGAAAGCAGAGCAGCACGTCGCACGGTGGTATCCCCCCACAGGATCACATGGCCCCAGCTCAGGGAGGGGGCCATCCAGTACCCGGCCCGACATCACCGTTCGTCTGGTGCGGATCGTGACCAAGTGATGGACGAATATAGCGGCTGGATCGAACACAAGCTCTCACCGGCCACCTGAAGTGCTCAGTCACAACTGAGTGTCTGCGGACACGCGGATGCGGACGAGCACAACCAGGCCTGGGTGGAGGCGCTCGAGGTGCTGCGCGACGGGAACGGCAAGCGAGGTGGGGCTGGGTGCTCTCGGGAGACCTGCGGCCCCACCACTGGCAGTTTCGTTTGGATCGGTCTGTCGTTGGTCCGGGGGTGCCGTTAACAGATGCCCAGTGGGCGCGGATCGAGCCGTTACTCCCGGACCGTACGCCGAAGCGGGGAGGCCGCTGGCGGGATCACCGTCAGGTGATCGACGCGATCGCCTTCAAGTTCCAGACCGGGACGCAGTGGGTGCACCTGCCGGAGAAGTACGGCAACTGGCGAGGCGTCTACAACCGGTTGCGGATGTGGGCCGTCGACGACACCTGGGAGCGGGTCTTCACCGCTCTGGTGGCCCAGGCCGACGCCGACGAGGACCTGGCCTGGGCCGTCTCGGTGGACTCCACGATCGTGCGGGCTCACCAGCACGCTGCCGGAGCCCGCAAAAAGGGGGCCTCGGCCGGCGAACCCGCCGACCACGCCATCGGCCGGTCCCGCGGCGGACTGACCACGAAGGTCCACCTCGCGGCCGGTGCCCGCGGCCGACCGCTCGCGTTCGTTCTCACCGCAGGCCAGGCCGGTGACGCGCCCGCCTTCACCGATGTCATGGGCAGGCCTGCGCGTTCCCCGACGGCGTGGCCGTCCGCGCACCAGGCCCGACGTGGTCCTGGCCGACAACGCCTACTCCTCCCGCGCGATCCGCGACCACCTGCGCAGACGCGGCATCTGGGCGGTCATCCCTGTCCCGGCGGATCAACGGGGCCACCGGCTGCAACGGGGCAGCCGGGGCGGCAGACCACCAGCCTTCGACCGTGAGGCCTACAAGGAGCGCAACATCGTCGAGCGACTGATCAACCGGCTGAAGGACTGGCGCGGTATCGCCACACGCTTCGACAAGACGCCCGAGAGCTACCTAGCCGGCCTCGAACTCCGCGCCTCGATGATCTGGCTCGGAGACCTCCTGCAAGCAGCCGATTGATCACGACATCACACAGGCCCTAGTAGGACTCCGTTAGCCTCCCTGTTTCGCTTCGCGTGGCTGAGCTGGTCGGATCGCGGTGAAGCGGTGGTGTCGGTTGCTCGTGGTCGGGTGGGCATGGCTGGGGCCCGACGCGCGGGTCGGTTTCTCCAGGATTCCTCGGGTCGTGGGTGGTCAGGGGCGGTGCCGCGGTTCAGGTCGCCGGCCGTGGCAGGGCCGTGAGGCGGGCGAATGCGCTGATCAGCTCGTTTCGCCAGGGCCAGGTTGCGGAGATCCGCAGGCGCAGGCGGCGACCGCCGCGGGTGATGCGGGCGGCTGCGTGTAGCAGCCGGTAGCGGAGCTTCTTCGGCTCGGCGGCGGCCAGTTCGCCTTCCAGCAGCAGAGTGCGCATCCAGGCGAGCAGGTCGAGCGCGGTCAGGGACAACTCCAGCCACGCTTGGTTGATGGCGAAGTGGCGGGAGGGGAAGCGGCCGAAGCCGGCGGTCTTGCCGCAGCGGATGCGGTCCTCGACGCGGGCGTGCGCCCGGTGGCGGACTTCCAGGTGCTGCAGGGAGCCTTCCTCGTAGGGGGTGTCGGTGAGGAAGACCTGGTGGCGCATGCCTTCGTCGAGGTCGAACAGGGACAGTTGGGCGCCGGGATGCGGGCGTTCACGCCGCACGATGATCCGCGTGCCCTCGGGGTAGCCGTCCAGGTCCACCAGGCCGGTCAACTCGGCGACCTCCGCGCCGGTGCGCAGGGAGCCGTCCTGCTCCAGCGCGGGATGCCAGACGTGCTGGGGCAGGGCGCGGATCGCGCGGCGGACCGGTTCGGTAACGGGATATCCGACCGAGAAGAACGTCCGGATGCCGCGCGAGCGCAGGGCGCGTATGTGGTGCAGGAATGCCTTGGCACCTCCGGCGCTGTCGGTGCGGATGAGGAGGGGGGTGCCGTGGCGGTGGGCGTCGGGGATCTGGACCATGGCCTGCTCGAGGACGGCGATGTGATCGGCGGCGGTGTTGGCGCCGGCGTTGCCCGGCCGCAGCACTCCTGCCAGGGCTTCGCCGGTGTTGTCCAGGAAGCACAGGAGCGGGTGGTAGCCGAAGCCGCGTTTATAGGTGGCAGCCGCCTGTTCCTTCTCGGAGTGGCAGGTGACGAGTGTGGCGTCGATGTCCAGGACCAGGCCCGCAAGGTCGCGTCCGCCCGCGTGAGCCGCGGGTATCCCAGGGCTGGTGTCGGCGGCCTGCATCCAGGCGACTTCGCGGGCGGCGGCGCGGGCCGCCCGCAGTGCCGCGAGGGCGGCAGGATATGCCGGCCAGCAGCCGCCAGGCGGTCGCAGTGGAGGCCACCGGACCGAACACCTCGGCCTGATCGCGCAGTAGAGCCAGGTCCGTGATGGCCTCGCCGCCGTCGGCGAGCATCACCGCCAGATCCACCGCGATCCTGCCCGGACTGTGTCCCGTCCCGCGAGGCCGCAGTCGGCGCAGCGCGTTGGTGAACGCGAGGGTCAGGCCGGTGGCATCGGCGAGATCGGCCAGCAGACGGGACCCGGCATGGCTGACCACCCCGCGCCCGTCGGACGAGACGACGAGCTTGGGGCGCGACCCGGTAGTGTGCACGCAGAAAGTGCCTTCCTGCTGTGATGACAGAGACCTTAGACAAGCCTCATCGTCCCAGTTCAGAAGGCACTTTCGCGTTCTCGCTCAAGATCCGGACACTGCGGCAAGTGAAACGCGCAGGCTAGCGGCTGGGCTTTCCATCCCATGCCGTCAACCCTGGGGGGAAACGGCCGTGACCTGCGGAAACAGCCCTATCGATAGAGGTTGGTATCGCGATCGTGCCCAAAGTCCGCTTCACTTTGCGCGTTGACGGCGGTGGCCTGCGGGAACACGCCTGCGGCCTTCTGCGGGAAGCGCCTTCGCGCGAAGCCGCTTCCGAGGCGTGAAGGAGGGCCCTAAATATCACCCGTTCGGGTGAATGTAGGGGCCGCCACGGAGGCCGACGAGGCATGTCGCTCACTGCTGGACCCGGCCGACGCGCCAGGTCGGCGCACGCCTTCTGCATGCGAGTACGCGAGATGTACGTCCCGGTTGAGCCGGCGCCTGGCGTACGGTCTCTGCACGCCGGGCGAGGGGCCGTGTGCGGCGAGCACGTCTGCGCGGGGCCGAGCGCGCGGACGAGGCCGCTGGCGGCGAACACCGACTCCGGCTCCATCACGTCCCCTCGACATGTTTCAGCCCGTGCAGCCCGACCACGGCACCGGGCCGAGCGCCGGGAGGCCGACCGGGTGCTGTACTCCTTCGACGTCAAGGGCCGCACCGAGGTGGCCGTCGTGGTGGCCAAGGTCCAGAAGGATCGCCCCGGTTGGGGCCCGGAGACGAACGCCGCCTGCGATCCCGCCGAACTCCCGGCCGCGTGCGCGGCCGCCCAGGGCTGGGAGGTGTGGACGGACCGCGGCGGCGCACGGGTGCCGGTGAGCCGGCTGGAAAGCTCCACCGGAGCCGAGCACTGCGGCTGGCAGTCGGTCCGCTTCCTCACCCTGGGCGGCCGCACGTACGTCTGATCCCGAGGGTGTGCTCGCCCGTGACGGGCTGCTCAGCGCGCCGTACCGCAAGCAGGTCCGCATGCCCGCGGGCGCCCGCGACACCGGGTACCACTACCGTGACCGGCACCTGTGGCTGACGGAGGACCGGGACACCGCCTACGTCCGCACGTCCTCCGGAGTGGAGGCCTGGCCCCGGGCGGCGCGGGAGGTCGCCTGCAAGTGACCGGTCACCGGCTCCGGTGCAGTGCGACCAGCAACTGCCAGACCTGGTCCGCGACTTCCTCCGGCGTGGCCCGCAGCAGCCCGTGCAGCCAGTCCGCGAGGACACCCGCGAAGGTCGCCGCCACCGCCGACGCGACCAGCGGGGCGTCAGCCGCGCCGGCCAGTTCGCGCTCCTCGAGGCTGCGGGCCCGCAGGTCCCGGTGTAGCACCCGGCCGAGCGGCCCGCCGCCGCCCGGCGCGAGCAGCGACCGGTACAGGGCCGCGTGCGGGGCCAGACCGGTGAAGAACTCCCGCAGCGCGGGCGGGGCGTGGACCGGATCGGGCCGCCCCCGCCAGGCGTGCAGCGCGTCCACCGCCTGCCGTACGACGTCCGCGCACGCGTCGACCGCCAGCGCCTCGATGCCGTCGTAGTGCACATAGAACGTGGCCCGGCCCACCCCGGCCCGGCGCACCAGCGCGGCCACGGCGACCTCCGCCGGCGGTCGCTCGGCGCACTCGGCGAGCAGGGCGGCGCGCAGCCTGGCGCGGGTGCGCGCCGCCCTCGGGTCCTCGTGCGGCGCCCGGCTCATCGTGCGGCGAGGACGGCGGCCAGCGCGAGCGCGCCGGGCAGCGCCTGGGCGAACAGGATGCGGCGGTTGGCCGTGGTGGCGCCGAACACGCCCGCCACCACCACACAGGACAGGAAGAACACCTGGACCCGAAAGCCTGTCGGGTCGGCGGCGAGAAGCCCCCACACCAGTCCGGTCGCGAGGAAGCCGTTGTAGAGGCCCTGGTTGGCGGCCAGCGGAGCGGTCGCCCGGGCCGTCTCCGGGTCGAACCCGTGCAGCCCCCGCCCCGGCTTCCGCTGCCACAGGAACATCTCCAGCACCAGGATGTACATGTGCAGCACGGCCACCAGGCCGACCAGCACGTTCGCCACGATTTCCATGAGCAGCGAGCCCTCCCCATCTTGGACAGATGTCCAGGATAGCTGGACACCTGTCCATGAAATCACCGGGTCCCGCCACCCCCGGCGCAGCTCCCGTGCCCGTAAGGCCGGGTGTGTCAACTTAACGGCTGATCTTGGTAGTTGAGGTGTCAGTTGTTGCTGGGGGTCAGGCGGCCCTCGAAGGCGATCTGGAACGCGTTCA
>NZ_JBIAEC010000061.1:0-10290 GCF_042868225.1 Streptomyces sp. NPDC007856 | reverse complement strand
ATCGCCTTCCCCCGCCGCTATCTACCCGAGGGAAGCATGGACACGATCTACAAAGATCAGATCGACCTCGCTACACCACCCCAGGGGACATGACCGTCCCGGGCGGGCCACAAGCCGCCGGGCGTGAGCCGTCGGCACCTATCGTGCGGTCGGCCGGACAGTTCGGCGATCGCTATGGAGCGACCTCTTCGAGTAGCTGGGGGCCGTTGTTGCGGACGTTGTTGACGGCCGTCGCGACGGGCCGGGCGTCCAGGTGGCCCCCTGCGGGCTGATCGAGCATGGTGCGCAGGTCGTCGGGGCCCTGGTGGCCGGGGTCGAGCCAGGCGTCATAGTGGTCGGGGCTGAGTGCGAGCGGCATACGGGGGTGCACACGGCCGGCGGCGTCGGTGGCCTCGGTGGTGATGATGGTGCAGGTCATCAGCCAGGCCGTGGGGTCGTCGTCCTGTTTGACCTCACGGTTGCGCCAGTACTCGTACAGCCCGGCGAGCGCCATCACCTGGTCGTCCTCTGGGTGGATGAAGTACGGCTGCTTGCGGGTCTTGCCGGTTGCGGGGTCCTTGGCCTGCTGCCACTCGTAGAAACCGTCGGCCGGCAGCAGGCAGCGGCGCTTGAGGAACGCGCTGCGGAAAGCAGGTTTTTCGTGCACGGTCTCCACACGGGCGTTGATCATCCGTGCGCCGATCTTGAGGTCCTTCGCCCACGATGGCACCAGGCCCCAGCGCAGCGGCCGTAGCTCCCTGCCCACCTCCCCGGCGTCGTCGCTGTCGCGCGAGGTGCGTTCAAAAACGGCCCACACATCGTTGGTCGGAGCCACGTTCCAGTTCGGCTCGAGCATCTCATCGGCACGCCAGTCGGTGACATGGAAGAGCTGGACGAGGTCCTGGGGCCTGCGGGTGGAGACGTATCGACCACACATGCACCCACTCTCCCACCGTCCCCACTGCCGGCCATCGTCCTGGCTGCCGTGTTGCGTTGGCCAAGCCGGCCGCGATGGAGTGAGGGCGGACGGGCGGCCCCTTGACCAGGGCGCGAAGCGTGGGGGGCCGCCCATGCCCCACGAGTCCTGTCAGTAGCGCGAGGCACTACGACACTAGAGCACAGCCCGTAACCGTGCCTGCGTGGTGGCTCCTCTGGGTGAGGGCTGTCGCTCCGGGATGGCGCCGGGCACTGTGCTGCTTCCTCCCTCGTCGGGAGCAGTTCGCCGCGGCGAGCAGCGCGAGCTGGACTTCACGGCCGCCCCCTGGTTCCACGCCCGCGAGGGGCACCTCGATATCCCCCGTGCCATCGTGAACCCATCGATGGAGCCGACGTGGGGCTCGGTGCATGGATCAATAACGTGCGTGCCCAGCGGGCCAGCCAGCCGGGCGACCTGATGAAGGACGCGCTCACCGCGCTTTGGATGCCCTGGACCCGACGTGGGCACCGCCCTCCGGTTCGCTGACCGAAAAGGCTTCCCTCGTGTCCTTCGCTACCTCAGCCCCGGCCAGCGCGCCACGACGGTGGCGCGGATAACCGATCAGGCACGCGTATGCGCCTCAGCCACGGTGCCAGCTCAGCCACGCCATGTTGTTGCTGGTACGGCCTCGGCCACAGGCGGCCCGCGGGTGAGCGGCAGACGCGTGAGACACGCCCGAGGACCGGCGCGGTAGCGACGGCCCGCAGGGCCTCCCGTGAGGCCTGTGCTTGCGTTCCCAGAGCTGCATTAAGAAGGCGCAGCCGCCGCACCTCTGTGACCTGCACAGACGCGCGGGGCGACCCGATTCAGGGAGCGGGATACCCGATCCGGAGATCATCATTGCCGATTGCCGGATCGGGTCAATCCGACTCTGGGGGCGGGTTGACCCGACTCTGCAAGCGGATTGATCCGACTCTGGGATCGGATCGCGTAGCGATCTGCTCAGTGTGCTCGCGGCACACCGAGCCGACTCTGTAGCCGGATCACTTAGCAATCTGGTAATGCTCTTCCTGGTAACTGATCCGCTCCACGAGTCGGATCGCTTAGCTGGCTTCACATCAACTGGAGGGACGGCTCTCGATGGCAGAGCAGGCGCGGAAGATTCTCGCGCTGGTCGATCAGGACACAGGTGAGGTCGAAGAGGTACGCCGCGCCAACTATGCGTTCGACGGTGGCGCCCACATCAACGTGGGCATCCGCAAGGGCCGTGAACTCGCCTCTGCCGCCTCCGGTCTGACCGACAAGGAGTTCAGGGTTCTCGCTTGGTACTGGTTCGCCACGGAGACGAGCGAGGAGGCCATCATGCGGACGGGGGCAGATATCGCGGCAGAGCTCGGCATGAGCCCCGATGCTCTATCGAGAGTGGTGAAGGTGCTCAAGAAGGCCCGCCTGCTGGTCGAAGCGGGCGGGCTCGGGCGGACCACCTTCTACAGGTGCACGCCATACCTTGCGTTCATCGGCACTGGTTTCGCGCACCGGGAAGCGGTGAAGGACTGGAACCCACCGGAGACCAAGGTACGGGAGCCCCGCGACCGGCGGCGCCGGAAGAAGGACGAGGCCTGATGAGGATTCACGATGCGGAAGACGTTCAGTACCTGCTCAAGAAGACCGGGCGTGTACTCAACCCGAATCAGCGGATCGTCGTGATGCTCTACGCATCTTCGGAGCAGCGACCTGACGGCACTGTGATGATCAAGGCGAGCGAGCTGGCTACTACAGCAGGTATGACGCCACCCGTGTTCTCCCGCACGCGGAAGGAGCTCGTCGCGGCCGGCTGGATGGAAGAGACCGGCAGTGTCGGCAGCGTGAAGCTCTACCGGCTCGCCCCGCAGATATTCGAGGACCGCGGGCCGTCCGGACGGCACCTGCGAGCCGTAGGCAGCTAAGGCCCCATAGAGGCAAAGCGACCCGACTCCCGAGTCGGGTCGCTTTGCTCTACGCCAGCCGTGCGGGGCGAGAGACACTCGAGATCGCCGCCACCGTGGAGGCGTTTGTGACCGCGACCGAGGACTGTGGGGCGCACCTGGAAGTGGTCGACGTCCCGAACGGCCACCATGACTTCGAGACCGTCGATGCACCTGAGGAGATTCGTCCGGCCCTGCGCCACGCGATGGGTTCGGTGGTGGCCCACCTGACCGGCTGACGACGCGCGCCAGGCCCCCCAGCGACAAAGGTTCCGAGGGCGCCAAGTACATCCCCGCAGCCGGCCGACGACTCAGGCCGCTTCCTCGGCGTATCTCCGTCAGCTTGCCCACATGAGCAACAACAGGTCACTCGATAGAGAACCAGCTCGGCGCCGCACAACAAACACAGCCAGACGCCAGCGGCAGGACGACCCGCACGGGCACGGGCACGGTCTGATCACCGGAGGGCGTCGTCATGAGCCCTGTGACTTCGATCGATAGTTCGCCCAGTTCCCTCAGGTGTCGACGATGTCAGCGGGCTGCGCCGATTTCCAGTTGGGTGCAGCTCTTCTGGAGTGAGCACGCCGGTCAGGCCAGGAATTCGTTGTTGTGCTGGCCGGGCCGGGAGTAGCGGCGTTCACCTTCTCTGCGGGTGTGGAAGGTCCAGCACTGCGGGAAGTCGCCGTTGCTGTTGAGGGCCCGGACGGCGACCCGACTCCCGCGTCCGATCGCTGCCCTCTACACCAGACCGTTCTCCTCGACCTCGATCAGATCTTCGGCCGACTGCATTCTCAGCCCCCTGGCCGTGCCGAGCAGGGTGGGCTGACTCAGGCTGACCCGTCTCGGCGAAGGCGGACCGTGGTTTCTCACCAGCGTGTGTGGCCCGGAGTCAGCAGTATCAGACAGGGAGTTCGGGAGAGAAGGTGCCAGTCCACACGGGTTCGGCCGGTTGAGTCCTCGGCTCTTGCAGAACCCCTACAGCGTCCTTGATGCGGCCGAGGTCGATGAGGTGCCGAGCGAGGAGGGCGCTGTTGAAGGGCAGGTGCTGTTCGAGGACGGCGACGGCTTCCTCCGTGCGGCCAGCCTTGGCCAGCAGGTCGGAAACGCTCCAGGCCGCGTACCAGGTGTCGCCCTCGGGATGCGCCCGCGCCTGCTCGATTGCTTCCTCGAGCAGGCCGCACTCGGCCATGAGCCGAAGCCTCATCCTGAAGAAGTCCCACTCCTCCTCACCGTCGTGGCGCGCCTTGAGGACATCGAGGTAGGCCAGGCCGTCGTGGGCGCGGCCGTGGTCGGCGTACAGAGTGCACAGTGCGTTGACTATCCAGTCTTCCTCGCCGCCGGGTGAATCCGCGAGTGTTCGCATCACCTCGATCGCCTCATCGCCCCGTCCGTGACGGGCCAGGAGCTCGGACAGAAACACGGCACCGTGACACCGGCGGGCCGGAGAGTCGCCCGGCTGCCGGTACACGTCGATCGCTCCTTCGATGTCACCGCGCTCCTCCAGCACTTCGGCAAGGCGCTGCGCGGCGTGCCCGTGGTACTCGGTCGCCGCGTACACGCGCAGTTCCTCGATCCGGTCGTGCCTGGCCAGCAGGTCGGCCAACTGGTCACGGCCGTTGACGGAGGTGGTGGTGCGGGTGTGCAGCAGGGCGATGGCTTCCTCGACGCGGCCTTGGCGCTCCCGGATCGCGGCCAGCAGTTCGACGGCATTGGATGGCTCGGTCCGACGGTTGTCGCAGTCGGGATCGCCACAAGCGGGGACCGCCTCGACCCGGCCCTCCAGCAACGCGGCCGCCTCCTCACTCAGGCCCGCGCCTTCGGCGATGTCGACGAGACAGTCGGCGAGGAACCAGTCGTCGATCCCGGCTCTCAGCAGGGTGAGCGTCTCGACGCCACGGTCGTGACGGGCCAGCAGACGTGCGAAGAACTCCAGTGCCAGCCGATCGCCCGCCTGCGCGTACGGCCGGGCCCGCTCGATCGCCTCCTCAACTCGTCCCCAGCCCTCCAGCAGCTCCGCCTCAGCCCGGACGGCCGGCCACCAGCCCGTCGCGACATAAGGCGCGAGCACCTCCAGCGCCTCTGCCTGTCGGCCCTGCCCGCCGAGCAGGCGTGCCCACTCCCGCGCGCAGAACCACTCCCCACACCCGGCCTGGAACTCCACCTCCGCCGAATGGCCGAGCTCAAGAAGCCGCGAGACCAGCAGCGGTGGAATGCAGCCGGACAACGTCCGGACCCGGTAATCAAGATCAGCAGCGTCCACGGCAGTGCACCCTAGCCCCCACCACCGACATCGGTCCGCGCCCCTGGGGGACCAAAGTCCGATGAGACGAACGCTTGCCAGTCGAACTTTGATGAGACTCGTCCAGCTTCGCTGTGACGGGCGCCCGGGTCGCGGGTGTCCCGTCTCTGCCGATCTGGCCTCTGTCTCAGGTGACCTGGTTCACCGACGCGACCGCGCGGTGCAGGTCGGTGTCGCATCGCGCTTGTACTGACTCGCCCGGTCTCGCTGTCGGCGCCGACTCCGCTGCCGCACCGGCTCGTTGAATGACATGCTGCCTGCCATGACACCGCCCCCGTACGAGCCACCGGAGCCCCGCTTCCCGTACGGGCCGCACGGCGCTGTGGAGATCGTGGCCGAGTCTGCTCCCGGCCCGGACGGAGTCCTGCGGGTGACCCTCACGACCCACCCCGCCGGCGCCTTCGCGGATCCCTTCGCTGGCGTCGCCGAGCCGGACGTCTGGACCCGGCTGGTCTACCTCCGGCCGGGCCCGTGCCAGGTGACCGTGGGGCGCCTCGGTGTCCGTGACCACGACATTCTGGCCGCGCAGGACGCGTCGGTGGTCGTGATGCGGGCGCTGGGCCCGGCCGGCCTGGACGTAGACCAGCTCATGTGGCGCCTGCCTGGATGCCTGGTCACATCGGCGTTCGAGCCGGATCGGTGCGTGGTGGCCGTGCTCGCCGGGGACGATCCCGTACGCCGCGGCTACCAGTTCGAGGTCACCGCCGAAGACAACGTCCCGGCCCTGGTGCCGTTGTACTCCTCGGCCGTCTACGGCTGGCTGCGGTGGTGGCTGGCCGAGAACCACTCCCCGAAGCTCACCGGGAAAGCACTCCCTCCGCCGCCTGACCGGCTGTTGATGCGGCACGCCGGGCAGGACCGCCTGCTGCACATCACCGGCATCGAGCGGGCCCGCTGGCCCTACCCGCCGCGGGAGGGCACGTCACAGCGGTGGCTTGAGACACCGGAGGCTCGGAAGGGCCAGATGCGGGAGCGGTGGGGCAAGCCGGACGACTGGAATCCCCCGCCCGACGACGGGCCCGACCCCACCGAACACCGCTGACCGACAAGACGCCGGCCCCGCCCGCCGCGCGCCAGGGGCGGGCTACCGCCGGTCGGGCCACGCGTCCAGGACAGCGCCGCTGTCGTCGTCCGACAGGGTGACGCGCGCTGCGGGCATGGCGCCCCCGTACTGGCCGACCCAGTCGCGGAACTTGTCGCGGGCCACGCCCTCGCTCTCCCACCAGCCGTGCTGCACCGGCCGCTCTGCAGCAGCGAGCAGCAGGTAGTAGCGGCCCGGCCTGGTCATGCGAGCCGGATCCCTCTCGGCCGACCCGGCTCCCGGACGATCGCCTGCTTCGTCTCCAGCTCGACCAACTGGTAGTGGACGCTGGACCGGCTGCGCATGCCGAGCGCGTCCCCGATCTCCCGCACCGTCGGCGCCTCGCCGCGGTCGGCGATCGCCTGCCGGATGCAACGCAGGACGCGCTCCTGGGTGTCGGTGAGGTGCTCTACACGGTGCATACTGATATTAGAGCGCGTGTTCGATTTTCCAGGCAAGGCGAAACGCACCGGCGCAGCGCGGAGGAACACGGTGCACGACGATTCCCCGCCGACCCGCCTCGACATGCTGCGGTTCGCCCGCCGCGTCGTCGAGCAGCAGACCTCGCGGCAGCTGGCCCTGATCGACCGGTGGATCGCCGACGAGAAACGGCGCGAGCGCGAGCGGCGGCAGGGCGAGGAGCGCCGGCCGCCGGAGCCGGAATGGCTGATCCAGTTCGGGCTCAACCGCCAGAACGTGGATGCCGTGCACACCGGCAGCTGCTGGGCGGCGGCCAAGAGCGGGCGGTGCCGCCCGGTGACCCGGCAGCAGGCGCTCGACACGCTGCGACGGCAGGTGCCCGCGTGCGTCCACTGCCGGCCGGACAACGCACTCGGCATCCTGGACTAGCGTCAGCGCGGTCAGGCGCTGCGCGAACGGCGGCCCGTCGTCTTCTTGGCGGCCGTCTTCTTCGCCGCGGTCTTCTTGGCCGGCTGCTTCTTCGCGGTGGTCTTCTTCTTCGGCTCCGGCAGCTCGTGCACCTGCGCCGGGCCCGCGCTCCCCGTGCGGGAGGCCTTGGCCTTCTGCACCGACTCATTCAGCGCGGCCATCAGATCCAGGACCTGGGCCGGCTGCTCCGGCTCGGGCGCTTCGGGAAGCGGCTTCTCCTCGCGCTTGGCCTCGATGATCTGGGCGATCGCCTCCGTGTACCGGTCGGTGAACTCCTCGCCCTCCAGCGCGTCGACCGTCATGGTGTCCATGAGGGCGAGCGCCCCTTCGATCTCGTCCTCGGTCACCTCGGCCGGTGACGGGAGCAGCTCGGTGGGGTCGCGGATCTCGTCGGGCCACAGCAGTTCCTGCAGGACCAGGGCGTCGCCATGGACCCGGAGCATGCCCAGCCTCTCGCGGCCACTCCACGCGTACTTCGCGATGGCCACCCTGCTGGAGCGACGCAGCGCTTCGACGAGCAGCTTGTACGGCTTCGCGGCGACCTGCCCGCCCGCGGCGAGGTAGTACCCGGCGCCCATGCGGATCGGGTCGATGTCCTCCATCGACACGAAGGCGTCGATCTCGATCGCCTTCGCCGTCGGCAGCGGGAGGTTGCTCAGTTCCTCATCGGTGATCGGAATGACCCGGTCACGGGTCAGTTCGTAGCCCTTGCCGATCTCGGACTGGTCGACCTCGCGGTCCTCCAGCTCGCACACCTTGCGGTAACGGACGCGCCCCATGTCCTCGAGGTGGTACTGGTGGAAGTGGATGCTGTGGTCCTCGGTCGCGCTCTGTACGTTGATCGGAACGGTGACCAATCCGAAAGAAATAGCGCCTGACCATATGGTTCGGGGCATCGGTAGACCTCCGTGATTGCCCCGAGCACCACCAGACTACGAACGGCTCTGGCGTCCCGCATGCGCGCTGCCGGCCCGCGCCGCACTCTGAAAAGGTGACCGAGACACCACAGGTCGTCGTCTACCCACCGGCCGAGGACGGCGGCAGGCGAGTCCGCGTCGGCAGCCACTTCATGGGCATGGCGTACACGCTGCTCGACATCGTCGAGTTCCTACGCCAGGCCGGATCCGAAGACGTCGAGCCCGAAGACGTGGCGAGCGCGGCCTGGGTGGAGTGGCGGGAAGCCGGGCCGGACGTTTGGGCGCCGCCCGGCTAGTACTCCAGCAGGATTTCGGTGTCTGACCTGGTCTTTTCGCCGGGTGGCGGGAGTGTAGCGGGACTTCGATCGTGCGGGGGCGGTCTCACGGAGACCGCCCCTCGATCGTGCGGCAACGCCGCAGGAAGTGGCAGCGGCGGGCGACTGCTTGGCGTCGGCGGCGCCAGTTCGACCAGTTCAGCGCGTGACGCCGTCCTCGATGTCCGCGCAGGTGGGAGGGCCGGGGACGACAAGCTGCCAGGAGTCGCCGAACCTCCGCCACTGTGAGCCCGATTGCCCCGGGTGTCTCACCTGTTCCGCCCCCTTTTCCCGAACCTGGTGTGCCGTGGCGGCCAGGAAGGCGTGCGCGAGCATGGCCAGAGTGATGTGCCGGTACCAGCCCACGTAGCGGCGGACTTCGTACTGGTCCAGGCCGCACTCGTTCTTCGCGGCCTGGAAGCACTCCTCGATCGCCCAGCGCGCCCCGGCGACCCGCACCAGCTCCTGGACGGTGACCTGAAGGGGCGCGTAGGCGAGGTAGTAGGCGATCTCGTCGGGCTTGCTGATGCTGCGCCGGGCCAGTGCCCACCGCATCCGGTGAGGGACCTCGCCCTGATAGTCGAATTCGGCGACGGCCGGCAGCCGCACTGCTGCCCAGTGGTAGACGCGGGGCCCCTTCGCACCGTCGCCGCAGGAGACTTTCTCCCATGCCTCGTCCGGGGCCTGCGCGAACAGGCCCTCGATCCGTGAACAGCCCACGCTGAACTGGGACTTGGGGACAGCCAGTACGTATCCGACACCCGACTGCTCCAGCAGCCGGCGGAATCGGTTGTCCTGACCGTAGGCGGAATCCGCGGTGACCCAGGCGATGGGCAGCGGCGAGACCAGGGCCCGCAGCACCATGTGCCGGGCCAGTTCGCCTTTGGTGGTGAACTCCCGCTCGTCGGGGACCCTTGCGGTGCGGCAGCGTTCCCGGTCCTCGGTCCAGGACTTCGGGAGGTAGAGCTCGCGGTCGACCAGAGCCCGGCCCAGGGTGGAGGCGTAGGCGGCGAAGACGCCGATCTGGCAATTCTCGGTGCGGCCGGGGGCTTGTATTTCAATTACTGCTTGCTCAGGCGGAGTTCGTGGGACGGTGGACCATGAGCGTGCGTCCGCCCGTCACCGCCTTACGAGCCAAGTTCGATCGGATCCTGCCGCATCTCGACGAGCGCCGCCGTCGGCTCTACCTAGCCAGCGAGGCCGCGGCCATCGGCCATGGGGGGATCACTCTGGTTGCTGCCGCCTCCGGGACCAGCTCCGCCACCATCGCGCGTGGCGTCACCGAACTGGCCGGGGAGCCGGTGCCGACGCGGAGGGTCCGGGCTGCGGGAGCCGGCCGCAAGCCGTTGACCGTCACCGACCCCGGCCTGCTGCCGGCTCTGGAGGCGCTGATCGAGCCGCACACCCGGGGTGATCCCGTCTCCCCGTTACGATGGACCACCTTGTCGCTGCGAGCCCTGGCCTCGACTCTGACCTCACAGGGCCATCCGGTCAGTGCCGCAACCGTCGGGCGCCTGCTGCACGGCCTCGGCTATAGCCTGCAGGGCACCGTCAAGACCACCGAGGGCGCCGGCCATCCGGACCGCGACGCCCAGTTCGCCCACCTGAACGCCACGGCCACCGCCTGCCTCGACGACGGACAGCCGGTGATCAGCGTCGACACCAAGGCCAAGGAATGGCTCGGCAACCGAGACCGGCCCGGTCGCACCTGGCGTCCAGGCAAGGACCCGATCAAAGTCGACTGCCACACCTTCACCACCAGCGACCAGCCCGTCGCCATCCCGTATGGGATCTACGACATCGCCACCAACACCGGCTGGGTCAACGTCGGGACCGCCCACGACACCGCCGAGTTCGCTGTGGAGTCCATACGCCGCTGGTGGCAGCGCCGCGGACAGGTGCACCACCCGGACGCAACCCGGTTGCTGATCA
>NZ_JBIAEC010000060.1:0-11047 GCF_042868225.1 Streptomyces sp. NPDC007856 | reverse complement strand
AGTCGTTGAGGATTTGCTGAAGCGCTGGAGGTGGAGGCCGTCGCCCATCACAAGGTCGCGAAACCTGCCGGACTGCACAATGAGCGAGGCTGCCGATCTGAGGCCCGGGCGGGGCCGGACCGTGTCGGCGTGGCCGGAGGCAGCAGAAAGCCCCGCCCATCCACCACGGGGGGAGGCAGACAGGCGTGGCCTCACCCGGAGGGTCTACCAGCGGATGGTCTGCCCTTCGGGGGTGATGTGGACGGTGCACTGCTCCAGCGGCGGCGCACCACTGGCGCGCCAGCGGCCGAGTTGGTCCTCGACGGCGTCCCACAGCAGATCGGGGCCGTCCTGGCGGACGGTCCAGCGGCCATCCTGTTCGCGCATGGCCGCCCAGGAGCCGGAGTCGACATCGACCAGGACATGCTGCTCTTGCCCGTCCTGCGTGAGCGTCAGACGCTGCGCGTCCGGTACGGCGGCCTGCACGACGAACCGTGTCGTCCAGTCATCCAGGACGTCGGCGCCGACGATGGCTTTCCGCTCCACGCCCGCGCTGAGATCGGGCAGGAGGCCGAGCGGGGGCGGCAGCTGCGGGCGGGCGAGCATGAAACTGACCTGCCCGCCCAGCAGCGGGCCCGACGCTGTGCCGTCGTCGTGGACCGTCAGCCGCGCCAGTTCCGACGCTGCGAGCCAGCCGCCGATGGTCGCCAGGATGATGCCGCCGGGCCGGGTCTGCTCGATCCACGCTTGTGGCAGCGTGCGCACCCCGCACGTGGCGATCACCCTGTCGTACGGTGCGCCCTCCTCGTAGCCGAGCAGGCCGTCACCGGTGACGAGCGTGGGATACATGCCGAGCCGGGCAAGGGCGGCGCGTGCCCGCGCGGCCACGTCCTGGTCGTACTCGATGGAGGTGACACGCTCATCCCCGAGACGCGCGCACAGCAGTCCGGTGGAGTAGCCGGTGCCGGTGCCGATCTCCAGCACCCGCGCATCCGGCTCGACCTGGAGGGCTTCCAGCATCCGACAGGACGAGGGAGGGCAGGGTGCTGGAACTCGTCGGCTGACGCATGATCTGGCCCCGGATGTCCACGGGCGCGATCGTTCCGGCGATCTGGGTCACCAGCGACTCATCCGTGTAGCAGGCCTTGAGCCATCCCGCGTCGTCGTCCAGGACCGGCGCCCACGCTGCCGGCACGGCGCCCTCGACGCGGCGGAAAAACCCGTCGCGCAAGAACTCGTGCCGGGGGACCGTCTCGGCCGCGCGTTTCCACGGCTCGGTGCGCAGGCTGCCGCTGGCAGTCAGTGTGTCGATGAGCTGCTTGTGCAGCAGGTCCTGCTCGGTCACGTCGTCCTCTCCAACAGGTCTGCCAGGGCGGCGAGCATCGGCAGGCCGGTCTCGGTTTCCAGCCAGTACCACTGGCCGGACGGGTTGCACTCCAAAAACCACCATCGCCCGTCCTCGCCGACGCAGAAGTCGAAAGCGCCGAAGACCAGCCCGAAGCGGTCCATGTAGCGGTGAAGGGCCGGTTCGATCCCGGGAGGCGGATCGACCGGGATGTAGGTCAGCCGGCTGTAGTCGGTGCGCCAGTCCAGAAGGTCTGAGTCGATACGGACGCAGAAGACGCGGGAGCCGATGACGGTCACGCGCACGTCGGCCGTCTTGGGCACCAGCTGCTGGAACAGGTGCGCCGTGCCGGCCACGCGGTCGTCTATGTCCTCGGGTGTCACCTCGGCGACCTTCACGACGGAGGAGACACCGTCGATCAGGTAGACGGGGTTCCACAGCGGCTTGTAGATGACCGGGGCGTGCCGCTTGATGAAGACGCGGGCCGCGTCCGGGCTCGAGGTGATGAGCGTGGACGGCACGTAGAACGCGGCAGCGGCGGCCGCGGCCAGCCCGGACGGCTTGAACTCGGCGTCGCCGATGCGGTGCGGGTGGTTGACGGGCAGGCAGCCGGGCAGGGAGGCCAGCACCCCGCCGAGCCCGTACCGGGCCTGGGTGAGAGCGAACCGTGCGTCCTGCTCGCTCAGGTGAGGGAAGGCGAACCCTGTGGGGCGCCGGTAGTAGAGGAAGCGGACGGCTGCCAGGTCAGCGGTGCGCGACGAGGTGTGAATGAACCCCTTCACGCCGTGTGAGCTGATTTCGGCCTCCACCGACAGTGATGCGGGAAAGTCCGCGGAGTCCAACCGCACGACCGGGACGCCCCTGTCGTGCAGCTCGCGTATCACCACGTCGGCGGTGGGGTCATACAGACTGGTGACGACCAGCACCGGACGCGAGTCACTCACTGATCGCTGTCGCTGCCCTGATCGGAGTCGGTGCTGCCCTGGCCCTGCCCATCGGGGCTGGTGCCCGTGGCCGGGGTGGTGCTGGTGCCGTGCCCGGGCGCCTCCATGACGCGCCCGGAAGCGTCGAAGAACACGGCGGTCTGGGTAGCCGGGTCCAGCATGACGCGCGCGAAGCCCGGCGCCATGGTCGGGAACGGGGCCATGCGGCCGACGCCCCAAGGGACATGGGTGGCGAAGCCCTGCGGGACCGCGGGGCCGGTCGGCATGCGGTCGGCGTGGACGAACATCTTGTCTCCTTCGTATCGAAACTGGTGGGCCCGCACAGGTAGCGGGTCGTGGACCGTACGGCCGGCGCTGGGGCTCGCAAGGGGCGCGACCCAGCGCCGGCACTTCCGCCCGTGCCGACTGCCTGGTCAGGAGCGGGCGGAGCGTGTGAGCGGCCGCGGTGGCACCGCTTGTTCGTGCAGCATGAGGAGTGAGCGGGTCAGGGACGCCAGATCGTCCAGGCGGTCAGCTCGCCGCGACTCGGCGACGGTGACGCCGAGGGCGTGGTGTGTGCGGCGCACGACGTGCTCCGCGGTGTGCCGCCACTCGCCGCGCATGTGCGGCATCTGGCCCTCGACCTCGGGCAGGAGAAGCCCGGCGTGCCCGCGCAGCAGCCCCGCCAGATGTGCTCGCCGCTCCTGCGGTAGGGGCCCGGTGGCCAGCAGCACCGTGTTGTAGCTCTGGCGGATCAGGTCAGCGTCGATGGGCAACGCCTCGAGGTCAGTGGATGCGTAGCGCGTGTTCACTGGCACGCCCGGGCAAGGGCGAGGCGGCACCAGGTGGTGGCCCCCTCATCACTCGTTCCCCACGTGCCGCCGTGCGCGTCGGCAAGGTGGTCAACGAGGAACAGGCCGCGGCCGCGCTCAGCGTCGCTGTCGGCGTTGTGCACCGTGAAATCGCCGGGCCTCTCGTCGTGCACGGCGATGTGCAGGAAGCCGTCACGGACCGCGAGAGTGAGGGTGACCTGCGATCCGCTGCTGTGCACGACCGCGTTGGTGACTAACTCAGACACGATGAGCGTGGCGTCATCGACCAGGTCGGGCAGGCCGCAGTAGCGCAGCCGGGCCGCGGTGACCCGGCGGGCCATCTGCACGCGGCGGGCGTCCGGCTCGGCGACGTCGCACCCGTTGCTGCCGGTGGAGACGCAGAAGCACACGCTCATCAGGTCTTCGGCCACGCGGGGGCGCCCACGCTCTATGCAGGGGCCGCCTGTTGGCGTCGCCGAGCCAGTTCTCAAGGGTGGTGCGCTCGTCACCGCTACTCCCAAGGCCGAGATCAGTCGCTTTACTCGTAAGAGGTAATCGCGCGGTCACTGTCTGCGGGTACCGTGGGCCGCAGGTGCGACCGTGAACACCGTGAACGCCATGGGGCTGTCGGGAGTTGAGACATGGCCACGAGGAAACGCACGCCCAATCCAGCCTTGGACAGGCTGCTTGAGCAGGCACGATGGACGCGTACGCAGTTGGCGCAGCAAGTCAACCGGCTCGGCCCGCAGGCCGGACTGCAACTGACGTACGACCGGACGGCCGTCGCGCACTGGATTGCCGGTACGCCACCGAAACCCGAGGTCAGGCCATTGATCCTTGAGGCGCTGTCCGCCCGGTTAGGGCGACCGGTCACTCACGCGGAAGCCGGGCTTCAGCCCGTCCATCCCGGAGACCGTTCCGAACCAGTCGACACTGTGGAGGAGTTGATCGACCTCGGAAGGGCGGATATGGCCCCATCCCGACGCGGTGTCCTGGCCGCGACTTTGTTCTCTGCCGCGCTGACGGTGCCCGCGTTCAGCAGCAGCGCCCGAGCCGCCGACGACCCGGTCACCCCGGGCAAGGCCACCACCCGGATCGGCGCCTCCCAGGTCGCCTCGGTGCGCTCGATGACGGAGCGGATCGCCGACATCCTGGACGAGTTCGGCGCCGGCCACGCGCGCCCCATGGCGGCGGCGTTCCTCGTCAACACCGTCGGCCCGTGGCTTAGGGCGCAGGCCGCCGAGCCGGTGAAGCAGGACATGCTCGCCCCGCGTCCGACCTGACCTACCTGACGGGCTGGATGGCCATGTACGAGAAAGCCCACGGCCTGGGGCAGACGTACTACACCACGGCGCTGAAGCTCGCCGACGAGGCGGGCGACCACCTCACTTACTGCCGCACGTTGCGCGGCATGTCCCTCCAGGCGTCGAACCTGCGACACGGCCGGATGGCACTGGAGTTTGCGGATTCGGCGGCCGAGGCGGCACCGTCGGCCGGCCCCCGCCTGGTGGCATTCCTGCGGGGGCAGCAGGCACACGCGGCCTCCATGGTCGGGGACCGGCGCCAGGCCCACGCCCGGCTGCGCGAGGCCGAGGCGGCGCTGGCGAAAGCCGACAACCGACGCGATGGGATCGGCGGCTACGACCAGACCGCCTACCTCTTCCACGTCTCCCACGTGCTGATGGAGGAAGGCGACCTGCCGGGCAGCATCGGGGCGATGAAGCAGTCGATCCGCGTGCAGCCCGCGCAGGAGCGGCAGGGCCGCGTCCACGCCTACGCGGTCCTCGCGCAGCGCCAACTGCGGTACGGGCACGTGGAGGCCGCATGCGAGTCGTGGGCTCGGTTCCTGGATGAGTACGAGCACATCTCATCCGTCCGCGGCGACGACCACTTCGCCACGATGCGCACGGACCTGGCGCCGTACGCGAAGACGCGCGCGGTGAAGGAGCTCGCTGGGCGGGTCCGGCAGGTGGCTGCGGCCAAGGCCTGAAAATGCGGGCGCCTCCGGGGGAGCTGTCGGCACACTCCGGAGGCACCTCCCACGATACGGCCCCCAGGCGCAGCCGGGGAGCGTGCCGCCTCCTCCCTGCTGCACCCGCACGCCGACCGCGCCGGGTTCGGTGTCGGCTCGCTGGTTACGACCGGCCTGCCCGACCGGTGATGGCGATTCTTGAAAACGACCGGAGGTGCTCCTCGCCCCAGCTCGTGAAATGTTGAACCGTGTGGGGAGAGCGGGGAGCGAAGAGCGCGCGTGTTTCGTGACGCAGGTCGGCCGTCCCGCCGGTGTAATGGCTCGTTCTAGCCCGTGTCCGACGGGTCTGGTAATCAGCTAAGGGTCTCCCTTTGCGCCGTGCCCCACTCCCACATGCTGTGCACCACTGACTCCAGCGCCCGGCCCTGGCTGGTCAGAACGTAGCGGACGCGGGGAGGCCAGCTGGGAGTGCGGTGGCGCTCGATGACGCCGGCACTGGTCAATTGGGCTAGTCGGTCCGAGAGGACCTTGTCCGAGAGAGTGGGCAGGGCGGCGGACAGCTCGGAGTATGTGGCCTGGCCGCGCCGTAGAAACTCGCGGAGTACCAGCGGCGTCCATCGGCCGCTCAGCGTGGCGAGGGTGATGTCGACAGGGCATCGCGGTTCGGGGCCTGGTGGAACAAGGGCGCTGTCCGGACAGTCCGCCAGCGGGTCGTCCTGGTTATTCGCCGGTGTGTGTCCAACCGTTTGGTGAGTCACGAAGGGCACTCCTAACGTCCGTCGCGAACAGCCCGCCGACTTGCCTCCAGGGGGCGTTATGCGTATCCACCATCTCAACTGCGGCTCTCTGCGGAAGATTCCACCGCTCCGTGAAGAACCCACGGCCGGCGTCGTGAACCGCGAACTGGCCACTGTCTGTCATTGTCTGCTCATCGAGACGGACTCGGACGGGCTGGTCCTGGTCGATACCGGCCTCGGCACTGCGGACTTACAGCGTCCTGACCGCTCGCTGGGTGCGGGCTGGGTGGCCTACGCCCAGCCCGCACTGGACCCCGAGCAGAGCGCGCTGCGTCAGGTCGTCCGTCTCGGGTACGCGCCCCAGGACGTGCGGCACATCGTGCTCACCCACCTGCATCGCGACCACACCGGAGGGCTGCCGGACTTCCCTCATGCTCGGGTGCATGTGCACCCGGACGAGTACCGGGCCGTCACCGACCCGGCGGCAGCGCACCACCGGCATAGCCTCGACCGCTTCATGCCGGCACACCGGGCGCACAACCCGCTGCTGACACCCGCCCGCGTGGAGGAGCGCACGGAGTGGTTCGGCTTCCCAGGCGTGGCGCGGCCGCGGGGCCTGGCGGGCGAGCTGCTGCTGGTGCCGCTGCCTGGCCACTCGGCGGGACACGCGGGAGTCGCCGTGCGCGACGGCAGCGGGCGGTGGCTGTTGCACGCCGGCGACGCGTACATGTATCACGGCGAGCTTGAGCACACTCCGCCCCTTTCCCACCCCGTCCTCGAGCCGGTCCAGCAGGGAGCACAGGTCGATGTCGCGGCTCGCGTCATGACCCGCGATCGACTGCGCGGCCTGCGCCGCGGCCGCGGGGATGAGGTCACCGTCTTCAGCGCACACGACCCGTGGGAGTTTGCCCGCTTCGCTGCCCCAGCCGGTCGCCGGTCACATGATCGGATAGCCTCTAGTGTGTCGCCGTGAACATCAACGCTCTTGTCGGTAGCGAGGTCCGCCTCATTCCCTTATCCACCGACCATGCTGAAGCCCTCTTCCCTTCGGCGTCCGATCCTGAAGTGTGGCGGTGGATGCCGCGGCCACGTCCCAAGTCCGTGACGCAGATGCGTGCGATGCTGAGCCAGATGATCGCGGACCCTGCGCGGCGGTGTTTCGCGGTGCAACGGATCGCCGTGGTGTCCGGGCCCAACCTGGCTGCCGAGGTCGTCGACCGCAAACCGGCCGCGAGCGTCGTCGCCTGCGCCGACGAGAGCACGGCCGCGCTCATCCAAGGGGCATGCCACACGCCGTACTTCCGGCCGTACACGAACACCGATGTCATCGGCTGCGAACTCGGCGGCGCCATCAAGAACGTCATCGCCCTGGCCGTCGGCATCACGGGCGGCATGAAGCTCAAAGACAACGCCAAGGCCGCCCTGGTCACCCGCGGACTCGCCGAGGCAACCCGGCTCGGCGCCGCCATGGGCGCTGACCCGCTCACCCTCGCCGGGCTCGCAGGCATGGGCGACCTGATCGCAACGTGCTCGTCCACGCTGTCCCGGAACCACACCTTCGGCGCCCACCTGGGCCGGGGCCTGAGCGTCGAAGAGGCGCGGGCTGCCACGCCCCAGACCGCGGAAGGCGTCGCCTCCTGCAAGGCCATCCAGGGCCTGGCCGAACGCCACGACGTGGAGATGCCCATCACCCGGGCCGTGGTCGACATCATCCACGGCGGCCGGAAGGCGGCGCGTGTCGTACAGGAGCTGATGTCCCGCGCTACCAAGCCCGAGAATCTTCAGCATCGACCAGGTGCAAAAGACGCCTGAAAGTGCAGCGGAGCGCCCCCGCGGGAGGCAGATTCCAGGGGTCGTTGCAACACAGGTGATCAACTGGCTGTTGCCAGGAGCTTAGCGAGGCGCTCGGCTGGGGTTTCCCAGCCGAGCGTTTTGCGTGGGCGGCTGTTGAGTTCGGCGGCGACGGCCGTCAGGTCCTCGGGGGTGTGGGCTGCCAGGTCGGTGCCCTTGGGGAAGTACTGCCGCAGCAGACCGTTCGTGTTCTCGTTCGAGCCGCGCTGCCAGGGGCTGGCCGGGTCACAGAAGAAGACCGGGATGTCGGTGGCGACGGTGAACGCCCGGTGGGCGGCCATCTCCGAGCCCTGGTCCCAGGTCAGGGACCGCCACAGGTGACGCGGGAGAGTCTGGACGGTCGTGGCGAGCGCGTTGCGGGTGGCGATGGCGCTGTGCCCGACGGGCAGGTGCACCAGCATCAGGTAGCGAGTGGAGCGTTCGACCAGCGTGCCGATGGCGGAGCGTCCGTCCTTGCCGATGATGAGGTCGCCTTCCCAGTGGCCGGGGACAGCCCGGTCCTCGGCTTCCGCCGGCCGGTCGCTGATCATCACCATGTCCTTCACGGCTCTGGACGTGCGCTTGTGGGCATGGCGGTGCGGGCGTCGCAGAGCCCGTCCGGTGCGAAGGGCTCGGGTCAGCTCCCGACGCAGTTCTCCGCGGCCCTGGACGTAGAGGGCCTGGTAGATCGTCTCGTGGACCACGTGCATCTCCGGTCGGCCGGGGAATCCGGTCCGCAGAGCCTGGCAGATTTGCTCGGGGCTCCATCGGCGTTCGAGGTGGTCCTGGATGAAGTTCCGCAGCTCGGGATTCTGGCCGATCTTGCCGGGCTTGGGCCGGGGGCGGCGCCGCTCGGCCCGGCGGTGGGCATGGAAGGGCTGGTAGGCGAAGCCACCTTTGGGCATGGGGCGCCGGTTGCGGCGTATCTCCCGGCTGATCGTTGAGGGGCTGCGGTCCAGCTCAGCGGCGATCTGCCGGACGGACGCCTTCTCACGCAGCCGGTCGGCAATGTGGATTCGCTCGTGCTCCTGGAGATACCGCGACGCGGCGGGCGGTTCCTCCGGTCCCGGCGGTTCGGGCGTGTGCCCGTGGCCGGGGTAGATCGGAGGAACCGCCTTGCGGCCCTTGCCCGGCGAGTGGTGGCCGTTACGCCACTTCTTGCCGGTGCGCAGGTTGATCCCGACGATCCGGGCCGCTTCCCGGGTGCTGTAGCCCTGCTCCATGAGCTGGAAGTATGCGGCCCGCTCCTGGGTCAGCTTGCCGCCCCCCGGCTTCCTGTTCTTACGGATCTCGAAGTCCATCGCACCCCTTGAACTGGGGTGTTGCAACGACCACTAGAACGGAAGGGAAGCGGGGGCGCTGCGCTGCTCGACGGCTCAGCAGGCGATACCTGGCAGCAGCGGCCTCTTGCCGGACGTAGTCCGCAACCGTCTCCAGCACGGCCCCTTGAAACGCCGTGGCCGGGATGGGACCGCGGCGGCAGTGGGTCGCGGCGTGGTCGGCAGCCGTACGGCGGCTCGCTGTGCTTCGTCCGGGGCCTTCAGGCGGCGGCGGGAGTGTCCCGCAGCCGGGAGAGCTGAAGGATCGAGCGCAGGTCGTCGCGCTGCGCGACATGGGCGGTGCAGGCGCGCAGGACGGCGGTGAGCGTCGCCGCCCGTCTTCTCGGATGGCTCGTGTCCGGCGGTGGACTCCATCGGGTACACCGTGACCTGGGGGCGGTGGATGGAGTCGTCGTCGTAGAGGGTCAGGCCGCCCCGGTAGCCGCTGCGGCTGCGGGCGAGCCGCGGCAGGTCCCTCGTCGGGGGCGGTGGCCTGGAAAGCGTCGACGGGGCCGAGACAGGCGCGCACGGCGGTGAACTGGTCCCAGCGGTGGGGGTGAGTGCCGGTGACATGCACGCTGCCGCGCATCGCCCCGGCCAACTCGAAGATGACGGCATCGTCATGGCGGGTGCCGGCGGTGGCGCGCACGGTGCCGGCGGCGTTGTCGATGGTCAGGTTCGGGCTGGTCATGGACCGGGCTCCGCGGCGGTTCGTGGGCTGAGGCCTGCCGCCCCGCGCTCGCCGAAGGGGAGGGAGCGGGCGTCGGGGCGGCGGATCTTCGGCCAGTGGCTCTGGCCGGGTTGGCCGTTCCCGCCTCTCTGAGGGGAGTGGCGTACGGGCCCGCCGACCGGATCGAGGTCCTCATCGAGGTCCGCCGGCATCTGGCCTGGGCGGAAGCAGGATCTCCCCTGTGGCCCGGCGGCGGCCTGCTGCCCCCGAGCAACTCCGCGGATGCCAGCTGATCCTCGGCTACGAAGCCCACGAAGTCTGGGCGGAGCTCCGCCGGCTCCTGGCCAGACCGGAACCACCGCAGTCACGGCCGGTTCTGCTGCCGAGGTCAGAGCAGCCTGACAGATTTCGCTCGACCTTGCCCTCCTGATGGCGAAATTGAACCTGGCTCTGGACGCAGTTCCGTGAATGCGCAGGTCAGCGACAGGAAGACAACATCCGTCGTATGGGTGTCCGTACCGTCGCGTCAATGCGCTCGGGGACGTAGGGACAGTGGCCAGCTGTTCTGTGGTGATCGACGGCTCGGCCGGTTCATGCCTGGAACTCGGTGAGATCGATGGCGTGAATGCGCAGCGGGTAGCCGTGCACCGGGTGTGCCGTCTCCCGCTCGGGCACCATGCCGAGCTTGCGGATGACGTTCTCGGAGGCGTTGTCACCCACCCGGTTGACGCTGATGACGCGGTCCAGGCCGCGGTCCTGGAGAGCGAACTCAAGCGTGGCGTGGGCGGCTTCGGACGCGTATCCCTGGCCCCAGAACTGCGAGCCGATCCGCCAGCTGATCGCCACGGCGGGCATCACCTCCGGCAGGAACTCGGGCACGGACAGTCCCGTGAAGCCGATCAGTTCGCCCGAGGCCAGCAGCTCGACGGCGAAGAGCCCGAAGCCCTCCTCGTCCCACTCCTCCTCCCACCGCTCGATGTCCTCGGCCGTGTGGTTAAGGTCGCGCACCGAGCCGTCGTCGATCCAGCGCATGACCCGCGGTTGAGGCGGAGGTAGCACGGGATCGGTAGCGATGGCCGGTTCCGCAAGGCCGTGGGGCTTTGCGGGGGAGAGGTGGCTGGCCTCTCCATACCGGCCATCGTGCGGCGTCTGGCTCGCCGGGAGTTCGTCGATCCCTTCAACCAGAGGCCGCGGTCTTACGGTATCCCGCCTGCGGCGCGGTCCGGTGCGCCGTAGTCAGGAGGGTGCGGAGCGGCGGGCTGCCAGGTTCTCGAGGCGGGTGCGTTTCCAGCGCTGCTGGCGGGGGCGGCCGCCGCTGCCACGTCGGTACTCGTATCCGTCGGGCTGCTCGAGGTCGGGCAGGAGCCCGTGTCCGAGTGCGCTGATGAAGCTGTCGGCGTTGCTGTATCCGAGAATTTGGGCTGCCTCGGCGGCGCCGACCAGGTCCTCGTTCTCGCCCC
>NZ_JBIAEC010000059.1:0-11286 GCF_042868225.1 Streptomyces sp. NPDC007856 | reverse complement strand
TCGCCCGCCCGGACCCTCGAACAGCTTCGAGTGCGCTTGCCTGACGAGGACCATCCGAAAGATCAACCCTGACAGTTATTCAGAAACAGGCCCCGAGTGCCCCGGAGTACTGGCGGGCCGCCGCCCCGACACAATCGGTGGAGGACTTCTCATCGCCGGTCTCGTCTACGATCAGCACCGCGTTGTCGTCGGCGAGTTCACCTGCCGTCCAGGCAGCGAGCCGGTCACGGGCCAGGTCGTGGTCGAAGCCGGAGCGTGAGAGGAATTGCTGCAGGCGGTGTGGGCCGCTGTGGCCGAGAGCCTCAGCGAGTGTCCAGCAGTTGCGGGCATCCAGCTCCATCAGCATCGCTTCGGTCATCTCCCGCGCCACCAGCCGCGGTTCTGGGCGCGGGAAGCAGTCCGCGATCTCGCCCAACGCCGCCCCGAACGCCGTCGTCCACGCCTGCTGGGCTATCGTGGCCTCTACGGCCACCTGATCCTTGATCGTCTTCACAAACGTTCATGATCACGGTGGTCGTTCCCATGCCCTCTGGCACCCGGGCAGCTTCCTGACCTGCGCGAACACATCAACGATCAAGAACTACAGCTGCCGTGTCTGTCGGGGATCTTGGATGGTTGAGGTCAGGTGCCGAGGGTGCGCCGGGACTTTGAGCGGGGGATTCCCCGCTGGTCCAGGAAGGTTTGGAAGGCGGTCGGCGGTCTCTGTGGAGAGGTGTCCGCGGTCTCCGGCCGGCCGCTGAGCCGTTCGATGTTCACGGCGATGGCGGTGAGCACGTGTTGGACGTGTGCTTTCGGCTGTCCTCGGTAGCGGCAGCGTCGCATGCCGTGGCCGTGGGCGAACTCGTTGACGGTGCCTTCCACTCCGGAGCGGACCGCGTAGCGGGTCTTCCACTCGGGGGGCTGTTGCTCAGGGCTTCGGCGTTGTCGTGCGGGGCCCGGTTCATGGCGGTCTGTCAGCTCGGTGGTGTCCGGAACATGGCAGGCACGGGCTTCCAAGATCATGGAGTCCTACCTTTCAAGTGTGGGTTTCCGCTGGTCATTCGTAGGATCGGTGGGCCCAGGGGCTCCCGGTATTTGTGTCCTGAACATGAATGGAGCTGGTTGTAGGAGCAGTTCTTGAAGTGCTGCTGTGCGGAAGACGAAGGTTGTTTGGTCCTTCGAAGTCGCCCTGCGGGGGGAGGCTTCAAACCACCTCGTGCTGCGTTGGCTGAAGACCGTCGTGGTGAGCGACGAGGAAAAGGCGTCGTAAGAGGCGTCAGGTGGGGACCGGGAAGACGAACGCAAGTGAATCGCTGCTGACGTATCGTAAGAGTCAAAGGTGACATCAAAACCGGGGTGTATACCCAATCCCGGGATATGTCTGGCGGGTGCCCGTTTACTGGCCAGGCGGTGTCCGGCATGCAGGCGACGTGAGCCCAGTCTGCGGCTTCCGCATGGAACAGGAGAAGGCGTGCCTTGCCGCTGCCCGTCTGGACAGCGGGTGGGAGGGAGTGTCCCAAGCAGCCGACACTGCAAGGGATCGAGTACCGAGGCCAGGTGCGCCGGCGGACCGGCTCGTAGTAGTGGTGAAGCCCCTGTAACGGGGGCGGAGCGAAGGGGCCGGGTCGTTCGTGGCTGAGTTGATCGCGTCAACCGGGCTGTGCCCGGGAGGAATTCGGTGGACCAGTTGAAGTCACAGGCCAAGTCGTTTGAGATTTCGAAGTGGGAAGTCAAGGAGGCGTGGGAGGAAGTCAGGGCGAACAAGGGCGCTCCCGGAGTGGACGGGCAGTCTCTTGACGAGTTCGAGAAGGACCTGAAGGGCAACCTCTACAAGGTCTGGAACCGGATGTCGTCGGGGTCTTACTTTCCGCGGCCGGTGCGCGCGGTGGAGATTCCGAAGCCGCATGGCGGAGGGACAAGAATCCTCGGGATTCCTTGTGTGGCTGACCGGGTGGCGCAGACTGTGGTGGCCAGGCATCTCATGCGCCGGGTGGAGCCTGTATTCCATCCGGATTCGTATGGATACCGGCCCGGACGATCGGCGCTGGACGCGGTCGCACGCTGCCGGGACCGCTGCTGGAAACGGAACTGGGTCATCGACCTCGATGTCGCCAAGTTCTTCGACAGCGTCCGGTGGGACCTCCTGGTCAAGGCGGTGGAAGCTTACACCGACGCCGTTTGGGTGATCTTGTATGTGCGGAGGTGGCTGGAAGCGCCGATGCAGCAGCCTGACGGCAGCCTGCTGGTCCGGGACCGGGGAACCCCGCAAGGGGCTCCGGTCTCGCTCGTGCTGGCGAACCTGTTCATGCACTACGCGTTCGACACCTGGCTGGCCCTGGAGTATCCGGGTGTCTGGTTCGAGCGTTACGCGGACGACGCAGTGATCCACTGCGTCACCGAGCGGCAGGCCAGGGAGGTCTTGGCCGCGCTGGTGGACAGGATGGAGCAGGTCGGGTGTTGCGTGCCCCGCGGATGGACGAAGGGGTCCGGGCGGCAGCCCAGATCCTCCTCACCGCCCGGGACGAGCTCACCGGCGAGCGGACCCGGGCCGTGAACGCCTTGACCGCCCTCGTCCGCGTCGCAGACCTCGGCATCGACGCCCGGCGTCCCGTCGGCGCGAAGAAGATCGACGAGATCGCCCGCTGGCGCCCCCGCGAGGAAGGCCTGGCAACCACCACCGCCCGGCGCGAAGCCATCCGGCTCGCCAAGAGGATCCTCACCCTAGACGCCGAGCTCACGGACAACATGAACCGGACCGCCGAACTCGTCGAGGATTTAGGCTTCGACCACGTCGCGGTCGGCAACCGACTCCTGGACAGCGGGTTCGGCCTCGACACCGACCCGCTCGTGCTGCTGTCGGCCGTCGCGGGCGCCACGACGCGCCTACGGTTGCTGACGTCCGTGCTCGTCGCGCCGTACTACCCAGCGCTGGTGCTCGCCAACCAAGCGGCCACCCTGGACGTCGTGTCCGGCGGCCGCCTGATCCTGGGCGTCGGCACCGGCTGGAACCCGGACGAGTTCGATGCTGTCGGCGTACCCGCGCGCGAGCGCGGCGCACGCACCGACGACCACCTCGCTACCGCCAAGGCCCTGTGGACGCGGCGCCCGCAGACTTCGACGGGCCGTTCACAACACTGCGCGCCGCGCATCTGGGAGTTCCTCCGGTCACCCCAGGTGGCCCGCCCGTGTGGGTCGGTGGGCACAGCGACGCCGCCCTGCGCCGCGTGCTGCGGTTCGGCGACGGCTGGTACGGCACCGGCGCCGACCCTGCGGAGGTCACCGACGTGCGACGCCGGCTGCACGAACTCTCAACTGACGCAGGGGAGGCCGACCGGCTCATCCTCGCCTCGGCTGCATTCCTCACCCTACCCGGCGTCCCCGCGGCCGTACCACCACCGGGACGGCCACTCGGCGGCGTCACGCCCACAGCAGCGAGCGTCACCGACGACCTCGGACAGCTCGCCGAGGCTGGACTCACTGCCTGCACCCTGTGGCTGCCCGTCGCGGCTGCCCATGTCGGAGACGCGATGGAATGGATCGCAGCCGAGGTCGCGCCACAACTCACCTGAGGCGTGACCGGAAAGATTGGCCGGGTCGCTCAGGCCGCGGCGGCGACGGGGCGTCCGCCCCAGCGGATGCCTCTCTCGCTGCGGATTCGGGCGCGTTCCTTGCGTTCGGCGGCCAGGATGTCGCGGTGGCGGGCGTTGGCGTTGCGCCAGCGCAAGTAGGCAAGCAGGGAGCGGGTCTGGACGGTGTGGTTGGGGTGGTTGGGGTTGGCGATGGTGAACTGCCTCAGCGGTCCGAAGTGGGCTTCTATGGGGTTCGCCCAGGAGGCGTAGGTCGGGGTGAAGCACAACTCGACCTTGTTCTTCTTCGCCCAGCGACGGATGTCGGTGCCCTTGTGGGCGGACAGGTTGTCCAGGATCACGTAGATGGGTGCGCCGTCGGGTCGGGCGGCGCGGATCGACTTCAGCGCGGCCAGCGTGTTCGCGGCACCCTTCTTGCGGCGGTTGACGCCCCACAGGCTGTCGTCGCCGACCGAGTAACAGCCGTGGAAGTACCGGACGCCGTGGGTGCGATGGTAGGTGGCGGGCAGCCGGTCGGGACGCCGTAGTTGGGCCCAGCCCGAGCCTGCGGTGGGGCGGATGCCGAGCGGGCCGAACTCGTCGAAGGCGAAGACCCGGTCCGGGAAGCGGTCCAGCACCTCTTCGATCCGGTCGAGCTTGGCGTCACGCTCGGGGTCCGGGGACTCCTTCCACGTCTTGGTGCGCTGGAAGGTGATCCCGCGGCGGGCGAGCAGGCGGCGTAATGCTTCGCGGCCGATGCGGATGACCCGGCTGTGGACTTTCCGCAGGTAGGCGACGAGCTTGCGCAGCGACCAGCGGGTGAAAGGCTGGCCGAGCTTGACCGGGCGAGTGGTGGCCGTCCTGACGACGAAGTCCTCCTCGTCAGGGGTGAGCAGGCGGGGGCGGCCTCCCGCCCACTGAGGGTCCAAGCAGGCCAGACCGATCTCGTTGAACCGATGGATCACGTCGCGGACGGTGTCCTCGTCGGCCTGCACCAGCTTTGCAATCACGGGCACCCGGTTGCCGCCGGCCGAGGCCAGCAGCATCATCGCCCGCCGGTATCGCACCGAGTTGGTGCTGCCCCGGCGCACAATCTGCTGCAGCCGCTGCCCCTCCTGGTCGGTCAGTCTGCGCACACGCACAGGCTCGGCCACCGCACCTCCAGCGATCGGATCGGACCTCACCGCACATCCAACCGCCACGACCACCAACCCGGTGAACCTTCCTGGTCAGAGCACTAGGGAGCACTGCTCGAGCTATTCGACCTGGAGTGAGGGGCTGGCCAGGGAGCGCAGTTGGCTTCGCGAGGCGACGCCCAGTTTGCTGAAGACGTTGCCGAGGTGCCATTCGACGGTGCGGGGGCTGATGAACATCTGCGCGGCGATTTCGGCGTTGCTGAGGCCGGATCTGACGAGCTTGGCGATATGGGCCTCCTGGCTGGTAAGTCCGGCCATGGTCCCGGACGTGCGTTTGCGGACCGGCTCGCCTGTGGCGAGAAGCTCCCGGCGGGCGCGTTCGGCGAAGCCAGCGGCACCGATCCTGTGCAGGAAATCGTAGGACGCGCGGAGTTGGGCGCGGCTCTCACGGCGGCGGCCCTGTCGGCGCAACCACTCGCCGTACAGGAGCCGGGTGCGGGCGAGTTGTGTGGCGATCCTGGTGGTGCTGAGGCGGTCGATGGCCTCTTGGTAGTGGGCGTCGGCGTCGTGGTCCTCGGTGAGCAGGGCGCGCGCGCACGCTTGTGTGCCCAGCGCCCAGTTGGTGCCACTGGCCGTGGTGCGTTCGGTGAGCGCCGCCATGGCCTCCGTCGCAGCCCCGGGTTGTCCACTGCGCGCAGCGGCTTCCACGAGTTCGAGCAGCGCCCAACCATAGAAGCCCAGGTCCTCGTACTGGCAGGCACGGCGAGCTGCCGTCAGGGCAGCGTCGTAGCGTCCGAGCCCGTTGTACAGCACCGACGTGGCGTACTCGGCGAAGCTGATCGTCCGTCCTTCACCGCGGGTACCGGCGTCCTTGATCCCAGTCTGGATGACGTCCAGAGCCGCGGACTCCTCTGCCTGCCAGGCGTTGACCAGTAGAGCGGGGTAGATCATCGGTGGGCTGCCGGCGGCCTGGGAGATGGCGGAGGCCTCGTCGATGAGCGCCGTCGCCGTGGTGAAGTTCCCGGCGTGGACGTGATAACTCGCCTGGTAGGTCAGGGACATCGGCAGGACGGACAGAGCTCCGGTCTCCCTGGCGATACGTACGGCATCGGCGGCGAGCGTGTGCCATGCCTCGTCGTCCCACAGTTCGGGGGCAAGCGGTTCGGGCGTGACGGGGCAGGCGAGCCAGAGGTAGCGCCGTTCGATGTCGGTGGCCTCCGACCGCTGATCGCGTCTGACGACCTGCAGTGCGTTGCGGAGGCTGTCGACGCTGGCCGCGTAGCCGTCGACGAGCACGTTGGTCATGGTGTCCAGGAGCACGTCGACGGTGCGCGGCGGTGTGGAGGCGGGCGGGCCGCTGCGAGCCGCGAGGGCGACGGTGCGCTGCTGGAGCCCCTCACTCAGATGGCCGGCGAAGACCGCAGCGTTGACGGCTTCAAGGAGGGTGTCGCGGGCCAGGGCGGCGTCGAGGGGAACGAGGCGTTGTGCGGCCTGGAGGAGGAGTTTGGGGGCGGCGCTGCCACGGACCTGGGAGAAGATCAGCCGGGCGCGCAGCCGCTCGAGGCGGGCGCGCTGCAGGTCGTCGAGGGGGCCGCCTTCGGCGAGCGCCACCATGTTCTGGGCCTGGACGGCACCGCCGGCGTCGATGTCCAACTGGGCGGCGGCCAACGCGCGGGAAACGCGTCTGGCGGGATCGGCCGTCAGCTCCGCCGAACGACGCAGGAACGCCGCCGCGGCGGCCGCTCCGCCCCGACTCTGGGCACGGTCGGCAGATGCCTCGAGGCTCTGGGCGATCTCCTCGTCGGGTCCGCTCGCGGCCTGGGCCCCGTGCCAGGCCTTCCGGTCGGGGGCGAACCGCGCGTCGGTAGCGTCCGCCAACGCCTGATGGGCTGCCCTGCGTTCCGGCGGCAGCGTCCTCTGGTAGATCGCGGAACGCACCAGCGGGTGGTGGAACCGCACCCGGCCGTCGATCTCGACCAAGCCCGCGATTTCGGCCGCGGCTGCCGCGTCCGCCGGAATTTGCTGGGCCGCCGCAGCCCGTCGCAGGAGGGCCGCGTCGCCGGTGGGATCGGCCGCGGCGATGACCAGCAGGCGCTGCGTTTCCTGGGGCAGCGACGTGAACCGGCGGTGGAACGCGTCCTCGAGGTTCTTGGCCAGGGTTTGCGTTCCGGGCTGCGCGTAGCCGCCGGCGAGATCCGTGAGCCCGGCGCGCGGCAGTTGCAGCAGGGCCATCGGATTGCCTTGGGCCTCCTTCACGATCTGGTCGCGGACCTGTGGGTCGAGCGGCGCGTGGAGAGTGGCGCCGAGCAGCTCGCGGGAGTCCGGTTCTGACAGGCCATGGACGCTGAGCTCCGGCAGGTCCGCCAGTTCGGGAAGGCCCGGTTCGCGCTCCGCGAAGATCATGAGAAGTGACTCGGCCTTGATGCGCCTGGCGACGAAGGCCAACACCTGGCGGGATTCTTCGTCGATCCAGTGGGTGTCGTCGATCAGCAGGGCCGTGGGCTGGCCGTCGGCGGCGTTCGCCAGCAGGTTGAGGACCGCGAGCCCGACCAGGAACGGGTGCGGCGCCTCGCCAGCGCACAGCCCGAACGCGACGGACAGAGCATCGGCCTGCGGCCGGGGCAGGGCGTCCAGCCCCTTCAGCAGGGGCGTGCAGAGCTGTTCCAGGCTTGCGAAAGGCAAGTGTATCTCCGATTCGACACCGGTGATCGCGAGGGTTCTGAATCCAGAGGCCGCCTCGCCCGCGTAAGCCAGGAGCGCCGTCTTGCCGATGCCCGCATCGCCTCGCAGGACCAGGACCGCGCTTGTGCCACCCCGGGCTCGGACCACGGCATCCTCGAGTGCCTGAACTTCACGACCCCGGCCCTGCAACGCCTTCACAGCAGCTCCACCCATGGTCAACAGTCCTTGTCGGAGGCGCGGCCAGGGTGAAGCTCGCACGGGCTATTCATTCGCTCAACAGATATCACCCGGAGCCGCACACCTCACAACGTATCCGATTTTACGTCACAGCCTCCAGAGACGCTGCGTACGTACTGGAGTCACTTGCGTACGGATCGTTTTATCGGTACGTTCCAAGAGTTTAGAGTTATATCCTGAATTGTCGCATACGAGAGACGCGTCGAATCTTTGTGACGTCCTGACAGGCCCTGCCCTCTGGTCGCCACCGGCGGGCGGGACCCGTTGTACATGCCTGCAACCCGCCGGAATCCAGCACCACCAGCAACTTCGGGCACACCCAGGGCCGAAACCCGGGGGTTTTCCCGGGGGTGAAGGAACCTCGTCGGTGGATATCTTTGCCGAGTCTCAGCCAGCATGGGCAACGCCCGATGCTTGATCACCGCCGCCCAGAGGAAATAACAGACCGAGTTCTGCCTCCGTGAGATGCAACACATAGTTCACAGCAAATGCGGGTGCTTGCGGTCTGTAGGTGCCTTCATGCTGTTGCCAGACCCCAGTGCAGGCCCGAATCGGCGCAATGGCCCTCAGATTTTTGGCCCCGCGCCCAGGGAAAGAACACTCCTTTACACAGTTCAAAGAGAAAATGACCTACGTCAAGGAGAACCCTCATGTCCGGCAACACAGCCATCCGGCCCTTCACGTTCGAATTCACCGACGCGGAGCTCGATGATCTCCGCGCTCGCGTCCGGGCGACACGCTTCCCCGAGAAGGAGACTGTCGACGACCAGTCGCAGGGCACCCAGCTCGCCACGCTGCAGGCCCTCGCCGAGTACTGGGGCACGGAGTACGACTGGCGCAGGATCGAGGCGAAGCTGAAGTCCTATCCGCACCTCGTCACCGAGATCGACGGGCTGGACATCCACTTCATCCACGTCCGCTCCCGCCACGAGAACGCGCTGCCCGTCATCGTCACCCACGGCTGGCCCGGATCGGTCATCGAGCAGATCAAGATCATCGACCCGCTGACCGACCCGACCGCACATGGCGGCGATGCGTCCGACGCGTTCGACGTGGTCATCCCCTCCCTACCGGGCTACGGGTTCTCCGGCAAACCCACAGCCAAGGGCTGGGGTCCTGAGCGCATCGCCCGCGCCTGGGGCGAACTGATGAAGCGCCTCGGCTACACGAAGTACGTCGCTCAGGGCGGCGACTGGGGTGCGGTCGTGACCGACACCATGGGCGTCCAGGAACCCGAAGGGCTCGTCGGCATCCACACCAACATGCCGAAGGTGATCCCGCCCGCCATCGAACTGGCTCTGATCGCCGGCACCCCCCTCCCGGACGACACGGTTCTCGCCGACGACGAGCAGAAGCGTGCCGTCGAACAGCTCGACTTCGTCTACCGGCACGTCTACTACGCCTACATGATGGCCTCACGCCCGCAGTCTCTGGCCGCACAGGCCGACTCCCCCGTCGGCATGGCCGCGTTCCTGCTCGACCACGACGCGAAGAGCCTCGCTCTGATCTCACGCGCCTTCGCCGGCGTAAAGGAAGGCCTCTCGCGCGACGACGTCCTCGACAACGCCACGCTGTTCTGGCTCACCAACACCGCTATTTCCGCGGCGCGCCTCTACGCAGAGAACACCGCTCCCTTCTTCAGCGTGAAGGGCGTGAAACTGCCCACCGCCGTCAGCGTCTTCCCCGACGAGCTGTACCAGGCACCGCGGAGCTGGGCCGAAGAGGCGTACCCCAACCTCATCCACTACAACCAGGTCTCCAAGGGGGGCCACTTCGCCGCCTGGGAGCAGCCCGAACTGTTCGTCGACGAACTCCGCGCCGGATTCCGGTCCCTGCGGTAGCCAACATGTTCAAGGGCCCCCACATGCCTTCGCTCGCCGGGGCGGCCGAGTGGCTCAACACCGAGCCGCTCGGCCGCCCTGACTTGCGCGGCCACACCGTCCTGGTCGACTTCGGAACGCTGACCTGCATCAACTGGCTGCGCACCCAGCCTTACACGCGCGCCTGGTCGCAGGCGTACCGCAACGACGGCCTGGTGGTCGTCACCGTTCACACACCCGAGTTCTCCTTCGAGTACGACGTCGACCGCGTGCGGACCGCCGTAGCCGACCGCGGCATCGACTATCCGGTCGCCGTCGACAACGACTACGCCATCTGGAACGCGTTCGACAACCACTACTGGCCCGCGCTCTACTTCGTCGACTCCGACGGCACGGTCCGCGGCCGGCACTTCGGCGAGGGGAGTTACACCAAATCCGAACGCCTCCTGCAACGACTGCTCGGAGTCGACCGCAAGCCCGTCTCCGGATCCGTGACGGGGTTCGGCGTCGAGGCCAAGGCAGACTGGCGTCGTCTGCGCTCACCGGAGACGTATCTGGGTTATGGGCGCAGCGAGAACCTGGCCTCGCCCGACGGCCTGGCGTTCGACGAGCCGTTCCTCTACGAGGTTCCCGAGTACCTCGGCCTCAACGCATGGGCCATGGAGGGGCAGTGGACCGTCGGCGTCGAGAGCGTCGTACTGAACGAGGCTGGCGGGCGCATCGTCTGCCGTTTCCACGCGCGCGACGCCAACCTGGTGCTGTGCACCAGATCGCCCGACCCGATCCCGTTCCACGTCCGCGTCGACGGCCGCCCGCCTGGACCCTCCCACGGCGTCGACGTCGATGAGGCGGGCCGTGGCCTGCTCCGCGAGGGGCGCCTCTACCAACTCATCCGTGAAGCCGACTCCGTTCACGAACGCACCCTGGAAGTAACGTTCCTGCGACCGGGCGCCGAGGCATACGCCTTCACATTCGGCTGACGCGTGTGTCACGGTTCAAGATTTCCCGCATGAGTTCCGGAGCCCTCATGGCGACCACCGCGCCCCCTTGCTCGACCATCCCAGGTCTTCCCGCATGTCGTACGGGTGGCCGATCAACCGATCCACCGAACATCGCATTCGGCAATGGGCGGAGACAGCAGCGATGCGAAACGCCCACGTTATCCGAAACGGTCGGTTGGCCTACCGGCCCATTCCGGCCAGCAGGTGAAGTCCAGTGACAACGACGAGAGCCGAAACAGTTCCGGACGGTGGGCCCAAGGCGCCGCCACTCTTCAGAACCGCTCCGAGCGGAACGCGCCCGATATCGCACAACACACAGAAATCGACCAACAGGTCGCGAACAGTATGAGGTAGAGGATGGCCGTGAACCCCGTGAGCCCCTTGAGCCCCGTGAATGCCAGGGACACCGACGACGCGATACGCCGCGCGCGGTTCGGCCGGCTCCCCGAGCGTATTCGCTTTGAGGACATGACCCAGGAAGTCGTGGCGGTGCCCGGGCAGACCGCGAACATCTACGACCCGGAGGGCGCATTCAAGCACTACTCCTGCCTGGCACTCGACTTGGGCCTGTAGACACAGGGCGATCCATTGTCAGGGTGTCCACTCCAAAGGATCAGCCTCACTCGCAGCATGAACCCCCGTGTCCACACTCCGGGGGACGCCTCAACCGCCCGCATCACCCTCGACCACCGCCAAGAACGTCATAGCCAGGGTCTACCAGATGTCCGTGACATGGCGCTGATCGACTGTCGCCTGAAGTTGGAATGGGCTCAGTTATTCGTCGGCTTGGTTTTCGCTCGTATATGATTCACCCATGGGGAAATCTGATGGATAATTCTGGTCGATGCCGGGTGCGCTGAGATCA
>NZ_JBIAEC010000058.1:0-11566 GCF_042868225.1 Streptomyces sp. NPDC007856 | reverse complement strand
CTGCACATGCATGCCGTGCACACGGCGAATCTGCTGAAGGGGGACTGGTTCGGCACACCGCCCCGGCTGGACATCGACCCGTCACAGTTCAACAGCACCGCACTCAACACCGGCACGGACGACAACGGTCCGTTCACGGGTTCGGGCCCCTACCAGCTACGGCCCGACGACGCCGAGAAGTGGACCGACTCCACCGAAACCCTCGTCAACCCCGACAAGGGTCCGCGCACCTGGAGGGGGTCCTCCGGCATCCCGGCCAACCCGGAATCCGCCCCCCGCGCGGATGAAACGCTTCCCGCAGTCGGCGAACGAGGACACACGTCCGCTCCCCGTCTCCCCCTGCGCACCACCAGCCCCGACCGGCCTGATGAGGGACCGGTCGCGGCCCCCCACGCCGCCGAGCGGATAACACACCCGGCCCGAGGACTGGATGAGGCGCCGTCCGCAACCTCGCCAGCGACGACCGCCGGTCCTCCTCCCGCCGACGGCACACTGCCCACCACCGGCACCGGCATTTCCGGTTCGCCTGGCCGGACTGCTGGAGCGGGTACCGGACCGGTCGGTGCAGGACCGCTGCCGCAGCACGCGCCGGCGGGTCCGGCTCGGGTGTCCGTCCATGAGGCGTGGAACGACTTCGCCGGCCGGGACTCGAAGTCCGCGGAGGAACTGCTGCGGTTGACGCGGTCGTTGATCCTGAAGCGGGTCCCCGAGTTCGGGGAGAGCGATGACGCCGTGAAACGCGCCTACGCCGTGCTGACGTCCACCGAGCTGGGTCGTCATCTGGGCGCCCAGGCCGAGGCGCTGGCCAAGCAGGTGACAGCCGGACGCAAGTACTTCATGCAGGGTAGGGTCGACTGGAACCTGATACACCCCGGCGACCAGGCAGCAGCGGTCCTCAGTGGTGGCCGGGAGACGGTATGGCGGTTCTCGGAAGAAGACCCACACGAAGTGTTCGAGCAGGGATTCAGTGCCCGTGACGTCTCCCGGGTCATCGAGGGTCGGCAGTGGCCGGGCAACCGGGACGCCCAGTTCGTGGCCACCACCCGTGACCCCGACCTCAGATTTCACAACAGGCGATTCCGCTACCAGATCGACACAGCTAGCAACTCCGACCCGACCGGAATCGACATCAACGCCACGCTGGGCGATGAGTCGACATTCGCTGAAGAGCAGGAAATCGCGTTCACCGGCCGTATCGACCCGCAGGCCGTGGTCAGCGTCTACGACTACTTCCTTGACCAGACAGGCACCCACCGTGACGGTGTCGTCGTCTGGGAGCACGGAGACACCAGCCCCGAGGCCCTCGCAGCCCGGCAGAACAGGCAGACACCGCACACGCTGCCGCCCACGCCGAAGGAAACGACAGCCCCGACCGAGGAGACAGGATCGCTTTCCCAGGACCCGGCCGCCGTACACCACACCACGAACACCGGCCTGTTGTCCGACAACATTGACAACACCCACAGCCCTGCAGGCACTCCGGGCCCGCCCTACGCCCCGGCCGCGCCGGAACCCAAGATCCCGGCCATCGAAACCTTTGGTACAGCGGAGCCGGCACTGCCAGAACCGCAGGCACACGAGCCCGCAGTGGATCATGGAACACGCGCTGACTGGCAGGCCGCCTTTGACGAGGCCCGCGACCTCCTGCAAAGCATCGACGACGAGCACGAGCTTGCGCAGGTGCTGGCATCAGCAGGCCACATCGTGGCACGCGATCATGTGGTGCCGGCACCCGGCGGCGAGGAAACGCCCTACCGCCGCCTGCACGAAGACATCGTGAGATCCGTCGCATCAGAAATACTGCAGTACGGCGAGCACCTTGCCGAAGACCACTCGCGGAAACTGAGCACCCTGTTCCGTACCGCGCCCACCGGCCCCCGACCCGCACGCCTCCTCGGAGGAATATCCCCGACCGGGCACGACGACCGCATGCAGCGAAACCTGCAGACCCCAGGAGCCGGCAGCTCACAACACGGCACCAGACAAGCAAGCAGGCGCCGCGACACCACCAGCCCAACAGCGGCGGCGGACAACACACAGCCGACCACTACAAGCGGCGGCCGACTGCCGGACGGACTGCCCGAACGTTCTGCGCGGGTGACGTCCGCCGAGCTACCCACCACGAGCCACGGTCACAACACCACCGAAACCACAACAGCGGACAACACCCAGGCCGGTCCGTCCAGGCAGCCCGCCGGTCGGACGAGGCCGGCACAGAAGCCGGCGGATGGGGGATTTACGCGGGAAGGCAGCCTGTTCAGCGACGCTGACGGAGCGAAGAAGAGCCTGAATGAGTCACCGGCGGGTGTGGAGTCCTCTGCGGATAGCGACGACGCCACACTCGTCGCCGGGGATGAGACCGGCGCCCGTCTCATCCCCGGCGAGCCGAAGAAGCCCTCCACGAACCCGTTCAGGTCAGTAGAGGACATCAGGTCCTGGCTGAGCGACGTGGGAAAGGCCCGCATCCTCGACGCCAACAGCCGTTTCCCGACCGACAAGCACGCCTACCCAGCCCACCCGAGCCGGAACGTCGAGTACTCCGCTGCTTACAGGAACCTCCACGCCACCCCCACCCGATTGAGCTATAGCGGTTCCTCCAGCCGTCACCGTCCTGCCAACGAGATACGACGGTCTCCACTGCACGATAGCCAGATCGCCGAGCACTGGCATTGGTACACAGGCCAAGGCCCCCGGTCCGAAGCGCTTCAACAGATAGACCGGGCCCTACAGAACTGGGTGGGCAGCCTCGGAGTCCGAAATCAGGCTCCCCTCGAGTACGAACGTCGCAGTCTCGAGGAGATCATGGGCGCCATCCATGCCTGGAAGCTGGCCAAGCCCCACGGGAGCTCGCGGATGGAGGCTGTGGACCGTCTGCTGGAGCACGTCGCGGCACAAAAGCAGAATATTGACCGCGAGTGCGAGTTGGCCCATCTGGCCCGTCGGGCGGACCACCAGGTGCCACGGCTCAGGCAGGGTCCTGGCACCCGTGGAGTGAGAGTCGAACCTGGGCCGACCTACCTGGCGGACCACCAGGTGCCCCGCGCGCAGGGTGATCCAGACGTGCCGGGCGTGCCGCCGATCAGGCAGGTGCCCGGCACCCATGGAACTCGGGGATTCTGGGTCCTGGACTGGGCCGGACTACTGAATATAGAAGGATCTGTTCAGTTCGATCACATCTACGAAGCATTACCCGATCACCCCACGATTGCCGCTAGGGACCAGTATGCACGGGCGCCTTGGAACTCCACGGCGATAGTCCTTGCGGTGAACTTGGACCACGAGGGCCAGGTTGTCCGCCGCGACAGAGGATACGAGCTAGCCGTGCCGCACCAGCGGTTCACGGAACAACTGGTTGCCGTTCTCTCACCTTTCACTGGCCAGGGCCGCGGGGGCATACCGATCGCTTTGGCCCACTTTGCGGGACAAGCACATTCCCTGGCACGTGCCATCTTTGAAGCAATCGGGCGACCTGTCTATTTCCACACCCGTCCGCTCGTGCTCCGCCGCGGCAGGACGTACTGGCACCTGGCTCCCTCTTCCACTGACCGTGAAAGAAACCCTGTCGGCCAGTGGACGCTGTACGACTCTGAACCGCCCACTTATCCCGCACCGCCCGTACACCAGACGGAGGGGGACGTCCGCCCCGGTGAACACGGAGATACGACGACGCGGGGCGCGGCCGATGTCGCTCCCTCCGCCGGGCGACTGATCCGGAACTCGCCTTTCATCGGTGTGGTCAACACCGACGAGCACATGGTCGACGGGTTGCGCGCCGAACTGCGGAGAGTGATCGCGAGCGTGGGCGGCAACGAACTGACCGCCCGTGCAGGCGCCGACGACCGCCAGGCGCGCCAGGCTGTCAAAGATGCCGTTCTTACCGACGCCCGGGTCCAGTCGCTGGCACGTCACCTCGACGCACACAGCAGGGCCAACCAGACAAGCAGCGGGGAACAGCACACCGAAGTCGAGGAGCTGTTCAACGCGTGGTGGGTCAGCCACGCCGACACCAGCACGCCCTCACCCCGTATCCGTCCGCTCGGCCCAGACCGCTCACACGGTTCAGCGCCCAAGCCCGTCGCAGCCATGAGGGTGTCCTCGACGCCGGGTGGTGGTTCCGAGCGGGTTCCGTTCGATCACGGCCTGACGACTGTTCAGGCCGCCGGTCCCGGGAGAGAGCAGGGCGAAGGGGCGACGGCTGCCGGCCGCCTGGACACCAGCGCCGCTCTGACCAGCCCTGTGACTGCGGGGCCCGACTCCGTGCCCCCCGGCGGCCGCGTCTTCGACGAGCTCACTGGAACCCGTACCGCTACGGCAACCGAGGCGGACGGCACCGGGCCGGCGCCGTCTCACGGCGAGGCGGACACCAGCACCGGACCCGGTACGCCTCTGCCGGGGGTGGGGCCGGATGATTCCCAGGAGGCTGCGGCCGGGAATGCCGCCGCCCCCGCGGCACGTGTGGCCGAGGCGGACCCGACGGCGGTGGTGTCCAGCCTTGAGGAGTGGAACGCCTTCGAGGCAGACGACCCGCGGTCCGCGGGCGACCTGTTGACCGAGACCTTGTCCTTGCTGCGCAGGCATGCCCCGGACTACGAGGACGCGGAAACAGTCAAGCGAGCCTATTCCGCGCGCACGTCCACTGATCGCAGACAACCGCTGCGTCATCAGGCTGAACTGCTCTCGAACAAGGTTGTCGACGGCCACACCTACCTCTTGCGCGGCGGCGCGCCGACCAGCCCGAGCGGTGCCGTTGATCGGAGGACCTGGCCGCAAAACGTCACCGACCCGGTGGAACACGTGCAGAGCGCTGGACCAGGTGTGGTGCACGTCCATCCGGTTTCAGCCCAGCACCCGCTGAGCAGCACCGACCGTTCCGCAATTTCCGACATTGCCGAAACCATCCTCAACATAAGCACCTGGATCGCGCGATCCAGGTATCCCAAACCCAAAATCACGATCGTGGGATTCGAGCGCCGGGGACTTTTCGGAGGCGGAAAGGAAGCCGCATCCCATGCCAAGACCCGGGCAGAAAATGTGTATTCCGTACTGCAGGAATCACTCCTTAAAGGCTGGGGAAAGCGTCCCTGGCTCCGCGCGTTCCTAGACAATAGTTTCGACATTTCTCTGGATCTTCGACCCGCTGCAGGTAGGGATGTAGAAATTGAAGTCGTCTACATGCCGGAGCGAAGCGATTCTCGAGCACCGCGGGCGGCAATCACACCTGCTCCAAGGACTTCCCGAGGATCTGGCGAGAATTCTGCTAGGGAGCGCAGAAATTCCGGTAAGTTGCGCAAGCAAGCGGAAAGGAGTGAAACTGACAGGGGTCGCGGCGCTGCACCTCTCGCCGGCGGCGGCGACCTGAGTGCAGGCGAATGGGTCTTTATCGAACAGGAGATTCCACGCTCGGAGATTGCTTATGCCCCCGGGCTCGCGGCGGCCGCCCCGGGCGACCACACCGGCCGGAACACGGACCCGGTACCGGACCGTGCCGCGGGCACGGCCGCCGGTTCCGACGCCGGGCCCCGCGGCGACGAGGGATCCGCGCCGGACGCCCGGAACTCCGGGCCCCGGCAGGCGGCTCTGGGTGCGCTACGCGAGAGCCTGCTGCCGCGCCGGTCCCGCGTACTGAGCAGGCCCGAACTGGAAAGCGTCGTCGCTGAAGCCGTCGCCGCTTTTCACCTGAGCGGGAAGGCCGGCGCCCCCGATCCCGGGGCTGTCTCCGAGCCGGTGTCGCTCTCCCCGCACGAGATGTCGGTCCAGAAGTGCCTGCTCCTGTTGTCGTCCCTGCGGGATCGGCTCTTCCGACAGGGGATAGGGCCCGCGGCCGCTCAGGACGACAGCGTGGTGGGTGTTCGGCCGCAGGAGGAGCTCCTCACCGTGGGGGCGGACTGGCGAGCCGTCACGTCGTGGGGTGCCCTGGCGCACGCGCTCGAGAGCGCGGGGTCGGGCAGTGCCGCTTTCGTACTGGCCCGGCGCCCGTCGGGCATCGGCCACGCCTTCGCCGCCTACGCACTACCCGGGAAGAACGACGGAGACACTCCCCAGATCGTGTGGGTCGCCGCGGACGACAGCGCTCGGATCTCCGAGGACGTCCCGGACATCGCATCGTCGGAGGCGCACGCCGTCGTCATTGACAGCTCCGCCCGTGTCGTACCGGATGCGCTGCCTGCCTCCGCGGCATCCTCTTCAACGAATCGTCCGCTTATTGACGCCGCCACTCGCCGTCAATACGGCGCAGGCACGTCGGGCACTCCGGAAAAGATGCCGTGGAAATGGCCGGCCGATCCGGTCGCTTACGTGCGGAAGGCTGGAAACGATGTCGTGCACGTGTACCCGCTGGACGCGTCCGACCCCTCGGGCGATTCCGCGCAGAGGAAGATCTCGCAAATCGCCAGAAGCATTCTCGCCGTCAGCATGTGGACCACCAAGTCCGGCCTTCCGAAGCCAACGATCAAGATCGTGACGCCGGTCAGCAAGGGACTTCTCCAGACCGACAAGGACGCTTACTCCGCAGCCATGAGCCGGGCGACGGAGATAGGTAGTGAGCTCCAGAAATCTCTGAGCGCGGCATGGAAGTCCGACTACATGCTACTGGCCTTCCTTGACGGAAAGTTCGATGTCGCACTGGACCCCCAGACCAAGGCCAAGGGCAACGAGGTGGAGGTTGTCTACCTCCCTAGGAAACAGCAGCCGAGCAACTCCACGATAATCCCGTCGGGCAGCAGGCCGGCAGACAACCCAAAGCCGAAGTCGGAGCCGGCCGCGAACCCGCGGGACCCGAAGCCGGCACGAAAGAACGAGCCGACACCCGTCGCCAACTCGTCCGGAAGCAAGTCGACAGGAAAACCCGAGCCGGTCACTCCCGCGTCAACCGTGGGGAACAAGCCCGCAAGGAAATTCACGAAGGAGCCGAAGAAGGTCGTACCGCTTCCCCCTCCCGCGGAGGACTCGGAAGCATGGGTCCTGATCGACAAGCCGGTCCCGTCGGACAGTTTCCGCCCTGCCGGGGCCCCGGACCGTGAACCCGACCACCCGCTCGCCGGCCCCTCGCGCCCGCGCCGCCGATCCGGCATCAGCGGCGACCCGGCTGCTTCCCGGCCCGTCACCAACTCCGCCGACACCACCCCCGGCCCCGGACGGACCTGGTGGTCCGAGGCCGGCGTGCAGACCGCGGGGGCCGGGACGACCGGCCGGCGGGAAGCCGTGAACCCCCTCCCCGTGTGGGAACCGCCTGCCGGCAGAGTCACGGTGGGATATGACGGCCGGCCGCAAACAATTCCCTTCCCGCCGTCGACCCATATTTTCGTGGAACGGGATGGCAGGCGGTACGGCCTGACGCCGACACTCCTTCGGGATTTTCTGGCCACGTCGGGCATACGTCTCTACGAAGGCTCCGTGGCAGATGCGGTAATACCGCATCTATACACCACGGACAGCATGAAGGTATATCGGAGCTACGAGGGAGGGCGACTTCTGGAGGATTTGAGGGAAAGGTCGTTCAGAGAACACGCACTGGGACAGGGGGGAATTCTCGAAGCGAGCGTCGAGCTTTCCTCGAGGATTACCGAGGAGTTTCCGCCGGAGCAGTATTTTTATCTGGGACTGGGACGCAGCCCTGTTCCGGTGGTCGCCGCTCTCCAGGCATCAGGTCATGACGCCGACTCCATACCGCTGTCGAGCTTCCGGGCGGGGCCCGCCGATCGTCGATCCATACTCAGTGAAACGTTCGACAGGCGTGGTTTCGCTCCGCTCACGCCCCAACAGCAGGACCTGCTCTATGCGCACTTTGACGAGTTCGTCCTCCCGCATACTCGCCATGACAAGAGCATCCTTCTGATCGATTACTCACAAAGTGCGTTGTCGCTCTTTTCGGCGCAGCACCACCTGGACGAGTACTTCAGGGCACGCGGAATCGACATAATCCCCGAGGCGCTGGCTCTTCACGTGGACAGCCCCGAAAGGCCCGAAAGGTCCGTCCAGGGCCTGATCAATGAAATCACGAAGTCCGTGGACTCATATATTCCGGGGCTGCCCCCGAGGGGTCCTGTTGACCGCGCATTTGAACGTGCCGTTTGGCGTGACACCGTCCATACACTTTCCCTGAACAGCCTCGGCGTCATGGGTAGGAACATGGAGCACGCATTTGCCAAGGAGGCATTCGACGGAATATCCGAGTACGGGCGCTACAAAATCCTCGACGAGACGCCGAAGACTTTCAAGAAGACGCGCCCCCTGCGCTCTCATGCCACAGGGAAAAATGGTTACAAGGCGCTGCAAAATCTCTTGATGTTCCATCCGGACCCCGCCCTCACCAACCTCCAGCTCAACGAACGCCATGCCGCGATACGGCGCGCGAATAACGCTCTGGCCGCATCGAGGGAATACCGGCGGAGGGCGCAGAACTGGAAGCAGCAGTTGGACACCGCGATCGCCGAACGCAATTCAACACTGGACTGGCTCGCGGAGCTGGAGGACCGACTGATCTCGACGTCGTCGGCTCGACAGAAAACGTCACTGAAGCAAGACATATCCAGCACGCGAAAGGAGCTGGCCGATGCGAATCAGAAGATGTCGCAGACGGAGGAGCAGCTCCAGGCGGCGGAGTTCCTGGCAAAAAAGGCGGAGAAGCAGGAACGGCAAGCGAGGAAAGAGGCAGGGGCTTGATTTCCAGCCCGTCGGCGTGGAACAGGTCCTGCGCCTGTTCCAGGCCCCTCGGCGTGCGCGGCCGGCAGGGCCGTTCCAAAGTCGCTTGGTCTTGGTGTTGTTGCTGGTCACGGGGCGATGCCGAGGAGGTCGAGGGGGCGGGTGAAGGGCCAGAACAGGTTTCCTTCTCCGTCACCCGCACCGGTCCACCAGCTCAACGATCCGCCGGCTGTTCGCCGCGAGCGCGACCGGCGGCTGAACCGCTCGGGACGGCGCGAGGTGGGGTGAGACCCCGGGAATACGATCCGTATGCCGGGGTCTCACCCCGTACGGGGCAGTCGGTGGAGTTGTTCGTTCGCCCGCCGAATTCGCCGTGGCCGGTGTTCAAGGGCGCCGCTGCGGTCCGGTGGACGAAGGCCGGCCGCAGGTCGGGGTCCTCGGGGACAGGTCCCAGCCAGCTCAGCTGGGGTGTGTACGTACGTGCCGAAGCCCTCCACCTCAGCGGTGACCTCCGCGAGTCATCGGCGTGGATCACCGGCGCCCGGGTTCTCGGCGGCGTACTGGCGGATGAACACCTCGGCGGCCGCCAGGACGGCCTTGTCCGCTGGCGGGCGGCGGCGAGCTGGGACGAGGGAACGGGGAAACTGCATCGGAGTCTCTTCTGCTCGGTGTCTGGTGCTCGTACAGCCTGGCGCGCCGGCGCTGGTCCAGTGGCCGGTCGGCCGGAAAGGCGGAACGTGGTGGAATCCGGCTGCTGGACATGGCGAGTGGGTGGCTGGCGGGAGAGCGTGGGGAGGGGACCGCCGGATGGGGCCGGACGCTCATTCCTCGAGCGGTTCCTGCAACTGTCGGGGCAGCAAAGCGGCCTCGAGCACGGGCACGTCGAAGGGGTCGAAATGAATTCGCTCCTGCGGAATGCCCTGCCGGGCCAGGGCGGCACCGGCTTGCGTGACCATGGCTACGGGCCCGGAGACGAACGCCTCGTGCCATGGCCATGGCCCGAACTCGTTCAGCACCTGGGCCAGAGTGCCCTCGAGTCCCGCGATGCGCTCGTGCGACACTGCGGCCCGCACCGAGAGCCAGTGGTGTTGTTGGGACATCCTGAGCATGTCGTCCAGGCCATAGAGCTCCTCAGCCGTGCGAGCGCCGACGAACACGTCGACATAGCGCTCGATACCGCTGCGGGCCGCCTCTTCCACCAATGCCTTGATGGGGGCTGTGCCGGTCCCACCGGCCACGCACACCAGGTCCCGGTCACTGCCGGGGTCGAGGGTCATGTCGCCCTGCGCGGGTCCGAGCCGTATCACGTCCCCGGGCTTGGCAATGTGGACGAGGCCCTGGCTGACCTGGCCCTGGGCGACCGCACGCACGTGGAAGGTGAGGGTGTTGTCCGCTCGCGGCGCGTGCGCGGGCGAGTAGTAGCGCCACGCCTTGGGCTGCCAGGGCGTCTCCACGCTCGCGTACTGGCCCGCCGCGTACGGGTAGAGAGCGTCGGGCCGCACGGTGATCTCCGCGATGCCGTGGCCGCGCTGCACGTGGTCGACGATCTCCGCCTCCCACAGCGCGGGCGCCGTGCGGGCGTCCTCTGCCGCGGCGTGCGTCATCACCTGCGCGACGACGCCGTATCCGTGCAGCCACGCGGAGGCGGATTCCGGGCTCCACGCCGGGCCGGCGTAGCGGGCCAGGGACGCCAGAAGGCACTCGCCCACCGCGGGATAGTGGCCGTCCAGTGCACCGAACTTGCGGTGGTCCCGACCGAGCCGGCTGCAGAACCGGATCAGGTTCTCCGGGTCGTCGACGAAGTCGACGATGCGTAGCAGACCGCGCAGCAACCGGTCGCGCTGAACGTCAAGGTTGTCCGGGAAGAGTCCGCGGACGTCGGGGTAGCGTGCGAACAGGATGGCGTAGAAATACACGGTCATGTCTGCTGCTTGCGGGCCGACCGCGGCGACGCTCGCGCGCATCAGCGCGATTTCCTCCGCGGGCAGCGGCACGAGGTCCGGCAGTGGATTCGGGGGCGCAGGCGCGGACACAGGCGCTGCTGCTTGCGGTGTCTGCTCCGTCGCATCGGCTGTGTCGCGCCGTCTACCGCCTCTTCGTGACGCACGGGTAAATCTCACAGAGTGCCATCCGCTTTGGATTGAATCGTCATGATGTCCTGCCGTTCCGTGGCGAGCGGTGGGCACACAATCGGCAACCACCCAGATCAAGGTCCTCTTCAATGGCTGCGCACAGCGATTCCTCTGTTGTAGCAGGTAGCCCGGCTCTTTCCGAGAGAAGCTCGGGAAACGTGCCCCTTTCCCGGGTTGCGCCCGGCGGGTAACGATAGCAACCCAGTGAGTAGATACGTATCGGGGTAGCGGGGTGTGTGCGGGGCTACTTGTACGAGTTCAGGTCGTTCTCGGTGGGTGTGCCGACGCAGGTGGCGTGGTAACTGGATAGGTGGTCGGGTCGGGACTGGTTGATCTTGATGGGTGGGTCGGCGATCATGGGGCTGAGGTTGATCCCCGGGAGTGGACACCGGGTTTCATGCGACGAGTGACAGCGTATGTGACGTTATCAGTTGCTGTTCGAACTCGGCTGGTGTGAGGTAGCCGAGCGTGGAGTGCCGACGGCGCCGGTTGTAGTACGACAGCCAGCGGAACAGCTCCAGCCGGGTCTGTGCCTTCGGCGTCCAGCGGCGGCCATGGAGCAATTCGCGCTTGAGGCCCTGGAAGAACGACTCGGCGAGGGCATTGTCGTAGCTTGAGCCGACCCGGCCCATGCTGCGGCGGATGCCGTGCCGGCGGCAGACCTCGGTGAAGGCGGCCGCGCTGTATTGGGCGCCCCTATCGGTGTGGAAGACGACGCCGTGGACCCGACTGCCGCGGGCAGCCACGGCTTTTTCGATCGCGTCGGTGACCAGGGAGGTGCGCATGTGGTCGGC
>NZ_JBIAEC010000057.1:0-11947 GCF_042868225.1 Streptomyces sp. NPDC007856 | reverse complement strand
GATCAACGGGACCCGACTGAGGATCATCGACGCGCACATCGCGGTGACGACCGCCAAAGGGCTGCGGCTGGATGGCCAATACCGGCTGGCCACCATCACATCGGCCCTCCTGCACGATCTACTCCCACCCCGGCAGGCTCGCGTCAACCCGCGCCGTGTCAAGTGGTGCGGGCTACCGCTGGTCGGGCCATGCCTCCAGGACGACGCCGCTGTCGTCGTCCGACAAGGTGACGCGGGCTGCGGGCGTTGTCGAAGGCCACGTCAACCGGATCAAAATGATCAAGCGCCAAATGTATGGACGCGCCGGCTTCGCGCTCCTGAGGAAACGAGTCCTTCTCGCGTCCTGAGGCTGGCCCCATTTCCCTCAGCGGCTGGCTGATTCCTCACGCCGACAGCAACGGACCAGACTCGCCGCCTGCGGTGTCGATGTGGTCGCGCTGGTGGCTCACCCACTGCCGAACGTCGTCTACCTCGCGCCGGGCTGCCTCCGGGTCCCGGGCTCTGAGGTCCTCCAGCCGTGCACTGTCCGGGTGTTCAGGGTGCTCGAACCAGATCCGCGCGACCTCGTTCAGCGCCCGCCAGCAGGCCATACGCTGCGGGATCCCACCGACCAGCGCCTCAGCAACGGTCCGCTCCCGCGCTTCCCAAGACCCTGCGACGTGCTGCTCAAGCCGGCCGTGCGGGTTCTCCGGCAGTTCGGCGACCCGGGCCCGGATGAATGCCGCCAACGCCGTCAGCTCCGGCTGAAGCAGCTGTTCCGGAAAGGTGGGCGTCGTCAAGGTGACCTCCTGTCCCCTCAAAGGTGACGGCTGCAGGACTGTCCGCGCAGCTAATCACATGCGGCCGACAACACTCACCGTCACCTCGCCACAGAAGTTGGACCAGAACCCGTTCTCGTGAACAGAGCCATGGCTCCTCACGGATGGGGCGCCGCGCCGATCGTGGCGGCCTCAGAAGCGATCTTCAGGGCGGGTGCCTGTGGATAGAGTCCGCGCACCGACGGTGAGCGGGCTCGCCTGGCCGGTGCCTGCGTTGCCCCTTGTCCAGTTCCGCTACCTGCGACATTCCGCCCATTCCGGCAGGGGAGAAATCTCCGTCCCGGCACGCTGCGCGACGGCCCGGGAAAAGCCGCTGCCGTCCGGGGCGTGCCGCTGGGAGACTGCGGGGATGACCACGCAGCGGCTTCCGTTCCCGGTCCCGGACGAACGCGCCCACCTCTTCGTCGGCAGCTACGCCGACATGCACGACCTTGTTGAGGACCTGGTCGTGCCCGATGGTGTTCCCGAGGCGGCGGCGACCGTCCTGCGGACGGCCCGCGAGCTGCTGCGCCAGTCGTACTACTGCTACGAGTTCTCCACCGTGGCGGTCATGCACTCCCTGATCGCGGTGGAGATCGTGCTGCGCGACCGGATTGCGGACGCGGGCAAGAAGCCGCTGCACCAGCTCATCAAGCAGGGCGCCGCCGACGGGATCCTGACGGCCCGACAGGCGGAGTACCTCGACTATGGGCGGCAGATCCGCAACGGCATGGCGCACGGCCAGACCACGCACGCGGTGATGCCACCGGCCATGGCGGTGCCGATGGTGACGACCTCGTTCACGATCGTCTCCGAGCTCTGCGCCGCCCGCGCTTGACGATCACGGCTCGGTAACGGCACTCAGTGAAGCGTCACACCGTCGACTTTCGCCACACCTCTACCAGATGACGGCGGGATTCTGTCCGGAGTCCCGCGCCACCTGCGTGAGGAGCTTCGTCATGACGTACACCAGCAGCGCCCGGCAGCCCGAGCCGGAGCCGCGCCCGACCTGGACAAGGGGTGCTGAACGCCCTCCGGGTGGCCCGGAATTCAGTGCCGTGAACGGTGCCGAGAACGAATCCAACGTCGTACCCATCACCGCAGCTCACACCGCCCGCCACGGGACCTCCCGGCACGCTGACACCTCTCTCCCTTCCCCTGAGACGTTGGCGAAGGGGAAGAAGTCCACTCCCACGGCCGGGAAGGTGCGGGCCGATGCGCTGCGGATGCTGGGGTGCGTGCGGATAGCCACGGTGCGGCAGATGCCTCAGGTGATCACGGAGGAGGATCGGGACGGCCGGTCGTACGTGCGCAGGGCGATGAAGGAACTGGCGGAGCTCGGGCTGGCGGAGACGAACGGCAAGGCGGGCAAGCACCCGATCTGGAACCTGACCCCGGCGGGACAGAAGGCTCTGGCCGACGGCAACGAGCTGCCTCCCCGACCGAAGGCCGGCACCGGAGCGAAGGCGGTGAAGGCCGGGTTCGGTCCGCACGGCGTCGCGGTGACGGACATGATCCTCGCCTACGGCGGCCGCAAGCACCTGACCGACTGGCAGGTGGAGGTCAACCACGCCATCAAGGAGACCGGCCTCAGCTTCAACACCGACGCTGTCCTCGCGCTGCCGACCAAGACCAGCGAGGTGCACCTCTTCGAGCTCGACAACGGCACCATGTCCCAGGCCCGGCTCGCCAAGGAGGTCTGGGACTACGAGCGCTACGCCGGACACCGCGTCTGGGAAGGCGCCCGTGGCACGATCGGCAACACGTTCCCGTTCTGGCAGCGCCACCGCTACACCCGCTCCCAGACCTTCCCGCGGCTGCACGTCGTGCTGGCGGGCAAGGAGGAGCACCTGCTCGACAACCGCCTCCAGGCGCTCGCCGACGACGTGAAGGGCATCGCCGTCGCGGTGTGGGTGAACACCCTGCCCCGGCTCCAGCGAGGCGAGCCCTGGTACGAGATCGGCGTCGACGACCCGGACCGGCGCCGCTGGCGCTACCCCGAACCCGTAGGCCGCTGAGCCGCGTGCGACGCCGGGCAAGCCCTTCGCGTGAGGGGCCTGCTCGGGGCACGGCTACACGAGGGCGGCGGCCACGGTCTCGAGGACAGCGCGCTGCTGCGGGTCGATGGGCACGTCGGCCTGGCGCAGCGAGCGCAGCGTGCTGCCTTCGGCGCACAGCCTGCACAGCCCGAACACCGGCATCGGACCGGCACCGATGAGGGTGTGCGAGGTGGAGCTCTCGTAGACGGGGCGGTAGCAGCCGGGGCACAGCTGGCAGTCCTCGGGCTCATCCGCCGGCGGCGCGTCGGGGCCGAGCAGCGGGACGATCCGGCGGAGGTTCTCCCCGGCCTCCGCCCACAGTCCCATCGGCCGTTCCGCAGACCGCTCGAACACGCCGTCGCCGTCTGGGCCTTCGCTGGTGCGGACCCGGGCCAGCGTGCCGACGCCTTTCTCGGGGTGGTCGGGAAGGAACGCCAGGACGGTTCTGTAGCCGGGCCCCTCGGTCACGCCGAAGACGTGTCCCCGCCCGGCAGTGAGCGCCGCGGCCACCTCCTTCAGTCCTCGGCCGTCATCGTCGTTGCGCAGACGCAGCGGCCACGCAGCCGGAGCGCCGTCGATCTCGGCAGGGGAGGAGGTGATTCGGCTGGCCGCTCTCGCTCCGTGAGCGGCGCGGCTTGTGCTGCTTGTGACGTCCCATGTTGTGCCTCGCAGACGTGACCCCGTGCACGGGCCGGATCGGTCCGCTGAACCCACAACCGGCTGCCCGGCAGCCCGGGTGCGCCACGGGCCCGTCATTCACCCGCCCAGCCCATCCGGCGGCGGGACCGGCCTGGCCCGCCTGCTGTGGAAGTGGTCGTTGTCAGCCGACTACGACGTCGCGTAGTTCCCGGACGACGCGTTCGCGGTGGTGCTGTGCGGGGATCGCCTCGTACAGGTCCAGGGCGCGGCGGTGGACCAGGCCGGTGCGGTAGTCCGCGGGCAGTGCTGTCAGGGCGGCGACGGTGCGGCGGCATGCTTGCTCGGTGTCGCCGTCGTGATGGGAGCAGGCGGCGGCGTCGATGTTCAGCAGGGTGCGGGTCATGGTGCTGGTCGGCGCGGACAGCTCCAGGGCGCGCTGCTGGCTCTCGTTCGCGCGGCGGGTGTCTGCGAGGGTGGTGAAGGCGTGGCTGAGGTGGACGTGGTGCTTCTGCTCGCCGTACGTCAGCCACGTGTCCGACCGCTCGCCCTCGGGGAGCCGTTCCATGAGGGCGTCGGCGTCGGCAAGCGCCTGGCGGGCCTGCTCGGGCTGATGGTTGAGGGCGAAGGCACGGGCGGCGACAGCGGCCGCCAGCACCGCGGCGGCCGTCGGCCGGATGCCAGCGATGCGGCGGGCCTGTTCGGCGAGACCGGCTGCCGCCTTCGGGGCACCGTAGTTGAGCGGCACCATCGCCTCGCGGGCGAGAACCCACGCGTGCAGCTGGGGGTCGCCGGATTCGGCGGCGGCCCGGGCGGCGGTGGCGAACCAGGCACGGGACTCCCTGCGGCTGCCCAGGTCGTGTAAGACGATCGCGGTCATCCCGGCCATCTGCCCGGCCGTCCGGCACAGCCGGGCCCGGACCGGTGCGGGCTGCGGGACGGTGAGCAGCGGGCGCAGGGTCGTGAAGTCGGTGACCAGGTCGGCCAGGACGCGGGTGGGTACCTGTCCGTGGTAGCCGTACCCGTAGCTCTCGGCTGCGGCCTCGAGGTCGGCCAGGTCCTGGGGAGTGTCGGGGGAGAGGGTCTGGTCGACGTCGGTCCGGGCGGCGGTGAGCGCGGCGAGGGCCGGAGCGGTGAGGCCGGCGGCCAGCGCGCCGCGCAGCAGGTTGCGGCGCTTCATCGGATCTTCTCCATGGTCGGGCTCCGTGCTGAGGACGGCGGTGTCCTCCCAGGGTTGCGCAGCAAGCCCCAGTAGGGCACCAGGAATGCGCAGTCCGCCGGCGATTCGCTCGACAGTCGTGAGGGCGGTGACAGCTGTGGTGCCCCGGGTGATCTGGCTTACCCGCTCGGCTTTGAGCGCGCACGCTTCGGCGATCCGGTTGAAGGAGATCCCCGCGTCATGGGTCATGGCGAACACGGTGGTGAAGTCCCGCTCGCGCAGGGCACGGACGAACGCCGGGTCGGTCAGCAGGCGGCGCGGCACTTGGGCGGGTGACGGCGGTAAGTCGTCCACAAGTCCCCCAGAACTCTCGTGGAATGACAGTGCGTCAGCCCAACGACCATACCCACCGTGGGGGCCCCATCACGGGGTTATCGCCCTCGTGGTTCGCGGCTGTACTGACGGTGTCCGCGGCCGCAGCTATCCAGGGCCGGCCGCCCGATCAGGAGGAGGGTCCTCATGCAGAGTCCCGCCACGCCCCCGCCCGCCGCGCCGTCGACGGGCGGCCTGGTCCGCTCCCGTCGGCTGATCGTCGCCGCCCGGGGCCGCAACGCCATCCCCTCGGACGGCGGCGGCACCGGCCGCAGCGACGGCAACGACTGACGATCGGGAGCCCCACGCGATGACGTACCCGTCCATCGCGGCGTGCCTGGGCGAGGACTTCCTCGCCCAGGCACTGCACCGCGAACACCGTCACGTACCCAGCGCCCTCGACGTCGCCGGACTGATGACCTGGGACGACCTCAACAACATCCTCGGCAGCCACCGGCTGGAGCCGCCGCGCATGAGGCTGTCCCGCGACGGCGAGACGCTGCTGGTCGGCGGCTACACCACACCGGTCGCCACCCGCCGGCACACCGTGTGGCACCGCCTCCACCCGGCCGAACTTCACGCCCGCCTGAAGGAGGGCGCCTCCCTCGCCCTGGACAGCGTCGACGAACTCCACCCACCGATCGCCCGCCTCTGCGAAGCGATTGAGCGCGACCTGCACACCCGCGTCCAGGCGAACCTCTACGCCTCCTGGAGCGCCACCGAGGGCTTCGGTGTCCACTGGGACGACCACGACACGGTCATCGTCCAGCTGGACGGCGCGAAGCGCTGGCGGATCTACGGCACCACCCGCCCCTACCCGCTGTACCGCGACATCGAAGATCCCGGCGAGGCGCCCACCGCGCCGGTCGCCGACCTGGTCCTGTGGCCGGGCGACGTCCTGTACGTGCCGCGCGGCGTGTGGCACGCCGTCTCCGCCGACCAGGGCACCCGCTCCCTGCACGTCACCTGCGGACTGCAGACCCACACCGCGACCGACCTGATGGCGTGGGTGTCCGAGCAACTGCTCACGCACGAGGACTGGCGGCGCGACCTGCCGCTGCTCGCCGCGCCCGACGCCCAGGCCGACGCCGTGGACGGGATACGCAAGCGGCTCGCCGAACTGCTGGACGACCCCGGGCTGGTCGCCCGCTACCGGGCGGCGATGGACGGGCAGTCCGTGGGCCGGATGGCGCCGAGCCTGCCGTACATCGACACCATCCCCGTCGACGGCGGTCTGCGCGTGAGGCTGACGACCGCCCGCGCGGTACTGGACGTCGGCGAGGACACGGTGACGCTGTCCGTCGCCGGCACCGTGTACGAGTTCGCGCCCGAGGCGGAAGCGGTGCTGCGCCCGCTGGCCGACGGCCGGACCATGGACCTGGCCACCCTCGCCGACACGGCCGGCCTCGCCCTGGAGGACGTCGCCGCCCTGGTCCAGGAGCTCGTTGCCGGGCAGGCCGCGACGGTAGGGAGCCTGCTGTGACCGCACAACTCGCCCTCGGCACCTACCGGTGCCAGGCGATCCCGGAGGCGGCCGTCCGCGCGGCCGCCTCCGGCGCGCAATGGGTCGACACCGCCCCCAACTACGCCACCGGCCGCGCACAGACCCTCCTGGCCCCGGCCCTGGCCGCCCACCCGTTGCTGAACGTCTCCACCAAGACGGGGTACTTCACCGCGGCCACCGGCACCGACGCCGTCAACGCCGGAGTCCTCACCACGGGCCAGGCCGCCGCCGGGCACAGCCTCGCCCCCGACTACGTGCGCTGGCAGACCGGCCGCAACCGCGAGCAGCTCGGGCGCGACCGCCTGGACCTGGTCCTGCTGCACAACCCCGAGCGCGCCCACCCCGGCGACCGCCCCGCCCTGCACCGCGCGATCCGCGATGCCTTCGCCGTCCTGGAGGAAGCCGTGACGTCCGGGCACGTGGCGGGGTACGGCGTCGCCACGTGGGCGGGCCTGGCAGAGGAGGCGTTCACGGTGGGGGAGCTGCTCGCCCTGGCCGCCGAAGCCGCCGGCGGACAGCACCACCTGGCCGCCGTCCAGCTGCCGCTCAGCCTGGTGATGATGACGCCGATCGTGCAGGCCCTTCACGGCCGGGGCCCGCTCCCGGCCGCCGCGGACGCGGGCCTGCGGGTGATGGCGTCGGCCCCGCTGCACGGCGGGGAGCTCCCCGCCATGGTCGACCAGGAGCTCGCCGACCTCATCCGGCCGGGCCTGACCCCCGCACAGGCGTGCGTCCTCGCCGTCGCGTCATGCCCAGGAGTGACAAACGTCCTTCTCGCCGCCTCCGGTGCGCCACACTGGAAGGAGGCGGCCGACGCCGTCGCCCAACCCTCCCTGACCGCCGCCAAGTTGCGGGAGATCACCGGTGTACTCGCCTCCCCCTGACCCGGACACCGAACAGCGCATGCGCGCCCACCACGCGCACACCGCGAAGGCCCTCGACGTCCAAGTGGAGCCGGGCGCGGAGTTCTGGGGTTGGGCCGGGCGCACCCTGGGTGCCCCCGCCCGCACCGCTACGGGCGTGCCCGCCTGGCTGCGCCTGGTGTCCGCGCCGGAGGACAAGGCCGCGGGGAAGTTGTGGGACGGCGCCCTCGATGCCCAGCACGCCTTCGGCGACATCGACGGCCACCGGCCCGCCCTCCTGGCCGTCCACGATGCCGTCGACGACGGCATCGCCTACCGGGCGGAGCTGTCGGTCCGCGTCGACGACCCGGTCCTGTCCGACGACCCGATCCTCCAGCACGAGGCCCAGCTGCCGGACTCCTGGTGGAACGACCTCGCCGGGACGCTGGCGAAAGTCGCGGCCGTCGACACCGGCCGCGTCGCCGTACGGCAGCAGTACATGGAGCGGGCCATCCCCGAGTTCGTCGGCATCCCGGCCCCGGCCGTCTCCTGCTGGACCACAGCCCACGCGGATGTGCACTGGGCAAACCTCACCGAACCGCTGCGCCTGCTGGACTGGGAAGGATGGGGCATGGCCCCAGAGGGGTTCGACGCCGCCACTCTCTACGCCTACTCGATGCTCCAGCCGGACACTGCCGCCCGCGTCCGTGCCGCCTTCCCCGTACTGGGCAGTCCGGCCGGCCTCGCCGCCGAAGCGACCGTGTGCGCCCAGCTGCTCCAGACCGTGGCCCGCGGAGACAACCTGGTCCTCGAAGGACCGCTTTGGAACTGGGCTGAGGAACTCCGCCGCCGCTGAGCCCGCGTGGTCGCCCCGACCATGAGGCCGACCACGCCGTGTGCGACCCCCGACCACGGCCCGAGTGGCGTGTCCGAAGTGACACGCAATTCGAACAAGCGATCTAATGCCGGTATGGACGTGGCCGACTTCCCCGACGACCTGGTGCAGACGCAAGCCGCCTGGAACGCCACCTACAACGCACTCGCCGCACACCGCCCCCGCGACACCACCGCCCTGCGCCGCCGCCTGCTGCTCCTGTCCGTACGGCTGTGGTGGCACCCCTACTGGGAGACCGTCCCCTCGGTGCCGGCGGCACGCTCCGAGCTGCGCCACCTTGCCCGCGCCCACGGAGCCGTCCGGGCCGCGTGACCGGTCGCCCAGGAGCACGAGGTTGCGCCAAGGGTTGCGCCTATCTGTTGCGCTGGATGTTGCGCCAAGGGTTGCGCTAGATGTTGCGCGGCCCGCAGGACCGTCCCCGTGTCCGTGCAGGTCACCACGCGGTTTTGCCGCGGTCGGCCCGCTGACATCCCCGTTGCGGCCGCTCTGCCCATGTCCCTTGGCTGGTGTGAAGGAGGAAGGGACGGGCGGGATGGGCGGCGCGGCCGCGGCCGGGGATCGGGGCGCGCTCAGCCGGTTGCGCGTCGGCCGGGGCCGCCGCGCCTCGCCGCCGTCAGCCCGGCGGCGGAGGCCGGGACGGAAGTCGCCGGCGCCCCGGTGCTGTCCTTCCGGTGCCGAGCCCCACCAAGGGGTGAGGCGGGAGAGTCCCGCCGGATGGAGGTACCGCTGTGATCGTCCGACTCCTGGGTGGCCCGCTCGCCGGTCGTGTACTCACGACCACCAATGCCCCGTGGGCCGGAGGTTGGCTCACGGCCGGTGACGCCGACTGGGGCCTGTACGTCCCGGTGCACCGCGACCCGGCGACCGGCATCGCCCTGGCGGAGGCCCGGGTCACCATCCCGCGCCGTCGGTAGCCGGCCCCCGGAAACCGGCTGCAACGCCCGAGCCGCGTTGCACGCCTGACCTGCGGTGACGGGATCAGATGCCCGTCCGGGACCGCTGTTGCACCACCGTGTTGCAGCGGCCTCACGCACGAGACCCCGGGACCATCCCGGCCCCGGGGTCTCGCACACTCCGGCTCAGCGCCGGACCGTCATGCCCAGTCGACGCCCAGCTTCCGCAGCACGTCCAGCTGCTCCGCGCTGAGCTTGTCTCGCCGGGCCTTGGTGTTGCTGTACCAGATGCCGAGCTTGGTTTCGGTCCCGTCGGGCAAGGTCTCCACCGCCTTCCGGGGTACAGGCCGGTGGGCGCCTTCCCGTTCCACCCACTGAGCGAGGGCCGCCAGGCCCCGCTGGAACGCCTGCTGCGCCTTTCCCTGGCCCTTCGTCGCACCCTTGGCGGCCGGGGCGGGAGACGGCGCCTCAAGCGGCTTGACGCCCAACACGGTCAGCCGCTCCTGCTGCTCGGGCAGGAGCCGCGTCCAGGTGCCCGGCTGCTTCTGCTGCTGGAGCCACTTGCCGATGTCGTCGCCGTCCATCAGCACGCCGGGTGCGATGTCGGGCAGTTGGCCGTCGGCGTCGACCAGGTCCGCCAGGACGCGGTAGTGCCGCTGCCAGTCCAGCGGCCATGGGCAGTCCCAGTCCGGGTCGATCTCCGTCAGCTGCGCCGCGCGCACGGCGGCCCGCTCCGGGTCCTTGCCCAGGCCGTTCTTCGCGCCCTTCCGCCGGAGGTTGGCCATGTGCTGCCCGACCGGCACCATCGCCTCGCCCTCGCCCCACACCGCGTCCTGACGCGGCGCGAGATGCCCGGTGGCCCGCCGGTACGACCGCAGCGCGGCGAGCTTGGCCTCCCACGCTTCCTCGCCCGGCTCCCAGACCATCCCGGCCTCCGGCGCGTCCAGCAGCGTCTTACGCCGCTCCTCCAGCTCCCCGGCCCGCAGCGCCTTCCGCTGCTGGTGGACCCATCGGCCAAGGGGAAACGCCTTCGTCGCCCCGACTTCGACCTCAACGTCATAGGGCACGGCGTAGACGCCGGTGATCTCGTTCTCTGCCCGCCAGCGGATGAGGGCCTGGTAGCCCTCCAGCCACACCAGCGACTCCGGGCGGTAGACCCGGGTGCGCAGGAACGCCGCGATCGTCGCCGCGTCGCGCGGGCTGGAGAAGTGGAGCAGCGCCGCTTCGGCGGCGGCCTGGGTGTCGTCCTCCTGGTCCTCGCCGTCGCCCTCGCCGCCGGTCCCGACGATCCGCTCGTCCTCGTCACGCCGGACGTGGAACTTGCGCTTGCCGCTGGTGAGGGCGCGGGAGGCGAGCTGCTCGACCAGACGTTCGTCATGCGAACGCAGGCCCTGAAGGACCGCTACAAGGGGGCGGAAGCTGGCACTGGCGACCATGTCGGTCGGGTCCTCGCCGGGCTCCAGGAACACCGGCACGATGATCCTGGCCACCTTCGTGCTGCCGTCCTTGTTGAGCCGGAGCGCGCGGCCGATGTTCTGCACGATCTCCACCTGGGAGCCGCGGGTGTCCGCGAAGCAGACGGCCTCGACTCCCCGTTCGCCGGTGATGTCCACGCCCTCCCCGAGAACGCGAACGCTGGCGAGGAAGGCGCGGTGCACCCGGCGCCCGGCGGCGTCGATGCCGTTGGCGAACTGCCTGATGACCTCGCGCCGCTCGGTCACGAGGTGGTCGCCGCACAGCCACGCCGACCAGACGCGGTCCGGCGGGACGTGGCGGCCGGCCTCGAGTTCGTAGAACTCCGCGTCGATGGAGGACTTCGGCAGCTTGTCGGCGGCGGCCAAGTCGTCGTCGGTGGCGTCGTTGAGGTACAGCTCGGCAGCGGTCTCCGGCAGCTTCTCAGCGAACGCGGCGGCTTCCTCGACCTTCTGGTGGAACGTCATGACCGTGCGGAGGTTGTACGCGGCGGCGTGCTCCAGGAGCGCGGTCTGCAGGAGCGCCAGGCGCCGGCCGCGCCGGGCTTCCTCGGACTCCCCGAGGACGGGGGAGGGGTCGCGGATCTCCAGGACGTCGATCTCGAACCCGGCGAGGATCTCGCGCTCGATCGCCTCGCTCAGGCCAAGCTCTGCGAGCCACGCGCCGTACGTGCCCTCCGGGTCATCGGCCATCGACGCGATCTCCGCCTCCTGGCCCTCCGCGCCCTTCTGCGGGCGGGCCGCGGCGAGGATGCGCGGCGTCGCGGTCAGGTAGAGCCGGAAGTCCGCCGGGATGCGGGCGTTGTCGTGGATCGCCGCCCACGGCCGCCCAAGATCACCAGCGGTTCCGTGAGCCTCATCGACGATCGCGAGGTCGAAGCCTGCCATGCGCTGGCCGTACAGCCGGTCTCCGCCCGCCAGAGCGGCCTCCAGCGGCCCGCGAACCTTCCGCTGGCCCTCGGGTGCGTCGATGTCCTCGCGGTCCACCAGGGAGGCGTACGTGGCGAACACGACCACCGGCCCGGACCCCGCCCACAGGGCGAGCTGGATCGGGTTGGTGGTGGTCCGCACGCCCAGCTCCTTCAGCACCGGGTCGTTCTCCAGCGAGCACACCGCCACCATCGGGGCCCGGTGGCCCACCAGACGCCACGCCTGGGCGGTCTGCGCGAGCAGGTCCAGGGTGGGCACGGTCACGAGGATCCGGCCGTCCGCGAACGACTCCAGCTGCGATGTGCCGGGTTGGTGAAGCTCCTATAGACCGTCAAGCGCTCTGTGTGAACGGTTTCGGTATGGGGTGGGGATGGGTGAGGTGCTTGTAGACCTCGCGGGCGATGAACC
>NZ_JBIAEC010000056.1:0-12260 GCF_042868225.1 Streptomyces sp. NPDC007856 | reverse complement strand
GCCATCCCCGCAACTACCTCGCCTTTCTTGGCCTCGCTGCAGCACTGTGCTGTTACAAGCGACTGCTCCGCCTCACCACATAGGACACCGTCTAAGGAGCCCCACCAACGACACTTGGTGGGGCTCCTTCAACGCTAAGCAGCTATTGAACTGTCTCTCCACGTAGCAATGCCAAGCGGTCCATCGGGCAGGCTAGCCTACGCCTTGGCCCGGGGTACCAGTCCCTGGAAGTGGCCTCGTGACAGTCGTTCTACCGCTCGAGTGATTTCAGCACGAGTCACGTGAGGCACGACCAAAAGATTGGCCACGGCGAAAGATCCATCCGACTGCACTTCATCGGCAACTTCTTGCGCCAGCCGCACAACATCGTAGACGGTCAGCTCAAAGGTGGCGCCAGAGGAGACCACCTTCACACCAACCAGATAGCCTTTCGCTTCCGTTTCGACTTCATACCCTGATAGGTAGTCAGGAAACTGCAGTTCGTACACTGCTCGGCACTCCTTCCCTACTTTCGAGTCCTGATCTTCGCCAATTCCTCCGCGTACCTTTCAGGAGTGAGATTCGCCCCTGGCGCCGGAACGATCTCAAAATGGCGAGGATCTTTCCCTCGCTGAATCACCCGAAGCGTATCAGGGAAGCTTGACTCGTCGATCTGGTGCGGAATGAACCCCTTCGAAGAAACGCTCCCGGAATTGTCGAATACCGAAACCCCGTGCGTTTCACGTACGAATCCCGTTTCCGGATCGACCTTGTAATCGTTCGGTCTCGGAACGAAGTTCGGCGATTCTCCAGGCCTGGCACCGCGAAAGCAGTCACCGGGATCTGCGTTGTGAACGAGTACCGGAGTCTCACCCGCGAGCACATAGTACGTGTGGAGGTCTTCGACGGTGAGGTTGTAGGTGCGTACTCGTTGGTCGAAGGCACGGTTGGCCTGGACACGGAGGGTGCTTCCGTCGCTGCTCAGCAGGGTGGATCCGGCTCGGAGGTCATGGGCTTCGACCCAGCGCTTTTCCGTCGGGTCCCAGAAGGGGTGCTCGTAGGTGGCGGTGATCTTGCGGGGTCCGTCGGGTGTGTTGATGGTGAGTTCGTCGAAGTGTTTGTCGCCGTCGGTGATGATCAGTCGTGCGACCTTACGCGGCGCGGTCTTCCCGGTGCGCGGGTCGGTAGCGACTACTGTGTCGCCTGCCTTGATGCTCTCGATGTTCTTCGCAGGGCCGCTGGCCATGAGTACTTTGGTGCCGGCCACGAAGCACTTGGTGCACGTCTCTGTCTCAGCGCGTTCTTCCCGGGCTTCGCGAAGGGCTTGGTCAAAGTCGTCGCTGAAGCGGTGGACGCCGTCGTTGGCCATGGCGAGGCCGCCTCCAGTCGTGGCTATGCCACCGCTGACCGCCAGAACTGCTTCGAGGCAGCCAGCACCCAGTGTCTCGGGGCACAGCAAGACTCCGCCGCCGCCGCCTACGATGCCCTCCGTGATTCCCACGTCCGCTATGAAGCCGCCGCCAACGCTCTCGAGCAGGTCAGCCGCGAGTTGCGGGCTGTTGTCCCAGAACGCCTTCACATAAGGGCTGACTGTGTTGACGGTGTCCTTGAGCCACCCCGGTAGCCAGCTGCCGTCATCATCATCCTGCTGGCTATTGTTCTTCCGTTGTTCCTCGACCCACTGCCGAAACCGCGCCGCTTCCTGCCGCTGTTTGACGACTGCGGTGTGGTAGGCCTCCGTCTCCGCCTGTGCCGCGGCCGTGGCGTCCTTGCCCGCTGCCGTGGCTGAGACTCGGGCGTTCTGGGCGGCCGTCCAGGCCGAGTCGGCGGAGCCCCGTGCGGAGTCGGCCGAGTACTGGGCGGAGGTGGCCGAGGTGATGGCTGCGGCTGCGGCGTTTTCGGCGTCCTGCTGGGCGTTGCGGGCGGTCTTGGCCGAGGCGGCGGCGTCCTTGGCGGACTGTTCGGCCTGGGCTGCATAGCCGTTGGCCTGGGTGGCGTACTTCTTCGCGTCGCTCGCCGCCTGTTCGGCCTGTTTGGCGTAACCAGCGGCTTCGGAGGCGGCCTTGGCGGCGGTGGCTGCCGCCTTGCCCGCTTCGGCCGCGTTCTTCTGGGCGGTGGCGGCGATGCCCGCAGCCTGCGCGATCAGCTGCTGGATCTGCCCCTCATGGGTGGTGGCGAGCTGGTCCTGCCGCTGGGCCTTGTACTGACCGACCGTGATGAAGGCGTGCAGCAGGTCGGAGGGACCTTCCAGAGCGATGCGTGCGGCGGCCTTCACCTGCGGGCCGCTGCTCTTGTTGTTGGTGTCGGCGAGCTGGGCGGCGCGGACGCGTTCGTCCTGGGTGCGTGCCTGGGTGTCGTCGGTGGCGATGAACTGGCGCAGGGCGTCCGTCGTGTCAGTGTTGAGTGCGGTGCGGCCGGCTTGTTGTTCAATCGGGCCGGCGTTGGCGATGGTCCGGGCGACGACGAGGCGCATGTCCTGCTTCATGGCCTCGTACTGGCCGGTGGCCAGAAACGCACTCACCGTGGCAGCGTCGCCTTCCAGAGCCTTGGCGGCGGCGGCGCGGACGTCGGCGGAGCCGGCGACCAGCGCAAGGCCTTCGACATCCTGGCGGTCGTCCTGGCTGCTGGCTTCCTGGCGGCCGGTGCGGATGTATGTGGTGACGTCTGTGTCGGATCCGGCCAGGGCGACGAGGGCGGCGGACTGGCTCCACGGACGACCGGTCTTGGCCGTTGCCAGGGCCGCCTTGCGGGCTTCGGGCGCGATCTGTGCGGGATCGGCGCCGGGCTGGGCTGCCTGGTCGGCGAGCTTGGCCGCTTCGGCCTGGAGGTCCTTGGCCTGCTGTACAGCTGCATGCTGTGCCGCGGTGCGCTGGTCCTCCTCCGCTTTGAGGTCCTGCGCGCGGTCGATGGCCTCGTTGGTACGTGCGGTCAGTTGCTCGGCGTCGATACGGACCGCGAGGTTGTGGACCTTCTGGGCCTTGGCGACGGCCGCACTGGCGGCGTCGGCGTCCTTCTTGGCCTCCTGGGCGTGCGCGGCGGCCTGTTTGGCGGCGGTGGCCGCTTGCCCGGCGTGGGCGGCGGCGTCGTCTGCCGCCTTGGCCGCGTTCTCGGCATGCGTGGCTGCGTCGTTCGCCGCGTCACGCGCCTCGCCGGCATCGGTGGCGGCCTCGTTCGCCAGGGATTCGGCGGCGTCGGCGGCGCGGCTGGCCTCCCGGGCGTGCCGGTGCGCGCTGGCCGCGGCGTTCGCGGCCTCGGCGGAGTGGGCGCCGGCCTCGTCAGCCAGGGTGTTGGCCTGGTCGGCCGCGTTCGCGGCGTCGGTGGCGTCACTGCCGGCGCCGCTTGCCGCCTTTGCCGCGTCCACAGCGGAAGCTGCGGCGGTGCGGGCCGAATCGGCGGCTGTGGCGGCGGCACGGGCGCCTGCGGCGGCGTCCCGGGCCTGCTGAGCGGCCTTGCGGGCGGCGCCTGCCTGGCCGGCGTCGACGGCCGCATTGGCGGCCGCGTCCCGGGCCTGGGAGGCGGCCTGGGCGGCACCGTCGGCGGCCGCTGCGGCCGCGGAGGCGGCGTTGGCGGCCACTCGGGCGGCGTCGGTGGCGGCGTTGGCAGCGTCGATCGCCGTCTGCGCGGCGTCGGCAGCCTGCTTGGCCGCGTTTGCCGCGCGGGCAGCGGCGGCGGCCGCGTGCTGGGTGTCCTTGTGGGCGGCCTCGGTCTCGCTCTCAGCCTTCTGCGCGGCCTGCTTGGCCAGTTTCGCCGCGGTCACCGCGCGGGCGGAGGCGTCCTTGGCGGCCCGGGTCTGCTGCCCGGCCAGCTTGCCCGCTTTCGCCGCCTGGTCGGCGAGTTGCGCGATCGTGGCGCGTTCCTGGTCGCGGGCACGGGCCACGTACTGGCCGACCTGCAGGAACTCGTGGATGTCGTCCGGGGTGCCGTTGATCGCGATACGGCCGGCTGCCTGGACGTTCGGACCACCCGCATTGATGATCTGGGCGGTCTCGATCCGCTCGTCCTGCTCCCGGTCGTTGTACTGATCGTTCTCGAGGAACTTCTTGATGTCCTCGGAGGTGCCGTTGAGCGCGGCGCGGCCCGCCTTTTGCACCTCGGGTCCGCCGGCGTCGATGATCTGTGCGACGCGGACCCGCTGATCCTGCTCCAGCGGCTGCTTCCAGCCGTCTTTCAGGAACGCCGTCAGGTCGTCCGGCGTCCCGTCGAGGGCTCTGCGGGCGGCATCCTGGACGCTCAGGCCGCCGACGCTGGCGTACTGCGCGACGGCCACCCGTTCGTCCTGGACATTGATGTCCGAGGCCTGGGAGAGGAAGTTCTTGACGTCGTCGTCACTGCCGACGAGCGCGACCTCGGCGGCGGCTCGCACGCCGGGGCCGCCGGTCTCCCACAGGCGTACTACTTTGGCGCGGTCGGTGTCCGGGAGCGCACCGGAGATACCTGTGTCGGTGGGGGTGGTTCCGTCGGCTCTGGCGGGGATGGGCGCGGGTCCCAGCAGGCCCAGTACGAGCGCGCTGGGCAGCAGGCCCAGGCACAGCGCGCGAACCGCGCGCTGTGGCCCTGCTGCGACGCGCCGTGGGCGTCGTGGATGTGTCACTGCGGACTCGATTCGTTCTTTCGGTTGGGGGGTTGATGCACCGCTCGTCTGTGCCGCTGGGGGGCCATTGGTCACTGGCTCCTGGGCAGCGCGGTGCCAGGGAGCGGCTCACACGGTTGTCCGCGGGCCGCTCCCTCAAAAAGGCCGTGTCCGGGTGCGTCAGTTGGCGGGTGCGAGCTGGATCTCGTCGTGGAGGCCCTTGGCGTCGACGCCGGTGAAGTAGCTGACGTGGCCGTCGTTCCAGCGGACGAGGACGTCGTTGGCGGTGGTGTTGGTGCTGAAGGCGCCGACGGTGATCGCGGCCGCGTTGACCCAGTACGACTTCTCGGGCCGGATCCTGATCTCGCCGGGCAGGGCTTTGCCGGTCATGCCGGGGTAGATGGTGGTCTCGCCGTCGATCCAGCGCACCAGCAGGTCATCCGTGTCCTTGCCGGTGAAGGAGCCGGAGGCGAGTTTCTCGGCGTCGGGCCAGGTGTTGTTCTTGGCGACGGTCTGGGTCTGCTTCTTCAGCCCGTTGACCGCCAGGTCACCGAAGACGGAGACGTGGCCGTCCTGCCAGGTCACCAGCAGGTCGTCGCGCAGGCCGTTCGCGGTGAAGCGGCCCGCGGTCAGCTGCTGGGCGTCGTTCTGCCATTCGGCACTGTGGGGCGGGGCGAGCTGCTTCTCGCCGTGGAAGCCCTTGGCGTCCACGGATGTGTAGAGGGTCATCTCACCGTCGGACCACCGCACCACGACTCCGTCGGTGGAGTCGCCGGTGTTGGCGCTGGCCACGTTCAGGGCGTGGGTCCAGATGCTCTTCTCGGGCTGCAGCTGGTGTTCCGCGGCGAAGGGGCGGGCGGGGTCGTTGCCGTAGCCGCCCTGGTAGAGGGTGACCTTGCCGTCGTCCCAGACGACGATCAGGTCCGTGTGGCGGGTACCGCCGACCGAGTCACCGGCGTAGTAGCCGGCCGTGATCTGCACGGCGTGCTTCCACGGGGCGGCCGCGAAAACGGGGGCGTAGGCGACCTGCTGGACCCAGGAGGACAGGTCGTCGACCCGGGCGGCCACGGCCCCGGTGCGGGTCTCGGCGGGGTCAGTGCCCAGGCAACCGCCCTGCCAGGACAGGCTGCTGACACCCACGACCGCTCCGGCGGTGCTCAGGACGGGACCGCCGGTGTCGCCCTTGCAGATCGCGGCGCCGTCGGACTTGGCGGTGAGGTCCAGGGTGGTGGCGGCGGTGTTCTGAACGGTGAAGGCGGCCGCGTGCACCTGGTCGGGCACCCACTCCTCGTGCGTCCGTCCGAACCCGGCGGCCTGGACCGCATCCCCGGTCACGGGCGCCGTCCCGGCCACCGGCAGGGGCGTGACGCCACTGACCAGCTTGTCCAGTTGGGCCATCACCACGTCCCGGTCGGTGCGCGGCACCAGGTTCACCACCTGCTGGGCACTGCCACCGATGGTGGCGGTGGTCTTCAGCTTCGGCGCGCCGGGGGCGAGGGGTTGGCCGGGGGTGTCGGTGAAGCAGCTCGCGGCTGTCAGCAGCCACTGCGGGGCCACGAGCGTGGCCGAACAGCCGCGCTGGCCGCCGATGTCGAGGCGTGCGGTGGCGGCCGAGACGGCGTCCGGGGCCTGCGGGCCGGAGACGGCACCGGCGGGCGTGGCGGCCAGGGTGGCGGCGGCCAGAAGAGTGGCGGTGATCAGACCGCCGGTCCACGCGGTGCGCGGACGAAAGCCAGACATGAACGTTCCTTGCTGTCGTACGAGGTCGGGTCAGAGAGCGGGCCTGTCAGCCGGTGACCCGCAACTCCAGCAACTCGGTCGGTGCGCCGCCCGCGGCGCCCTCGCCCACGCTCTGGTAGCCGTTCTTGTCCACGCTCACCGTCTTGACCGGCGCCGTGGGGTCGGCCTGCGGCCTCAGATCGGCGCTGATGGGGTGGTCGGTGGTCTCCAGGGCGAAGACACGCGGGAGTTCGAGGGAGAGGTAGCCGCTCTTGGCGCTCGCCTTGAAGCAGTAGGCACTGCGCGGGTTGCCGCCCTGTCCCTGCACGGTGAGGACCTTGATCTGGTGGGCCGAGTCGTCGCACGTGGCGAGGGTGATGTGCCCATCACCCTTGATCAGCTTGATGCCCTGGTCACGCTGGATCTGATCCGCGCCGGGATAGGCGTAGTCCTCCACCGCGGACGATGGTGTGGCCGCGGTGGTTCCCCCGGTCGGCTGCGGGTCGGCGGAGGCGAGCATCGGAGTGCCCGGCAGCGCCAGAAAGACAGCAACCCCCGCGACCGGGAGCATCCTGCGCATACGAGGAGTCACCCGAATTCCTTTCCAGGCACGGGTGACGGCATGACGAAATAACATCTGCAGCCCCCATGCACAGATGTAAAGCAAAAATAAGTGGTCGACAAAGACCCTAAAACAGCGTCAGCTCCAGCTTCAATGTGACCATCATCATAGGAATTTCACGGAACCCGCATGGCAAGTTCACGGTGAGGCACGGACGTAGCGCTACAAACATTGCATAAAGCGCACAAAATGCCGTTGGATCTCACGCTGGGGCCCTGTGCGCCGTCCAGTATGGTTTCATCTTGCATCAATTTAGTGAGCCCTTACCTAAAAAAGAGAAGATGGCGGAAGGCGACCCATTCCTAGACGGTGTTGCGCAAGGCTGCGCCCGGGTTAATCGGAACCGTGAGCCGGGTGGTCTGCTCATGAGGCGAGAACGAAGTTGCGCATGTGGACAGCGGCCTGGCCGCCGTAGGCGAAGCCGCCGTGCTGGCGGCAGTTCACTCCGTGTCCGACTCCTCGGTGCGGTCAGGCACCTGGCCCAGCGAACACCTCCGCCCATCCCGTGCGCGTTTACATCACACCGCGCCAGCCACCCCCGCAGCCAGGCACAGCCCGGGCGCATGCGCCGACCAGCGCGCCCCTTTTCGCCGCCTGGCGACTGCTCGTCAGCTGAACTCCGCGGCGGCAGACCACACGTGGCACCCACCGCTCGAATTGGGCCGACGACCCGCCGTCCGCTGAACGACAACCGGGCCCGCCGCTACGGGGGAAAGCGGCGGGCCCAGCAAGCCATTACGATGCCACACCAGCAGCCGGAGCAGCTATTCGTGAAACTCAGGGAGAAGTGCCTCAGTTGATGCCGAGCCTGCTGAGGGCGGTGGTCCAGTCGGTGACGATGGCGTTCTGCGCGGCGGCGAGGGAGACCTTCCCGGAGCAGACGGCGGTGTGCAGCTTCGTCACCCACAGGGCCGGGCCCGGCCTGGCCCTCGGGGAGGATCGGAACGGCCAGTAGCGGGAGCGGTCAGCTGCCAGTGAGCTGGTTCGGAACGCGGCAGGAGGCGCGGAGCTCCTGCAGGTCCGGGATGTGGTTGTAAAGGGTGCCGGGGCTGACCCCGAGGAGCTTGGCGATCGAGGTGATCGAGTGCTCGGGGTTGGGAAGCATGTCGCGGGCGGCCCGGATGATCTCGGGGGTGGCCACGGTGGGCCGACCGCCGACCCGGCCGCGGGCGCGTGCGGCGTCCAAGCCCCCGCGGGTGCCGGAAACGATCAGCTCGCGGATGAACTCGGCGAGCGCGGCGAAGACGTGGAAGGCGAGCCGGCCGCCGGGGTGGTGGTGTCCAGGCGCTCGTGCAGCGAGCAGAACCCGATCTCGCGGCGGCGCAGTTCACCGACCATGTTCACCAAGTCCTTGAGGGAGCGGCCGTAGCGGTCGAGCGCGGGGACCACCAGGGTGTCGCCGGCGGTGAGGAAGGCGTGGCAGGCCTTGAGCTCAGGCTGGAGGTCGTCCTTACCGGACTTCTTGTCGGCGAAGATGCGTCGGCACCCTGCGGCGGTGAGTGCGTCGATCTGGCGGTCGAGCTTTTGCCCGCCGGTGGAGACCCGGGCGTAGCCGATGAGGATCTCGGTGCGGTGGGCTGGTTCGGCGACCAGGAGGTCGAAGACATCGGGCTCGGAGGGGGTGCTCACGCCCGGGAATCTGTCAGAAAACGGTGTGCCGGAGTTCTTGAGCCAGTCTGGTTTTTGAAGGAGTTTTTGAAGGCCCTGAGGGGCCGTCGGGCGGTCTGGCCTCCTTCCTTCAATAAACGATGGTTTGCTGAAGCCTGTGTTCTGTCGGCGCGTGTCTGAAGGTGTTCGGACGAGGACTTGATGGCCCCTGGGTATCAACGCGGGCCAGCGGGGTCGACTCGGACCACCGGGTGTCCCGGATCCGATCTTGGAGTACGCATAGATTTCTTTCCATAACTGGTTTGCAATGCAAAGCTGACGGCATGACAGACGCATCGACGCCCTCTCCGGGCACTCCCCATGAAGTCCTCGCGGGCCTCGGCGACCTGACCCGCCGGGTCCGTGCCGCGCAGCGCTGCACCTGGTTCCCCCTCCAGCTGCTGGGCGTACTCACACTGGGCGGGATCCTGGTCGACCGCTTCACCTTCAAGGTCGAGACCGTTGCCTGCCCAGCGGGTGAAGCCGCGACGGGCAGCGGCTGCACCTTGGTCACGCAGGGCTCAGCGGTCTACTGGCCCCTCGGGCTCGCCCTGGCCTACGCCGCGACGGCGTTCTTCTACATCCGCCGCTCCCACAACCGTGGTGTCGGGACCCGGGTCCGGCCCTACGTCCTGACGGGGATCGTCCTGGTCGCTCTGGCGAGTGCTACCGCGGTCTGGAGCCTGCGGCACGGAGTGCCACAGCTCGGCGAGCGGCTCGACTTCTGGGGCTTGCACCTCGATCCCACTTCCGGGGTGACGAGGTTCCTCGAACGGCTCGCCGGGAACGCCATGGCCGTCGGGCTGCCGCTGCTGGTGCTGGCCTGGGTGGAGCGCAGCCGCGCCTTGCTGCTGCTTGCTGTGGTGTACCTGGCTATTGAGCTGGTGCCGCTCACCACCGGCTGGGCGGGGATCCCATTCACCTCGCCTCGGTCCGCTCTGCCCACCTTCGGCGTCCCTGGCGTGCTTCTCCTGCTCGGCGCCCTCGGCTTCGGCCTGGCCGAGCTGTCCGGTCGGCGTAACGCGTCATGACCGAGCAGCCCGAGCAGCACCCCGTCACCGGCCTGGACGACGTGGTCCACCAGCGCGTGCGCCTGGGCATTCTCACCGTTGCCCACCAAGCGCGCCGGGTCGAGTTTGGCTTCCTGCGCACGGCGCTCGGCCTCACCGCCGGAAACCTCAGCCAGCATCTGTCCGTGCTGGAGAAGGCCGGTCTGGTGGAGATCGAGAAGGGCTACGAGGGCAAACGCGCCCGCACCTGGCTCTCCCTCACTCCTGCGGGCGACCGCGCCCTGCGGGACGAGGTCACCCAGCTCAAGCGACTCATCCATCAGATCGAGCACGGCAGCTCAGCCCCGGAGTCCTGATCCGGACCCCGGCGAACCGCGGTGAGCCGTGAGCGGCTCCCGCCGACGTCCGGCGGACCAGGACAGCACGCCGAACACCGTCCAAGAAACCCAGGGAGGACACGTGACCATCACACCGGTCACCACGACGGACGTGACGCGCCGTCGCTTGCTCGCAGCCGCGCTGATAACGGGGGTCGGGGCCGCCGTGCCGATCAGCGCAACGCGCCAGACGTGGGCGGCTCCGGCCGCCCCCGGTCCGTCGCCGCTCACGCTGCCCAGGCCCACCGGGCCGCACCCAGTGGGCACGGTGCCTCTCCACCTCGTCGACACCTCGCGTCCGGATCCTGTGGCCGGCCCGGGGCATCACCGCGAGCTGATGGCCAGCGTCTGGTACCCCGCTTGCAAGACGAAGGACCTGCCGCGTGCTCCCTGGATGACCGAGGGCGCGCTGCGGGCGTTCCTGGCGGACGTCGGCTTCCCCCTCGATCCCGCCCTCGGCCCACTCACCGCCGCACACGCGGGCGCACCCGTGCACCAAACGGGCCACCGCCTGCCCGTCCTCGTGTACTCGCACGGCGCGGGCAGCCACCGCGGCGACCACACCATCATGGTCCAGGAACTCGCCAGCCACGGCTACGCCGTGGTCACCGTCGACCACACCTACGACGCGTTCAGCGAATTCCCCGACGGCCAACTCACCGTCCCGGCACAGGGCCCGCCGTTCCTGGGGCCCCGGGACTTCGCCACGGACCTCCGGTTCGTGCTCGACACCGTCGAGGGCCTTGCCGCCGGGCACAACCCCGACGTCGACGGCAGGCCACTGCCCCAGGGACTGCTCGGCGCCCTCGACCCGAGGTGCATCGGCGCGTTTCGGCTGGTCGAAGGGCGGCACCGCCACCGCGCTCACCATGCTCGCCGACCAGCGCGTTGGCGCCGGGCTCAGTATCGACGGTCCGATGCAGCCGACCATCACCACCGGCCTGGACCGGCCGTTCATGATGCTGACCGCTTCGTTCACCCGGGCCGCCATGCCGGACGTCGCCGAGTTCTGGACACACCTTCGCAGCTGGCGGCTGAACATCCAGGCCGACGGGGCCATCCACAAGACGTACGGCGACGACGCGACACTGATCGTGCAAGCGGGCACGATCCTCGGCATGACGAACCAGCAGATCCAGGACATGATCGGCACCCTCGATCCGGCCCGGGCGGTCCGGATCCAGCAGGCGTACCCGCTCGCGTTCTTCGACCTACACCTGCGACACCGCCGGGGACATCTGCTCGACGGCCCGAGCGCGGCCTTCCCCGAGGTGAAGTTCATCCCGTGAGAAGCGGCGGACCGCGCATTGCGCGGTCCGCCCAAGACTCCCAGGAATGCCGTCGCCATCCGGGCGCGGCCTTCGCAAGGCCAGCTATCCGCGCAGCCCTTCCATCGCGCGATCGGCGCTCCTACCGCTCGCCGTCGTCCTCCCCGCCGGTCGAGGGCTCGCGTAGCGGCCTGCGGACGGCCTCCTGCGGGCGGCAAAACGCGTAGCGGCCGAGGAAGTTGATGTGGTCGAACTGCAGCGGTGACAGGCGAGCCAGCAGGTCGTCGGTGACGGGGAAGCCATCAGCGGCGAGCTGCTTGGCCGCCCGGTCCAGGTAGAGGCTGTTCCACAGCACCACGGCGTTCAGGGCCAAGCCAAGGGCGCCGACCTGGTCCTCCATACCCTCGCGGTAGTTCTGCCGCAGCTCGCCGCGCTGACCTTGACGTCGGAGAAGAGCTGGTTGACGAAGTTGTCGAACTGGGTCCAGTCGCCGTTGTCGCCGGGGAAGGGCTGGCTGGTGGTGCTGTCGGCGCCCCACAGGTCGTGGGGCAGGAGGATGAAGGTGCCGCCGAGGGCGGCGGTGCGCTTGTACTGGGCGAGGGTGGCGTTCCAGCGAGTCTGGTAGTCGGCGAGGCTGGTGCCGTATCCGCCGCTGTTGAGCTGGGCTCCGCCGGCCCGCTCGAAGTGCCACTTTATGTCCTTGTAGAAGTGGTCCTGCGGCAGCGACCCGTCGGGGGTCATCCCGTAGAGGGTGTCGGACGCGCGGTGGGTGAGGGCACCTCCGGCCGTGGAGAAGTCGACGGTGACGCTGGTGTCGGCGGCGTGCGACGTACTGGCGGGCAGGACGGTACCGGCCAGTGACGCCAGCAGGACGGCGACGGTCGACAGAGCTCGGCGGCCAGCACGGCCGGTTCGGGGTTTGGACAACACACGTGGTGCTTGCACGCGGCTCTCCCGGATGTCGGGGGTGCCTCTATGAAGCTTCTATGTCCCGTCAACCCCCAATTCGGCCGCGGCGGCGTTGTTGAGATGACGGTAGAGGCGTCGGGCGAGGTAGCGCTTGAGGCA
>NZ_JBIAEC010000055.1:0-13402 GCF_042868225.1 Streptomyces sp. NPDC007856 | reverse complement strand
CGAACGTGGTCTATCGCAGCCTCAAACGCGACCGTCACGCGGCTCTCACCGAGGCCACTTGACACACAGAGGCACTCATCAGCGTCTCCAACGGCACCCCTCGGGACCGGTGACACCACCCCCCAGGTCATCCGTTCGACAGGGGGGACCAGCCATGCCGGGCCCGGAGGCCAGCGGCCCTCTTGCAGGACCGCGGAAAACATAACGGGGGATGGGTGGTGGTGTTGAGGCGACGGCTGGCGCTCCCGGCGAGGCCGGGGTGGCGCCGCGCCGAACGTGCGCCTTGGCGAGCGGCGGATGGCCGCTCGCGGTCCAGGTGGAGGTGGCAGCCGATGCGCCCGGCGCGTCGGGTCGCACCGGCCCCCAGAGGCGTGCCCTGGTGGCATGGGGCGGCCCCCCGCTCCTGTGCCTGAGGAGCCCGGCGGGGACTGTGGGGTGGGATGTGTCAGACCTTGCCCTGCAGGCGCCAGACCTGGTCGGTCTTGGTGCCGAGGACGCTCGCGCTGTCGCACGTCATCTGGACGATGGACGTACGGGCCGCGCTGGAGCCGTTGCTGACGTCGGCGCACTTGCCGCTGTGCACGGCGACCAGTTGGTAGTCCTGGCTGATGCCGAGGGCGGTGACGGGCTTGAGGGTGAACATCTGGTTGGTGGCACCGTTGCAGGTGTACTGGATGACGGAGGCGCCGTCGGCGGTGGAGGCACCCTTGACGTCCAGGCACTTGCCGCTGAGCTCGTTGACCACCGTGTACGTGTTGGTGCGTCCGGCGACCGGCTTGAAGTCGAGCATCTGCTGGTAGCCGCCCTCGCAGTAGTACTGCTGGTACTGCGTGCCGTCGGCGGTGCTGAGGTTGGTGTCGTCCAGGCACTGGCCGCTGTTCTCGCTGACCGCGGCGGTGGAGATCGTCGCGTTGGATGGCGGGAGCAGGGTGACGGTGTACCCGTCCTTGGCGTTGCTCCACGGGATGCTGACCGAGGCGGCGTTGTCGGAGACTGTCAGGGTGCTGTCCGAGATGGTCGTCGGGCCGGTGACGGCGGCGCCGCTGTTGTAGGGGATCCGCTGGACGACGGCGCGGACCTTGCCGTTCTCCACTACCGAGGTGGTGTTCAGGCCGGTGAGGTTGACGGTGACGTTGCCGGTGTTGCCGTTGCTGCCGAGCAGGACCTTGGCGTTGCCCGCTGCGTTGTCCTTCGTCGCGAGCCCGTCGGTGTTGGTGCCCGGGGTGAGTTTGACAATGTTGCCGGACTGTGAGCCGTAGTAGCGGTACATGAACCACTCACCCAGCGGCAGGTACTGTCCCAGGCTGTTCTTGGTGAGCAGGTTGGCCAAGTCGTCGTGCAGGGCGGTGCCGGAGGCCCAGTTGCCGCGCAGGCCGTCGACGCCGGCCCGCTCCAGGCGGCCGATGTACCAGCCGCCGCCGGCGGGGTTCTGCTGGGACAGCGCGCCGTACTCGTTGATCTGGTACGGGCGAGTGTTGGTCAAGCCCGCGGCGGCGAGGGTGGAGTTGGCACTCGAAGCGCCGGAGACCGGGTCGGCCGGCTCGGAGTGCCAACTGTAGATGTCAGGGGCGACGTTGTTGGCCTTGACGTAGTTCAGGTAGGTGGTCCACCAGGAGTTGGAGGAAGTGGGCTGGTGCGCGATGCTGGGGCCCACGATCAGCTGGCCTGGGAACGCCGCCCGGACCCTGGCGTAGAACCGCGACCACATCTGCAGGTACTGGCTCTGCGAGGCGCCCCAGAAGGGCGGGTTGTCGGGTTCGTTCCACAGGTCCCACTCGACCGTCATGTTGTTGGCCTTGACGTCACTGATCAACTGGGTGACGAAGTTGTCGAACTGAGTCCAGTTGCCGTTGTCACCGGGCCAGCCCTGGGTGGTGGTGCTGTCGGCGCCCCACAGGTCGTGCGGGAGCAGGACGAACGTGCCGCCGAGGGCGACGGTGCGCTTGTACTGAGCGAGGGTGGCGTGCCAGCGAGTCTGGTAGTCGGCGAGGCTGGTGGCGTAGCCGCCGTGGTTGAGCTGTGCTCCGCCGGCCCGCATGAAGTGCCACTTGATGTCTTCGAAGAAGTGGTTTTGGGGCAGCGAGCCGTCGGGGGTCATCCCGTAGATCATGCCGGAGGCGCGGTAGGTGGGGGCCCCTCCGGCCGTGGCGAAGTCGACGGAGACGCTGGTGTCCGCGGCCTGCGACGGGCCGGCGGGCACCAAAGTCGTGGCCAGCGCGGCCAGGAGGACGGCTGCGGTCGAGGTCGCTCGGCGTCCGGTGCGGATAGCGGGTCCGGGAAGTGTCCAGGGCGATGTCATGGTGCGGCTCCTGCGTGAGCGGGGCGGGGTACCGGGACCGGACGTCCCGGGGCTGTGGGAAGACAGCCGGTCAGCGGCCGTTCCGGTGGATGTGAGCTTCGGCGAGGAGGAGGTAGCTGCTCGCGGTCCAGGTGTAGGCGCGATCGCGCAGGCCCGTTCCGGTGAGGGCATCGAAGTTCTCGGCGAAGCCGTGGGTTTCGCACAGGGCGCGGAAGCGGGCGCTGATCTCGTCGGCCAGGCGGTGGTGGCCGGCGCGGCGCAGTCCGTCCTCGATGAGGATGGTGGCGGGGGCCCAGATCGGGCCGCGCCAGTAGCCGTCGGAGAGGTAGTGGGGTGAGGCGGGGTGTTCGGTGGCCAGTCCGTACGGGGTCAGGTGGGTCTCGATCCGGGCGGCCAGGGTTTTGCCGATGTTCTCAGGCAGGTACTCGCCCAGGGCCATCGGCATCAGGTCCAGCAGGCTGGAGCTGTCCCAGGTCGCCAGGCTGTCGACGCCGCGGGCCACGAACCGCTCTCCCGTCCACAGCTCGTCGAGCATCGCGGCCTGGGTCGCCTCGGCGGTACGAGTCCAGCGCCGAGCCTCGTCGGGCAGGTCCAGTTCAGTGGCCAGTCGGGCGAGTTCGCGAAGCTGGAGTACGAGGAAGGCGGCCAGGTCGGCGGTGGCGACCACGCGCTCGGCGTCGAAGGTCGTGGCGTTGTCCCAGCCGCTGTCGTTGCCGTGCTGGTAGTGGGGCAGGGCGGCGCCAGGCGCGCGGCGGGCGGTCAGCCAGAACTCCGTCCACCGTGCCAGCCTGCCGTAGATCTCGGCCAGTTCGGTCCGCATGAGGGGCTCGGGAAGCCGTCTGCGCAGGTGGGACAGGGTCCAGCCGTGGATGGGCGGTTTGACGAAGTTGTACAGGACCTCGGAGTGGGTCACCGAATCGGGAAGGGCGCCGGTCTCGTCCTGGTGGTCGAAGGGCAGGGAGAACTGGTCCCGTGCCAGGGCGGGGGCTCCGGGCGCCAGGGCGAGGGCGTTGAAGCAGTGGTCCCAGCTCCAGACCTTGTCCATCCAGTGTTTGGACATGAGCACCGCGGGCCGGGTGACCAGGCCCGCCGGGCGGACCGTCGCCGACCACACGACGTAGGCGGCGAGTTCGGCCGCCGGCGTGGCGGACGAGAGCCAGGGGGCCACCGCGTCGACGAACGCGGCGAAGGCATGCTCCGCGGTCGCCACGACGGCGTCGAAGGTCTCGGAGGTCGTGTAGGGGCGGCGTGCGCCGTCCAGTTCCTCGATGGCCGCTTCCCAGACTCCGCCAGGGCCCGCGGTGACGGTGACGCCTCGTTCACCGGCGCCGAGGGCCTGACTGCCGGACACCTCGGCGACGGAACCCGACAGCACGGTGACCCGGTAACGGCGACCGGTCTCGTACGAGGTGAACACGTAGGCCCCGTCCACCGGATCGCGGTAGAAGTACGTGCCCGTGAAGGCGGTCAGGGCGTCCGCCGCCGCGTCGATGCGCAGGCCGAGTCCTTCGCCGCGCAGGCGGACGGTGTCCGGTGAGGCGTAGGCGAGGGCTACGCGCCCTTGCCCGCCGGTCCAGCTGAGCAGCCCCGGCGTCGCCTCGACGCGGGTTTCCGCGCGCTCGCCCGTCGTCGTGTCGAGGGGCGTGAAGCGCAGGATCGCGTGCATGCCGTTCTGGTGCGAGACGAGGTGGAGGTCCTCGGCCCGGGTCTTCTCCGCGAGCACGGGAGAGATGCCGAACCAGGAGCCGTACGTGCTGAACGGGATGTCGTGGACCGAGAAGGCCGGGCCGGATCGGGCGGCGGTCATGTGGCGTGACTCGTTTCTTCAGCAGGGGGTGACCGACGGTGGTCGTGTGGTGATCAGTCCTTGACAGCTCCGGCGGACACGCCGGCGGCGACGTAACGCTGGGCGAGGACGAGGATCACCGCGGCCGGCAACGAGGCCACGACGGCGGTGGCCATGATGGCGTTCCACTCCTGGTTGTTGTTGCCGATGTAGTGGTAGATGCCGAGGGTGATCGGCTCGTGGGCGCCACCGTTGACCAGGGTGCTGGCGAAGACGAAGTCGGACCAGGACCACAGGAACGCGAACAGCGACACCGTGACGACGGCGTTGCGGCTCATCGGCAGCACGATCGACCGGAAGGTGCGCCAGGATCCGGCACCGTCCATCGTGACGGCCTGGAGCAGTTCGCCGGGGATGCCGGACATGAACGCCGTGAAGATCAGGACCGCGAAGGGGACGGCCAGGGTGGAGTCGGCGACGATCAGGCCGGGGACGGACTGGAGCAGGCCGAGCTGGAGGTAGATGGCGTAGAAGCCCATCGCCATGATGATGCCGGGGATCATCTGGGCGGCCAGCAGGACGAAGCTGAGGATGTCGGCGCCGCGCGGGCGCAGCTTGGCCAGTGCGTACCCGGCGGGGGCGGCCAGGACGACGGTGAGCGCGACGGTGCCCAGCCCGATGACGAGGCTGGTGCCGAGGTAGGGCAATTGTTCGCCGAGGACGGTGCGGTAGCCGGCCAGGGTGCCGTGCACCGGTAGCAGGGCCGGCGGGCTCTTGCGCATGTCCTGGTCGCGGGTGAAGGACACGTTGATCATCCAGTAGACCGGGAACAGCATGACCGCGGTCAGAAGGACACCCGCAGTCGTCTTCACCCACGCGCGGCGACGGTTCGGGACCCATGGTGGACTCGTCATGACAGTGCCTGCTTTCGCTGGACTCTCAGGTACACCAGGCCGAAGACCAGGGCGGCGACGACGAGCAGGTTGCCGACTGCGGCTCCGGGGCCGAAGGCGGGCAGCAGGTTGCCGAATCCGAGCTGGTAGGACCAGGTGGCGAAGGTGGTGGACGAGTCCGCCGGGCCGCCCTTGGTCATGATCCAGATGATGTCGAAGACCTTGAGCGTGTACACCAGCCCCAGCAGCAGGGTGATCGCGGACACCGGGCGCAGCAGCGGGAAGGTGATGCTCCAGAAGCGGCGCCACGCACCCGCCCCGTCGAGCTCCGCGGCCTCGTAGAGTCCGGCAGGGATGGACTGCAGGCCGCTGTAGAGCACGACCAGGTTGAACGGGATGCCGATCCAGACGTTCGCGATGATCACCGAGGCCAGCGACCAGGAGGGTGAGGTCAGCCAGTTCACCGGCCCGACGCCGATGACGTGCAGGGCGGCGTTGACGACGCCGGAGTCGCTGTTGAGCATCCACGACCAGGTGGACGCCGACACGATCAGCGGCAGCAGCCAGGGCACCAGGAACAGGGCCCGCAAGGTGGCGGACAGCCGGAAGTTCTGGTTGAAGAAGACCGCGAGGGCCAGCCCGATGGCGTACTGGAAGACCAGGCACACGGCGGTGAACACCGCGGTGTGAAGCAGGGCCGGGGCGAAGGTCGGGTCGGCGAAGACGGTGCGGTAGTTCGCCATGCCCGTGAACGGCGCGTCGCCCTGGACGAAGGAGCGGACGGTGTAGTTGCGCAGGCTCAGGTCGACGTTGCGGTACAGCGGATAGGCGTAGAAGAGGGCGAGGTAAAGGATCACCGGGGCGAGGAAGGCCCAGGCGGCCCACTGCGTGGAGGTGGGCCGGCGGCGCTTCCCCCGGTGAGCCGGGGCCGGGGCGGCGGTGACCGCCCCGTTCCGGACGCGCACGGACCGGTGGGCCGGCATCTGTGTCGTGTGGTTCATAACGACCCTTGTGATCGGGCTACTTGACGGCCGACTGGGCCGCGGACAGCGCGTCCTTGGGTGACTTGGACCCGCTGAGGGCGGACTGGACGGCCTTCCACATCTGCTCGGAGATCTTGGGGTACTTGGTGCCCAGGCCGTCACTGGTGCGGCCCTTGGCCGCCTTGACCGCGTCCACCCACGGCTTCAGCTCGGCGTTCGCCGCCACCTGCTTGTCCTGGACGGCACCTGTGGGGGCCACGTACGACAGTGTCTTGTCGGTGAAGTTCAGATTCTGGTCGCTTGTCAGACAGGACACCAGCTTCTGGGAGGTGGCGTAGCGGCCGGTCTCCTTCTGCACCGGGACGGTCACGAACTCGCCGCCGGTCGGCGCCGAGGCATTGCCTCCGTTTGCGCCGGGAATGGGCAGCACGCCGTAGTCGAGGCCGCTCTTCTGGGCGTTCGCGAGCTGCCAGGTGCCGTTCTCGGCGAAGGCGTAGTCGCCGCCGGCGAACTCCTGCCAGCTGGTGGTCTGGGTGTTGTTGATGACCGAGTTGGGGGCGTAACCCTGCTTCAGCCAGTCTGTCCACAGCGACAGCGCCGCGACGCCCTCGGGCGAGTCGAGCTGGGTCAGCTTCGCGCCCGAGCCCCAGAACCAGGGCAGGAATTGGAAGCTGCCCTCCTCCGTGCCGATCGCCGAGTAGGTGATGCCCTTCTTGCCCGCCTGCTTGACCTTCGCGAGCGCCGCCGTCAGCGACTTCCAGTCCTTGACCGAGGAGACGTCGACGCCGGCGGCCTTGAGGACCTTCTTGTTGTAGTAGAGAGCGAGGGTGTTTGCGCCGATCGGCGTGCCGTAGGTCTTGCCGCCGGACTGGCCGGCCGCGAGCAGGTTGGGATCCACCTTCGAGGTGTCCAGTTTGATGTCGTCGGTCGTGGTGAGCGCCCCGGCCTCCGACAGGGTCGACACCACGGGATTGTCGACGATCATCACGTCCGGGGAGTTACCCTGCTGCGCCGCGAGCAGCGCCTTGTTCGCCAGGTCGCTCGTATCGAACGCCGTCCGTTTGATCTTCACGCCGGCACCCTGGCCGCAGACGTCCAACAGGTGTGCCCAGGCCGAGCTCCTGTCGAACTGCGGGTAGGGGTCCCAGATGGTGTAGGTGCCGCTGCCTGCGCTCTTGGTGTCGCTGCTGCCCGAGCCGGCGGAGCAGGCGGTGGCACCGGCAGCCACGGTCAGGACGGTCAGGGCTGCGGCGGTCAGACGACGGTGTCTTGAGAAGCGGTTCATCGAGGGTTCCCTTGTTCTGTTCTGGACATGCCAGTACTGAGGGCGCGGGGTGGTGAGGAGAGACGGGCACGGAGAACGGCACCGCTGAGCAGTTCGGGCGCCGGGTGATGGGGAGCGGTGTGTGAGGTGGGGTCAGAGGGTCGTGACGGGACCGTCGCCCGTGGTATGCGTGGCTTGCGCGGGCCCTGTACTCGCCCGCAGAGAGATCGGCGGCGCCAGGAGATGATGCCGGGGCGGAGCGCCGGGATGGCCGAGCCGCTCCACAAGCAGTTCGACGGCGCGCCGGCCCATCTCCTCCGCCGGTACGTCGGCCGCGGTGAGCTGCGGGGTCACCGTCTCCGCCCACCGGCCGGCCACGACTCCGGTGACGGAGACGTCGCACGGCACATGGCGGCCCGCCTGGGCGAGCCCCCTGTAGAGACCGCCGAGCGCGGCCTCGTTCAGCGTGACCAGGCCGGTGGTGGCCGGGTCGTCGTGCAGGATCCGCTCCAGACATGCCTGGCCGGAGGCGGCGTCGTCCCCGCAGCAGTAGGTCCGCACCGTCAGCCCACGCTCGGCCGCGGCCTTGGTGAAGCCCTCCAGGCCCCGGTGCGCGGACTCGTACCCGGCCCGCAGCAACTGCTCGGGCCGGTTGACGAACGCGACCCTACGGTGGCCGAGGTCCGCCAGGTGGTGCACGCACGCCGCCGCCAGCGCTGTGTGGTCCAGGCCGACCCACCAGCCGCGTTCCGGATCGGCGGTACGACCGATGGCGACGGAGGGGAAGTCCAGGGCGGCCAGGTGATCGACCCGGTCGTCCGCCAGCCTGATCTCCATCAGGATCGCGCCGTCGACCCGCCGCTCGCCCAGCAATCGCTGGAAGGAAGGGTCACTGTCCGCGCCGCTCGGGGACAGCAGAACGTCGTAGTCGTAGGCCGCCGCTGCCTCCACCACGCTGCCGATGAAGTCCAGCTGCATCCCGGTGTAGTGGGTGCCGGCCGGCGGGAACACCAGGCCGATCGTGCTGGTCCGCCCGTTCGCCAGAGCGCGGGCACTAGCACTGGGCCGGTAGCCCAGCTCGTCGACGACCTGCTGGATCTTCCGGCGCGTCTCCTCCGAGACCGGCCGCTTGCCGCTCAGCGCGTACGACACGGTACTCCGTGAGACACCGGCCAGCCGGGCGATCTCACCGATGTTCACGGCGGCTCCTTGCTCGAACCGATTCGGCAACTGGCCGTTCCCCCGTGCCGATCGGTGCTCAGGTCGTGGATCAGGGAGGCGAGGCGAGCCGGGCTGTCGAACCGGTTCGCGTCGAGGTGACCGTAGGAACTGCCCGCAGGCCTGTCAACACCTTTGACACCACTTCTTCCCATCACGTCGATGGCGGGAAAGCCTTTCGCCGCAGGGATTGAGGCCCGGACTTCCCAGTGCTAGCTTCACCGAACCGGTTCGATCAGCAGATCCTTACCGACGCCCGCCGGTCCCCTTGCTCCACAACCCGGGGCAGTGGGCTTGTGCCCGACCACCTCGACGGGCCGCCGCGCCTCTGCGACGCGCCTACAGAACCGGTTCGACACGCACCGGCTACCCAACGGATCGAGGACGCCATCCATGCCATCCGCCGACAGATCCAACCGACGGCGCACAGCTCCGGCCGCGATGGCCGTGGCCCTCGGCGTGGGCCTGCTGACCACGCCGGCCGCTCCCGCCCAGGCGGCGGACGCGCCCAGGCCCACCGCCCGCTACACCTTCGACCAGGACGACTTCGCCTCGGGAAAGATCACGGACAGCTCGGGCAACGGACTCACGGCGAGCCTGGTCAACGGCTCGACCGCCCAGTCGGTCGAGGGTACGGACGGCGGCAGGGCACTCGCCCTCCCCCGCGGGGCTCCCGGCTCGAACGGCGCCTATGTGCGGCTGCCGAGGGAAGTGCTCGGGGGCCGGCCCTGGCGTGGCAGCTCTACGCGCTGCGTCGCAGCTACCCGGCCGGGTCTGCTGCACGATCGGGTGACATCTTGACCTGCCCCACGGTTTGGGTTCCAGCGGCGGTGGCTAACTGGCGGCGGGGATGGTGTCTTGCTCGAAGAGTAGTTCGTACTCGATCGGGGTGCGGTAGCCGGGTGCTGAGTGGCGCCGCTGTCGGTTGTGGAAGACCTCGATGTACTCGAAGATCGCGTTCGCCAGCTCGACCCGGGTCTTCCACCGTTTGCGGTTCAACAGTTCGATCTGCAACTGCTCGAGCCCTTCGGTATCGGCGTGGACACGGCCGCGGAGATCCTCGTCGTGACTGGCGACAACCCCGAGCGGATCAAGTCTGAGGCCGCCCTCGCCAAGCTCGCGGGCGTCGCTCCCGTGCCCACCGGCTCCAGCATGACTGGCGGCAGACACCGCATCAACCACGGTGGCCACCGTCGGCTGAATGCCGCAATCTACAGAACCGTCATCGTCCGAATGCGGTTCCACCAGCCCACGATCGACTACGTCACCCGCCGCACCGCCGAGGGCAAGACGAAACGCGAGATCATCAGATGCCTCAAGCGCTCCGTCATCCGCGAGGTCTACCACCCGCTACGGCCGGCCCCACGGACAGCCTCCGCGTCGAGTTGACAACTTCTGAGGTTCAGCACATGAAAAAGGCCCTTGACCTGCACAGATTGGCAGACCAAGGGCCGTCCGAAGCTCACTGGGCCGTCTGTGGGCCGTGATCTCCCTCAGAGGCACGCTGAAACACGGTGTCGATGGCACGCCGGGCACGCTCGCGCGGGAGCGCCCCGCGGCGCGTGGCTGCAGGGCGCCTTGTGGGGTTCAGTCGATCTTCTCCCCGTTGTGCGTACCGCCCTTGCAGATGTTGTCCACCAGATCGGGCGTTCCGCCGCCCTGCTTGCACTGAGAAGGGGTGACGTAGGACGGGGCACCCTGTGCGGTGGCGGCGGTGGCTGTGGCGGCGCCTGTGAGGCCGAGTCCGGCGAGGGCTGCCGTAGCGATGACGGCGGCGAGGATTCGTCCAATGCGCATCTGGTTCCCCTTTCACGGATTACCTCGGTTGGGGCACTAGTCAGTTTGATCTTCACCCATGCGGGTGGCACGTCATATTGCGCCATTCGGGTGACCAGAGCATGGAAAAGGCCCCTGACCTGCACAGAAGGGCAGATCAGGGGCCGTCAGGGTCTCACTGGGCCGTCTCTGCGCCGTGATCTTCCTGCGAGGCACATTGAAACACGGTGTCGATGGCACGCCGGGCACGCTCGCGGCTGTCGGGCATCAGGTGGGCGTATACCCGCAGCGTCAGCGCCGGGTCGGCATGTCCCATGTACTCGCTGACGGCCTTGATGTTCTCGCCCGCGTCCAGCAGCGCGGAGGCGTAGAAGTGCCGGAGGGCGTGCATGCCGTGCTCACGCGCCGACTCGTACTTGCCGTCATCGTCCGCTTCCGGGATGAGGCCCGCAGCCGCAAGAGCAGGCTTCCACTCCTTGCCGTCAAGCCCCGGCTGCGCTCCGCTCCGCCGGGCGCGCTTCCCGGCTCCGCTGCGGGCGCCGCTCCTGCCTCCGGCCCGCTCCGCCCGCGCTGCGCCGACGCTCGCCCACGTGTGGATAGGGCCGCTGACCATGAGTCGATCACCGCACATCACGGCCACGGTCAGAACAGTGCCTCCGGCGGGGGATCGGCCGGCACCGGGATGGAGGGGCGCCGTCGCCGACCGCGGGTCCGTTGTGGCGGATGTTGGGGGGCTCCCATCCCGTCCACCATCGACCCAGGCAAAGCCGAGCAGACGCGGCCCCTGGCGTCCAGGTCGTTCGTACAGTGGCGCGCTCCACCTGGACGCCAGGAACCACGCCCGCTCCACGGTGTGTGGTCGACGGCGGACGGGATGGGATCTGGGGAGAGTGGTTGGCTGAGGAGGGATGATTCGGGTCATGGCAGATGAGTCGAGGCGTCCCCTCAGCGAGCTTCGTCAGGACGAGACCGTGCAAGCAACGATCACCAGTCACGAGCCATAGGGCCGCCGCGGAACTCAACGGCTCAAAGCCTGCACCGGGCGCAGCGCACCGTCGGCTCTGTTCTTCATCCTCGCGGGTTATCGCCCGGTCGCCGTGGGCTTGCGTCCTGTCATGCGGTGAGCAGGCGGTTGAAGAACGAGCGGTAGTGTTGCAGGGCCCTGCGCAGATCTTCGGTGTTCGCCTGCTCGCCCCGGTTCCACTGGCCTTCCAACTCGTGCTTCTGCTCGGCGAACGTCTCGGCGAGCTGCTGCATGACGTCGGCGACCAGGGAGTCGGCCGTGTGTACGGCGTCTTGGGGGTCGTCGACGAATTCGTTTTGAATCTCCTGCCACCGTTCGCGGAGATGCTCCTCTTCCTCCGGCGCGAGGAGGTGAAGAGTCTCGTCACCCGGTGCGGCGGCAGACTCGCGACCCTGCCCTTCGGCAGTCTCCTGAGACGGGGCTGCGCCCTCGCCGGGGTAGACAGGCACCTCGGACTGCGCCCGCAGTTCGCCCCCGGTGCCGGCGCGGGGCTGGGCCAGGTCCTCGGTAGACAGTCCCCTCTCGGTGGGGTCCGGTACGTGTTCGCGTTCCATGTCTTCTCCGTCCCTTCGTCCTTCGGGATCTGTCGGCATCGAGGTGGTGAGCGGGCTCAGGCCCGGGCATGGCGAGATTGACCACCGTCGGAAAGCAGCTCTTCGAAGAGTTCGCGGTAGTGCACCATGGCGCCGCGCAGTTGCTCGGTCGTGGCCTTGTGCTGGGTGCTGAGTCTGTCGATCTCGTGGGCGGCCCTATAGTGCTCCAGCGTGCGGCCGTGCTCGACTGAAAGATCCTTCATCCGCTGCTCGAATTCCCCGGTCGGGTAGCCGCGCTCGTGCATCAAAGAAGTGACCAGGCGGTCGGCGTCATGCACGGCATCGTCGGGCCGGTCCACGAACTCGTCCTGCACGCTGGTCCAGTCTCGGACGTACCGTTCCCGTACGCTGCTGGGCAGCGGCTTGATGTCGAGGGAGTCATGGCGCCTTTCCCGTGCACTGAGCTCGCGCTCGGCGGCCAGCCTGCTGTCAGCGCCCTCAACTGTTCGTTCGTACTCCGGGCCGAAGCGTTCGCGCAGGTGGCGGCGGCGCATGAGCAAGGTGGTCGCCGTCGCGACGAGAGCAATTACCACTACGACGGGGATGATGATCGCTAGAAGTGTCCCTGTTGACATGTGGTCGAGCCCCCTTGATTTGCCCTTTATGCACCACTTAGTCTCGTGTGCCCTTAGCGTTGCGGCCGAAACGGGGGCGTACGTGCCCCCCGCGTGCCCGATGCAGGGGCAAGGGACGGGGAACAGCGGAGAGCCGCGGTGATCGAGCCAGGAAGGCACAGATCAGCTCCTCGCCACGTCAGCCCCCATCCACATACGCGATCTTCCAAACTGGGGCTCTAGGCGCCGGCAATCAGACGGGCTGGAGCTTTCCCGTCGCGGTGAGGGTGACCGACGCTGTCCACCAGTCGCGTGATCCACACGGATCGTGCGTGGTGTGGTGCACGAACCGCACCAAGGTATTGGTCCGGAGCACCTGCTGTCCGGCCTGGTCCGCGGTGAGGGTCACTGTGACCATGCGGTGTGGGTCGGTGCCGGGTGAAGTCGGGACGTGCAAGTGTGCTCCGACTTCCCCGGCTGGGTACGACACGCAGTGAGTGTCGGCGCAGGCTCGCACTGTCGCCTGTGGGTGCGATCGCGTCCAGGCCGAGACGTTTAGTTGGACGGAGGGGAACGCATATATCGCCGAGGCCGCGCATACTGTCGGCTGGGTCGTGCACCCAGCAAGCGCACCGATCATGACCGTGCTGACCCCAAGCAGGCGGACCATGCTGAAGCGTGTCGCACCCGGCACCGTGAAACGAGGGCTCATATCCATGAGACCGCGCTGCACCGATTTTGGTTGCCGCTGACCGCAAAGCCTGCATCAGGCGACTGTGAGCGCTGGGCCGTCTGTGGGCCGTCCGAGGGCGGCCGACGACGACAGATGACGACAACCGCCGACAGCCCTCCCCCTGCTCAGCGACGGTGGTCTGGGCACCGGCGCAGGCGCCCATCACCGAAGCACAGTTGACAACCTGTGAGTCTTCATCTGGCTGGTCCGGGACCGGCTGGCAGGGTTGACGTCGGTCGCCTCGTCGTAGTCGTGACTCGTGACAAAAGTGGCCCCCAC
>NZ_JBIAEC010000054.1:0-13552 GCF_042868225.1 Streptomyces sp. NPDC007856 | reverse complement strand
AGTCGGCCGACATTTCATCAACAAGACAGCTTGTACGTCGGTCAGTTGGCGGGTCAGACCGTCTCGGGCGGCACCACCGACATCCTCACAGTCAGTGGTTGGGTGTCAGTGACGGCTTGTCAGGCCGGGGTGTTTCCGCTGGTGGGGTGTTGAGGAAGGGCGGGGTCACTGCCATGGGGCGGTTCCTGTAGCGGTGCAGCTGTCATGGGGCGGTACACCCCGCTCCGCTCCACTGTCTTGAGAACGGCACTTCTGATCCTTCCGAGGGCTGCGCGGCGGCACGGTGGTCGGTAACGGTGTCCGCGGGCGGAAGGGTGTGGGGTGGGGGAGCCGGGCGCGTGGGGTGAGGTCACGGCGGGGTTGAGGGTGTCCAGGCCGGTGCTGGTTGCGCGGCTGCTGGAGCTGGATGCGGCCGGGGCGTTGACGACGGCGCATGTGCGGGCGGGCGCCCAGGTCGGCGGGGTGAATGTGCGCACGGTGTGGCGCTGGCTGGATGCGGCGCGGACGGAGGGCCGCATGGAGCGCAGGCCGCGGGCCCGGCTGGAGTTGTCCGACCAGATGTGGGAGGTGCTGGCGCAGGCGGGCGGGAATGTGGCGGCGCTGCACCGGCATCTGAAGGCGGCCGGGGGAGAGGTGCCCTCGTTGGCGTCGTTGCACCGGGTGGTGCGCCGGGACCTTCAGGCCGGCAGGGTCCTGCCGGACCGCGTGGTGGTGCGGCGGGAGCGGGATGAGCAGCAAACGCGGCAGGCACTGGCTGACCTCGCCCTGGCCGGGCCGCAGGGGGGCGGCGCGGTGAAGACGTCTGCGCCACCGCGTCTCGGGCCAGAGGCGACCAGCGGCTTGCCGGTGGGGGAGAGCGGTGCGCTGGCGGGTGTGGCGTTGCCGGCGGGAGCGCAGCTGGTGCGGACGTCGTGGGTGCGGGCGGTGGCCGAGGCGGTCGGTCAGGCGATGGCGTCCCAGGGCGCGGTGTGTGTGTTCGGCGATCCGGGCCGGGGCAAGACCGCGGCCGTGCGGATGGCGCTTGGCGAAGTGCCCCCGGGCTGGAAGGTGACGTGGGTGCCGGTACCGGTGCGCCCGTCGGTGGCTGGCATGAGGCGGGCGGTATTCGACGCGCTGGGGCTGGCGGGCCGTTTCCCGCACACGTCGGCGCTGGCCGACGCCGCGGTCACGGGGGCCTTGGGTGAGGCGCGGGTGCTGGTGGTCGACGAGGCGCAGCGCCTGCCCGTGCCGTGCCTGGAGTACCTGCAGAGCCTGTGGGACCACCCCGGCACCCGGGTCACGCTGGTGCTGTGCGGGGCGGGCAGCGAGCGGGCGCTGTCCCGGCTGCCGCAGCTGGCATCGCGGGTGGTGGCGTGGCAGGAGGTTCCACGCTTGACCGGAGCGGAAGTGGCGACCGTGGTGACCGGCTTCCATCCGCTGTGGCGCACCGTACCGGCTGCGGATCTGACGTGGATCGACCGGTCGTGCGCGCACGGCACGTTCCGCACGTGGGCCGCTTTGACTGCGCACCTGCAGAACGCGCTGCTCACCATTGCTGATGCATCCATCGACCGGGCCTTGCTGAGGCGGCTGTTCCAGCGGGTCGCGCCGCCACTGTGAACGGAGCGCTCCTGCAAGCAACGGGAGGGCGATCGCATGCTCCCGGCCACCGGCAAGCACACGACGTCCCACCCGCGTGAGGGGAGCTGACATGAAGGACGGCGACGCCATCCGCCCAGACGGCGGACTGCCTGCGGCGTCGAGGACGGCGCTGCGCGGTCCGGCCGTGCGGCGGCTGCTCGCACTGCGGGCAGGGAAGAAGCTGACAGCAGTCCATGTACGGGTGGCCGCGGACGCGTTAGGAGTGTCGGAGCGCACGGTGTGGCGCTGGCTGGCCGCCGCTCAGAGGGATGAGACCGCGGCCGCTAACCCCGGCGCACGCTCCCGGGTCGATGCAAGGTTCACGGTCACGCCCGAGGTCCGTGGGCTGTTGGCGCTGTGGAAGGGGAACGTGCGGGCGGTCCACCGCGAACTGGTCCTGCGTGCTGCTAGGCAGTCTCCGCCTGCCAATGCACCGTCGCTGACGACGCTGCACCGGGCGATCCGCCGTGATCTGGCGCCGGGGGAGCGGGCGGGGCTCGCGGGTGGGGAGCGGGCGGCGCGCAAGCATGATGTGTTCCTGGTCCGGCCGCGGGGCTGGCGCAATCAGGTGTGGGAGACGGACCACATGCAGGCGCCGGTGCTGGTCGATGTCGAGGGCAAGGCTCGCAGGCCGTGGATCACCTGGTTCACTGACTGCGCGACGAACGCGGTCACTGGTGTCGCGGTCACGCCGGGGGATCCGTCGCGGGAGTCGGTGCTGGCCGCGCTGCGCTCCGCGGTTCTGCGTGAGGAACCCTACGGTCCGTTCGGCGGCGTGCCCGAGAAGGTACGCGTCGACCGCGGCAAGGACTTCCTGTCCCGGACGGTGACCGCAGCGTTCGATCTCCTGGACGTCACCGTGGAGGACCTGCCCGCCTACACCCCCCACCTCAAGGGCACCGTGGAGGGCCTGAACCGGGCGGTGGAGAGCATGTTCCTGGCCTCGCTGCCCGGCTACGCCCGCCAGCCGCGCCCAGGCAAACGCTCCTCCCGTCCGAAGGAGGAAGTGCTGCTGGGCTTCGAGGACTTCACCACCCAGCTTCTGGCCTGGACGCTCTGGTGGAACACCGAGCACCGTCCCGCGCCGTTGCGGGGCAAGACCCCGCTTCAGGCGTGGCAGGACGATCCCACCCCGCTGCGGGACGTGCCGGCCGCGGATCTGTGGACGTTCACCTTGGAGGACGCCGGCACCCGCACGCTGACCACTCGCGGCATCCGTTTCAGGAGACGCGACTATGTGGGGCCGTGGATGACCGGCCAGGCCGGGATCCAGGTCCGGGTCCGTTTCATGCCCCACCACGACCACCGCATCGAGGTCTACCACGCGGCCACCGGCCGCTACCTGGGCCCCGCGGACCTGGCCGACCAGGCCACCGACGAACAGATCAGCGCCGTACGAAGGGCGCGGTCCGCTCGCGCACGCCGCCTGAAGAAGGACCTGGAGGCCTCGCAGCGCGAGCGCTACGCCGCCGTGAACCAGCCGGAGGCGCCCCGGCGGCTCGGCGCGCTGACCACCGCGCAGGCCGAGGCCGAACTCGCCCAGACCGCCGGCACCGACCTCGCGCAGCTCGCGATGCCGGACCTCATCCCGCCCGCCGCGCCCCCGGCCGACTGGCGCACCCCTGCTTCCCTAGCCGCGCTGACCACGCCAGGCCCGCCCATCCTGCACCCGTCCGGCCGTGGTGGCGCTTCCGTCCCGGACGGCCGCGACGGGAGGGCTACACCTCTCACCACCGATGAAGACGGAGACGCCTCGTGACCGCGGCCACCTACCAGTACGTCGACCTGCCCGATGCCTCTGTGGTCACCACCCGCGCCTTGCTCACCGCCCGGGAGAACATCGCCGACACGGTCGCCGCGCGGGCCATGATGTGCATCCACGGCGGGGCCGGCTTCGGCAAGACCCTCGCCGTCAACACCTGCCTGCGCGGACTCGAACCGCACGAGGACGTCCGCAAGATCACCTTCCGTGCCCGGCCCACCGCCCGCGCGGTGCGCTACGAGTTGTTCACCGCGCTCGACTTGGCCGGTGAACCGCCGCGCCACCCCAGTGAATGCGACCGTCTACTGAAGACCGCTCTGGCTGAACGCCCTCGTACCTTCCTGGTGGATGAGGCCCAGTGGCTCAACGGGGAGGCGTTCGAATATTTCCGCTATCTGTGGGACGAACCGGCCACCCAGCTGGCGATCATCTTCGTCGGCGGGGAGGGCTGCCACACCGTGCTGCGCCGCGAGCCGATGCTGTCCTCCCGGATCTTCATCTGGCAGCACTTCACCCGCCTCACCCCCAGCGAAGTCCTCGAAGCCATCCCCCTGTTCCACCCCATCTGGGCCGACGCCGACCCCGACGACATCACCTTCGCCGACAGCCACGCCGCACACGGCAACTTCCGCGCCTGGGCCCAGCTGACCGCCCACACCCGCACCGCACTGGCCCGCACCGGCCGCCCACGCGTCGACCAAGAGCTGCTGCGCTGGGCCTTCAGCCGCCTCGCCTGACCACCACGCCGCCATGCCGCTCGCCGCGCCACCGCCCGTCACCGTGGTCATCGACCGCCATGACGACGTGATTCACACGCACACCGCCCTGGCCGCCCACCATCCGCCGTCCGGCCGGATCACCCTGCACCCCGGCCCGGGCACCACCAGCGAAACCGGCCTCGCCCACGACCTTCTCGCCGCCCTGGAAAAGCCGCCCCTGCTTCCAGGCCGTTTCCCTGGTGGCCGTCAGCCCGCATGGGAAGCCGCCACGGCCTGGATCACTGCTCTTTCCGTCACCCGGCTGATCGTCCTGCGCGCCCACCGCCTCACCGCCCGCCGCGCGATGCGCCTCCTGCAACTGCGCACGCTCACCGGTATCCACCTGATCTTGGTCTGCCACCGACCCCACCTGCCCACCGCCCTGCACCAAGCCCTGCAAGCGGCCGACCACATCATCACTACCGACTTTCAGACCGCCCGCCGCCACTACTACGGCGCGACCGCCCCCGTGCCCCTGCCTGCAGACCAACCGGGCCGGCCAAGCAGCCGATGGCTCACCCTGCCTGCACTCGACCGCCTCGTCTCCTACGACAGTCCCAGCCCCTGCGCCGCCCCGTGCACGCCGCCGCCGATCGTCTGGCGGCACCGCCCACCGCCCACACCTCTCACCCCGTACGCTGCCCAGCAAGTCGCTCATCGGCTTCATGGGGTGACCGCGCACCCTCGCCTGGCCGCGACCGTTGCCGCTGCACTGATCACCGGTGCGTCCCTCCAGCAACTTGCTACCGCACGCCCTCGCGACTACGACGACGCTGCGGCCACACTCGCCCTGCACGACCGCGCCCGCTACACCGACGGCTGCGCCGCCTACCCCGTACCGCCCTGGGCGGGTGTCTTCCTGCGGGCCGCGGCCTGCTTCGCCCGGCTCGTATCCGGCGAGGACCACGAATTGTTCGCCACGCCAGGAGGCCGTGCCCTCCTGCTGCGCGTGGCCGAGACGGCCAGGCTGCGCCCGTCCCAGCCGCCTGTGGCCCGCCGCCAAGGCCCGGCCGGCCGTGTGGAGTGGGACTGGCGCGAGCGGCAGGAAGCCAACAGGTACGAAGCGATGCTGGCCGTACGCACCAGGCACTCGCGGCGCTGAAGGCCCCTGACGCGTCCGAACAGGGCACGCTCATCCGATCGAGAAGTCGGCGAACTCGAGGTCGCTGAAGGCGATGTGCAGGCCGTGGGCGCGGCGACCCCCATCGCGGAAGTAGGCATGCCCCAGCGCGCGGGCGAGGATCACCATCTGCTGCTGCTCACCCGCGCCGGCGTCCCGGGCGGCGAACAACTCCCGGGCTACCTCTCCCGGCAGGTACTGGGTGATCCACCGCACCCGCGGGTCGTCCGAGGAACCGGCCGCAGCAGCGAACCCGAATCGCGCCCTGGTGTGGAAGACGAAGCCCTCCGCTTCGGCCTGGGCGCGCCGGCAGGCTCGTATTCGAGGCTGCCACCGAGCCAGGACTGCTTCCTCGATCGCCCGCAGATGCAGCGGGCCCGGCGGGCGACGCGCTCCGGGCTTCTTTGTCACCCACCTCTGCACGGTGCGCTGCGACACCCCAAGGACCGCGGCCACCTTCTGGGTGGAATACCGATGCGTTGCCAGCAGAAACCGCAGGCGAGCCTCGGTGCTCAAGGGAACGGGCCGGGTGCGCAGCGCCTGCCCCAGCCCCTGCTCGATATGCCCCACGTCCGCCTCCCCATGCGGCCAGTCGATAGGCCGGCATCCTGCAGCCCGTGACTTCAGTCCTCCCACACCGCTCGCCCCCGCCCGCCAGTTCCAGCGTCTTCGGGACAGCACCGGCCGACGTCGGCTACGGGAGCCGGGATGGGGTGTCCCGACCCCCGGGCCAGCCTGCTGCGCCTTGCTCGGACTCCGCACCAGATGCGGGGCTGCCCGAGTGGAGAAAGGGCCTCGAAGACTGCACGCCTAGCTTCAGGACCACGGCGACCGGGGCCGTTGAAGTACCGGGTTGATGGCGCGCTGCCGCTACTGCCTTGAAAGGCGGATCAGTCGGCGTAGTAGTTGTCTGTGGTGTGGTCCTCGGCGATGGCGAGCAGGAGTGTGGGTCCGACAGGTTGCCGGTTCTGGCTGGGTTTGAAGGTGGCACCGAGCATGGCTTCGATAGTCCAGTGCGTGGATGGCAAAGCGCTGAGGGCGAGGTCGAGTGAGGCTGCGACATCCTCGTTCTGAAGGGCCTGCACAAGAGGTTCCGCCGGTCCGCTGTGTAGGACGACAGGAATGGCGGTTCCAGGCGGAGGGCCGGAGAGACAGAAGCGAGAGTCCGACAGCGTCGCGAGGCCGCTTCGTAGGACTTGTAGATCCTTGTCGCTGAGGCCGACAGGTTCCACGAGTTCCTCGAGGTAGGCAGGCAACGAGACGGTCTTCGCGTCTGGATCGTAGAAGAGAGTGACGTGACCCAGCACACGGAAATCGGCTTCCGTACCATCGGCGCCCTCAAGGGGAATGCTGCGTGTTGACATACCCTGCCAGGCGCCTATCGCCTGCACCTCAGTCTCAGGAATCGCCAGCGCGCGGTAGGCATTGAGCATGCTGGTGAGCCGTGCGTCGTGAGAGGGAACCTCCATGGCCATCTCTTCCAGCACAAGGGCGGAAGCGGCTCGGCGTGCGGCTCCGGCTGACGCAGCGGAGCTAATGCGGTCGTAGACGAGCCGACGGTAGGTGTCTGTGCTGGCGATGCGCAGGAGTGTTGTGGCGAGGCGCGGTACGTCAACGACCGGTGGGCGGTCCAGGACGCTGAGCAGCCGTTCGATGAGACCTCGTTCGAAGCGGGGCCGTTTAGCGGCGAGGTTGTCATCGAGGACATCCGCGGCGAGTGCTGGCGCGGCGGGGTAGCGGGCGTTCAGCCGGTGGGGATCGGAGTCGAGTTGTTTGAGTAGGTCGAGGATTCTCTTTTCGAAGCGTTCGGAACGTAGGAGAAGCTCGCCAGCGGCGAGCAGCCAGGTGTTGCGCCAGTGGGGGTGGTGGGCGATCAGTCGTAGCCGGGACATCACGACAGCGTCATCGCCTTCGGCGATGGCGCGGGCGGCCATCAGCTCTTGGAGGGTGCGGATGTCGAAGCCGACTCCGTTGTCCCGGGGACCAAGTAGGACGAGCCGGTGGGTGGCGGCTTCGACTAGGGCTCCGGCATGGGTTTCAGCGTCGGCGGGTGTGAATCCGCGGTCCAACAGGCGCTGCAGGGCAATGTCGTGGAGACCATGAGGGCTGATCGTTGCTTCGGCTCCGTCCGCGGTTTCGGAGGCGGCTTGGAGGATGAGCCCGACGTGCTCGTGGAGACGGTCGATTTGGGTGCGGTGCTGGGAAAGGAACCGTGCGATGGGGATGTCTTTGGCGACTTCCCGGTCGAACATCGTCCGGTAGTACATGTCGAACAGCGTGAACCGGTCAGGGGGCAGCGTGGGGAATTTCTCCACGATGAACGACATGATCGTCACCTGTAGCGGTGTCTCCATCAGGCGGATCGTCACCGGGTCACGAGCAGCGTCTCGCATGCGTGCGGCCACCTTGATCCGCATCTCGTCATCGTCGGTGAAGCGCTTGTCGGTGATCTGCTGTGCGAAGGCTGCTGCCTCACCGGCAGGGAGTCGCTGCAACTGCAGGTGTTCGAAGCGGTCTGCGGGGAAGCGTTCGTCGTAGCCGGTGGGGCGGGTGGTGACCACGATGAGGAGATCGGCATCGAGGTCCTCGGCACTGGTGAGCAGGTCGTCGATCTTGCTGTAGATGAGACGGCGAGCGTCAACCGAGGGAACTTCATCAAGGCCATCGAGGATCAGAGCCCACGGCCATGCTCGGAGCCACCCACGGAGCGCGCTGGGAGAGATATCCCGGTCGGTGCGTTCGGACAGCCGTGTGGAGATCCACCGCAGCAAGGAAACCTCGGCGCCGCTGGCCAGCTCCTCGGCGTACTTGGCGAGGTCGATACGTGTCGGCCAGCGACGGTTGCTGGGGACTGACAGTCCGAGTCGGGCGAGAGCCGAGCGGGTGCCGTCGATGACTTCCTGGACTGAAGGCCCCGGACTGGCGCCCGTGAGGAGTGCCACCCGGTAGGCCTGCGCGATGAGTTGGCTGAGGGTGGACTTGCCCTGTCCCGGGCCGCCGACGAGCACAACGTTGGATCGCTTGATGCGGTCTGGTTGGCGCTGACGCAACACCATGTCGCCAAGCTCCAGCACACGCTGAACGGCTCGGACGGTCAGGTCGCCGTCGGGACTGCCGAGAGTTGCGGGCAGGTCAATCGCGATGTCGTCGAGCCAGAGCTTCGCCTCACCGGGACCGCCTGACTGACTCAGCCGGATCCAGCGGTCGTCCTTGATCGCATGAAGGAGCTGCTCGCGCAACGGGTCCTGTGCATCGAAGGTCCCCAAGCTGACCCAGTCGGGGGCCAGTTTCGCCAGAACGTCACCGGCCGTCAGAAGAGCGGGAAAGGCGTAGCGAACTTCCTGGTTGGCATCCAGCATCGAGCGGATCTGGTCCCCATGCCAGATCGCAAAGTCTTTGACCCGCAGGCCACTACGGATGGTCTCCATCTCAGTCAGCCGTTTCCTCACGGCCTGGTTCACTTTGTCAATCCCGCCAACCTTGGCAACAGCGGACAGGTCGACGTTGGTGACAAAGATCAAATATTCGGGAAGCCGAGAGCGGGTGCTCGCTTGTGCAGCTCTGATCCAACCGTCGATCTCGTTCTTGATCTGCGCCTGCAACCACAGAGCGTTGTCGTGTGGGGTCTGCCCGGGTTTCACATGGAATTTGGCCTGCAGGACGGTGTACCCCGACCAGCAGTCCAAGCGGTCCGCGCCCCCGGCCGCTGTGCTGGACCAGTTGATCGTGCCTTCGAACGTTGCCTCACGGCCACCGTCGCGTCCGTCACCGAAAACCTGCACCCCCGGTCCGATGTCCCGACGAGCCAGAGCAACTACGAGCTGCTCAAAGGCGCGAGTACCAAGGCGTGTCAGGTCATAGTCGGGCACGTGGCTCACTCTGCCAGAATCGAGGATTGCTCGTGGGCTGAGGGAGGAGCCTCGGTCCCCGACTGAGGAGACGCGGGCCTCAACCCCTGACAGGACATAGCCAGGACCGCATTCCGATGGCCAGCAGGCGGGCTCACGCCCACTGCATGCCGAGCTCCCGCAGTGCGGCCAGTTGGTCCTGGGTGAGTTTGTCTCGCCTCGATTTGGTGTTGCTGTACCAGATGCCGAGCTTGGTTTCGGTCCCGTCGGGCAAGGTCTCCACCGCCTCCCGGGGTACGGGCCGGTGGGCGCCTTCCCGTTCCACCCACTGTGTGAGGGCCGTGAGGCCGCGCTGGAATGCCTGCTGCGCCTTGCCCGAACCCTTCGTCGCATCCTTGGCGGCCGGGGCGGGAGATGGCGGCTGGGCGGGTTTGATGCCCAGTGTGGACAGCCTCTCCTGCTGCTCGGTGGACAGCAGCTTCCAGTTGCCCGGCTTCTTCTGCCGCTGGAGCCATCGTCCGAGGTCGTCTCCTTCGAACTGCACGCCGGGTTGGATGTCGGGGAGCCGGCCGTGGGGTTCGTCGGCGGCGAGGTCGGCGAGGATTCGGTAGTGGCGTTGCCAGTCGAGTGGCCAGGGGCAGTCCCAGTCCTCATCGATGGCGGTCAGCTGCGCGGACCGCACCGTGGCGCGCTGGGGGTCCTTGCCGAGGCCGCCTTTCCGGCGCAGGTTGGCCATGTGCTGCCCGATGGTCACCATCGCCCCGCCCTCGCCCCACATCGCGTCCTGTCGCGGGGCGAGGTGTCCGGTGGCGCGCCGGTAGGACCGCAGCGCGGCGACCTTGTTCTCCCAGGCTTCTTCGCCCGGTTCCCAGACCATGCCGGCCTCGGGGGCGTTCAGCAGCTCTTCGCGATGGGGGTCGAGTTCTCCGGCCCGCAGCGCTTTCCGTTGCTGGTGCACCCATCGCCCTAGTGGAAAGGATTTCGTTGCTCCGACTTCGACCTCAGTGTCGTAGGAAACGGCGTATAGGCCGGTGATTTCGTTCTCCGCTCGCCAACGGATGAGGGCCTGGTAGCCCTGCAGCCAGACCAGGGATTCCGGCCGGTAGACCCGGGTGCGCAGGAACGCGGCGATCGTGGCGGCGTCGCGCGGGCTGGAGAAGTGAAGCAGGGCCGACTTGGCAGCGGCGTCGGCGCCGTCGTCCTGCTCCTGGTCCTCGCCGTCGGCCCCGATGATCCGCCCGTCCTCGTCGCGCCGGATGTGTACCTTGCGCCGTCCATGGGTGAGGGCCCGGGAGGCGAGCTGTTCCACGATGCGTTCATCGTGCGAGCGCAGGCCTTGAAGCACGGCGACAAGGGGGCGGAACGAGGCGGACGCGACCATGTCCGTCGGCTCTTCGCCGGGCTCCAGGAAGACGGGCACGATGATCCTGGCCACCTTGGTGCTGCCGTCGCGGTTCAGCCTGAGCGCTCGGCCGATATTCTGCACGATCTCTACCTGGGAGCCGCGGGTGTCGGCGAAGCAGACGGCCTCCACGCCCCGCTCGCCGGTGATGTCCACGCCTTCCCCGAGCACGCGACAGCTCGCGAGGAAGGCGCGGTGGACCCGGCGGCTGGCGGCATCGATGCCGCCGGCGAACTGTCGCAGGACCTCGCGCCGCTCGGCCACGAGGTGGTCGCCGCACAGCCACGCCGACCAGACCCGGTCCGGGGGTACGTGGCGGCCGGTCTCCAGCTCGTAGAACTCCGCGTCGATCGACGACCTCGGCAACCGGTCTGCGGCCGCCAGGTCCTCGTTCGAGGCATCGTTGACGTACAGCTCGGCTGCCGTCTGCGGCAGCTTCTCCGCGAACGCCATTGCCTCCTCCACCCTTTGGTGGAACGTCATGACCGTACGCAGGTTGTACGCCGCCGTGTGCTCCAACAGTGCGGTCTGCAGGAGCGCCAGGCGCCGGCCCCGCTGCGCCTCCTCGGACTCCCCGAAGACGGGGGAGGGGTCGCGGATCTCCAGCACGTCGATCTCGAACCCGGCGAGGATGCCCCGTTCGATCGCCTCCGAGAGCCCGAGCTCGGCCAGCCAGGGGCCGTAGGTGTCGGAGTCCTGGCCCATCGATGCCAGCTCCAGCGCCTGGCCTTCCGCGCCCTTCTGTGGCCGGGGCGAGGCCAGGATGCGCGGGGTGGCGGTGAGGTAGAGCCGGAAGTCGGCGGGGATGCGGGCGTTGTCGTGGATCGCGGCCCACGGCCTGCCAAGATCACCTGCGGTTGAGTGCGCCTCGTCCACGATCGCGAGGTCGAAGCCCGCCATCTGCTGGCCGTAGAGCCGCTCCCCGCCCGCCAGAGCGGCCTCCAGCGGCCCACGGACGTTCCCCTGACCGAACGGGTCCTCCGGGTCTTCGCGGTCCACGAGGGAGGCGTACGTGGCGAACACGACCACCGGCCCCTTCCTGGCCCACAGCGCCAGCTGGATGGGGTTGGTGGTGGTGCGCACCCCCAGCGAGTTGAGCACCGGGTCGTTCTCCAGCGAGCACACCGCAACCATCGGGGCGCGGTGCCCCACCAGGCGCCACGCCTGGGCGGTCTGCACGAGCAGGTCCAGGGTCGGCACGGTGACGAGGATCCGGCCGCTGGAGAAGCACTCCAGCGCGCATGCGGCAGCGGTGATCGTCTTGCCCGATCCGGTCGCGGACACGATCGTTCCCCGCATCCCGCCCGGGGGCACAGATGATCTTGCAGAGAATCCGACCCATTTCCGGAAGCTCGATTTCTGTTGAACCTGGTGTTCTCGGAGCTGGATCAAAAGAGTTCCCCCGGCTCGGGAAGGACTTGTTCGACGGAAGCGATCCGGTATCCACAGCGCTGGTAGAGGCCGCCGTCTCTTCCTTGTAGGGCCCAGGCCCGCTCGGCCGCTTCGTCGGCTGACGCTGCCATCAGGTGGACGACGGGAGCGGGCATGTCCGGGCTGGAGCAACCGGCAGCGAGCCGGGCATCGACCCGGTAGACGCGATGCCGACGGATTTCCGGATCCTTGGCACCTGACCGCTCGGCCTCGGCCACGTCCCTCATCAGCCGGTGCAAACGCTGCCGTTCGTAGCGGACGGCACGCGAGTCGCGGGAGGGCGTGTACGCGGCCATCCGCTCCTTGGCTATGAGCCCAGCGATCCGTTCCCACTGAAGGTGCCGCAGTTCCGCGATGAACAGCTCACTCAAGCGATGCGGTTCGGGCGGGGCCGTACTCGCCCTCCCGGCGCGTTCTCGAGCCAGACTCACCTGCACATCCACGCGGTGGCGATCGAGCCCGGCTGCGCTTGCGACCACACCGAGGCGGGCAAGCTCATGCGGAAGGTACTCGTAAATCAACACGTAAACCGCTTCCTGCCGGGTGTCCCTGAATTACGCCAATGCTACATGCTGCATCAAACCAACGTGCAGACATGAGCCCCCTCAACGAAGCCCACTCCGCAAGGCTCTTGCGCCCCTGATGGCCGTGGCACATCGGGGGTACACGGTCCGGCATGGCACCGAAGACCGAACGCATCCAGTTCCTGCGGGCTGTGCGGCAGCTGCACCGCGTCCGCTCCTTCTACGCCGTGGGTGTCCTGCTGTGGGCGGTCTCCGCCGCCTGGACCGGTTGGCAGGCGCCCGGGAGCCGGCAGATGTGGGTGTCCGTCCTCCTCCTGGCCGTCTTCACCGGTCTCCTCTCCGCCGCCGGCCTGTCCCTGCGGCGCCTCGCAGTCCCCCCGACAGGCCGGCCCGCGCATCACGCCGCCTCGCACAAGGCGGCAAGTACCCGCCACGCCCACGCCTGAGAATCCGTCAGTGCGCCTGCACGAGCTGGCCAGGCCCCTGCCGGGCGGACAATTCTGCGGCTCCTGGGGGAACGCCGACGTCTGTGGGGGCGGTGGCCGGGCATACGGGCTTCACTTCCCATCGAGAGGAGTCCCGTCATGCTCGGCATAGTCGCGGCAGTGCTGTTCTTCATCGCGTTCCTCATCAACGCGGCCGAGATCAGCACCAATCACACCTTCTCGTCAGTCAACGTCATGCTCTTGGGACTGACCGCACTGGCCCTGCATGTTGCGGGTATCGGAAGCACTTGGTCCCGTAGACGATGACCGGCGTAGGCCAGCCGAAGAGACCGCCACACCCCCGCCCTCGCTGCTGCTTAGGGCCGTAGGCCCGTTGGCCTGCCCCCGCGCAGCGGGGCTGGCCCTCGTGGCGCGCAGCGCCACCCGGTGACCGGAGCGCAGCGAAGGCACCAGGTGGGGGCGCAGCCCCCACCTGCTCCTGGAGCGCAGCGGACGGAGCTTCACCCGCCTTGCGCAGCAAGGCGGGTGAGCTGACTGCGCAGCAGTCAGCCAGTGCTCACGCGGAGCGTGAGCGCAACACCCGTGCGCAGCACGGGTGTTCGCTTGCTCCGGGCGCAGCCCGGAGAGACCCGCTCCGCGGG
>NZ_JBIAEC010000053.1:0-15149 GCF_042868225.1 Streptomyces sp. NPDC007856 | reverse complement strand
CCGAGGGGCTACAGACCCTCATCATCCCAGCTCAGGCCCACATCAAACGTCCCTCACAACCAGACCAGCTCTAGATAATGTCGACGCCTTCGGCGCAGCAGCGGCAGTTGGTGAGGACGGCCCGGCGGGGCGGCTGCTGTGAGGCGGGGGTGTTGAGGGGCGCGGAGGCGAAGTCGGTGTAGTTCTTGTGGCGTTCGAAGGGGGGCTGCCGGGAGTTGACGGTGCCGACCTGCAGGGGGGCGTGGTAGGCCGGGGGCATGAGGGCCGCGGTCTCGTGGAGTGTTTCGGCGAAGACGTCCGCTGCGGCGATGCAGGGGTGGAAGGTCAGCGTGCGGCGCAGGTCGTAGCGGTGCTGCGCGACCAGCAGGGCGACTTGGGCAGCTGCGGCACGCAAGGCTTCGCCGGTCCAGGTGTGTGCGGGGAGCCGGTTGAGGAGGCCCCGCAGGTCTTCGTCTCTGATCACGACGCCGGCGATGCGGTAGTCGGCGAGGAGCCCCTCGTCGATCGCCTCTCTCAGGGAGATGCGGTAGACGACGGGCCCGTAGATGCTCACGTCGTCCATGGAGGCGATGACGGTGTTGGGGCTGATGCCCTTTTCGCGGGCTTTCTTTTCGTCGAAGACGCGGGGCGTCGCGGTCATGTAGAGGCGGTGGCGGGCGGGCAGCTTGTCGTCGTGGTGGATGCGGGCCCAGGGCTTGTCGTAGTCACCGGCGGTGCGGTGGGCTTCGTCGGCGACCACGACGTCCCAGCGGGGCAGGTGGAAGTCGCGGTGGGCTTCGACGACCTTGTCCAGGGAGTCGTAGGTGCAGAACACGTTGAGCGGTCCTGGGGTGTCGGCTGCCTGCCAGGCCAGGTCGTCGGCGGTGCCCACCATGGTGAGGACGTCGGCCAGGTACGGGTCTGCGGGGTGGCTTGAGGAGCAGACACCGAGGTAGCGGCCGGGACGTCCTTCGCTGTGCCATTTCGCGGCGGTCTGCTCAAGGAGTCGCAGGGAGGGGACTGCCACCAAGGAGGCGCCTTCGGGTGCGGTTTCCTGGACGACGTGCAGGGCCACCAGGGTTTTTCCGGTGCCGGTGGCCATGTAGACGCTGACACGGCGGTAGCCCTCGATGAAGCTGCTGGCGGAGGTGTCGACGGCGATTTGCTGGCCTCCGCGCAGGCGGGTCTTCAGGCGCGAGGCGGTCGCGGGGGCGGGGGCGGTCGTGTCCGGGCGGATGCGTGTCGTCGTGGCCATGGTCCTCCCCCGGGTGACGGTGTGCGCAGGCACCTGGTGCACAGGGTGGAAGGAGTGTGCGAGGCCGTGGCTGGGCGTTCGCCTGGGTTCACCTGAACGAGTGTCGGTGTTCTTGACCGCCTGCTGGCGGGCCGGTCACGGTGATTCTTGGTGACGGCTTCGGCGGAAGGGCAGCGGTGCTGGACGATCCCGGTCTGTACGGGCCTCGCTGGCCGCTGCCGCTGCGTGTGGGGCCGGTGCCGGGTGAGTCGACGGGGTCGTTCGTGAACCGGCTCGCGCACGCCAACGGCCTGAGCCTGGCTGCTTTTCTCGACCGCGTCGGGCAGGGCGAGGCATCCGCGTACCCCGAGCGGGTGGAGAAGTACCCGCAGTCCACCGAGATGTACGTGAATGAGGCGGGGCTGCGCTATCTGGCTGTCCTTGCTGACCGTGCGGCTGGTCTTCTGCAGCAGGATCTGCCCAGCCTGGGCGCGGAGCACCTGCTGCCAGGCCCAGAGGCGGCGGAGTGGAGGTGGCGCTGGGAGCCGGTGGCGGGGCACCTCGTGCGGTACTGCCCGCTGTGCGCTGATGCCCTGGGTGTCGGCGAGGCGGTGTGGCTGATGTCGCCGGACAGCTGGCAGGTCTGCGTGCGGCACGGTTACTGGTCGGACGACTCCCGCGGCCGCGGTCCGGACTTCGTGCAGCTGGCCGAGCTGCCCGAGACGGTGACGGCGCACCAGGTGCGGCAGCAGCTGGCCGAGCGGTGGGGGCCGGCCGGCGAGGAGTTGTTCGCCGATGCCTTCCAGGTGGCGGTGTACTGGTGGACGTGGATGCCGGACACCGTGTGCTGGGTGCGGCGGGCCTGGACGGCTGGGCTGGACGCGCGGGAGATGCGGGCGGCCCCGCTGGTGATCTACCCGGAGGCCGCGGAACTCGCGGGCGCCATACTGGACTTCGAATGCGCGGGGCGGCGGGATACGGCGGACCGGTCCCGATGGCTTGCGGGCGTGGAGCAGTTGATGGCCGGGTGGGGGGTGGACGTGGCTGAAGGGCGTCAGGCGCTGCTGATGTGGCTGGGGCGCCACCGTAGGGGGCTGCCCGCGCCGTCCGGTCCGACGGGCGGAAACGGGCTGCTACTTGGGGCGGGGCACAACCGGATCGCGTCCCGGACCGGTCCGGTGAGCCAACGCTCGTGCCTGACCTGGCAGTTGGGCATGGCGGCCGCCGACATGTAGGCGTCATAAGAGTGGAGGGCTCACAACCGTACGGTTGCGAGCCCTCCACTTTGCAGTAGCGGGGACAGGATTTGAACCTGCGACCTCTGGGTTATGAGCCCAGCGAGCTACCGAGCTGCTCCACCCCGCGTCGGTGAACACCACCGTACGTCATAGCGGCGGGCGCTGAAGACCATTTTCCTGCCGGTCACCGGCTGCTACGCGGCGAAGCCGATGTTCTTGACGTACTCGTACTGGCCCCACTGGGAACCCAGATCGGGCAGGACATCGGCGGTCCAGGCGTCGTCCAGGCCCTGGTGGTCACCGGCCGCCCAGGATCCGACGATCTTGTCCCAGCGGCGCACGTTCATCGTCCGGTGGGCCACCACCCGCTGGAGCTGGCGCGCCACGCCGGACTGGTCGAGGGGGTGGATCTCCACGCGGGTGCCGCGGCCTTCGCGGTTGAGGCGGGCGGTGAGGTGGCGGGCGACGTTGCGGCGCCGCACCGCCTTGTAGGCGGCGTCGATGCGTTCCAGGTTGGCCTTCGAGGGACGGCGGGTGCCCTGCATCCATGCCTTCAGCGTCCGGTCGCTCACGGTCAGTCCGGCGTCCTTGGCTGCCTGCCAGGCCCTGTCCGACGTCGTCAGGTAGTGCAGGCGGGCCATCAGGCCGCGCTTGGCGGTCACCGGGGTGGCGATGTGAGCGGCGAGCCGGTCGAGCTGGCGGGCGACGGCTTCGCTGCCCTTGATCCCGCTCGCGCCGAACTTCCCGAAGTCGATGTTTTTCTCCGGCATCTACTGCTCCTGCCCCGTGCCGGCTTCGGTGCCGGTCCCTGCGGTGTATGTGTCCTTGACCTTGACCTCGGTAACCGAGCGGCCTTCGGGGAAGACACGGCGCCAGTCTCCGATGACGTGGAGTTCGTCGGTTCCCATCGCCCGTACGACCGTCAGTCCCGCGTCGTGGGCCTTGAGCGCCTTCATCCAGAGGTTGGCGAAGGCCTGGGAGCGGATGATGTGCATCCAGTCCGGGCGGTAGAGCTCCCGGTTGTAGTTCGACTCCCCCATCGTGGACACGAACTTGGAGTACATCGCCTTCACGTACTCCAGCGTCAGCCCGTCGCCGTCAGCGATCGCGGTGTCGCGGGCGTCCTTGAGGGCGATCCGGAACTTCTCCAGGAGGTTCTCGGTGGCTCCCGAGGTGTACGACTCGTGGATCTCGGGCGGCTCGCACAGGCGGTGCTTCGGTCCGGACAGGCGCAGCAGCAGGCGCAGGGTCGGCTCGGTGACCCACAAAGGTCCTGGTTCGTCGCGCTGGCCGATCGGGTTGGGCAGCACCGCGTCGTGTTCCCAGGCGGGCGGGGTGATCAGGTGGACTCCGGCGCGGCGCCGGTCGTGTGCGAAGCCCGTGGTGTGTTCCAGCTGGCCGAGCGGGAGGTGGGTCTTGAGGGCCGAGAGGTAGGCGCCGTTGATGTCGAGTGCGGTGACCTCGTGCCGGCCGGGCGGGAGCGTGGTGCGGGTCCATTTGGGGCGGGCCTCCCAGATCTGGTCGGCGCCCCTGGAGGTCTGCTTCTTGAGGATGTCAGGGATCCAGGGGTGGGCGATCACGTCGTAGCGGGCGCCCTTGCGGGTCTCGTCCAGCAGGCGCATCGCGTCCGGGATGGCCCGCTTCAGCAATACTGCGCTCGCGGCTTCGACGTCGCCCCGGTGCTCGGCGAGCACGGCGTGCACCGCTTCGTGGATCAAGTCGGTGGGTCCGGACGGCTCCTGGAACGCCCGCCCGCGCGGGGCCGTGCCTTTCCCGCCGGCCGGACGAGGCGGGCGGGCCGTACGCGGCATTTGGGCCCGGGCAGATGGCGCGGTGGACGAGGACTTCGGGGTTTGTGCAGGGGTTGCCTGACAGCCGGAGGGGTCCAGATGCTGAGCGAACCCCGCCACGCGCTGTTTGGCCGGACGACCGCACAGCACACACGGCTCGGGCACGGCGAGCAGCTCCACCTCGTCCTCGTCCTGGCCGGGTTCCGTCGAAGACGTAGAGGTGACGGCCGCCGCAGCAGTGCCTGATGCCACAGGCCGCTCCGCAGCCGGCTCCTCCGTGGTCTTGGTTTCGGTCTCGGTGGTGAGTTTGGCGTTCAGCCCGTCCAGCAGATAGGCGTACTTGGTGCGGACCTCACCGGCCGGGTCCCGGCCGCTCTCCCATCCGCTGAGGGTGGACGGGCTCACCCCGAGCGCACGGGCCACCTGCGCCTTGGACAGCCGGGCCCGCTCCCGCAGCTCGCGACGTACCTGACAGGGCGGGAGTGCGGCCTCCGGGCCGACAGCGTCGAGCAGCGAGTCGATCGCGTCGAAGTCACTCACCGGCTCGCCCCCTTCGCCTCGGCCCGGACGGAACGGCGCCGGTCGGCGGGCAGCGCCTCGCATGCTCTGGTCGGACCCGCCAGCAAGTCCAGGGCGCCGATGCCGTAATGCTCGGCCAGGACATCCACGTCGCGCAGGCTCCACGAAACGGCACCCGACTGCCGGCGCGACACCTGCGTCTGCGTCAGCCCCAGCACTCCCGCGACCGACCGCTGCGAGTCACCCGTCACCTGCATCAACGCGGCCACCGTCAACCGCAGCGACTCTTCCAAGGTCAATCCCACGCCCTCATTATATCCGGGTCGATGCAAATTTCGCATGGATATCAGCAAATTGCTTTCAGCGATGCAAAGAAGCTTCATTACCCTGCTCGCGCGGGTCCTTGCTACGGGTCTCTCTTCAGGCCTGCAGGTCAGCGATGAGGACCGTCTTGTTCACGCGGAATCCGGCGGACCGTGCGCCGGGCGTCCCGCTCCGCCTGGCGTGCCTCTTCGACCGCGCGGTCGGACAGACACCGCGGGCACACGAGGTCCAGGACACGGCGGCGCAGGGCCCGGCGCAGCCGGGGCCCGGGAGGCAGCGACCACCCGCGGCAGTGACGGTGCACCGTACGTGCGCGGGTGCCCAAGAGCGCGGCGACCACGGAGGCGTTGCGGGTGTAGGAGGCCAGGAGGAATGCCATCTGCGCCTGGTGGCCGGCCGGGAACCGTGCGGCCAACTCGGCCTGCTCCTCCGGATGGAGGAAGGCATCGTGGCGCTCGCAGCGCGGCGCCTTCCTGTTGTTGCGGGCGGGGCCCGGCGAGCTGGTGTTCATGACTTCAGGAGCCTGCCCGGGGCCGTCTGTGGACAGCGGGCGGCCGGTGGGGCCGTTCCGCATGCGGTGGGTGACAGGGCTTCCGGTGCGTCACCCGGGCTGATGCTGGGTGGCTGTCCGCATGGTGCACAGGTTGGCGTCCGGGTTACGCCTGTGCCGTTGTGGCGCGATGATGGCGTTGCGGTGCGGCAGAGGTGGCCGTGCGTACAGCCCTCTTACGTTTGCGGAGTCACCCGTGTACGAGACTGCGAGAGCCGCTCTGCAGGAGCTCGAGAACGATCAGGTCTTCGAGCGGGTGGCGTTGCATGTGCTGCGGGTTCGTTTTCCGCAACTGCGGATCACCAGTTCCACGGGGGGATCTGGGTCGGGATGCGTTCGGCCGTCCCTTGTTCGGCGAGAACGACCAAGTCGTGCTGTGGGCGAGTCTGCAGCAGCGGTGGACGGACAAGCTGAAGTCCGAGCTGGTGAAGAACGCCAAGCACAGCAGGCGGGCCAAAGCGATCTACGTGATGAACCGCTCGACCAACGAGATCACCAAGGAGAGGTGGAGACAGAAAGCACGCACGGAGTACGGCGTTGAGATGGAGATCGTCACTCTGGCTGAACTGGTCACCGAACTGGAAACAGACGGCTTGCGGTGGGTGGCCGAGCTCGAGCTTGGTGTACGTCCACGGGCTCCACGCAGGCTGTCGACGTGGGCGCAGTACATCGACGCCCTGTCCGTGTCGGTGCCCGGGATGACCGCGCCCTTGGTGGGACGCGAGGCGGAGATGCAGGCGCTCAGAGCGGCATTGGCTGACAGGAATCCGGCGGCGCGGGTCGTGGTGGTGGAGGGTGCGGGCGGGGTCGGAAAGACCCGTCTGGCGATCGAGGCGTCGCGGTCGGTGTCGGCGGTTCTCGTCGCGCCCACGGGTGTGTCGTTGGAGGCCGGCGCGTTCACGGAAGCGCCGGTCGATGGTCCCCTGCTTGTTCTCATTGACGATGCCGACCGTGCCCCGGATCTGAGCGGGCTTCCCGCGCTCCTGCACGACGGCCGTTTCGACCGTGTGCGTCTTGTCCTGACGGTGCGGCCCGGCCGTCACCTGGGGGTGCTGCAGCGCTGGAACATCGAACGCTGGGGCGGTGCTGTCGTCCCGCTTCGTTCCCTAGACAGAGGAGGCATCGACGCGCTTGTCACCGGGCGGGGGATCATGAATCCGGCCTTCCGTGAAACCGTCATCAATCTGGCTCAGGGCAACCCGCTCATCGCTCATGCGGCCTGTGAAGCGGGGCTTGCCGCAAACCGGTTCGACTGGCCGAGCGCGGCCGATCTGCTGCGGGTCACACCTCGAGATCACCGACACTCGGCATCCGCCGCCTCCCACCCACTGTCACCGGTGTCATCACGCAGCCGCCACAGGATCACATGCCGCGCAGCGCGCTCCAGGCGCCGAGCGCCGAGCACGCTTTTTGGGCAGCTTCCGGCTGCTGGTGGCGCCGTCCATGCCGGCGCCACCCGGCTGGCGAGCGGGGTAATTACGGGGTGACGTCTGGAGGGGCGGTCTCGAGCGCGGGATTGACGCAGGCGCTGCTCTTCGCGCTCGGTGTGCTATCTCGAGAGCTGGCGGTTCACGGTGACCTGGGCGCCCTGACAATCACATCCGGTCGAGGGCGCCCATGAGCCGGGTACGACCTACGAGGTCAGTTGCAGTCCGGAAGACACCCGATGCCAGTACCTGATGTTGCGGACCGCTTCGAGATCGAACAGGTCGGCTTGCTGCATAACTCTGACCCAGGCCTCGTCCCACTCGCTCAGCTGTTGCCGAGTTCCGCAGCCGACCAAGAAGGCGCGTAGTTGATCGAGGTAGAGGGGGAGGGTCTGTCGGGTGACGATCCGGCCGAGCGTGCTCAGTGGCAAGTACAGTGGTCCGCCGCCCCGTTTCTGGACTTCGCGGAGGGGAGGCGCCCCAGCCCTCTCGTACACGGCCTGCAGCGCGAGGCTAAGTTCGGCCGCATCGGCGATAAGACGAGGGTGGGGAACGGTGAGCCGGAGGGTGCCGCGTCCCTCTCTGCGAGCCATCACCCACATCTCGTACACCTCGTGAGTCGATGACGCCCACTTGATGGTGGGCGCGAGTGAGGGGCCTCCCAGGGTGTGACAGGCGTCGAGGAAGTCCCCCACTCGGGGCCACCTGGGCACGATCGTGCCGGACGCTGTCCGCTTGTGTGTGGCCGCCGAGCATCGGCTTCGCTGGGCCATGTCCTCGTAGGTGACGCCCACCAGCGCGCGGATCTCTCTCAGTCGGTGGGCCAGCGCTCCGCGGTGACGGGGAGCATCGATGGGCTTTTCGGGACGTCCCACTCCTGTCGCCTCGCTCACTTGGTGTTTGTGAGAGTGAGGACGCTGTGTGCAACGGTTACCGCGAGGCGGCGACCGCCGGTAACTGCAATGGTGACCATGACGCCGATCCCGCTGCAGCCGAGCAAGAACTTGAAGATCTCGCTGACGGGCATGCCCAGGACGTAGAGCACGCACCCGATCACGGGGAAGGCAATCGCTGGCAGTACGTGGTATCCCGTCAGTCGGTTTGGAGTGAACCCGTTCGCCGCCGACTCATGGGTAGGAGTCGGCTCCATCTCTGGGCTGTAAGCCGGGTCGATGCGATGACGGCTGTTCTCAGGCATAGGTAGATCCCCCTGGTAGTGGCAGAGGTGTGCGCCGGCAGGGCGTACGGCGCACACCTCTCGGGTGCAACCCGCACTTGAGACTGGGCAGTTGGCGCTGCGCAGCCCACGGGCACTAGCAGTCTCCCAGGACGAGCCGGTCATCCGATAACCCGTACGCAGGTGCGGACGTCCTGAAAGCGCATTTTGCCCATTGGTTAGCTCATCCTTGTTCACGGTTATCTACTAACCAGTAGAAAGCTCTGAGCTGATGAAACGCAGTTCAGCACGATCGATCGACATCCTGAGTGATGCATCCGGGTGACCCCCGTTCGGCGTAAGTCGGGTGTCATGCATGGCACTTGGCTCAACTGTGTACAAGTTGCTTTTGCTTTACACACACGCGTGTGAGCAGACTGGACACATCGACCGGCCAATCTCCACCGGACGAAAAGCCCCTGGTCAACTGGGTGCAACCAAGATTCAAGGGCATCAACGGGTTCGTGTTGGCGCACGCCCGCGCGAGGGGGGGGAGGCTTCTGCCTCCCCCCTCGCCGTTGACGGTCGTCGACTCCCACAGGCGATCGCTGGGGTCTTGTTCGGCTGGTTCCTGGCCGACGCGATGGGCTTGGTGTGAGGATCCGACGAAGGCAAGGGCCCGCAAGCTGATCTCAGACCTGGTTGGCCGCTGATCACCGCAGAGGCCACCGGCGGCAGGGAGCGACCGCTGACCAGCACCCTGGCCGCGCGCTAGGAGTCCTTCGACACGATCACGCTTTGCGATGCGATCGAGCGCAGGTTGAGGCCCCGCATTGCAAGGATCGATGCCAACCCCCATGCAACTGTGGCGAGGCCGGCTGCTACCTGACGGGCGACCCCCGGCGTGCCCGACCACACCATGACGATGGTGGCGGCACCCCACAAGATCCAGGTTGTCCGCGCCCCGAAGCCGCCGAACAGGAAGCTCATCAGCAGCAGCACCGAGCCACTGGCGATCCACAGCAGATGCAGCGTGGTGACGGTGAGCGGCAGCCCGGCGGAGTGGGCGGTCAGGTAGGCGTGGACCGGGTCGTCGATCGTGGCGACTACGCCGTGCCAGTGCCACCCGTCCGGGGTGTGCCATGTGCGAGCCGTGTGCGACACGGTGTTCGCCAGCACTCCGACGATGGCGATGCCGACGAGGAAGACCGAGAACAGGACGACCAGCTTGATCCACAGGGCGGTCTCGCGCCAACCGCCTGTCAGGGAATCCCCGATTTCCTTGCGCCGTGCCTCGAGCCATTCGGAATCGCTCACGACGACTGGGGACGTCATTCCCATCGCGGCTGCCGGTGCGCGATGCGGTTGCGGCGGAGTCTTGAAGTCTGCGCCCAGTTCCCCGAGGGCCTCCTGCACCAGGAGGACAACACGCTGATCGTGACCGAACACTGCGTAACCGGCACACGCGGTGGTCGCCGGCAGCAGCGGAACCAGCCACCAGGCACTCCACTGCACCGAGCACTCCACGCTCAACGCGGCGCCGGTCGCGGCGAGCCCGGCGAGCAGGCACCGCCCTGCCCGCACGGCCATCGCCCGCGCGCTGATGGTGATGGGCCGGGTCATCGGCTCCCGGCGCAATCCGGCACGGATGGCTGGCCACAGCTGCGCCATCGGGCTCCATGGGTCACTGATGAAGCCGATGCCGATCAGCATCAGGACGTCGAGCAAGATCGTCCAGCCGTCCGCGCCGGACCTGGTGGCCGCGAGATAGAGCGCCGCTGCGGACATCATCGCCAGGCACCCCAAGGCACGCCCCAGCAAATGACAGCCGGTGCGCAGACGATCGACGGTTTGCAGCGCCGACCGGCGCGGCCTGATCAGACGCCACTCATCGCTGACTGCGTCCCGCCGTTGCTGGCCGTCGTTGAGGAACCCCTCTGCGGCACGCAGGGCCTTGTCGAAGTCGGCGCGGAAGAACGCTTCCTGGAGTTCCTCCGGCAGCGGTGGCAGCCTGGGTTCTTCGAAGGAGGCGACGGTTCGGCGGGACTGGGCGAGTTCCTCCTCCAGTTCGTCACTGCGCTTCCGCAGCCGGGCAAGGAGAACCTCGGTCTCGTCTCGGCTGGCCCGCGCCCGGCGCAGCTCCCGTTGGGCCGCCTCCAACTGGTCGGTGAGCTGGCGAAGACGCGTCTCGTTCTCCTCATTTTCCTCGTCGTACTGGTCCTGCAGAGTCGTTACCTGCTGCTGCAGCTCGGCGGTGAACCGGCTGAGGCTCAGTACCAGCTGCTGGGTACGGCCCCGCTCCTCCATCAGCTCCCGGTTGCGCTCGTGGGCCTGCGCGAGTTGTTCGTGGGCTTTCGCGGCCTGGTCCTGGGCGGTGGCCGCGACGCTGGCCAAAGCTGCCCCCGATGGGTCGTGGTCTGCTGCCGCAGGCGGGGCGGGAAGCGCCGGAGCAGGCTTAGGGCGTTGGGCAGCGACGAACAGGCGTAACGCTTCCCTCATGCAAACCGGTTGCTGGCGTGGATGGGTGACGTGGGTGACCAGCTTCTCGACGAAGGCCTGTGAAGGCACGGTCTCGCCGCTCAGGAATGAGGAGATGGTGCTCTTTCCGTAGCCGGTGGGCTCCTCCAGGTCTCGCTGGGTCTTACCTGCCCGTTTCACCAGGGCTCGCAGGTACTTCGCAAGCTCGATGCTTTCGGGCGTCGCGTCTTTGTGAAACCCGCCGTATCCCCGACCGCCCGGCTTCTTCTCTGCCATGACCCCTCCCAGCCACCCGGCTCTCCCCCGCCGTACACCGACGATCAGCGTACGGATAGTCAGAGACTGGCGACAGAGCGCGATGACACGTTGTCCGGCCACAGCTGCCTGTCCGGACCAGTCCGGCCATGTCCGGCCCCCACCTGCGCAAACGCGACCGGACAACTGACGGACAACTCCACCCGGGCAAGGCTTCTCTCAACGCCCCGTCCCTCCCCGAACCTGGAGTCGCTCCGTATGACCCGCCCCGTCGCCGGCACCACCCCCACCCGCTCGCCCCGCCCCGGCACCATCCCCGGTGCCCCTCCCCGCCCACTGGCTCTGCCCGCCGGCGCCGCCCGCCGCAGCACCCGTAGCAAGCTGCCGCGGATGGGCCAGCTCGCCGTCGACATCGCCGACCGCGGACGGATCATCGACCTGCGCCGCGATCCCGACGCCTCAGCCCGGCTGCCGCACGGCCGCGCCAACGGCCGCTACCGATGCCTGGCCTGCGGCCACCGGCTGATCCTGCAGTGGCCCTCCAGCCCCGCCTCCCGCTTCACGCCCCGCTTCCGCCACGACATCGTCTCCTCCGGCGCCGACCACTGCCCGGCCCCCGCCCAACACCAGGCCAACATCCAGGCCGACCTCACCACCATGCTCGCCCTACGCGACCAGCTGCTGCGCGTCCTGCCCCAGGCCAGCTTGAGCCTGCGTATCGACGCCGAACTGGCCGGACAGCGCTGGGGCATACCGCCCGCCCTGATCGTGCGCCGCGGCGACCACGTCGTCGTCCTGGAACGACCACGCCGCCTGCTCACCCCCACCGCCATCACCCGCTGCCTGACCCAGACGCGTACCCAGCACCCGACCTTGGCCGCGCACTGGTGGGTGTTCGACCGCGACGACCCGCTGCACTGCGACGTGGCCGGCACCGTCAACGTCCAGCCCTACGGCAAGACAATCGCGCACACCAAAGTGCGCCCCACCCCTGCCCAGCGGCAGCTCGCCACCGCAGGCGCCACCGTGTGCTGGCTCGCCGGCGACACCGTTCTCCTGCCCTACGGCGGCCACCAGCGCACGTACACCCCCCAGCCTGGAGAGGACTGGAGCGGAGACATGGCCTCCTGGAAACGGGACTGGACCATCTCCCACCCCCATCCCGCTGACGGCGCCACCTGGTGGGGCCTGGTCCCCCAGCCGCTGCTCACGCTGGGCAAACGGACCGACTTCCGCCCCGCCAGTGCCCACGCCACTATGTCCGCTCTGGAACGCGCTGAACACGGCCGGGAACGCCACCGACGCCGCCGCGCCCGTGAACACGCTCAGCAGCGCACACAGACGACCCCCACCCAGCTCCCCCTCCCGGCAACAACCACCACGGCCACCACCAGCGAACCGGCCGACGCCTTCAAATCGCCAACGCCGGCACCGCTGCCGCCTACGGCCGCCGCAGTGCCGCCGCGGCCGTCCATCGTCCCGGACGCGCCCCAGCAGGGACCCTCTCCCCGCGTCCGTCGCCGACGCTTCAACTGGTGGTCGCTCCTGCCGCGCCGCTGGGGTCGTTGAACAATCCTTGCTTCGCCCGCCACTGCCATGCCGGGCGAAGCAAGAACATCGCCGGATAAGTCTTCGAGAGGTCCACTCCGTACCCCAACGAGCGGCCCGCAGCACACCCTTCCAACGGCCCTACCTCGCAGCACAGTACAACCCCCAGCACCCGGTCTCCGGACACCATGAAGCGCATCATTTACTGAGCAGGGACAACCGGGAGGGCAGACGGGTGGGCAGACAGTCCGCAGCGAAGAAGCAGGCGGCCGGCAAGACCCGCGATCACACGGTGCCACAGATGTACTTGCGGCACTTCGCTGAACACCGAGCCCGGCGAAAGTACGAACTGCGTGCCCGTCGCCTCGACACCCTCGACAAGCCCTTCACCGCCGCGCCCAGCGCGATCGCAGCCGAAACCGGCTTCTACTGGGGCACTACCTTGCAGGGCGTCCCCCACCACGCCTGTGAGGAACTCTTCACCCTTCTTGAAGGCAAGGCGGAGACAGTCCTCAAACGTATCCTGGACGACCCCGATTGGGCGTTGCCCTCCGACTGGCCGCTCAACCCGGGCGAAAAGCTGTCTCTCGCCTGGTGGATGGCCGCGCAGATCCTGCGCACCACCAGACAACGCAAGAGGCTGACCCATCACGACGCCGGCACAAGCCCGGCCGCGGTACCAGACGCCGTGACCACGATCGCCGCCAACAACCCGCACCTGCACTACATCGTCGAGAACATCGCTCTCCTGGCAACCGTTCTCAGCAGCCGCCCGTGGGGGCTGGGCTTCAGCGACATGTGCCTGCTCACCAGTGACGTCCCGGTTGCCATCTTCAACCGCCAAGACGCCACGGACCAGATCACTGCCGTCGCACTGAGCGATGTCATGCTCCCCCTTGACCCTCACAGGCTGCTGCTCCTGCCCAGCCCCAGGCGACAAGCTGCCGACATCCGCAAGCGCACCGATCACCGCCTCCACATACCGGGCGCAGTCGGCATGGCTTTCGTCCAGGTCGCTTACGACGTCGCGGACCGCCTCCTCATCCACCACCCCCGCCACGACCCCTGGACCCGCTGGCAGCCCCGAGGTCCCCGCCAGCCGGCCCCCTGGGACGGGGACGACCACCCTGCCCATCAATTCGCCATGGAGTACACAGTCCTGCCGCCGTCCGACAACATCGAACGCCGCTGGACCAGCGAACACCCGTCCCCAGCCAGCCCCTCGCCCAGAGAAGGCCCCACACAACCAACAACCTGAACCGTACTGTCAGGTCGAACCGGCCTCGGGCGTAGTTGTCCGACAACAGGGCGGATGCGGCAGGCCGATTTCGCGGAATCGAACCGGAAACCATCACGCGCGAGCGGACAGCACAGCAGGAGAAGACCATGGACGACATACCAGACTTGCGGTTCGCGCTGCGTTATCGCCGCACCAGCCTCATCGACAAGACGCTGCTCAAGGACTCGTCAGCCAGGAGAAAGTCGTTCTCTGCGGCCCTGCAGCAATTCGAAGAGCAAATGGAAGCGGCCCGCATCGTCACCTCAGCAACTAGACCGATCAACCTCTACTACGGACTCGTCCAAGCCGGACTCGCAATCACAGCAGCCCACACACCAGGAAACTGGAGCTTCGGCAAGCACGGCCTGAAGGTCATCGACATGCAGTGTGATCTCCCCGACATCACAGTGCGTCCCGATGGCGATGGCGCCTTCCAGTACGTGGACAGGGCCACGGAATCCGAGCAGCTGACAGACCCTGTGAGCTTCGGAGCTCTATGGACATCCCTCCCAGACCTGTGCCAGTTCCCGCTCGAGGGCGCGGCGTCACCCACCGCTTTGGACCTCATCAGCGACAGACACGCGGAGAGCATGGACCACACGCAGCACGGCCCGGCCTACTTCCGAGGCGAGATTGCCGTGAACGGTGAAATGCCGCAGGAAGCCGACCGGGAGACCTGGTATCGCACCACCATGGCCAACTACCCCGGCATGTCGAATGCGGAGCTCTGGGGGGACAGCGGCACAACATTCCGGGAACCTCGGAAAGGTCGCTACCTCGTGGCTGTCGGTTGGCCCGTGCCTCAGGGGAAACCAGCACAAGACATCTCGGAGCAGGAGGTTGAGGCGTTCTTTGACAAGCTCGCACCGCAGTACCGCTTCGAGCAGGAACGGTACCTGCGCCCGCGGGTCGGCCCGCATCAGGCGCCTCCCCCATCCTCTCTCATGACGTGGTGGCTTCTGCTGTACACGTTCTCGATGATCTCCCGGTACCAACCTCGAAAATGGGCAGAGATCCTCGACCTCGACAAGTCCCCCAACGCGGCCGTCGTGCAACACGCGTTGGAGATTGCCTTGCCCGTGCTCCCCCACCTGGTCCTGGAAGCCCTCGACAAGGAACAGGTCCTCTTCGGCCGGCCACTACGCCTTTGACGGATCTGAGACGAACGCACAGCGGCCCCGGCCCAGGGGAATGGGGGCCGGGGCCGCTATCCGACCGCGCGCGGGTGATCAGGCCGCGGGCAGGTCCTGGAGGGGGCCTACTGAGACCGTGGCATTAGACGGTGTCCTATGTGGTGAGGCGGAGCAGTCGCTTGTAACAGCACAGTGCTGCAGCGAGGCCAAGAAAGGCGAGGTAGTTGCGGGGATGGCGT
>NZ_JBIAEC010000052.1:0-15301 GCF_042868225.1 Streptomyces sp. NPDC007856 | reverse complement strand
CCGACTTCGCACTCACCCTCAAGCGCCGTGCTACCTCCGGCGGCTTGATCTTCTGCTCGAAGAGCTCAGCCGCCTGCATTCGCACCGTCTCCCGGTGCTGCCGTCCCGCCGGAGTCAGCCCGCCTCCATCCGCATATCTCACACACCCCGGGATACAGGCACGGCTCCAAGCCCATCAGGGACTCGCGAAGAATCACCCTGACGAGCCGCAGTCCGTAGCTCACCGCGAAAGGTCCCACTTGCTGTCGGGCGGCACGCTCGTGCGCCCTCAGGGATCCCGCCATTCGACGACATCCAGAGGCGCCCAGGTGGGCGAACCCTCGATGCGGACAACGTTCACGAGGCCAACCCGTCCTGAAGAGCAGGCCTCGCTGATCAGGTCGTCGCGGGAGGTGACGTGCTTGGAAAAGCCGCTGTGGGTCGCACCCGCGTCTTTCATCAGGTCCGCGGCTCCGGGCCCGAACAATCTGGATGATGTTCATCATATACGTGTCGCGCCGCGCGGCCTGCTGGGGTGGCCCAGCGCGCTCAGCAACTCTTCAAGCGCCGACACCGGTTCGTGAGGTACGCGGACGATACGATGATCTTCGTGCGTTCTGAACGAGCGGCGACACGAACCCCGGCCTCAATCACGGACTTCGTCAAGAAGACTCTGAAGCCGAAGGCCGACAAGGAGAAGTCCAGGGCGTGTCCCGACGTCTCTCCTGGGGTTCGGCTACTACCTCACCGAAGGGGAGGCGAGGATCCGGGTGGACCGGAAAGCCGCCAAGCGGCTCAAGGCCACCGTCCGGCGCTACACCTCCCGCACGTGGGGTGTGCCGATGAAGCACAGGCTCGACGACAAGCTCAGCCGGTTCGTCGCCGGCTGGGTGGCCTACTTCGGCCTCGCGAGCTCCCACTGGGTGTTCGAGGAGATCGACCAGTGGACCCGCCGCAGGCTCCGCCAAGCACGATGGTGCAGTGGAAAACGTTCACATGTAAACGCCACATGCTTCGGAAACTCAGCTACGCGACCGAGCCCGACGAGCACGGGACGATCCAAACTGGCAACGGGTAAGCGCTGCTCGCGGCAGTCCCGGCTCAAGGCCCCATCGATCGCCATGAACAGCGCCTACTGGGAGAGCAAGGATACGGTCGTTCAAGTCTTCCTGGTCCCGCTCTCGCCTACGCACGCCCTGAGATCAGCTGGACGAACCGCCGGATGCGGGCCCGCATGTCCGGTGGTGTGGGCGGAGGGCCGGGAGAACCGGTCCTCCTACCCGATAGCTGGTCAGAGGCGATCTGCGTCGAGGACGGCTTGAGCGAAGGCACGGGGCGCTTCCTGTGGCACGTTGTGACCGACGTCGAAAGTCCGGTGTGCGTAGTTCCCCGTGAACTTGCTGCGATAGGCTGCGCCGTCCCCCGGAGGCGTGAAGGGGTCGTACTTGCCGTCGATGGTGATGGTGGGAACCTCGATGGTGGGTCCTGCGGCAAGCTTCTTCTCGATGCTGGCGTACTGCGGATCGCCTGCGGCCAGACCCAGCCGCCAGCGATAATTGTGGATGACGATGCTGACGTAATCCGGATTGTTAAATGCTGCCGCGGTTCGATCGAACGTGGCGCCGTCGAAGTTCCACGTTGGTGAGACGTTTTTCCAGATGAGCTGTGCGAAATCGTGCCGGTTCTCCTGGAGGCCAAGGACGCCTCTTTCTGTGGCAAAGTAGTACTGGTACCACCACGCCCATTCGGCCTTCGGAGGCAACGGAAGTTTCTGGGCATCACGGTTGGTGATGAGATAGCCGGTTACGGAGACCAGGGCCTTGCAACGGTGCGGCCAGAGCGCCGCGATGATGTCGGCCGTCCGCGATCCCCAGTCGAACCCGGCGAGCACCGCCTTCTCGATCCCGAGAGCGTCCATCAGGGCGATGATGTCGAGGGCGACCACCGCCTGCTCGGCGTTCCTGAACGTCGCATCGGAAAGGAACCGAGTGGTGCCGTGCCCCCGCAGATAGGGGACGATGACGCGATACCCCTCGGCTGCCAACAAGGGCGCAACGTCAACGTAACTGTGGATGTCGTAAGGCCAGCCATGCAAAAGGATCACTGCCGGACCGTGTGCGGGGCCCACTTCGGCATAGCCAACGTTCAGCACGCCTGCGTTGATTTGCTTCAGCGAGTCGAACGACGTGTTGGCCATCCGAGACTGTGATGCAGACTCTGAGATCCCTGCAGTCGCGTTCTTCCCCGCCGCGCCGTCACCCGCGGCTACTGCGGTTCCTGCCCCCAGGGCAGGCAATGAGACTGTTGCCGCCCCCGTGGTCAGGAGCTTGGAAAACGTCCGCCTGTCGATAATGATCACCCTTTTAGATCGTGGGTGCACCTGGGGTGCACGTACAGCGTGTAGGAGAATTTCTGGATCTGGGCGTCGTGCGCCCGAAGGTCCATCCCGTACGTGTTGCCGGGTCAAGTTGTACGGTGCGCGGCATGAATTGCAGGAGTCCGGTCGGTGAGGCTGCCGATGGACTGAAGCCGGTCGTGTCCCTCCAACTCATGGGCCAACTCGGCGCCTTCAGCCGCTTACAGGCTAGCCTCATAGCCACCCGACGCGGCTGACTGTGAAACGAGCACCAGCAAGTCCGAACCCGTGATGTGTCGGCACCGGGACACCTGCGACGGCATCGGCTCGATGTGCAGGCACCGCTCGGGACCGAAGAGCTGGTTCATGTCATTCGGAATCGGCGGGCTTCAGTCGCAGGGAGAGGCTGTTGATGCAGTATCGCTTGTCTGTCGGCGTGGCGAATCCCTCACCCTCGAACAACTCTCCGAGGTATGAGCCGCAGCGAGCGCACCGAACCACGGGAGCTTCTGGGCCGAACCGCGATTGACGCTGCTCCACTTCGACAGAGTCGAGGTCCTTGGGGTCGTAGAACGAAGGCCAGCCACAACGAGAGTCGAATTTCTCCTCGGAAGTGAAGAGCTCAGCACCGCAGGCCCGGCACGAGTAGACCCCCTTCTCCTTCGTATCGGTGTACTCCCCCGTGAACGGCGCTTCATCCGTAGCGCCACGCAGCACCCTGTACTCAGCAGGGGTGAGTTCTGCTTGCCACTCGGCGTCTGACTTTTCGATATCGTACGCCATGATTTTTCCTTCAAATGTGAGATAGGTAATCAGTTCGCCCGTCGACTGCCGTTGAGCCCTCGTCGCCACGACGAGTCCAGGAGCAGCCCAAGGGCGGGAAATGGTAGGGCGTACCGCAGATGGTCACCGGCACGGCGATGCATGGTGCCGCTGAGCCTGCCCAGCGCGGTGTTGGTCTGCGGAGGCGAGGGTTCGTGATCAGGTGGTGGGCCGGTCGTCGGTGCTGCTCGGTGTGTGTGCGGAAAGGGATTGCACCGATGCCGTGATGTCCCGGATGTTTTCCGCGATGTCATGGCGCAGGTGCTGTAGGTCGCTTTGGCCGTAGTCGCCTCCGGGAGCGGTCAGTTGCTTGCGGACGAAGGCCTTGGGGTTGAGGTCCTGGAAGTCGAATTCCTCGAAGCCGGGGCCCAGTTCCTTGCGGATGTCCTGCTTGGCGCTCTCGGAGAATTCCCGGAACTTGCGGAGGACCCGCATGGCTTCGCTGATCATCTTGGGGAGTTTGTCCGGGCCGAAGATGAACACGGCGACGACGGCGAGAGTGACCACCTCGAGGGGACTCACATCGAATATCACCCTATGCCTCCTGAGACGTTCGGACAGGTGTTTGTGGCGTGTTCCGGCAGTTCTCCGCAGGCACTGCGTGCGCGGCGGTCATGCGGTGTCGTCGGGGTGGGTGGCCGTGGGCTGGACGGCCTCGGGGTCAGTGCCATGGACCGGTTGCGGGAGGTGCGGGCCGGCGGCGCCCACCAGGCAGGGAGCCGGGTCCAGCACGGAGGCCTCGTCCGGGGCGAGCCCGTTGTCGGGGTCCGCAGCCCTGCGGTGGGCCTTCGCACGGTCGTGGACGGTCGCCACAGCCAGGGCGAGCAGGAACAGCAGGCTGATGGGCACGGCCAGGGCGGTCATGGTGATCGGATCGCCGGTCGGGGTGGCGACCGCGGCGAAGACGAAGACGCTGAAGACGATGACCTGCCATCGTCGCCTCAGGGCTGCGGCACTGAAGATGCCCAGGAAGTTCAACAAAACTAGCAGCAGCGGCAGTTCGAAGGACAGGCCGAAGACAACCACCATGCGCAGGAGGAAGTCCAGGAATTCGTCGCCGGGCAGCGACAGGGAGAAGGCGTGCGGGTTGAAGCCCGCCAGGACTTCCAGGGCCTTGGGGAAGACCACGTAGGCGAGGTATCCGCCGAGGCAGAACAGGGGGGCGGCCGCCGCGGTGAAGCCGAGCCCGTACCTCTTCTCCTGCTTGTACAGTCCTGGTGCGACGAAGGCCCACAGCTGGTAGCTCCACACGGGGGCGGCCATGACGAATCCGGACGTCACCGCCACCTTGAAACTCAGCGACAGCGGGGACAGGATCCCTGTGTTGACCAGCAGGCCGTTCGGACAGTCCGGGGTCGGGCGACCCACCCCGTGCACGTGGGGCAGAACGCAGGCCGGTCCGGTGATCCGCTCGAGCAGCCAGTCATGGGCCAGCCATCCGACGACGGTGGTAACTGCCAGAGTCAGCACCGAGACGGCCAGACGGTTGCGCAGCTCCCGTAGGTGCCCTGTCAACGGCATGACGTGCGTGGGCGCATGCTGCGGTTGCTCAAAAGCGGTGGCTTGTGTGTGGGGGGTGTTGTTCACCGGATGCCCTCGGTTTCTGGTGGCCGGCGGGTGCGGCGGCGGTGCGCGGTCAGACTCGGTTCGTCGTTTCCGCTTCGACGTCCATCCGGTTTCCTCCGGTCTCGGCCGGTACGGCCTGGATGCTTGCGCGTGGCGCGGTGGTCGACTGCGCGGTGTCCGCCTGGGCGGTGTCCGTCTTCATGGCGCTGACTTCGGACTTGAAGATGCGCAGTGACTTGCCCAGTCCGCGCGCGGTCTCGGGCAGTCGCTTCGCTCCGAAGAGCAGCAGCACGACGGCTGCGATGATCAGGATTTCCAGGGCACGGTTTTCAAACATGTGGTTCTCGTTCCCGTATGGGCTCGGATGCCGAATCGGTATCGAAGCTGCTTGTCGGTGGGGGTGAAGCCGGTTTCGGCTTCGCCGCAGGTCGTGGGTCGGCTGGCAGCCGGGGCGGAGGCAAGGATCCCGGTTAAGGTGCGGCCGGGCGGCTGGGGTGAGAGCCGCCCGGCCGCACCTGTGGGGCGCGGACTGTGCACGTCGTCGGCTGTGGCCGGTTTCTTGGGCTGTCCGCGGTGCGGGGCTGGCGGTTAGCGCAGCGGCCGCAGGCCTTCGCGGAGTTCGTTGACGAAGAGCTTGGGCTGCTCCCAGGCGGCGAAGTGGCCGCCGGTGGGAAGGGTGTTGTAGTGGATCAGGTGAGGGTAGGCCTTCTCGGTCCAGCTCTTGGGGGCCTCGTAGATCTCGTGCGGGAACACGCTCACGGCCACCGGCAGGGTGACGCCCTTGCTGCCGAAGAACTGGAACTTGTTCTCCCAGTACAGACGCGCCGCAGAGACCGCAGTGTCCGTCAGCCAGTACAGCGTGACGTTGTCCAGGAAGTCGTCCCGGCTCAGGCCGCCGGGGTGGCCGGCGAAGGCCTGCGAGATCAGTTCCAGGCTGGCCGTGTCGTGGTCGAGCAGGTAGGTCGCCAGACCCACCGGCGAATCCGTCAGTCCGACCAGGGTCTGCGGGCGCCGGCCCATCTGGTTGGCGTAGCCGACGCGCTTGTAGAAGAAGTCCAGCTGCTCCACCGCCCGCTTTTCCTCAACGGAGAAGCCGGTGGTGTCTACCGGGTTGCCGGCGAAGAGCGCGGCGTCGACCGCGGGCGGAACCACACCGGCCATGTTGGTGTGGATACCGGCCAGCCCCTGGGGCTTCTGCAGGGCCATCAGGTCCACGATGACCGCACCCCAGTCGCCGCCCTGGGCGGCGTACTTGGTGTAGCCCAGACGCTTCATGAGCTCCGCCCAGGCACGGGCGATATGGTCCGGACCCCAGCCAGTCGTGGTCGGCTTGCCCGAGAAACCGTAACCGGGCATCGAGGGGATCACCACATGGAAGGCATCCGACGCCTTACCGCCGTGCGCGGTGGGGTTGACCAGCGGATCGATGATCTTCAGCTGTTCGATGATTGAACCCGGCCAGCCGTGCGTGACGATCAGCGGCAGCGCACCCTCATGCTTGGAACGGACGTGGAGGAAGTGAATGTCCACCCCGTCGATCTCGGTGAGGAACTGCGGGTAGGAGTTCAGCTTCGCCTCGACCTTGCGCCAGTCGTACGTCGACGCCCAATAGCCCGCGATCTGCTTCACCGTCTCCAGCTTCGTACCCTGCGACAGGTCAGAGACAGTCTCCTTCCCCGGCAGCCGCGCAGACACGATGCGCCGGCGCAGGTCGGCCAGGTCCCGCTCTGGGAAGTGGACGCGGAAGGGACGGATCCTCGAATCCGCCGCTGTGCCGTGGCCGGAGCGCAGGTCGGCTGCCGCGGCCGGCTGGGCGGGAATGAGGCCGAAGGACCCTGCCACCGCCGCGGTGGAGGCGGCAGCGGAGGTGGAGAGGAACTTGCGGCGGGAGTACGGCGGAATGAGCTCAGACATGGTGGATCTCCTGAGGTGGTAGGGGCACGCCTCGCTGGATGTGCGGAGGCAGGGGCGGCCGGTTGGTGCGTGGGATCTCCAGGCGTCTGCCGGATGGGGCAGCGTCCGTGAAGGCCGGGGCTGGCGGTTAGCGCAGCGGCCGCAGGCCTTCGCGGAGTTCGTTGACGAAGAGCTTGGGCTGCTCCCAGGCGGCGAAGTGGCCGCCGGTGGGAAGGGTGTTGTAGTGGATCAGGTGAGGGTAGGCCTTCTCGGTCCAGCTCTTGGGGGCCTCGTAGATCTCGTGCGGGAACACGCTCACGGCCACCGGCAGGGTGACGCCCTTGCTGCCGAAGAACTGGAACTTGTTCTCCCAGTACAGACGCGCCGCAGAGACCGCAGTGTCCGTCAGCCAGTACAGCGTGACGTTGTCCAGGAAGTCGTCCCGGCTCAGGCCGCCGGGGTGGCCGGCGAAGGCCTGCGAGATCAGTTCCAGGCTGGCCGTGTCGTGGTCGAGCAGGTAGGTCGCCAGACCCACCGGCGAATCCGTCAGTCCGACCAGGGTCTGCGGGCGCCGGCCCATCTGGTTGGCGTAGCCGACGCGCTTGTAGAAGAAGTCCAGCTGCTCCACCGCCCGCTTTTCCTCAACGGAGAAGCCGGTGGTGTCTACCGGGTTGCCGGCGAAGAGCGCGGCGTCGACCGCGGGCGGAACCACACCGGCCATGTTGGTGTGGATACCGGCCAGCCCCTGGGGCTTCTGCAGGGCCATCAGGTCCACGATGACCGCACCCCAGTCGCCGCCCTGGGCGGCGTACTTGGTGTAGCCCAGACGCTTCATGAGCTCCGCCCAGGCACGGGCGATATGGTCCGGACCCCAGCCAGTCGTGGTCGGCTTGCCCGAGAAACCGTAACCGGGCATCGAGGGGATCACCACATGGAAGGCATCCGACGCCTTACCGCCGTGCGCGGTGGGGTTGACCAGCGGATCGATGATCTTCAGCTGTTCGATGATTGAACCCGGCCAGCCGTGCGTGACGATCAGCGGCAGCGCACCCTCATGCTTGGAACGGACGTGGAGGAAGTGAATGTCCACCCCGTCGATCTCGGTGAGGAACTGCGGGTAGGAGTTCAGCTTCGCCTCGACCTTGCGCCAGTCGTACGTCGACGCCCAATAGCCCGCGATCTGCTTCACCGTCTCCAGCTTCGTACCCTGCGACAGGTCAGAGACAGTCTCCTTCCCCGGCAGCCGCGCAGACACGATGCGTGCACGCAGTTCCTTGAGCTCTGCCTCGGGGATATTGACCTTGAACGGGCGGATCGCCGCGGATGTGACAGACATTTCAGTCTCCTTGTCGTGCAATTGATGAGGGATCGGGAAGGCGTGTGCAGCACTTCCGCTGATGCAAATGGATATGCGAATTCGCCTGCCCAAAGGGAAACGAGGTGTGACGGTAGAGGCATCACCGAACTTCGGGTAGGCCTTTCCCGCCCAGCCCTCCAGGGCTCGGCAGAGCTCGCCGGGAGGGCGCTCTGCGGCTAGTCGGCAACGTCTTGCTCTCGGGCCAGCACGCGGTCTTGATATGCGCGCGCAGGTCCTCAAATGCCGCCTTGTGAACTCGTCAGGAATAGATCACTGGCGTTCCGGTAGTGGGATGCATGCCGGATTCCTTACTTCTGGAGTAGTTAATGATGCCGGGCTCCCAATGATTCCTCCCGAGATGATCTGGCTGCATTTTCGCTGCGGTCAGCGCGGATTCACCGCGCCGCCCTTCACGTCCTGGCATGGACAGCAGGGCCCGGCCTCCCTCTTGGGAATCTGTCATGTGGCTGCAGTCGCTGAGGTAGAGGTTTCGAATGCATTAGGTAACCGCATGAGTCAGTGGGGCCAACATCCACCTGCTCCATACCGGAAAGCAGACCCTGCTGCGAGCCGAGGTAGGCAGTCATCCCGCCGCCCAAGATGATCGACCACTCGATCCGGCGGCAGGAGCGTGCGGCGCGGTAGCACCTCGCAGAGTCCTTCGCCCGATCAACGTAAGCGACAGGCAGCACGATGAGGTCAGGCTTCGAACCACGGCGATGTCCTCTCTTCTGGCTCAACAGGTAGTGGGGTCGACGGGCGCAACGCCCTCCCTCACCAACCACAGAAAACCTATCGCCATCGCATCTCGTGCGCAAGTTAATGTGGGGCCCTTAAAAGTGGTGAAGGTCACTGGGGCTGGTGCACACCGCCGACGCCTCCAGTCGCCACCGAGCCGCCCACCTCACCCGCGAGGTCACCAGCCGCCCGCGTGACCGGCCTGCATGCGCACTCGGCACGACGGGTTCCCCTCTTCTGCACGGCGCGGGCCCGCGACCTGGTCTTCGCCCTATTGGTGGGAGGAGGACGCCCCAGACAGAATTGCGGTGAGTGGACTGCGCTCTCCCGACCGAGCACTGCACGGTCGGCATCTCGCCTATGGAAGGTGGACGGGCATGCGGCACTACGATCTCGTCGTCCTCGGGGCAGGCAGCGGCAACATGCTGCTCAACGAGGAATTCGATCACCTTCAGACCGCCATCGTCGAACCGGACCGTTTCGGCGGCACATGCCTCAACCGCGGGTGCATCCCGAGCAAGATGTTCGTCATCGCGGCGGACGCAGCCGAGGACGCGCGGGCGGCAGAGCGACTTGGCGTACACACGAGCGTCGCGCCCGTCGACTGGAAAGCCGTCCGTGACCGGGTCTTCAGCCGCATCGATCCGCTGCACGAGAGTGCGGTTGACTACCGCAGAAAGAACGGTGTCGACGTGTACACCGAGGAGGCACGCTTCGTCGCACCGAAGGTGCTCCAGGTAGGAGACGAGCGGATAACCGCCGACACATTCGTCATCGCGGTCGGGTCACGGCCGGTGGTACCGGACATCCCCGGCCTCGACTCCGTGGCGTACCACACCTCGGACACCATCATGCGGATCGATGACATGCCCCCCTCCATGGTCGTCATCGGAGGCGGCTTCATCGCGGCCGAGTTCGGCCATGTGTTCAGCGCCTTCGGCACAAGCATCACAATCGTGCAGCGCGGGCCGCGCCTGCTGATGACGGAAGACGAGCAGGTGTCGGCACGCTTCACCGACCTCGCGTCACAACGGCATCGTGTGCTTCTCGATGCAGAGGTCACCTCCGTCGAACCGCACGGGGACGGTGTGGCTGCCACCGTGGTGTGCCCGGACGGGGCGCACGTCATCAAGGCTGACCTGCTCCTGGTCTGCGTCGGCCGCAGGCCCAACACCGACCGGCTGGGGGCTGCCGCCGGCGGGCTCGAACTCGACGAGCACGGACACGTCGCCTCCGACAGTGCCTATCGCACGTCCGTGCCAGGCGTCTGGGCGCTCGGTGACGCGGTGAACCACTTCCAGCTCAAACACATGGCGAATGCCGAATCACGGCTTGTGCGGCACAACATCCTCCATCCGCAAGACGTGCGGACACTTACGAACAGGGTGGCACCGCATGCGGTGTTCACCAGCCCGCAGATCGCCGGTGTCGGCCTCACCGAGCAGGAAGCACGTCGAGACAAAGCCGACTACCGCGCGAGTGTCCGTGACTATGCGGACACCGGATACGGGTGGGCCTTGGAGGACACCACCGGCTTCGCCAAAGTCCTGGCCGACCCAGCCGAGCGCACGATTCTCGGCGCTCACATCATCGGCCCCCAGGCAGCGACGCTCATACAGCCGCTGATCCAGGCAATGGCCATGGGGTTGACTGTAGATCAGGTGGGCCGCGGCGTGATGTACATCCACCCGGCCCTGACCGAGGTCGTCGAACAAGCCCTGCTGGCCCTGTAGTGGACAGATCTACCGCTCTGGAAGTGGCTCATACGCATCCAGGCCAGGTCGCCGGTATTCGTCAGAGGGCGGGCACGGCATGGGTGTCGGTGTGTTCAAGGTCGATCAAAAGCCGCTCAAGGTCGATCATCAGCGACCCGTAGACGTGCCAGGCATGCGGGCGGGCGAGGGTGCCGCGCCCGACCAGGTCGGTCATGGTGCCATGCCAGGACTGGGCACGTTCCAGCGCCCCGCGCAGCCGCTCACGGGCATCGTCCTGGTCGGCTGGCTCCGGCCCGTGCGATGCGACGAACGTTTCCACCGCAGCGCCGGCCAGCTCCAGCAGCTCGGCGTAGCGCTTCAGGAAGATCGGGCCAGGGCGGCGGGCGCCCCCGTCGTCCGCACTGTCGGCGAGTGTCCTGGCGATACCGCGGATCTGGAACGAGACCCCGTGCAGAGCGTGCCACAGCTCGCCGTGGGCGACCGAACCGCAGCGGCCGAAGGCGCAGCGCGTGTTCCAGCGCAAGGACTCCTTGCCCTCCTCGACGTCCTGCTGTGCCTCACCGACCAGCCTCTCAAGGTCGCGGGCCTGCTCCAGCCAGAGGTCGGCCCGGTCCAAGTCCCGGCGCTCGCACAGGCCGCCGCCCATCTGGCGGAGCAGCGCGCCCATCGACCGGGCGAGGTCGCGGATGGCGGTGTCGGACTGGGCGAGGTGGAGTGGCGGCAGGACCAGAGCGTTCACTGCCATGCCGGTTGCTCCGCCCAGTACGGTGCCGATCGCCGCCAGGATGGCATGGTCGACCGGGGCCGCGGTGGCTGCGGTGGCCGCAGCGAGGGTGAGTACCGCGCTGGAGGCGATCTGCAGACGGTCGTCGGAGATCCGGCGCCCCGTGGTGACCAGGGTGATCGCCAGGACAGCGGCCACCGTTCCGATGGCCGAGCCGAACAGCCAGACCATCGAGAGCGCCAGGGCGGTCCCGGCGATGCGGGTGAAGGCGCTGTGCAGGGCCCGGCTCACCGAGCGGTAGACGGTGGAGGTGTTCACCATGAGCAGGGCGCCGGCCACGGCCAGATACTGGTCCTGCGCGGGCAGCCAGCGGACGGTGGCACCCCACGCAAGCAGCGCGGCGATCAGGCTCTTGAGGAGATGCACGGCGGCGTGGTTGTCGCCCGAGCGGGACGTGCGGGCCCACGGTGCCGTTCTGAATGGCGGGGGAAGCGCAAAAGAAAATCGCACAAAAGGTAGATTGCCATAGGCGTGCTTGATCGAGGAGTGGCCCCCATCACAGTCATCCGCCCCGGGGGTGGTGCGTTCCGCCCGCCCGGCAGCCGATTTGCGGCCATAGGGTGCTGGGCACTCATGACATCTGGCAGCTGTCTCCTATGTCACAGGTGCCACGCACAAACTTTGCTTGTGTACTCGGTGTATTCAGTGCAGGCCGGAGACAACAGCTCTCCGGTACGGCCGGCCACAGGCTCCGTGCTCGCGACGGACTCGGCGACGAAGCCGTCGGCGAGCGGTTGGCTTCCGGCCTTTCGGTGCCGCCGCCGCGGGCCCGATCACGCGAATCGGCCCGTGCGCTGCCGCCCTCGGGTCATCGCCCTGTCCGCCGCGACGGCAGCGGCTACGGAGACACCTACATCCGCTGACGCCGACTGCACCAAGGTGCACAACTTCACCGACACAGAAAGAAAGACATCCCCATGGACCTGAAGCTTGAACTCCCCGTACTGCCCGTCTCCGACGTCGACCGGGCCAAGGCCTTCTACGAGGCTCTGGGGTTCCGTCTGGACGTGGACTACACGGCCAACGAGGAATTCCGGGTGGTGCACTTCACGCCGCCAGGCTCCGAGTGCTCGATCACCTTCGGCGACGGCATGACCACCGCCACCCCGGCTCGACACAGGGCCTGTACCTCATCGTCTCGGACATCGAGCAGACTCACGCCGAGCTTGACGCCCGCGGCATTGAGGTCAGCGGGATCTTCTACGACGCTGGGGCCTGCTCCACCACGGCCACGAGGCCGGAGACATCGTGCACAACGGTCCAGGACAGGAGTGGCTGACCGGCCTGCACCCCGACCTCCCATCCCCCGGACGCACGGTCCGCCGTCTGCATGTGCGGCGTGCCGGCATCCACGAGGCGTTCCTCGGTTTCGCCGAGCCATCCGACCGCCCACCTCGCAGCTGCGGGTCGATGACGGGTGTACGCCGGCCGTCCGCGTGGCCGTGGCGCGCAAGCTCGTCCGCTGCCTCAACGCCCGGTGTCGCCACTACGAGCTGTTGGACAGCCAGGCCCCGGCGGCCGAGCAGCCGTGAAGACCGTCACCGGCCTCGCCACGCACTGCCACGTCCAACGCCTTTGTTAGGACCTCTTAACGCCCTCTGGGTCTTCCCGGCGCCGGGCTGGCCGCCGACGACGACCACGACCGGTCGGTCCTGGCGGACGGCTGCCCGTGTCGCGCCAGGAAGGATCACTTGATGGAGCACTTCGAAGCTCTCCTGCTCGGTCAGCAGGCGCAGGCTGGTGTTCTCTTCCGTCACTGAAGTTCCTGAGGCGCTTCAGGGTCGGCGGCTGTGCTCGTCTGATCTGTCCTCCGGGGGCGGCCGCGCGGCTTCTTGTCAGGCCAGTGCGCGGTGAGTTCTTCCAGGAACCTTTCGGGGTCGGCCACCAGGGCCTTGAAGCAGGCAACGATGAAGGCCTGCACCTCGAGGTTGCGCTCGTTCAGCTCCCTCGCCGCTGCCTGCCTCAGATCAGCCGGCGGCCTGACGGTGAGGGCCGGAGCTCGATGCTGACTGCTCATGGAGAGATGATCTCATAAGTGGCTTGCCACTTCCAACGGATTGAGGCAGCAGCCGCCGGCCAGCGGCCGCTGCCCCTCTCTTCTTGCCGGAACACTGTCGGCGGGAGCCGGATCCGCTGGTACCGTCGCTCGTATGGACCAGAACGGATCCCAGGTGCCGCCCTTCGAGCCGGAGGAGTACGCGCGCGTCGAGGCAGCCGCCAACATCGTCGGCAAGTCCCCCGAGGACTTCGTCCGCGAGGCGGCGCTCAAGGCCGCCGATGACCCGTTCCTCAAGGCCCTCGGCCGGACCCGCGACCGCGTCCCGCAGCTCGCCGAGGTCTTCGCCACCCAAGACACCCACGCCGTCGGCGCCAGCACAGGAGCGTGGCCCGACCCCGCGCCCATGGGCAGCCGCGACCTGCACGAGTTCTCGCAGCACGGTCACGCAGCGTGACCCGGTTCCTCACCCCGCAAGAGCTCCTGCAGATCGCGCAGACCCTCCCAGGCGACCCGGCCTGTCTCGACCTGGGCGTGCTGGACGCCGTCAGTGCCCGGGTCCAGGCCCACTACATGGGCCGCGACGTGTACGCGAGCGATTGGCTCAAGGCCGCGGCCATGCTGGAGACCATCGCGCTGCACGAGCCGCTGGAGGCGAAGAACGAGTTCTTCGCCTGGCTGGTCGCCGAGACGTTCCTCAACACCAACGGCGTCACGCTGGACTACGAGCCGGAGGAAGCCCTCGCGCTCGTCATGCGCGCCAAGCACAGGGGTGCCCGCGTCCAGGAGGTCGCCGCGCAGCTGCGCGCCTGGTCCACTGGCTGAGGCCCCGGCCGGAGGTCTCTGCGGTACGGGCCGTCCGCAACACTGGACGGAGGTGAGCCTAAGCTCCGTCCGGTGGAGACGTTCTGGATCAGCACGCTCGCAATCCTGTGGGGGCGGGGCGGGCCTGCTCATACCGCGCGCCGCGTACCGGCTCTCCGTGCCGCCCGATGAGCCGTGGCGGGCAGCGTGTCCTGCCGGACATCCCCTTGCCGGGATCGCGGGCGGTTGGCTCGGGCGGGCCCGGTGCGCCGATGGCGACTTACGGTCCCAGCGCTCCCATCGTCGCCGTCATCACGGGCGTGGTCTGCGCCCTGCTGGCGGCCGCCAACGCGGCCCGCGCCGAGCTGGTGGTCTGGCTGCTGCTCGCCCCAGCCGCCGTGCTGCTCGCCACCGTCGACTTCGCAGAGCACCGGCTGCCCGAGGTGCTCACCCTGCCGCTCGCCGCGGCCGCGCTCGTCCTGCTCGGTGTTGCCGCGCTGCTGCCCGGTGCCGCCGGTAGCTGGACGTCCGCGCTGCTCGGCTCGCTCATCCTGGGCGCCGGCTACTTCGTGCTTTTCTTGATCAGCAGGGGCTTCGGGTTCGGCGATGTGAAACTCGCTCTTGTCCTGGGCGCTGTCCTGGGCTGGTACGGCTGGGCGATCGTCCTGGTCGGGACCTTCGTCGGCTACCTGCTCGGCGCGCTGTATGGCATTGGACTGATGCTCGCGGGCCGGGCCGGACGGACGACAAGGATCCCCTTCGGCCCATTCCTGCTCGCCGGGATGCTGGCTGGCGTGCTCCTGGGCTCCTACACCCCTTGAATCCCGGTTCGAGAAGCCGGGGGAACACGCGAGAACGAGAGACATCCGAACGAAAAGGGTGCTGGGGAGGCGCATTGATCATTGGCCGGAGCGGTGACGTGGATCGCGAAATCCGTTGTATCCGAGTCGAGTTGCCGGGTCATCCGATCCGGTCGACCGCGGGCAGCGGCAAGATCAGGCAGAGCCAGGTAGGACGATGATCGGGTGCTGACCGTGAACGTCTGCAGCCGCGATCGGATCGACGACGAGCCGGATTGTCGGCGACGGCCGAAAAGTGGACCAGTAGCGACGCTTGGGTTCTAAGAAGTCGTCTCATTTGGTGAGTCGGTGGTAGCAGATGAGGGTGCAGGCGATGCTGGTGAAGGCCAGGAAGTGCTCGGCTTTGCGTTCGTAGCGGCGGTGCAGTCGACGGCAGCCGGCGAGCCAGGCCATGGTGCGTTCGATCGTCCAGCGGTGCCGGCCAAGTCGCT
>NZ_JBIAEC010000051.1:0-15424 GCF_042868225.1 Streptomyces sp. NPDC007856 | reverse complement strand
CCAACTTCGCCCGAGCTCGGTTCACTTCATGTGCGTCCACACCCCCCAACATGCCCCCAAACAGGACCGCGAGACAGACCTAACGGAGTCCTACTCGTTTGTGGCAGAAATACTGAAAACGGCCGCGGCGGTCGGTGGGAGCGGCTTGGCTGACGCGGGTGATCAGCACAGGTGCAGGCGGGCCGGACGGCCGGACAGGACAGACGGCGGCAGGCCGCGGGAGCGGGTTCGAAGCGGAATTCCTCGACCCGGCCGGACAGAAAGTCCAGCAACGGTGGGCGGACGCGGCCCTGACGGTGTCGTTCGAGGAGATGTCGCCGGTGTCGGCGTTCCCGGTGGTCCCGGGGCGCCGATGGGCGCCGGGCCTGTGGTGGTCGGCCACTACCGGGCGGCATGTGTGCGCCGGGTCGAACGCGATGCGCACCCAGCTGATGGTCCTGGACCGCGACCCGGAGGTGACGGGGCTGGCCGGGCGGCGGCCCCTGCGGCTGCTGTGGCGTACCGGCCGCGGGCAGATCCGCTCGTGGGTGCCGCAGTTGTTCGCCCGCTACCGCGACGGCACCGCTTTGCTGGCCGACTGCCCCAGCCACCCCGACGCCGGCGGCCAACGCGCCCTTGCCGCCGCGAAGGCGATGCGTGAGGCGTGCGAGGAGATCGGCTGGACCTACCAGCGCCTCACCCCGCTCGACGACGTCCTCACCGCCAACCTGAAATGGCTGGCCGGCTACCGCCACCCCCGCAACGCCGGGCGCCCGGGCCTGATGCCCGCCGTGCTGGAGTCCTTCACGCGGCCGCGACCGCTGCTCGAAGGCGCCCAGGCGGCCGGAGACCCGATCGACGTCCTGCCCGCCGTCTACCACGCCCTGTGGCACGGCCGGTTGACGACGTCGCTGCACACGCCGCTGCACGAACACGTCCTGGTCACTGCCCAGGACGGCAATGTCCCCGGCACGAGGGGAAGTGCCCGGTGAGCGCTCGGCGCAATGCCCGGCCGGCGGTGAAGGCCGGGGCGCATGTCCGCTTCCGCGGCGTGACGTGGCAGGTGGTCGCTCTGGCTGGGCAGGACATCCACCTCGTCGGGCCGGACGGCGGCGGTCAGGCCGTGCTCGCCGGGCACCTGTTCGCCGACCCCGGCTTCGCCGTCGTCGGGGCCGACGCACCTCAAGCCGTCCCCAAGTGGGGGCTGTTCGAGACCGCCCCCGCAGCGGCGCGCGAGAAGGCGCTCGCCTGGCAGCGGCATGTGAGGGAGGTCGACTGCGGGCTGCCCGGCGGGCCCGGCAGCCACGGGACGGTGCGCGAGCCCTACGACCCCGCCCGGCACACGCTGGCCGAGCGGGAACAAGCCAAGGCCCAGGAACTGACCGCGCTGGGTTTCGGCCGGGTGTCGCGCACCACGGTGCAGCGCATGCGGCTCGCGTACCGCAAACAGGGCCTGTGGGGGCTCCTCGATCACCGCACCACCCGCGCCTCCAGCCCCACCGGGCGGGCCGACGAGCGGGTCGTCGCCGCCGTCCGCGAGGCACTGCGCCGACGGCGCGGCCGCTCCAAGGGCACCATCAACGGCCTGTTCCCGCTGATCACCCAGATCCTTGCCGACCGCCACGGCCCCGGCACGGTGCCCACACCGTCCCAGGCCACGCTGTACCGGCTTGTCACCGCCCTCGCCCGGCCTGGCGAACTGCCCGCCGGGCCCGTGCGGCAGACCCCCGCAAGCTTCGACGGACGGGCCTTCACCCCCGCCAGGGCGCTGCGGCCCGGCGAGCAGGTCCAGGTCGACACCACCCGCCTGGACGTCCTCGCCCTCTTCGACGACGGCCGCCTCGCCCGCCCCGAGCTCACCATCGCCGTCGACGTCGCCACCCGCGCCATCCTCGCCGCCGTCCTGTGCCCCAGCGCGACCAAGGCCGTCGACGCGGCCCTGCTCCTGGCGGAGATGGCCGTCCCGCACCCCGCCCGCCCCACTTGGCCGAACATCCTGCGCATGGACCACGCCCCCGCACTCCCCCACCAGCAGCTGACCACGCTGGACGAACGCCTGGCCAATGCGGCAGCCCGCCCCGTCGTTCTGCCCGAGACGATCGTCGTCGACCGGGGCAAGATCTACCTGTCGCGGGCGTTCACGGCAGCCTGCGAGACCCTCGGCATCAGCGTCCAGCCCTCCCCGCCCTTCGCTCCCACCGCCAAAGGCATCGTCGAGCGTGCGTTTGGCACCATCAACGCCCTGTTCTGCCAGCACCTGCCCGGCTACACCGGATCCGACGTCACCCGTCGCGGGCCCGACGCCGAACAAGAGGCCTGCTACAGCGTCGCCCACCTGCAGGACCTCCTCGACGAATGGCTGGTGCACTACCACCACCGCCCCCACGAAGGCCTGCGCCACCCGATGATGCCGCGCAAGGCCCTCACGCCGAACCAGATGTGGGCCGCGCTGGTCGCCGTCGCCGGGTACGTCCCCGTCCCTCTCACCCGAAGCGATTACCTCGAGCTGCTGCCCGTGCGCTGGCAGGCCGTCACCGCCTTCGGCATCCGCATCCACCACCGCACCTACGACCACGACCTGCTGGCCCCCTATCGCGGCCAGTCCTCCCCGGTCGCTGGCCGAGGCGGCAAATGGGAGATCCACTACAACCCCCACGACGTCCGCCAGATCTGGATCCGCCTGCCCGACGGCCTGCTGACCGAGATCCCCTGGATCCACCGCGACCACGTCCACCAACCGTTCAACGACCGCACCTGGCAGCACATCAGGACCCTCGCCGTGCACGGCAACCACGGCGACGCCGACCGTCACGAAGCCGACCTCGCCGACGCCCTCGACCAGCTCATGCGCCGCGTCCACAGCGGCCACGCCACCAAAACCGAACAAGCCCTCCTGGCCCGCACCACCCCCCTCTCGCTCCCCACAGCCCGCCAACCGGACCACGACACCGGCCACAGCGCCGACAGCCCCCCGCAGAGAGACGAGGAGGACAGCATCGACGACCTCGACGACCTCCCCGACGAAGAGGCGCCCGCCACGGCCACCGGATTCGGGCTCTACGACGCACACGAGGAAGCCGACAAATGGTGAACACCCGCCCCCGCCCCACGGCGCACAACCCCAGCAGCACACCAGCGAACACCACCGCCGGCGCAGGCATCGGTGCGGCCGAGCCGTCCTGGCCCCTGACCACCTGGCAGGGCTGGCACCAATTCGCCACCACCGAGCCCCTCACCCCGCCCCAGCCCGGCCAGCCGGCCCGCAGCCGCGACGAACGCCTCGCCTACCACTCCGCGTTCGTCACCATCCGCACCCCCGCCATCAGCACCCTCGCCACCCAGGTCCGCACCCTGATGGTCCTGGGCCGCCACCAACAGGCCACCGCACGCCCCTCCCTGATCGTCACCGGACCCGCCGCAGCCGGCAAAACCACCGCCCTCCTCCACGTCGGCCGCGCCTGCCACCTCGCCCACACCCGCAAAACCCCGCCCCCGCCCGGATCAGCCCACGCCGCGGCACCCGTCGCGTACGTCCTCGTCCCGCCCGGCGCCACCGCGAAAACCCTCATCACCGAATTCGCCCGCTACCTCGGCATCCCCACCACCACCCGCATGACCCAGACCCAGATCACCGACGCCGTCTGCCACACCTACACCGCCGCCGGTGTCCAACTCGTCCTCATCGACGAAATCCACCGCCTCAACCCCCGCACCACCACCGGCGCACAAGCAGCCGACCTCTTGAAAGACCTCACCGAACGCCTGGCCGCCACGTTCGTCTACGCCGGCATCAACGTCACCGACACACCCCTGTTCAGCGGCACCCGCGGCGCCCAGCTCGCCGGCCGCGCCACCCTCATCACCTGCGGCCCCCTCCCCGCCCGCCACGGCACCCGCGAACCCTTCCGCGACGTCATCACCGACATCGAGAACGCCCTCGACCTCACCCACCACAAACCCGGCGCCCTCCTCCGGCACGCCCCCTACCTCCACCAGCGCACCGCCGGCCGCATCGGATCCCTCACAAGGCTCATCCGCCAAGCAGCCATCACCGCCATCCACGACGACACCGAACGCATCACCAAAGCCGCCCTCGACGCGATACAGCTCGACCACCTCGCCGAACAACACCACCGCCCCACCCGCAACCGCTAACCCCCGCCCACCGAACAGGCAAAACAGCTCTGCCGAGTAGCCGGAGGGAATCTCACCCTCCGGCTCTCACAGAACCGTGCGTAACAGTCGCCCGTTACACGGCTCTTGTCGTCCTGATCATCAAATCGCCACGGCGTTTGCGGTGGGAGTGAGGCGCCAGTGCGCGAACATGCGGGGGTATCGCCGGGCGATCTCCTGCATCTTCGCGATGGCCTTCCGCTTGGCCGCGAGCCGTTTGTACTTCTGGCGGATCCAGCGCACCAGGTAGGCGTTGATGCGCATCGTGAAGGGGATCAGCTCCCACGGCCGGAACCGGCCGTAGTAATTGAGCCAGCCCGCCACCACAGGATTGATCCTGCGGGCGAGCTCCTGGAAGGACAGATCCGAGCGGGTATGCAGGTGCCAGGACCTCAATTCCCGCCCCATCTTCTTCAGGGCATCCCTGCTGACCGCCGGGTCGAACGACAGGAACAGCTTCCCGTGCCGACTCCGGCTCCTTCTGGAACGGAACGTGTACCCGAGGAACGTGAACGACGTGTGCTCGTACGAGCCCTGGCGTCGTCCGTCCTTGCAGTACACAATCCTGGTCTTGGCCGGATGCAGCTGCAACCCGACCTCGGCCATCCTGTCCCCGAGCGCGGCCAGCACCTGCCGGGCCTGCCGCTCGGTGACGCAGTGCAGCACCGCGTCGTCCGCATAGCGCTCGAACCAGACGGACGGGAACTCCCGGGCCATCCACGAGTCGAACGCGTAGTGGAGGAACAGGTTCGCCAGCACGGGAGATACCGGGGCGCCCTGGGGCGTCCCGCGCTCCCGCTCCAACAGGGAGCCGTCGGGCATGGCGAGCGGGGCAGCGAGCCACCTCCGCACATACAACTTCACCCAGACGGCGTCCGTGTGTGCTTCCACCGCCTTGACCAGGAGGTCCCAGGGCACGCTGTCGAAGAACTGGGTGATGTCGAACTCGACCACCCAGTCCCTTTTCTAACAGCGTTTCCGGCACTTCTCCACAGCGTCCAAGGCAGACCGTCCGGGCCGGTATCCGAAGCTGTCCGGATGGAAAACCGGTTCCACCATTCGCATCAGATGCCGGGCCACCACGGTCTGGGCCACACGATCAGCGACAGCGGGAATGCCTAGCATTCTCACGCCCTGACCGTGCGGCTTGGGAATAGCCACCGCACGCACCGGAGGTGGAAAATACGAGCCCGACGACATCCGGTTCCAGACCTTGTAAAGGTTTCCCTTCAGGTCCTTCTCGAACTCGTCGATGCTCTGCCCGTCCACTCCCGGCGCTCCCCTGTTCGCCCTGACTTCCTCCCACGCCTCCTTGACTTCCCACTTCGAAATCTCAAACGGCTTGACCTGTGACTTCAACTGGTCCACCGAACTCCTCCCGGACTTCGTCCGGTTGATGCGATCAACACAGTCACGAACGACCCGGCCCCTTCGCTCCACCCCCATTACAGGGGCTTCGTCACTACTACGAGCCGGTCCGCCAGCACGCCCCGCGTCGGTACTCAGCCCCTCGCAGTGTCCGCTGCTTGGGGCGCTCCCTCTTGCCACCGCTACGCGGCGGCAGTGTCGGGGCCTGCCTTCTCCTGTTCCATGCGGAAGCCGCAGACCGGGATCACGTCGCCTACATGCCGGACACCGCCTGGCCAATAAACGGGCACCCGCCAGGCTCATCCCGGAGTTCTGGTCACACCCCGGTTTCGATGCCGTCTGTTTTGTTTTCGACACGTCGGCAGCGATTCACTTGCGTTCGTCTTCCCGATCCCCACCTGACACCTCTCAGGCGCCTTTTCCTCATCGCTCACCACGACGGTCTTCAGCCAACGCAGCATGAGGCGGTTTGGAGCCTCCCCCCGCAGGGCGACTCCGAAGGGCCAAAAAAACCTTCATCTCCCGCACAGCACCATTTCCAGAAGCTGCCCTACAACCAACTCCTATTCATGTTCAGGACACAAGACCAGCACAAACACCAACCCAGCCTTTACACGCTAGCGAAACCCACAACGAACCCGGCCCCACTCAGCACACACGACACAACCCCAGCTCACACCCCGAACTACCCGCCGGAACCGCGCACCCGCCCACTCTCAACGAACCCACAACACACCAGGCCAACAAGCCAGCGATACACCAACAAACCCCCCTCCGAGCGTTATCCGAGCAGCGCGATCGAGTCGAGAAGCGCTGCGCCTACGCCGAGGCCGGCATCCTCGTGTATCTGCCATCGGCTGGCGACACGTGCGGGGTCGTCGTCCACTCCGCCGGCTGGCGTCACGCTGGACACCGAGCCGCTCTACGACTGGGTGCACTGACGCTCATGCGTCCCTTGTCCGCGCCGCGAGCGCCCGTCACGGCTCGATAGCATTCTGCCGTACAGCTTGTGGATGCGCGATAACGAGGCGTGACGGTGTCACTTCAGCGCATACCCACACCCCGGCTCGAAGGGCATACGATCATGGCGCGTATCCTCCAGGTCGTCGAAGTGGATGAGCCTGCCGAGCAGAGGAAGCCGGGAGCGGTTGCGCCGGCTGCCTCAGCCGCGCTCAGCGCATGCGAAGCCGTCTTCCTGCCCGGAGATCCGGCCAGGGAAGGCCGTGTGGCGTTCTGGCGGGCGGACGGCGGCAAGATGCCCGACTGCGATGTGGAGCTGGGGGAGCTCACCGTCGTGCGGCCGCACGGAAATGGGATCCGGCGGCGGAGGGTGAGCGCGGTGCTGCTGCCGGTCGCGCAGGCGGTGCCCGTACTCACCCGCGCTCGCGCCATGGTGCCAAGCGGCAATGCCTCCGTTTCCGCCGCGTGGTGGGGAGCAGGGGCCCTGATTGCGCTTCAACTTGCCGCGCGGGGGCGGCTGCTGCCAGGGCTGAGCCCCACCGGGTTCGACGCCTGGCGGCTCGGTCCGCTGGACGGCGACGACGTGCGCCGGATACGCGACCTCGCGGCGGCGATGCCGCCGGAGGCGCGCGCGGTCCCGCTGCCGGGCTCGTCACCCGTAGCGCTGCCCGCCGCCGAGCCGCTGCTGCGGGCCTTTGTGGACGCGGTCGCGGACGGCCTGCCGCGCTCCCCGGCAGCACGCCACCTGATGGCCGGTCCGGCCTTCGCCGCTCGGATGCCGGTGCCTATCCCCGAACAGCGTGAGTGGGCGGCCGAGGTGGCCGCCGGGATGGACGCGGGCGTGCGCGTCTCCCTGCGTCTGGAGGCAGACAGCGACGCATGGGACAGCGGAGACTTCGGCGACAGCGGCGGCGGGCCAAAGTTCCGGGCCGTGGTGCAGCTGCACAGCCTCGCCGACCCCACCCTGGTGGCAGATGCGGCCGAGCTGTGGGCCGGGGCTGCAGCCGCTCAGGAGCAGTTCGGCGCCCGTACCCGCATCGACGCGCTGCTGGCGCTGCGCCGCGGCGCGAAGGCATGGCCGCCGCTGTCGCGCCTGCTCTTGGCCGCCGCGCCTGATGTGCTGCAGCTCGCCGACGACGAGCTGTTGGAACTGCTCGGCGGGGCCGCGGAGCGGCTGGCCGCCGCCGGAATCCAGGTCCACCTGCCAAAGGGCCTGACGAAGGAGCTGACCGCGACCGGCCTGCTGGATCCGCCCCGGCGCAAAAAGACGCCCTCGGACCTGGAGACCTTCCTCTCCTCGGGTCAGCTCCTTGAATTCCGCTGGCAGTTGGCGTTGGGCGGGGAGTCGCTGACCGAGGAGGAGATGGACCGCCTCATCGAGGCGCACCGCCCGGTGGTGCGGCTGCGCGACCAGTGGGTGGTGGTCGACCAGGCGCTGGTCCGCAAGGTCCGCAAGCAGCGCGGCCGCGAGCTCACCGCGCTCGACGCCCTGGGCGCGGCGCTGACCGGCGAGGTAGAGATCGACGGCACGTCCGTACCGGTCACCGCGGGCGGTGCCCTGGAGCAGTTGCGCGCGCGGATCGCCGAGCCGGAGGCGGGCCCGGACTCCGCATCGGCCACCGCCGGCCAGCCCGCTATGCTCGCAGCTACTCTGCGCGACTATCAGCTGCGTGGACTTGCCTGGCTGGATCGGATGACCTCCCTCGGCCTGGGCTGCTGTCTCGCCGATGACATGGGCCTCGGCAAAACGATCACCCTGATCTCGCTCCACCTGCGCCATCACGAGCGATCGGCCCACGGCCCCACCCTGGTGGTCTGTCCGACGTCCCTGCTCGGCAACTGGGAGCGCGAAGTGCAGCGCTTCGCACCCGGCATCCCCGTACGCCGCTTCCACGGCCCGGGCCGCACCCTGGACGACCTCACGCCGAACGGCTTCGTACTCACCACGTACGGCACACTCCGCCGCGACGCGGCGCTCCTGGCCGACACCGCTGTGCCGTGGGGCCTGCTCGTCGCGGACGAGGCGCAGCACGTCAAGAACCCGTACTCCGACACCGCGCGGGCGCTGCGCACCGTCCCCGCCGGCGGGCGCATCGCGCTGACCGGCACCCCGGTTGAGAACAACCTTTCCGAGCTATGGGCCCTGCTCGACTGGACGACACCCGGCCTGCTCGGCACGCTCACCGCCTTCCGTGAGCGCTACGCCCGCGCGGTCGAGGCCGACGGCGACCAGGAGAGTGCTCACCGTCTCGCCCGCCTGGTCCGTCCTTTCCTCATGCGCCGCCGAAAGTCCGACCCTGGCATTGCCCCCGAGCTGCCGCCCAAGACCGAGACCGATCAGCCTTGCTCGCTGACGAAGGAGCAGGCGTCCCTGTACGAGGCGCTGGTGCGTGAGTCGCTGGCGGCGATCGGCGAGGCGGACGGAATGGCCCGGCGCGGCCTGGTGATGAAGCTGCTCACCGGCCTCAAGCAGGTGTGCAACCACCCGGCGCAGTACCTGAAGGAGAAGAACACGAAGCTCGCCGGCCGCTCCGGCAAACTGGAGCTGCTCGACGAGTTGCTGGATGCGATCGTGGCCGAGGACGGCTCGGTGCTCGTCTTCACCCAGTACGTCGAGATGGGCCGGCTGCTTCAGCAGCATCTGGCAGACCGTGGCATCGCGGCGCAGTTCTTGCACGGCGGGACGCCGGTGAAGCAGCGCGAGGAGATGGTCGACCGCTTCCAGCGTGGCGAACGGCAGGTCTTCCTGCTCTCCCTCAAGGCCGCCGGCACCGGCCTCAACCTAACCCGCGCCGGCCACGTCATCCACTTCGACCGCTGGTGGAACCCGGCGGTCGAAGACCAGGCCACCGACCGCGCGTACCGCATCGGCCAGACCCAGCCGGTGCAGGTGCACCGCCTGATCGCGGAGGGGACGGTCGAGGACCGGATCGCGCAGATGCTCAAGCAGAAGAAGGGGCTCGCGGACGCCGTGCTGAGCCATGGCGAGGCGGCACTCACCGAGCTCTCCGACGCCGAACTGGCCGAACTGGTAACGATGCGCCACAACACCACGCCTTGGAGCACAGACCGTCCGAGCACCACGAAGGGCAGCCGCACGTGAGCCCGCGCCCGACGAAGCCCAAGCAGCGGGCTCAGGATCAGCCCGCCCGCACTTTCCCTCCCTTCCCTCCGGCTCCCGGCCGCCGGGGCGGTTTCGCCTCAACCTGGTGGGGCCAGGCATGGGTGTCGGCGCTGGAGGAGTGCTCACTCGATTCCGGCCGCCTCACCCGCGGTCGCACCTACGCGCGGCGCGGATCCGTGGGCGGGATGACCGTGGTCCCGGGCCGGATCAGCGCCCCCGTGCAGGGCAGCAGGCCGCGACCCTACCGGGTGTCATTGGCAATCCCCGTCCTCAGCGACACGGAATGGGACCGGCTCCTCAACGCGGTGGCGGCGCGCGCCGGGCACATCGCCGCACTGCTGGACCGCGACATGCCCACCGAGCTGGTGAAGGACGCGCTGAAGGCCGGCGTACGTCTGCTACCGTCGGCCAACGACCTTCAGCCGTCCTGCTCCTGCCCCGACTGGGGCTACCCGTGCAAGCACGGCGCCGCGCTGTGCTACCAGGTCGCACGCCTGCTGGACGAAGACCCCTTCGTACTGCTGTTGATGCGCGGCCGCGGCGAACAGCAGCTGCTGGACGAGCTCGCCCGCCGCAACGCCGCCCGCGCGGCATCCAAGGCGGCAGCCTCGGCATCAGCGTCGGTTCCGTCCCCGCGAACTCCCACCCCACCCACAGGTACACCGGCCCGAGAGGCCTTCGCGGCGCGCGCCGACCTGCCACCGCTGCCCCAACCGCCGCCCCTGCCCGAACGCGCCGGGCACCCGCCCGTCTTCGAGGCGTCCCGGCCCGCCGAACCAGGCATCGACCCGCAGGCGCTTCAAACCCTGGCCGCCGACGCGGCCGAGCGCGCCCGCCGCCAACTCGCCGCCGCGTTGGCAGGCGACACACCACCCAATCCATCTGACCTGACGGAGTGGCAGGACGCTGTGCGCATCGCCGCCGAGCACCCACAGACCGAGGTCTTCGCCCGGATCGCCGAGAGCACCGGCCGCCCGCCGATCGAGCTCGCCCAGGCGGTACGGGCCTGGAGTTACGGCGGCACGGCCGCACTCGCGGTCCTGGAGGACGCCTGGACCCCGGATGCATCCGTACTCGCCCGCGCCCGAGCCTCGCTCGCCAAGGACTGGGCGGACGGGCGGCCTCCCCAGCTGCGCGCGTGGCGCAACCGCTTCACCGTCGTCGGCCGCGACCGCCAACTGCGCTACGGCCGCGACGGCCGCTGGTATCCGTACGGGAAACAGGACGGCGCCTGGTGGCCTATCGGTCAACCCGACCCTGACCCCGCCACGGCCCTCGCAGCGCTGCTCGTGCTCCAAGACCGCCGCCCGTGACCACAACGTCACCCCAAGGGGCTCCGATCGTCGTCATCCTCCCCGACGCCCAGGAAATCCGCGGACGGCTGCACGCACGCCGACAGGTGAAAGACGGCTGGCTCTACCAGGTAGGAATCCTGGTGTGGCAGAACGGCACAAACGGCTCCGTCGAACCTGCCGAGCGGCGAGTCTGGGTGCCTCCCGCACACGCACGCCCGATACCCGGTGTCTCCTACGAGCACGTCCCGACCCATCGTCTGTCCGCAACAGACACCCCGTCCCAAGAGCGCCCGCCCGCATGGACACTCCAGTACCTGCCCCACCGCCCCGGACACCCGGGCGCCACACTCCTCCACGTCATCGGCTGCACCCCCAGCGACCGGACACTCACCCGGGAAGAGGCCCATGCCGCGCTCCGTCAACCCCGCGCAGCAGCCTGCATCGAGTGCGACGCGGCCCGATCCCTCACCCCGCAACAGCAGCCAACCGACCAAAATCCCCAGCCCCAGCGCGGCAAAGAAGCCCGTCCGGACACGGACCCCAGCGAAACGCCCACATAACCACCCGGCCCGAAAGAACGGCGCGACAAAGGACAGAGGGGGTTGGGTCGTGTCCCCTGTGGTGCTGTAGCCGCGGGGAGTTCGGCGGCATCGTGGGCGGCGTAGAAGGAGTCCATGCTGCCTTCGGAGAGGTAGCGGCGGGCGAAGGGATAAGGTCATTCGCGTACTCCTATGGTTCAACTGGCTTTTCACCAGGGAGAGTTGCACGATGGCCTGCCTCTTGCGCAGGGAGCGGCCACCAGTCACGGGGGCACCCCGGCCAGATAACGGCGCGCTCACAGCCTTGATCCGCTACGCCACGAGAACGGACGACATCCGGCCACCCGTCCGACGGTCACCGTCCCCGACTAGCGGCGGAACCGCTGACCGCCGGCCGCCGTCCTCCTCGGACGGGAGGGACAGTGACCAGAGAACAGGCACCGGGCTCGTGTGGTGGGTGGGGCTGCTTGCTGCCAGTCGCCGGAGTGGTGCTCGGCCTGCTGGCCGAGGCCGAGGCCGGCGCCTTCATCAGCGACACCTGGTCCTACTGCATGAACCTCGCGTGGCCGGCGGCGTACGACATCGCGGACAGCCCGCGCTTCTACCTCCTCACCAACCTTCCGCTCATCGCGGCGTACTGCTGTGCCTTCCCGCTGGGCTTCCTCCTGGCCAGGCGCTTCCTCGCACGGTCGCGCCGCCGCCTCGTCCGAGTGCTGACCGCAAGCCTGGCCGGGCTGCTCGTGCTCCTGGCCGTCCTCGCCGGCGACCTGGTGTACAACACCGCCCCGCCGGACGGGAAGTACCTGAGTGCCCGCTGCCCGCACGGCCGGCCGCCCTGGTGGCCGAAGCCCCTGCCGCTGCGCGACTCGCCGTTCGCGGACTTCGAGCACCAGGGCTGATCACCAGGTTGGCGCGGGAAGTTCATCCGGCCACCGCCGCGTGAGTGGTATTTGCATCAGTGTGGCGGCGGCCCCATGACGAGGGGCTACGTCAAATCTCGGTCATGTCCCCTCGGCGCCCCCCGGTACGTCACGAGCGCCTCTTCCGCGCCCAAGATGCTGATCAGGAGCTGCGCTTCGGCCTGTGAGCACACCAGCCAGCCCGGAAATGCAGTCGGCCTGCGCGCATAACCCTGCCAGCGAGCCGGGGTCGGGGGTGGGCCGCTTTGTCAGCGTGGACGCGTACCGTGGACCGGCACCACGAACTCGCAGCAGGAAACCATGCCGCCCTCTGTAGAACAGTCCGCCACCGCCCCGGCCTCGCCGCTCGCACAGCGTCGGCCGCAGCGGTCAGCCGTCCGTCACGGCCAGGCATCGTGTGCCGACTACGGCTGCACCCGCACCGAGTGCCGCCAGGCGGCCCTCCGGGCCCGCCGCCAACGCCACCAGGACCGCCTGCGCGGTCTGACCGCCCGCGTCCCGCCCTATGCCGCCGCCCGGTGGGCTGCCCGGCTGCGCGAGCAGGGCATGTCCGCACAGGACATCGCAGACCGGGCCGGCCTGTCGGTGACCCTGGTCCGCCGACTGCTCCGCACCCCAGAACAAGGCCAGGTGGCGCGGGACATCGCTCGCACCACCGCCGACGCCATACTCGGTATCCCCATCCCCGCCTGTCGCGAACCCCGCACCCCGGGCCTGACCGGCTCCGCCGAAACCGCTGGGCTGCTGGCCGACTTGGCGCGTGCCGGATGGCCTGCCACCGCACTCGCCCCGCGACTCCGCTTCAACGCCCAAACCATCGCCGCAGTCCGCGACAAACGTCCCCGCCTCCACCTCGATCTCGCGCTACGGATTCGCCACCTGCACCGCGAACTGATCGGCCTCGATCCCCTCAGCCACGGCATCCGCCCCGCCGACGCCGCCCGCGCCCGCGCCGCCGCTGCCCCCGTGCCGCCGGGGCCTGACCAGCTGTGCGAACAGTCCCAGCAGGCGTTCCTTCTGCCGGGGCTCAGACCCTGGGCACGTCCAGGAGATGTCCGCAATTGTGGAGCTGCTCGTGGCGTTGGTGGAGAAAACGGCGAGTTTCGCAGGCGCCGGGTGGACTGCGAACCGGCGCCGGGCGGGCGTGGGTTGACGTTGCCCCGCGTTCACTCAGAAGAGCGCCAGGCCCTCGCCGCTGGTGTCCGCGATGACGGGCCGGAACTGGGCAGGGAGGCCGTCCAAGCGGTCAGGACCGGCCGCGGCGGCCACGGCAGGGGCCGTCTCGGCCAACCAGATGCGAAACCGCTCGACGGCTTCCCGGTAGGGGACTCGCGCCAGGACACGGTGCTCACCGGAAGGACAGAAGTCGACGGCGACGGTGAGCAGGCAGGAACGGGGCGCGTTCTGACTGCCCGTCCAGGAGACACGCAGGACACCGCAGGGCTTGCGCCCGCGGGGGGCGTGGTGGGTCGGGCGCAGCGATCGGCAGGCTATGTGGGCGGTCCATGCAGCGAGGTGCGGCAGGGGCAGGGTGGTGCGTGCGCGGCAGCCGGGGCAGCGATGCCAGTGGCGGAGCCAGTCGTCGGTGTCGGTGTCAAAGAGGCGTGCGTAGTGGTTCGCCACGCGGATGTCGTTGCTGTACAGGTGGTCGGGGCGTTCTAGTGTGTTGCAGGACTGGCAGACGGGAGCACGGACGTAGCCGTGTTCGTGGCAGTGGTCGAGCACGGTGGCGGGAGCGGTGCGGCAGACGGCGCACACCCACCCGGCCACCCGGCGAGAGGTACCGGGCTTCCCGCTGAGCACCGAGTACAGCTGGCCTTCCAGCTCTCCGTTGTACGGGCGCAGTGAGGCGCCGGGGCCCTTAGGGCTCGTCGTCTGCCGACCGCCGGCGTCTCGGGCCTGCCGGGGGTGGGAGGGCGGCTCGGGGACAGCCGTGTTCTCCTGACAGGTCCGCGCGGCTTGCACCCACCGCGTTTCGGTGTGCTCGGCCACATCCAGCAGCCTGACCACGGCGCGCGGCAGCCACCATGTCCGCGCCGTCCGGTCGCGAGTTCGCTCCACGAGTATCCGCCGCCAGTCGATCCCCGCCAGATGGGACGGCCCGCCGCCTTCACGTCGTACTGCCCGCTCGGACTCGCCCAGCTCCTGCAGTTCCCGGGTGATGCGCTGGCGCCAGCGCAGCAGCGTTGTCTCGTTGCGCTCCTTCTTCGGCGCGCCACGGAACGGACCGATGCGGACCAGGTCCTGCCGATCCATCCTCACCGCGTTCAGTTCCGCGGCCGCCCGGCGCACCTCAGTCTCCAAAACACTCCACTGGCCGCCGCTTGCCTTCACCGTCGCCACCACACGGCTGCCGAGCAAGACGTACCCCGCCCGGGCATGAGCAGGAGAACAGGTGAACGCCGCGGAAGCCGTCGGCACAGCACTGTCGGCCGTCAGATCAACCCACAGAGCGTCAGCGGCATCCAGGGTGATCAGGCCGTCCGCGCGACCGGGCATGACACGCTCTGACATACCGACAGGCTAACGGCCACAACGCGGCAACGGGTCTCCCAGCGCCTCGGTCAACCAGGCCGCCGCTTCCGCCCGGATTGAAGACAGACGCGGTCGCGCACGCCGAGCTGATCGAGTGAGGGGCGGAGGCCCCGAGGTGTGGTCGGCGGCGTCGCGACGGCTGCAAGTTCGTGGTGCGGTTCACGGTACTCAGTCTTGAGCGGAACGGGTCAACTCCGCTGAATGTTGGACGACTTCGGATCTGGCGACGGCCGATCAGCGACAGCTCACCGGCCATGGCAGTTACCGTGGTTTCCCACGGACCCGGCAACAGGTCCGTAGCGCCCGGGGCAGGGACGTCACCCCCGTTATCTTCTTCGCGGTCCTGCAAGAGGGCCGCTGGCCTCGGGGCCCGGCATGGCTGGTCCCCCCTGTCGAACGGATGACCTGGGGGGTGGTGCCACCGGGCCCGAGAGGCGCCGTTGGAGACGCTGATGAGTGCCTCTGTGTGTCAAGTGGCCTCGGTGAGAGCCGCGTGACGGTCGCGTTTGAGGCTGCGATAGACCACGTTCG
>NZ_JBIAEC010000050.1:0-15826 GCF_042868225.1 Streptomyces sp. NPDC007856 | reverse complement strand
GCCACAGGTGCCCGGCGTCGCGCTCGGTCGGCTTCACCGCCTTCGGGCCGACCAGCGGCCCGAACCGCCGGTCGTCCTCGACGGTTCCGCTGACCGCGACGTGCGCGCCGGGGCCCAGCCGGGGCCGGTCGCCCGCCAGGGCGGTGATCTCCCTCTCGGGGTCTCGGGGCGACTGGGCGCGGGCGGACGCGAGGGTGTCCTGCAGCCCCTTCCGCATGGCGTCCTCGGGGGACGCCATCCAGACCTGGACGTCTTCGCTTCCCGGACGCCCGCCGCGGGAATCCGCGGCCTGGTGCGCCTGCGTCTCGGTCGAGAGCGGCGTACCGGGGGCGGGGCGCGTGCCCCTCTCCGCTTCTGGCCCGCGTTCCACAGCCGCCCACAGGGCGTCGAGGGCCGGGGGTGCCAGTAGGGATTCCGGAGCAGACTGCTGCGCTCCGAGGGCGCCGTCGTGCGCACCGTCCACCGGGGTGGTCGTGTCGTCGGTATGGACCGGATCGTCGGTGCGGGCCGCTGCGGCAGCGGGTTCGTTCATCGCCGCGGGAGAGTTGTACGGCGAGTCGGCCATGGTCACGTCGCCATCGGCCAGGGGCCCGGGATCGGATGCGGGCGTCGCACGGACAGCGGTGATCTGACCTCCGTCGATGGTGGCGGTCACCACGACGTCCTCGAACGTGCCCTCGACGACCGCGGAGCCGTCCGCCTCCTCCTGGAGGATCTTGAAACGGGAATCCGCCGGATCGATGCTCCCCGCCGCCTTGAGCGAGTAGATGGTGTAGGCGGCGGCGAGGACATCATCCCGGCGCCACCATCGCGGAAGGACGGTGCCCTCCGGATGGATGACGGGTTCGACACCGGGAGCGAAGACCTTCCCCGCCACGGAGGACAGCACGGTGGGCACCGTCTCGGTGGTGGTGCCAGGATCCGCCGGGTCGGGTTCTCTCAGCGTGATCGGACCCGCCAGCAGATCGCCGGCGCGCGTCGCTTCCTCGATCGCGGCCCGTGCGTCCGGCGTATCAACGCCGAAGGGCGGCTCGAACGTCGGCATCGGCTCCTGGTCGAGCACGGCCCGCGCCAGCGCTCTGATTCTCCGCCAGTCGGGCCCCACGCCGAAGATCTTCGTCAGCAACTTGGGAAGTTCCCTGTCGGACCGCTGGCTCCGACCGACCGGGATCTCCAGCGCCGCGGCTTCGGGCTGTTCGGTGTGGACCACGCTGAACCCGACCACCGTCCCACCGCGCCAGTCCAAGCTGTGGTACGTGCGGGCGATTTTCGTCTTCAACCGGTCCAGCAGGAGCGCCACCGGGTTGGCACGAACGCCTCGCCTCGGTGTCATACGCACGTCAGCGGTGATCAGGATGCCGCGCTGTCCGTTCGCGAACAGCACCTGCTGCGCATGCAAGTGAGGCTGTCCCAGGGAGCGGGGAGCTGTGATACCCACCGGTGACTCGTCGGGCCAGCGCAGGTGCGGCTGGACGGCCGCGGGCCGATAGGCGACGTGCTGACCGTCCCGGACCAGACCCTCGATCCGCACCCCGTTCCCTATGCCTACCCAGAAATACCTGCCCTCGCCCATCGGCTTGATGCGCTGCGGCGCATTCGCCAACGCCCAGGCATGAGCCATCTCGACGGCGTCCTGCACCATGTCGCGCGACCAGTCCTTGGGGAACAGGACCGTGCCCCAGCCGTCCGCGTGCAGCCGCCAACGGCTCCACAGCGCGACCTTGAGGTCGCCCGGGCGGATGTTCGGATCCAGGAAGTAGATGTGCGCCCGGTACGTGCCGTTGTCGAACTGCGCACCGGGCACGACGATCGGTCCGTATGACCTCAGTTCCGACGTCAGCGGCGGCGGGTTGTAGCCGCCGGTACGGGTCCGGCGGTCGCCGTAGGCGGCGATGTCCTCCACTCTCAGGCCGAAGGCAGGCCCCTTGGCCTCTGTCTCCCCCGGCGCAGGCATGTACGCCGGCGGGAGCAGACCGGACTGGTCGTCCGAGGGCCGGAAACCGGTGAAATCACCGTCCTTGAGGTTGCCCTCGATCCGGACTCCTCCGTACACACCCTCGAAGGTGAACGCGCCGGGCCTGCCAGGAACCGCAACGATCCGCCCGTCTCCCAGCGCGTCAAGGTAGGCCTGCTCGGCGGCGTAGACCGCGTCGTCCTCTGCCCAATGGGCGGGGAACATCATCTGCGTGGACGGCTGCCGCACCGCCGGCACCGCGATGTCACCCGCACGCGCATGCCCCCCCGTGTCCGAGCGCAGTCCCGACACCGGCCCGCCGGCAGCGGGCAGCAACGCACGGAACGTACCGTTCGGGTTCGCCGCCTCCCCCTCCCGCACCGGCCGCGGACGCGAAGACAGACCTCGCGGGGAAAGAACACCCACGCGCCCTGTCCGTACGTCGCCGTGCAGTACCGCCTGGCGGACCTCCACCGAGAAATGCGCCCGGGCAGGCAGTCCGTCCCCTCTCGGCGTCACGGCGTCCTCCGTCGCGAACACCGTCCCATCGACCACACGCAGCCCCGTGGTCCCCCACGCCTGGTCGAAGACAGCACCGAGCATGCGCAGATGCCGCGCCGGAATCACCTTCGTGCCAAAAGTCCCGCCGCTCACCAGCCAATCGACATCTACCACCGCACGGCCACGGCGGTCCACCAGGTGCCCGGCCATCAGGGCGTCGTCACCGTGCACCGGCCGCTTGTCCCACCGCGCCTCCCGGTACTCGTCGGGAAGCCCGAGCAAGTGACCGATCTCGTGTGCCATCACACTACGGTGCATCGTCACGGACCAGTTGGCGGCATCCGGCCGGCCAAAGTCAGTGTGGAGATTGATCACGTGGTGGGCGTCGGCCCTCCGGTCGACTCTCTGGACCACCACTCGCAGCCGGTCGCCGTTCGGCAACCGCAGACCCGTGTTGTAGTGCTCGTCGACCCCCAACTGCGCCTGCCGGGCAACCTCGCGCATCTCCGGCTCGGTCGGCGTCCCGCCGTCCGGGGCCTGCTGCCCGTCGAAGAACACCCGGACCACGGCACGGCTCTCGTAGCGCCAGTTCTCGAGCCGAACCCGCAGCGCCTCGAAACCACGGTGTCTCAGCCCCGGACCGGCACCAGCCCAGGGAATCCATCTCCCAGGATCCTCCTCGGGCCTGGGCGGCGCAGACACCTCCGCCCGCGCCACCACTTCCTCGCCACCCGACGCTCCTGTGCCGACCCCAACGTCCAAGGGCCCCGTCCCGGCCCCGGAACCCACCAGTTCCGACCCACCGCCTGGCAGCGGCATCGTCTCAAACGCGGCCGACGACGCCCCAAGGGACGCCGGACTCGGCAACGGCGGGTACGGGCTCCGCCCGCCAGGAGCCCGCCCCTCCGGGCCGCCCGGCAACCCTCCGAACTCGGCCGACACAGACCGAGACACCGGCGAATCGGCCGCCGCCTCGTCCGCGATGCCGTCGGCGCCGTGTTCCGAGTGGACCATCGGGTCGGCGGGGGCCGCCACGCGTGCCCGCAACGACGGCGACTCGATCGGCACGGCGCGCGAGGGCTCCGGCGTGAGGGCGTCGTGCGGGGTGTCACCCGTCAGTACGGCCAGAACCTGCTCTTCTACGGACAACTGACGTGAGTCGTCGTCCGGGAGGGCCGGTGCCTCTTCTGCGGCGAGGGCGTCCGCCGTCGGTACGGCGGGCGCCTGTCCCGGGGCGGCGTTCATCGGCAACGCGACACCCGCCGCACCAGACACACCACGGGACGCCGCCTCCTCCGAACTCACCTCCTCCGCCACGATCAACTCAAACCGCCGGCCCTCCTCCACAACCCAGGAACGCCCAGTTACCCGGAACTGAGCCCCCGGCAGGAACATCACTTCCTCCTCTTCCCGACTACGGGAGAGGTACGAGATGTCCCGGCCGAACGCACCCGACAGACGAAGCTCGAGTACCACCGGGTGGCTCATCGCCGTCGGCTGCTGAGCCCTCATGAATCGATGCGCAACAAGTCGGCTGCGTGAGGCGCTGGTGAAGTCATCGACGGTGATCACCGGCGCGTTGTAACCCACAGGCACAGCCCGGAGGAACGAACTGACCAGACTGTCCCCACCCACAGCCCAGCTCCCCCGCCACACCGTCACGTCCTTGACACCGGGCAGCGCCCGCAAGGCCGCCGTCACCATCTCCGCATGCAGCCGCCACTCGACCATAAGATCCGGCAAAATCTGATCGAGGCGCCGGTATAGCCGATCCCGAAATTCAGTGCGGATTTTATCCGGATCAGCATCTGGTTTGAGACCACCCAATTTTGCTTCCCGGATTTTCAAACACTCCAACAGGTACGTTTTGTATCCTTTCTTCAATTCAACATCGTCGAGGTATTCTGGCAGATCCGGAGATTCGGCAACCATGAGATTCGCGATGACTTCGCGTGCCATGTGTCGCGTGGTCGCATGTGCCATATCCGGCGCAAATGGTGTTGCGTTCGACCATCTGGTCGCGGCCATCAGCTGGCTGATCGGTCTGTGATGCACCCCTGTGTACACGTAGAGTGCGAACATGCGAGCCTCGCTGACGCGACCGAGGAGACCCTGAAGGTTTAGACCATTCCCGGCGAGCCATTGCTCAAGCAGCCCACCGCGACCATTCTGCAGCGCTTTCATCTCCTCAACAATATCATCGTAATGTTGGCGGAAACCGGGAATAAACCGCCTACTCTGACCTTGGCTCACCCGATCGAGATATACCGTTTCGTCCGGCAGATCGCCACCTGGTAGCCCGTCAGGGGCAGTGATCAGCCTGGAACGCTCAAACCCCCTGCCGAGGCGACCGAGGGTCCGGTACATCGACGGTCCGTCGGTCAGATCAACGCGCCCGCCGTCAACTCCAGTGTAACCAGCCATTTCCGCGCCACGAAGAATCTCATACAGCGAATGGTCTCCGTGCACACCCATCCAGCCGATGAGGCCCTTCAGGAAATGCGATTCCGCCACACCGGGGACCTTCAGCCATCGGAAAGCACTGAGCAAGAGAGCGGTCGTGCCCGAGATACCGGTGAGTGTGAGAATTCCTCGCGACGCCAGGTCCTCGGCCCACGAGGAATGGCTGACTGTGAACCTCAGCCGACCTTCCTCCCACATAAGAGGATGGTCTGAACCCAGATCGCCAAGTTTCTGTGTTTGTTTCAGGACCTTGACAACATTGGTGACTGTGAACCGCTGCCGCAGCGCCTTACCTTCCACCTTGACATCGATCACGCCGGGCTGCTTCCAGACCTCGTGAAGAATGGGGAAGCCATCACTGTCGAACGCCAGAGTGTTGAGCGGTACTTCTTCCGTTGAGATACCGACGGGTATCAATAGATCCTGTTTGCGACGAAGGAATTCGATCTCGCGAGAACTGAGCCCGGCGCCGGCATCTTCATAGTAACCGGGTGTGCGCCTCATCCGGATTCGCTCTTCTTCGCCGACCTTGATCCGTGATGCCCGGCTGGCAAGTAGCTCCGCACTATCCTTGAGCCAGCCATCACCCCGGAACACTATATTTCCCAAGGAGAAGGCGTCATCGGCCCCAAAGAGCCGAGCATAATCTGGGGCTACCGTCCTCAACAGCGCGCGCGAGACGCGACCGCGGGTGCCATGCATCACGACGTGAAGGTCATGGAGCGCTTCGCCGTTCAGCCCCAGCGACCTGGCACGCTCCCAGTCCGCGCGAGTCAGGACGTCATTGAGTACCGTTTTGAGGGTGACCTCCGCCTCGGCATTCTCAAAAGCCGCATTGAAGAACGCCGTGTACATTTCGCGCGTCGAACCCGACGTGATCATCTGCCTGATCTCGTCCGAGCTCAACGCGGTGCCGACCTGACCAGCGTATGTCTCGTCGTCCCGAACGAAGGAACGAAGCACTGTGTCCTCATCCAGACCCGAATGGTCCCGGAGCACCTCGACCAGACGCCTCAGGCTGTCACTAACGGCTGCCCGAGCCTCGTCGTCCTGATATGCGTGGCGCGCCAGTTCCCTTTCGAACTCCTCCGCGGCAACCCTCCAACCCGGTAGATCCACGACAGGGGAACGGCGGAACAGTCCTGCGCCGCCTACCGGAGCACGACCAGATGGGGCCGTCCGGCCGCTTTCCACGACACCCTGTGGGCTGTCGGAGGCATCCGCCACATCGACGTGCCCAACGCGGTCACCACTAGCCGTGGCCGAGGATTCCCTGCTTCGCAGATGACGAAGTAGTTCTCGGGCGCTGTCACTGTTCCCTGAGCCGCCCACCGCGGGATTCTGGAGGTACAACTCGCGGTTGGTGGCGGCCAAGTCGACATCGAGGAGGTCCTTGACCTGGCGTTCGGCCGCCTCCACCCAATCGATCGCCTCTTTCAGCCGGTCCGCCGGAAAGCCGAAGGCCTGGCGGTGACCGCCGGCACCGTCCGCATGCCGCAAGACGTCCGAGTGGACGTTCCTGAGGTGTGCAAGCGCCTCGGACAAATCGTCCAGGGCCGTCGCTTGACGTGGTTCCGGTGCTGGCGTCACGCCCAGAACTTGGGACCCGGAAGCGCTCGCGACGGCCGGAGGAGTGGCTGGTCCCGTGACGCCCTGTGCATTCCGACCCGTCAGCGTGTCCAGAATGCTTTCCGACACCGATGAGACCGGCGAACCTTCACCCGAGGCCACCGCCCTCTCGCCTTCCGAGGCGATCAGGGCAGCGCTTTGGTCCGGCAGGGCTGTGCCCTCAGCCGCGAGCCTTGCTTCAGACGCATCGGGGACCGTCGCAGTGCCGGTCCCTGCGTCGCCCTTCTCCTCGCCCGCAGACACCGGTGACAGGTTCGTGAACAGCCTCGGCAACTTCGTCTCCAGCCCGCCCAGCAGCTGCCCTCCCACGCGGTCGAGGGGCAGCATGCCGAACAGTCCGGTCGGAGCCTTCACCTCGAGCGTGCGCCGCGGCCCGTGCAAAACCAGTGTCAGGTCGAACTGGTAGTAGCGGAAGGCTCGCTTCACCCTCCCTGTCCTGGCGTTCTCGTCGTTGTCGGTGTCCCGATACGAGCCGCCGTTGCCCTGGGCGACGCGCCAGCCTCCCAGCATATTGGCGAAGACTGAGTTGTCCCCTGCGGCGGCCGTGGTCAGCGGACCGGCATTGAATTGCCAGCCGCTGGAGTCAGATCCGGAGTAGGTCGTCTCTGACTCCTCCTTGGTGTAGCGAGCCGCATCGAAAGCCACACCACCCGGGGGCCCGATCACCGTGGCACTGTCGAGATGGATGCCCACTCGGACCAGCCGACCGTCCACTGGCACCTCGTAGGTGTGGGTCAACAACCTGATGACATTGGCTTTTGTCATCCCTGTGCCGGTGAAGTGGGCATACTGCGGGCCTGACGTGGTGGTGAAGTCGTTGCCCTGGACCTTCCAGGCGTCCGCGGTCTGGAGCTCGGGCTTGTGCGAGGCGGGCGAAGCTGCCAGGGCCGCCCAGCGTTCAAGGGCCGCTGCGGCCGGGAAGCCCAACGGGTTTAGCCGATGCAAGAGTTCTTCCGGAAGTGTCTCGGGAATCACATCCGACGGCTCGACCCATTTCGGCTCCTCGCCGTATACACGGTGCAGCGGCACACCCGGTTGCGGGCCGACGGGCCCGACCAGGTCCGACGACACAAGGATCCGCACGTCGCCATCCGCCCGGCCGTCGCCTTCGAACCATGTCCAACTGCGGTGCTCGTTCAGCATCCTGGCGACGGTCTCGCGCGCATCGAAGAGTTCGAGTCCGGCTATCCCCAGCAGCCCCTGATGGACCCACGTGATCGGCAAATCCATGATCCGCGGCAGCTCGGTGGTTCCGCCCACCTCGACGCTGAAGACTGCACGGTGCGTGAACTCCTCCGCTGACTCCTGCGGATCCGCATCATACATGTGGGACTGTTGGCGGGACTGTGTCTTGGTACGGCTGCTGGTGGAGCGGTACCCGAGGCTTAGCTCTATTCCGTCCCTGCCACTGGGGTGGAACGCCCCGGTTCTGATCCGGACGTCCGCGCCTGCCGACCACAACTCGCCGTCGTCGACGATCACTCTCGACGTGGCTGACGTTGCCACGTTGAGCTTGACATCAGGACGTAGCCGGTGTTTATGCGCGGGCACCAGGTCTTCGACGCGCACCCGCACCCAGATGTAGCTAATGGCTCCCATGAAGCCGGGCACAGGCAACCAGGCCCAAATACCCGTACCTGCAAGCAATGGCCATGCGTTCTCCAACGCACGGGAGGAGAAGAGACCGTGCAGTGCCCGGTTCAGCGGATTGGGCAACGGGTTGTCGTTGAGTGGCCCGTCGGGCAGTACGCCATGGGCCTGGAGGCGCGCGGTGATCACATCCATGACGTCGTCCGCGCTCACTCGCTCCGCTCGCCCGATGCCACCCGCGATGTCGGACGTCAGATAGTCGCGCTCCACGCGGGCCGGCGTCGTCGGTCCTTCCGCAGAGGCTTCTTCGGAGGCATCCTCGCCCTGTGGGGTGTCGTCATCACCCGTGGGCTCCGTGACCGATGCACGCCCCGGTTCTGTTCTGTCCTTCCCGGCGATGTCGGCTGTCGCTTGCGAAACTTCTTCTTCCTCGAACCGGTCAAGGAGCTGCACAGCTTCTTCGCCGACCTTGGGTATCGTCGGCAACTCAGGTGACCCGGATGCAGCCTGACCGTCGGTCGGGATGGTCCACAGATCTTCCATGATCCGGGGCGGAATGAGCAGTTGCAGACCATCGGCGACGCTGAGGTAGCCGGTGACCTCTTCTCTCTTGCTTCCCTTCCACCTGATCATGGTGAGCTCGAAAACTGGGACAGCAGTCAGCGAATACGGAGACCCTTTATAGATGGCCTTGTTCTTCGCGACATGTTCGAAGGTTTCACGGTGGTTCTCAATGCCGCCCTCGGACATCCAACCGCGAATGTGTCCAGACAGGTGACCTGTGCCTACGGAGGACAGGGGTCCCTGAATGGTGTGGTGGTCCAGAGACGTCTGGCCCGGCTGCGGGCCGAGGACACTGGGCTGACCTCCTAGGATGCCGAAGACACCATGCTCCGTCCCCACTCCCTTCAGCAGACCCTGTGAATCGCCGGAGTCCTTGGTGTCCACGATGTTCACGGGAAGCGCCATCTTAGCCGGCTCCGACGTCGCGTATGCCGTCAACCGCAGCCGTATACCCTGTTTGAATCCCTTTCTGTCCGGCAGAGAGTCCTCATGACCAAACCGTCCGACCATGTCGTTGAAGGCCGTGTCAAGGACGTCCGGATTGGCCAGGTCGTGGATCTCATCAGGCCACAGCTCGTCCTTTATCCAGCCCGTGTACTTGCTGTCTTTGTCCAGGCCGTTCAGCTGTGCGTACAATTGTGCGCCCAGCTTCGCCAGTTCCGGCATGTGAATGAAGGCGGGGGCGACACCCGCGGTGCCGCCGCGCGCGAAGTCGAGCTTTACTCCGCGTGCTGGCCAGTTCACGGTGCCGACCCTGTCGGCGTCTGCTCGGGTAACAGGTTCAGTGGGCACGAAAGCGTGCGGAACTAGAATCTGCGCCACCAGGTCACCCGACCGGTGCACCCACCAGGTCTCAGTCCGAGCTCCGGGTTCACGAGCCGGTTTCCGCAGCACTTCCTTTCTGTCGCGGTACGCCTTCAGCGGGGTGAGCTTGAGCTCGTACACAATGTTGTACTTGTGCACGTCAACGCCAGTCTGAGGCTTGATACGTCGGCTCGACTTGTTTCCGACTTCGAACGAAGTCTGCCTGCCCTTGCTGTACTCGGCGAACAGGCCGAAACTACCGATCTGAAGGTTGAACTTCTTCGGCCAGCCGATGGTCGCGCCGAAGCCGAACACAGCGTGAGCGCCCCACCGTGTGCCCCGGTACCCGGATACACCACCGCCTGCACCGATGAGCGACTCCACGTCCATCTCGGCGCTCTCGTCATCGGGCAGTCGCTCTCGCAGATGCCCCCGGACCGACAGACGATAAGGCTGATTACCCACCCAGATCGTTTGACGGACACCGGCGAAGAGTCGACCAAGAAGTCGTTCCAAGGCGGGCCGACCGAAATAAGAGGACAGGTCCCGTTCCACGGTTACCCAGTCCTCGGCCGTCACCTTCGACTTCCCACCGCGCCGCGCGACATCTTCCTTGAGCGCTGCCAAGAAATGATTCTGGATCAGCTCGGCGCCCGGCAGACCGAGTGTTGCCGTGAAATCTGCGCCTCTGCGGGAAGCGAGTGCAAGCGGCTCCCGCGGATGCGGGGCCGGCAGTGCCTCGTCCAGTTCCCTGGGCCGCACGAAGTTCCGTGTCAGCCGAGCACCCGACTCTCGCAGCAATGCCTGCACGTGCGGCTGCGTCTCCACCACCGGACCCGGCTCGGGTGGGACATCCGTCGCCGCCGGAACCTCTGGAGGCTGGAACTCCGCGGTATGCACGGCACCCAGCACCCGCCGCTCGAAATCGGCGGCTTGCGGGCGACCACGCCACATCGTTCCCAGCTCTGCCTGAACTGTGCCGTGCACATCGGGGATCTCGTGCTTGGCCGAGGTGACCGACACCGTCACCGCGACCCCGGACGCGTATGTGATCTGGGGAGTCTTGAACTTGAACTCGGTGTGGCGAGTCGTGCTCGAGGAGACCGAGTGGCCGGCACTGCGTGTGCCGTAGCCCGTGATGCGGACATCGGGCCCCCGACCCAGTCCAGTCGCGGAGGATTGGCCGTCGGATAGACCGGTCATCAGGGTGGCGACGGTCAGGTCGGCGCGTGCAGTTCCGTCCACCGCGCGGCTGCGGTTGGTCGCGATACCATTGAAGCCCCGCGTGACGCCAGGTTGGGTGTATCCGAGGAACTGCAGGCTTTCGATACCCGCCCGGATAGTGAAGGAAGCACGGAAGGACTTGCCCCACGGCAGATCGACTGTGATCGCTGGGGTGACGATGCCGGAGCTGAATAGCCAGTCGGCACGCTTCCGCAAATCCGTCTCGCCCAGCCACGGCTCGAGTTGCAGCATCACGTCGCGAACAGCGCTGGCGGGCAACCCGCCGGCCAGGAGTGCCGCATGGAGGCCGGTGATCAGCGCGACGACGTCGATGGCACCGATGTACAGCGGCGTACCCACCGGCCGCTGCGCATCCTCGTGCGGGCTCTGTTCCCCCTTGCTTTTCGGCTCGTGCACTTCCACGAACTTCGCCGCGAGCGCAGGTGGGAAGGCGACGTCGAGGTCGCGCAGGACCACCACGTCGCCCACCCTGCCGTCCTGTTTCCCGTCGTCCACGTCCTTGCCGTCCACGAACACACGGAACCTGGTCTCGGCAGTGCCCCCCGAATAGGCGCCCCATTCGGCCACGGTGATGTGCGTGGCCTTGACCGTCCGCTGGGCACTCGCACCCTTCGTGGTCGCGGCGGATTGACCAATCTGCACGGTGACCGGCGCGGTCCTCACGCTCTTCAGTGCCAGATTCACCGCGTCCAGGATCCAGGACGACAGCGTGGAAGTGGTCGTGCGTGACCCGCTGACGCTCGTGACCTGGGCGGGGACCCGCACCTGGCGGTCACCTTCGTACCGCCTCTCGTCGGTCAACCTCCCACTGGGCGGCCGAACGCCTGCTATCTCCGGCCGCACCCAGACCAGGTGCTTCCCCGCAACCAACGTAAAGCCCTTGGACAGGAACTTCTTCCACTCCTCGCGATCCGAGGATGCGAGCATGGTCCGTACCGCAGGCACCACGGCTTCGCGTATCGCATCGTCCGCAATATGCGAAGCGACAGCCTGCGCCCACATCTCGGCTCGGCTCGGTTTCCATTCCGGCACATTCCAGATCTCGGAGTCGCCGAGCGCTCCATGGTCCAGGTACCAGGGATAGTCCCGTGGGGCTGGCCCCGGCGACAGATCACCCGTGTCAGGGTTGGCCGAGGTCGAAGTGGGCTCGTTTCCGGCCCGGACGGCGTCCGTTGAGGGATCTCGTCCCGCCGAAGGATGCCTGTAGTTCTCTATCTTCTGACCCGAGCGGAAGACCGCCGCGATGTCGGCCAGGTCACGGGCGCTCAGTACCGTTGCATCCGCGATTGCGCCGCTGACATGGTCCGGAGAGTAGGTTGCGGGCTCAGGGGCCTGGCCGGCGAGGAAGGCACCGGGCACGTGGGCGTTGTCTGCCAGCCCCAGGGCGTCCCGAAGCACCCGGACCAACTGGTTTTGGGCGCCGGCCACATGCACGTCGGCCGCAGATGTCGCGCCACCGCCCTCTCCATATACCCGCAGAACGAGGTGCGCCTCATCGGGACTTGGGGAGAATTCCACGTCCAGGTGGAACACGCTGCCATCTGGCAGTTCGGGAAGATGCCCATTGATCCTGCTGGCTGTCTCGGTGAGCCGCTCCGCCAGGAAATCGGTCTGCTCGGGGGTCACGCCCGGCTGAGGCTCCAGATGGATCCGTATGCTCGCATCACTGATCCACTCACCGGAGACGTCCTGGAAACGGCGGGCGTCCAGCCGGATGCGGTCCGCAGTGGCTGGAAGGCGACCAGGGTCGATCGGCGTGATCCGCTCGGCATCGACCGCCACGGGTTTGGCACGGGCCCGCGACTCGGCCCAGGAGCCGGGTGCACCCAGTGTGGACCTTTCCCGACGTGCGCCCTTCTCCTCATTGCGGCGGGACGTCACGGACGTGGGCGCAGGTTCCGCCAAGGTTGAGCTGGGCTTCGGGGTGGGACGGTTGTACCCGACCGATGCCGACTCATCCTCACCGGTGCGGAGCGCTGTCGGCCCGTCAGCACTGTCCGAAGCACCTGATGAAGACTTCGTTGAACCCGCTAGCGCGGTCGGCCGCTCGGCGTGTTTGCCGAGCGCCTTCTCCAAAGGCGGGACAGGGCCCATACCGGCGAGCACCGATTCGATGCTCCTCACAGGGGCCGTCTGGGGATTCGATCCCATCACACTGCGCCAGACAGCATCGGCGTCGGGGACCTGGTGCACCGAGGACGGAACGGACTTTTCAGTGCCCGCCTCACTCCGGTGACCGTCGGATGTGAGGTCAGCATGCCCTGGACGAGGCACACGGACCGGGAAGGCCGTGATGTCTGTGGGGAAGCTGCCAGCAGGACCGCGAAGTACGTTGTCCTGGTCGAACTTGGAAGGTACGCCGGTGAGCCTGGCATCGATGTCGCGTGACGTAGACTTCGATTTCTCCCCGAATCTGCGGACCCCAGCAGAACCCGGTGTCCTGTCATCGCCCTCACCGGCCGCCCCGGACGAACCGGCAGCCGACGCCGATGGCGCTACACGCTCTGAGGTGCGCTGCTTCAGTGCGTCTTCGAGATAGACCCGCAACTGCTCGACGGCGGCCCAGCGTGCGCTCTTCCCGGCCTTGACTGTCTGCCAGGCACGAACCACGTCCAGCGCGTGCGACAGCAGGCGGGGGTCGTCCTCGTGTCCGACGAGTCGGGCGACGGCTGTATTGATCTTTCTCAGTTCCGACGACGGCGGCTTGCCGGGCAGGTCAGATGCCTTGCGCCAGTCCTCGAGTCGCTGCAATGCATCTGCCGGCCGTTGGCGGAGTGTGCCGTAGTCCGTCCCCAGTCGTTGGGACATGGCACGCGCGGCGTCTTCACCATGGAGGTACATCTCGTGCGCGATCAACTCCGTGAAGTCGGCCAGAAGCTGCAGCCGCCCACTGTGCGCCTCGGTGGGCGATTCGCTGTGCCATTCCTTGATCGTCAGCAGCGGTCGCTGATGGTCGAAGGCGACCTGGTACCGCGCCCAGGTCCTCACTACATGGGATTCGTCCTTATCGAGCTCCGACAGCGACGCGGAGGCCTCCTCGGCCCGAATCCTGTCCTGATCCGTCAGCCCGGTGACGGGCGTCTCGTTGTCGGCCCATCGCCAGTCGGCATTCTTCGCCATCGCCGCGATGAGACCATCGGGCCTGTTGATGACCATGCCCGCGCCGGGGTCGCGCCCTGCCGCGACGACCGCGAACTCACGAACGAACGTCACGCAGTTGTAACCCAGCAGGGCATACCGCGCGTTAAAGTTCTGATCTGCGTAGAGATTGGCGTTCCGCAACTGGTCCGCATTGATGCGGTACACTCCCGTGATGCGGGCCACCGGGGCGGTAACCCAAGAGCGAGGTTCCTCGCGAATTTCGCCAGGGACGTACAGGGGCAGTCCCGCGTCGTCTTGGGGGTAGAAGCCCAGGACCACAGGGTGCAGGCTCCCGGGCAGCCGCACAGCAAGAGCCGCATGGCCGTGGCTGCCCCGCACGTAGCCGAGAGGTGAATCCGCCCCCGGCGCGCTGATGATGGCCAGCTCGATATCCCGAACGGTGCGGTCTTCGGCGTTGTCCGCATACTCGCGCAGCGGCCGCATCCGCTCCAGGAATTCCTGGTACGTCCACCGCTGCGCCGTCGGCTGTACCGCGCCGCTCTCGCCTCCGTCGGAATCGACAGCAGAGACGAGCGGAAATCCGGGAATGCCTTCCGTGGTAGGCAGGAAGGACACAGCGACCGTCGGCATCGGGGCGAGGGCACCCGTCTGCCCGTCCAACAGGATGACGCCGTATTCATCGTGCGCCACGTTGATCACATGGGTGATCTCGCCTTCGCCACTTGCGATCACCACCATGCCTTGTGCACCCAGAGGAGCTTGGGACATCGCCTCGACAACGGCTGCCGGCCCGTCCACCGGATACGGATCCAGGTTCCGGTAGTCTCGCAGAGAGCCCCACAGACCCGAAACGGCGCCCTCGGGCGACCAACCGTCCTGATCCAGATCCGCCTGATACACCGAACCGTCGGGAGCCGCCAGCGACGTATCAACAGCTCTGGCCACCGCCACGCTGTCCGGGGCGCCACCCGGTTCCCGATACGGGTTAATCAAGCGCAGCCAATAATACTTCTCAGGCAGCACCCCACCAGCGTCAGCAGACACAACCCGCACGCCGTTGCTCGCCGTCACCGGCGCATCGCCGTCGTCGTGGGCAGGCACCGCTGCAACCCGCTCCGGGACGCCGTCGCCGTCCTCCGCCTGGGCACCGTGAGGCTCCGCCGTCCCGGCCCCGTCAAGGGGGCCCGGTACTGGCGAAGGCGCATGGAGTCCGAGGACACCGGCAGGGGCGGGCGCCGTCGCGACGGCTGTGGCTGGATTCGGGGGAAGCTGCGTGGCTCGGACGCCGGTGATACGACCGCCCTCGACGGTTACCTCCACCTCGATGTCCTTGAACGTGCCCCGGCCGACCAGATGGCCGTCCGCCCTCTCGCCCGGGACGGTCTCGGCCGAGGATTCCGCGCCGGTGTCCCCTGTGGCCATCGAGTCGAAGACCAGAAACGCGGCGGAGAGCAGGTCGTCCCGACTCCAACGGGGCGGCACGGGGCCCAACGAGGTCGCAGGGTCGAGCAGACGGGGGTCGAAGAGCGACCTCCTGCCCGTGAACAGCGTCGGTACTTCCTGCGACGTGGTGCCCGGGTGGGCCGGTTCGGGTTCGCGCAGCGTGAAAAGGGTGGCAAAGTCCGCGGCGCCCTTGTTGCGCGGCGGATACACCTCTGCCGAGGCGATCACCACGTCGTCGGTAGACTCGCCGGCAGTACTCGGGATGTCCGCCAGGGGCGCCGCGCCCGACGAGGAGGCGTCGAGTGTCGCCGGTGTGGGTGCGGTCGACTGCGAAGGCGACCTGAGCACGCGGGCACCGTCGAGGGTGTCCGACATCAGCTCGGGCGCACCGGAGTGTGGCGCAAGGAGTCCGGCGCCCCGGTCGGCCGGCGGCACGTGGCCGTCGTCGTTCACGATCGTGTTCGCACGGCGGCGCAGGTCAGCGCGGTGTTCCGCTGTCTGTTCGGCCAGTGCCTGGCGTGCTTCGTCGAA
>NZ_JBIAEC010000049.1:0-16161 GCF_042868225.1 Streptomyces sp. NPDC007856 | reverse complement strand
GAACCACCTGCTCAGCCTGCTCGTTCTCCACGGCGGTCTCCGTCATCAGACGCGTCTCCTTGATCATCAGATCCGCCGTTGATTAGACACTCCCGCGCTACCACGCCTGGGCAGCGCGTCGGCGGCTTCTTCGAGCAGTGCCGCGGTGTCAGTGTTCGGCGGCGGCTCTGAATTCCTGGGTCAGGGAAGCGATCTGCTGGACGTTGAGGCCGGTGGTCAAGTTGCTTATGAGTCCGCCGACGGTCCCGGAGTCGGCCCAACCGCAGAGCAGTTCGACGTTGTTCTGTCCGCACTGCATCTTTCCGCTGGCCGAGCCAGGATTGAAGACTTTGGCGTCGGTGATGCGCGCTCCGGCCATGAGGTCGGTGTCCTCGTAGTCAGCCGAGTACTGGGCGAGCTCCTGTGCGAGCTGCGGATCGGTGGTGCTGGTGTCACTGAAGACCTCTACCACGGGCTGGGTGGGCTTGCTTGCAGTGGTGTAAAAGACGACGGCGTAGTGTTTGGGTAGTTTCCCGGCTATTCGGGCATTAAGCAGGTCTGCTTGCGTGCCGGTCATCAGCTTGTAGCTACCGAGGGTGGTCGGCGGTGTGATGGTGAGATTCGTGGGCCCCTTGGATGCAGCGTTGCCGAAGTCGTCGGACCGGTGCATGTAGGGTGCAGCCATCGCGGTGGCCGCCACGACGATGACCACAGTGCCGATGACGACTCGACGGGTTCGCTCCCGCGCGAGCTTGGCCGTGGCCTCCAGATCCTCGGGGATCGTTACCGGTTTAGGCTGACGCCACTTGCGGGTCGTCGTCCAGAGGATGACAAGGACGATGGCGGCCAGGGTAAACGGGGCAAGCACCTGTCCCGCCTGGTACGCGTCCGAATGTGTGTCGACAGCGGCAAACATAGATCGAGAACCTAGGAAGTCCTGAATGGGCATGTCCATGCTGTCACGTTTCGATCCGCTATCGATCAGGTTCTAGAGCGAGGGCTATTGCTGTAACTGACGTTCAGCGCTGGCCTGGACGGCTACGACCATCTCTGGCGCCATGGGGCGCGGGTCCCGGCCGGTGTTGCGGCTCATCGGACGGCCTCCCCGCCGACGCGGGGGTGTTCCGCCCACCGGCGAGACGCTGCGGCCCCTGCTCACGTCCTCCCCGCCGACGCGGGGGTGTTCCGATCGTGGACGCGGCGTACTCCCAGACCACGCTGTCCTCCCCGCTGACGCGAGGGTGCTCCGGTGACGCTGCCCTGGGGTAACCCGGATGCGCCGTCCTCCCTGCTGACGCGGGGGTGTTCCGTAGTAACCCTGTGCCTGAGCCTCCGACTGGGTGTCCTCCTCGCCGACGCGGGGCTGTTCCGAATGCGACCGTGCAGACCCCCGCCGGGGCTGGGGTCCTCCTCGCCGACGCGGGGGTGCTCCGCAACACGAGTTGCTCGGCCTCGGCCTCGGCGAGTCCTCCCCGCCGGCGCGGGGTTTTCCGTACGGCGACCGTACGAAGCCGCAGATGGAGGAGCCCTCCCCGCCGACGCGGGGGTGTTCCGGCACTCCCGCCCTTCTACGTGATCGTGGTGGGGTCCTCCCCGCCGACGCAGGGGTGTTCCGGTGCTGCACTGGCGGGCGGGGCGCGAGCTGGAGTCCTTCCCGCCGACGCGGGGGTGTTCCGACTGTCGGCAGAGGTTCACCAGCGTTGCCGCGGTCCTCCCCGCCGACGCGGAGGTGTCCCGTGGTCCGGCACCTGGAGACCCACGCACCCGGCGTCCTCCCGCCGACGCGGGGGTGTTCCGCACTTCACGCACAGGGCGATCAGCTCCGGGGCGGTCCTCCCCGCCGACGCGTGGGTGTTCCGGCCGGCGTCCGCGCCCACCTGCAAGCCCAACTGTCCCCCCCGCCGACCGCGGGGGTGTTCCGATGCGTCGGGCTGGATCACCCATGGGGCCCTCGTTCTCCCCGCGGACGCGGGGGTGTTCCGCTCTACTCCCGCATGCCGAAGGGCGACGAGCGGTCTCCCTGCCAACGCGGGGCGTTCCGACGGGGGCGCCGCCACGGGCGGGACGAAGACCGGTCCTCCTCGCCGACGCGGGGGTGTTCCGACTGCCGCGAAGAACCGCGGTGGCTGCGTAGGTCATCTCCAAGAACGGTTGTTTGCGGCTTTCAGGAACGCTTCACAATGACCGACGTCCGGGGAGGGCACAGGGTCCGGTTTGGAGCGAACGGCTGTTCCCGGGTAAAAAGCGCCATGACTATCGAGCCTCCGCCTGCGGACGACCACTCCTCTGTCTCCGACGACGTCTGGGACCAGTTCCTCGCGGATTCCGAGGAGCGGATACGAGCCGAGGCCCCCAAGGAGCCGTCCGCGCGCGCCCGTCTCGTCACCGCCCGGTTGCGAGGGCAGGACAAGCAGGCGGTGGGTAGCGGTAAGAAGAGGAGAGATGGCCGGGCGGCCCTGCCTGGCGGCTGGTGGACCGGGTCGGCCTCGGCGGGGATTGGGGGCGGTGCGGGCCTGCGCCGTCGGTGGCGGCTCACCATGGCTCTCACCGCACTGGCCGCTGGGGTCACTGCGGTGGCGCTCAACTCTTCGGTCGCCCTGGGCCTGCTACACCGGGTCACCGCACCAGCAGTCGCGTCGGCGGCCGGCGCCTCGCCTGTCGGCGTGCCCGCTATCCAGCACCCCTTCGCCGGGTCGCCCGCCGAGCAGTGGTTGACTGGTCCGGCCGGCATCGTCCTGCCGCGGGTTCGGGCCGTCGGGACGCTGACGCAAAGCCAGGTCGCCCAGGCACTGCGGCACACCAAGGACTACCTGGTCGCCACCAATCTCGAGTCGGGCGCCCTGCGCGGCGCACGCCCACAGGCCGCCTTCGATCTCATCGACCCCCAGGAAACAGTGCAGCTCAGCCGCATGGCGGCAGCACTGAGCAGTCCCAGCCCGCATCATGACGCGGCCGACTTCTTCACCCGCTACGACCCTTCGCGTTTCACACTGGTCGGCGGCGTGGTCAGGACCCACGGCACGATGACCTTCGCGGCTGACCGCGGTGACCAGGTCGAGGTGAAGGCGGACGCCATCTTCGTCTACCCGTTCACCCGCACCGGCGACCCATCCGGACAGGTGGCCCGCGTCATCGTCCGACGGACGCTGGATGTGGAGGTGGGCGCCAACGGGAAGCTGTGGGTGGTGCAGAGCAACGGGACCGTCTCCGACAGCCTGTGCGGCTACTACGACGGCTACCTGCGCCCGGATTTCCCGGCGGCAGAGCACAAGGTCCCGCACACCGGCCCGGCGGTCGATCCCTACGACAGCAGCAGGCCGCCCGGTGCGCAGCGCACCTGCGGCACCGTCACCCGCACGTAATGGACTCTCGGTGGCCCTGTTCCTGGCTGTGTCGGTTTCTGAGGGAGTCGTTTCGGCGTGACTTCGGGAGTCGTTCTGCGGCGAGCATCGAGATCAATGTCAGTGACTTTTGGGCTCTGGCACAGATCTTGGGGAGCGGTCGCGGAGCGTCACCGCGGCGTTCGATTGCAAGGACCCAGATTCGTGTGAGACCGCGTACGCCTCCCCGCTTTGCAGCAGGGAGTGACGCTCCGTCAGCTCTGCGCTCGGCCTCTCCGGTGACCGCAGCGAGCGGTGACGGTGCTGGTCATGCAGGCCGACGCAACGTTCTGGGACTCGCTCGTGTTCGATGGATTCGACGACGTGGACGTCGAAGCGGTGACCGCCGCCTTCGGCACGATCGACGTCACGGCCAGAGGCCGGGCAGCCGGGGCGGCATGTCCGGACTGCGGCTGCTCCTCGAACCGAGTGCACGACTCCTACCAGCGCAGACCGAAGGATCTGCCGCTCGCTGAACAGAGTGTCGTGATCCATCTGACGGTCCGGCGCTTCATCTGCAGCACGGACAACTGCCTGCGTCGCACGTTCGCCGAGCCGTTCGCTCAGTTGACCGCCCCGTACGCGCGCTTCACCACGCGGCTGGGCCACGTCCTGGAGCGCGTCGGGCTCGCACTCGCCGGACGGGCCGGCGCTCGGCTGACCGCCCACCTGGGTTTCCAAGTGGGACGGATGACCCTGCTGCGCAAGGTCATGGCGCTGCCTGACCCGCAGCCCAGCACGCCGCGCGTGCTGGGTGTGGACGACTTCGCTACCCGCCGTGGGCAGACCTACTCCACCGTCTTGACCTGCGGAGAGACCCATCGCGTGGTGGACGTGATTCCGACGCGCAACTCTGGACCGCTGGCCGCGTGGCTGGCCACCCACCCGGGCATGGAGATCATCTGCCGGGACCGGGCGGGGGCCTATGCCGAGGGCGCGCGACTCGGCGCTCCCGCCGCGATCCAGGTCGCCGACCGGTTCCACCTGTGGCAGGGCATCGGCCGAGCCGTGGAAACCTGCGTCGCCGCCCACCGCGAATGCCTGAACGGACCCACAGCGCCAACACGAACGGACGTTGAGACGTCGCCCAATGACTCGGTGCGCGGCGGACCGGACCTTGATGGCCGACGGGCCCAGCGTAAGAAGGCCGCGCACGCCCTGGTCCACGAGCTGCTCGCCCAGGGCCACTCCCGCCGGGCGATCGCCCGGCATCTGGGCTGGGGGCTCAACACCGTGCTGCGCTACGCACGTGCTGCCACCTGGCAGGACACCCTCCGGGAGAACCGTCCCCGGCCCAGTAGTCTGGACCCCTACAAGCCCTATCTGGAGCGGCGGTTCGCTGCGGGATGCACGAACGTCACCTGCCTGCATCGCGAACTGATCGCTCAGAACGCGCCCGTCACCTACCAGATGGTCCGCGCCTGCATTGCCACCCTGCGCGCCGCACCGCCGCAGGCGCCGCCCCCGCCGCCGACCGTGAGGCGGGTCACCGGCTGGCTCACCCGTCACCCGTCAACCCTGAGCGAAGACGAGCGCGCCGCGTTGAAGGACGTCCTGGCTCGCTGTCCTGAACTGGATATCGCGGCCGAACATGTCCGCGGTCTCGGCGAGATCCTGGCTCACCGGCTGGGTCCCACACTCCCCGCATGGATCGAGGCCGTCGATGCCAGCCAGCTGCCCGGCCTCACCAACTTCGCCCTCCACCTGCTTCGAGACCTCGATGCGGTGACCGCCGGCCTTACCTTGCACTGGAGCTCCGGCGGCACGGAAGGCGCCGTGAACCGCATCAAAAAGATCAAGAGGCAGCTCGACGGACGTGCCGGATTCGAGTTACTCCGCAAGATGATCCTGCTCCAATAGCGTCTCGCCCCAGGCTCTGCAGCCAAGCCTGATCACGTCAGCGAGTGCGGTGGCCTGAGAAGATCGCCGCGAGGCCACAGATTCCGTCGAGACCGCGAAGGACAGGGATGTCGAGGAGACTGCCCATAGACCGGGCCGAGGAGCGACTTCAACATGAGCTGAGCCGTGGGCAGCAGCCCCTGGCCGAGTTGGACTTGGACGAGGTGTGGCTCAGGTTCGTACGCTTCGGCTCCCAACGATTCGACACCGCGGACACGCCGGACGCTGATGGCCTTCTCTTCCAGTACGGGACTCACGCCTTCGAGGGACCGCCCGTCTTCACGCTGGACCTTGCCCGGCAGTTCGAGATCAACGACACTTCCGGCGAGCGTGATCATTACATCCAGCTCCACTGCGAACTTCGATACGAGCCCGTCCCTCAACTTCGGGCGCTGGGGCACTTCGAGTCCTGGTTCTTCCACGACACGGACGACGAACTCGACCGCTGGGCCGACGGCCTTGGCCGCCAGGAATTCTGGACGATCGTCCGCCACTCCCATCCCCAGGAAATCAGGATCTACCAAGAACAAGTGTGATCACAGCCGCGAAGCGACCTGCCCGGTGACCCTCCGCGACCGCTCCCCAAGATCTGTGCCAGAGCCCGAAATCGATGAACAAGTGCTGATGGTGTCCCGCCAAGTGGTGTAGGAATCCGGACCACCTCGCTCCGGCTACCGCCTCCATGGTGATCACCGCCGAGGTTCCTCGGTCGGTGTCGATGCTGTTCCAGGCCATCGGAGCGGCCTCTGCCCGGGCGTCGGCCCTGTCGGCGTGCGTGACGTGCGGAGTCGTGGACTCCACATCGCTACACCACTTCGCGGGACGCGACCCAAGTGCTGTCCAATCTCGGGTTCTGGTCCAACTTCTGTGGAGCCCTCACACTCTGTAACCTGCCGGGACTGGATGGTCCTTCGTCACTCGCTGACAGACCTGTTTGGGATCATGCCCGCATGGACTTCGACCTCGCCCCACCAAACGGCGTTGGCCCGTTGCGGATCGGTATGACTCGACACGCGGCCAACACCGCGTTGGACTCGCTCCGCGATCCTTCTGCGATCTCGGAGTCCGACCGGCAGGGACAACACGTGTTCCGTCCCAGCGGGCTCGTGATCAGCATCCACTGCATGCGCGACATGCTCGAAGCTATCGAGCTGGGAAGGCCCTCGTCCCAGACGGATCGAGTGTTGTTCCAGGGTGTGGACGTGTTCGCGCTTCCGGCCCGCGAGGTTGTCCGGCGCGTCGGTGAGCTCACCTCGATCGAGGAAGATCCTGACGACGATGCTTCATTCATCGCCCCGGACTTGCTGCTGAGCTTCTGGCGTCCGTTCGCAGCCGACGATGAGCCGGAAGAAGAACAGGGCTACTACTTCAGCTCGGTCCTGCTGGCACGGCCTGGCTACTACGGCACCCCTGCTCAGGCTGCGGAGCGACTCCAGCAGAGCTCGTGACTGTCCCGTCAGGATGCCAGCAGGACTCGTTTCCGCAGGAGACCGAAGCCAGCCCGGCCGTACATCTGGCGCTTGATCATTTTGATCCGGTTGACGTGGCCTTCGACGACGCCGCAGCTCCACGGCAGGGTTAGGCCGGCGGTGACGGCGGCGAGATCGCGTTCGAGGCCGTTGACGAAGGTGTGGAGGCTGGGCAGGTCGTCGGCGCGGACCGCCTTGATCCATTGTGGGAGCTGGTCGCCCTGGAGCTGAGTGAGCATCTTCCCGAACGCGCGGACGTGCCTGGTGAGGGCATCCAGTTCAGGGCAGCCGGCAAGGACGGATTTGAGCTTCAGCCGCTCGCACTCCGGCAGGGTGTCGGGGTGAGTCAGGATCCAGCCGGTGACCGTGCGCGGGGACGGAGGACGGGCTGCAGGCGCGGTCGGGGATGTGCGAAACGGTTGGAGGTAAGCGCGGACGGCGCCGTAGCCGCCGGTATAGCCCTGCGATTTGATCTCTTCCCAGAGGGTCCAGGCGTTCGTGCAGCCCTGGGCCCATCGCTCGTGCAGGTACGGCTTGAAGTTGTCGAGCGTGGTCTGGCGGTTCTGCCACTGCCCCTGGAACAGGTCTTCCGGCCTCGCGGCGTCGGCTAGCCGTTGGACGGTGCGGTAGGTCATGCCGAGCTCGCGCTGGACCGACCGTCGGCTGTGGCCAGCGGCCAGCAGCGCGTGGACGGCGGCGTGCCTGGCGCGGGTACGGTCGGCGAACCGGTGCCCGGTGGGCCATGGCGACCCGTTTTCGGCCGGCGCCGGAGCCGGAACCTGCTCCGGCGCCGACTCGGCGAAGGACACGCGGAGGCACGAGCGGTGGCGGGAGACACACCGCTCGGCCGCTGCGCCGAGGTTGCGCCACAGATGGAACCGGTCGGCGACCTGGACCGCGGTGGGCGCCCCGCTTCTCGATCTGGCAGCAGGTCTACCGGCCGGCGGGTCTCGACGTCGACCAGCACGGTCCCGTAGACACGGCCCCTGCGCATCGCGTACTCGTCGACGCCGACCACACGCGGGACCTGTGGCTTGGGCTCCGGGAGGGCATCGACCAGCCGCAGGACCGTATTCCGGCTGACCCTCGCACCGAAGACGTCGGCCAGTCGGGCACCGGCACGACCGGCCAACGCGAGGCCGACCTCGGCCAGCACTGACCGCATTCGTTCGGTTCGCTGGCTGTACCGCCGGGTCAGGCCCGCGACCTGCTCGACGAACGTCCGCCGCCCACAGGAGAGGTCTTCGCACATGAAGCGCCGGACACGAAGGCACAGCACCACCCGCCGTCCCACCACCGGGAGGTCAGCGGGAACCGCAGGTAGGACCCGTGCACCCGTCCCGACCAGTTCCCGCAGCCCGGGCACCGAGCCCTGGCCGTCCGACATCGGACGCCGACTCGGACCACCTCTCCGTCGTCCTGCACCGACACCACCCTGATCCCCGGAGCCGACAGGAAGAGCAGCTCTTCCAGCCGGAGCAGTACCTCGCGCACAGCCCAGAACCATCAGCCCAGACGAGGTCGGTACCGGCGGTTTCCAGACGACCTCGCGAAAGGGGCCAGCAAGATCAACGCTCACAGGGAGTAGGCACACCACAGAAGTTGGACCAGAACCCAATCTCGTGAACAAAGCCAACCCGCGGCACGCGGATCTGGTCGCTGCGTGGAAGCGCACGCAGCAGCCGGACTCGCGTGACCCGGAAGAGCCCAGGCCAGCGAGGGGCTTCATCGTCCCGAGCGAGGGCTGACAGGTAGGGCGGCCCCGGCAGGCGCAACCGGCGGACGGGAACGAAGAAGCCCCAGCCGGGATGTACCCATCAGCTGGGGCCTCTCTTGCGTGTGGCGTTACAGGGGGCGGATGTTCTCCGCCTGCGGGCCCTTCTGGCCCTGCGTAACGTCGAACTCGACCTTCTGGCCCTCCTGCAGCTCGCGGAAGCCCTGGGCGACGATGTTCGAGTAGTGGGCGAAGACGTCGGGGCCGCCACCCTCCTGCTCGATGAAGCCGAAGCCCTTTTCCGCGTTGAACCACTTCACAGTGCCCTTGGCCATGTGCCTGTCTCCTTCGAGGGGACTCGTATCGGGTCCCGCACCGTGCGGGTCCCGGAGGTGATCGCCCTGGTCCGGAGAGGCGTTGAACAGCAAAAACGCCCGCGATGCGATCACGGGCGAACGGGACTTCGGAACCACGACTGCTGATTACGACGCTACACCGGCTGGTGTAGCTCGGCCACAAGACACCACGACGACGACGCGACCCCCGTGGGGCAACCGCCGCCACTGACAGCCGTCCCCCGAATGCGCCTCACCTGCCGTTGGGCGAGGCTGAGGCTATGGCTGAGCGTCGCGTGATCGTGTTCCCGCCCGGAGAGGGTGGCGGCCGTCGCATCCAGGTCGGCAGCGAGACGCTGGGAACCGCATACAGCCTGCATGACCTGAGCGTGTTCCTGGAGCGTGCCGGCCTGGAGGGGTTGGACGTGGTGGACCTGGTGAACTCGCCGCTGATCGAGTGGCACGGTGGCGGCCCGGAGGTATGGGAGCGCTGAACGCCCGTCGGTGGGCTGGCGGCCGTCGTCACCCGTTCGACGCACAGCGGTCGCTGACGCACGCGGGGTCGCGTTCGCTGGGAGCGAGCCCGGCGTGCGACCGGAGCCCGCCCCCCCCATCAAGCCAAGGAGACACAGCCATGGACCAAGGCAAGATCCATGAGTGGAACGCGGACCCGGGCGAGGGAAGCATCAAGAACGACCAAGGTGGTCCCGTGCTGTACTTCACGGTAGACGACCTCGTGATCGACCCCGACGAGATCCATCCCGGGGACACCGTCTCGTTCCAGATCCAAGGACCGGGACGCGCGGCCAAGGTCAACAAGGCCTGAGTCTCGACAGCAGCGCTCGGCGGGCACCACCCGAAGGTGAACGGGTGGTGCCTGCGTGGGTTTCTGGGCCGTGCAGATCGGCCGCGGCCTGTTCGTGAAGGAGCGCTTATCCCTGCCGTGCCGCACCCGTGCCAACAGGCTGTGTAGTCGCAGGTCACGGGCAGCGAACCGCATCATCTATGCGGTTAGGGGCACCGGCGGCATCACAACGAGACATCGACCTGCCCTCCGAGAGCGAGCACCTCCGAAGGCGTCGTGTGCCATATGCCTTCGTCTCGCACCCCGCGGCATTGACGTTCCGGCAGCTCCCGAGCGGGAGTGATCAACTCCCAAGTCAGCCTGCTTGGCTCCCGGACCACGGAGCCTCCCCCTGAGTGGTGGACACGCTGATACTGGATCTGCTTGATCCGGAGGAAGCGAGAAGACCGCCGATGGCGATGAAGGACTACTCGGACGAGTTCAAGGCCGATGCTGTGGCCTTGTACGAGTCCACTCCCGGGGCGACGTACAAGAGCATCGCCGCTGACCTGGGCATCAACCGGGCCACTCTGCGGGAGTGGGTGCTGCGGGACCGTGAACGCCGTGGTGCTGGCCCTGTCGGCCGGCCCGGGGCCAGGAAGGTTCCGGCTGGTTCCGGGCAGACGGCGCCGGCTGCCGATCCCGACGAGCGGATCCGGCAGCTGGAGGCCCGGGTCGCCGAGCTGGAGGCGAGCCCGCCTGCCGCACCTCCGTGCTCCAGCAGGCGCACACCGGGACACCGGGCTTCCTCTTCCCGGGCCGGCTGCCAAGCCGCCCGCGCAGCCCCCAGACCGTCAACAACTACATGAAGTTGCGCGGTCTGCCGGGCATCGGCGCCCGCAACACGGCCATGATGGAAGTGATCACCGACCTCCCTCCGATCGTGGTCAGCGACCTCTTCGGCGTCCACCCCCACACCGCCTACGCCTGGGCCCACTACGCCCAAGACAGCTGGGCTGAATACCTCGAAGCTGTTCAATCCACCGACTAGCCCCCGCGACTTCGAGGACCGATCTTACGGTCCGGGGAGCCGGACGTGCTCTGGACGCCGAGCATGGCGGGGTAGGCGAGCGCGGCGAGGGCCAGACCCAGTGCACCGGTCACGAAGACGGTTCCTGCCCTGTTGCGGGAGATGGGCACGCTGCCTCCAGACGCGAGCAGCTTGTACGGCAGGAGGTATGGGCCGGCCGCCGGGATCCGTCAGCTCCGCGGGTAAAAAGACCAGCCGCCCGGCCGCGTCCCCGGCCTCTCGGGGCAGTACACCCGGGCCCGTCCCTACGCTGCCGCGGCGCAGGGGCGGAAGCGGGCTAGGTAGGCGAGGGTGGAGCCACGGTGTACGGCCAGGTGGAGGCCGGAGTCGTCGGCGAGGCGGTGCAAGGTGCCGAAGGGGATCCAGTGGCGGTCGAAGAACTCGCCGACCACCAGTCGGCCGCCGGGGGTGAGCACCCGGACCGCCTCGGCCAGCACCCGCTCCGGCTCCGGTACCTCCCCCAGTGCGGTCACCAGGTACATGGCGTCGAACGTGCGGTCAGGGAAGGGGAGTTCACGAGCATCACCTCGGGTGGGCGTGATGTTGGCGACGCCGTGCCGTTCCGCGCGGCGCATCACGTGGTCGAGCATCTCCGGCTGGATGTCCAGGACGTCCAGCCGTCCGTCCGAGCCGAGTTGGGGAGCGACGTGCAGCGACTGCAGGCCGGTGCCGGGACCGACTTCCAGCACCCGCTCACCTGGCCTGGGCCGCAGCACGGCGTCCAGGCGGTTCGCGGTCAGATACGGCAACGGCAGGTCCAGCAGCTTGTGTTGGGCGTACGGGTAAGGGGCCTTGTCGCCGAACCACAGGGCGCCGGCGGCGACGGCACCGGCGGCGAGCGCCCAGCGGACGGCGGGCTTGGCCAGGACGGTGTGGGACATGGATCTCTCCTTGGGAGGGGATGGTGGCGTGCGGGAAGGAGGCGGGGCCGGGAGCGAGGGTCAGGCTGTCTGGCGGGCAAACCCCCGTACCGCCAGCACGACGCACACCACCGCCAGCGGCAGTTCCGCGCCGACCGCCATCACCACCGCCGATATCTGATCCGCGCCCGGTGCCGCGGTCACCGTGTCGAACCAGGCGTCGACCACCAGCAGCGTCGCGGTGGCGACGGCCGTCAGCGCGTGCAGGTGGTGGCCGCGTGCAGCCAGCAGCCCCGTGGCGATCAGACCCAGCGCCTCCAGCGCGTCCAGGCCGATCCAGGCAGTGCACCAGTTCGAGGCGATGGCGGTCCCCGGCAGACCGTTGGCCAGCACGACCAGCCACGGCAGCAGGGCCAGCCCGCAGCCGACCAGGAGGTGTTCCAGGCGGTACCGGCGACGCGTGCGCCGGCCGGCCGAGCCGCGGGCCTCGTCCTGAAGTCGGCAGACGCTCAGCGTGCTCATCGGATCGGTCTCCTCGCGTTCCCGGTGCTCCTTCACGGCCTCCAGCCTCGCCCGCCAGGCGCTCACGGTCAGTAACGCGAATGTCCGTTGTGGGGGTGGCACTAGCTACACCCCGAGGCGGATGCTCTTGCCATGGCCCGCCCCCGGCCCGGACACCTACCGTTTCCCCATGCACACAACCGCCCGCCTGCGGCGCCTACTTCTGTTCCCGTTCCAGGGAGCCGGACGACCGGTCTCGTTCCTCGTCACGGGCGTCCTCGTCCAGCTCGGCGTCCTCTTCGTCGTGTCCCTGCCGTGGCTGCTCGTCCTCCCGGTCCTCGACCCGGCGGGCCAACTGCTGCTCGCGGTGTTCATCCCGTTCACGGCCATCGTGCTCGCCGGGCCGCTGCTGACCGAGGTGCAGCGCGGCCGCTTCCGTACCCGGCTCGACGTGGCCATCCCCTCGCCTTACGCGGGACAGCGGCCCCGGCTGCCGGAGTGGCTGCGATCCCGGGCTGGGCACCGGCAGCTCAGGTACCACCTGCTGGACGGGCCGCTGCTCGCTCTCGCGGGGTCCTTCACCCTCCTGGCATGGGTCGTGGCCGTCACCGCCACCTCGATCTACCTGTGGATCTGGCTGGTGCCGCTGGACTGGCGCGTCGACCATCCCGGCTACTACACCTGGGCGGCGTACGTCACCGCGGCGGGGCTCGCGCTGCTCCACATCGCGCGGTTGTCGACCGACGCCCTCTCCCGGCTCGACACCCGCACCGCCACCGTCCTGCTCGGGCCCAGCCGCGAGGAGCAGTTGGCGCGCCGGGTCGAGGACCTGACCGAGAGCAGGACCGGCCTGGTGGACGCGGTCGATGCCGAACGACGGCGTATAGAACGTGACTTGCACGACGGTGCCCAGCAGCGGCTGGTCTCCCTGGCCGTCAACCTCGGCCTGGCCAAGGCCACGCTCACCGACCTGCCCGAGGAGGCCCGCCAGGTGATCGGCGAGGCGCACCGGGAGGCGAAGGAGGCGATAGAGGAGCTGAGCGGCCTGGTGCGCGGGCTGCACCCGGCCGTGCTGGAGGACCGCGGCCTGGACGCCGCGCTGTCCGGCATCGCCGCCCGAGCACCCATCCCGGTACGGGTGAAGGTGGACCTGCCGTCGCGGCCGTCGCCCACGATCGAGGCGGTCGCCTACTTCGTCGTCTCCGAAGCACTGACGAACGTGGTGAAGCACGCGGAGGCGTCCAGCGCCGAGGTCACCGTGGAGCGCTTCGGGACGACGCTGCTGGTCGTCATCAGCGACGACGGCGTGGGCGGCGCGGAACCCACCGGTGGTACCGGCCTTGCGGGGCTGGCCAAGCGGGTCGCCTCGGTCGATGGCACCCTGTCGGTCGACAGCCCCGTCGGGGGGCCGACCGTCATCACCGTGGAGCTGCCGTGCGTGCCGTGATCGCCGAGGATTCCGTACTGCTCAGGGTCGGGGTGGTCAAGGTCCTGGAGATGGCCGGCTTCGAGGTCGTCGCCGAAGTCGGCGACGGCGAGGCGCTGTTGACCGCGGTGGAGGAGCACCGGCCGGACATCGCGGTGGTGGACGTCCGCATGCCCCCCGGTTTCACCGACGAGGGAGTGCGCGCCGCGCTGGTCATCAGACAACAGTGGCCAAAGACCGCGGTGTTGCTGCTCTCGCAGTATGTGGAGGAGCGGTACGCGGCCGATCTGCTGTCCGCCAACACCTCCAGCATCGGCTATCTGCTCAAGCAACGCGTCGCGGACGTGGAGGAGTTCGTGGACGCGCTGCGCCGGGTCGCGGCCGGCGGGACGGCGCTGGACCCGCAGGTCGTCTCGCAGCTTCTGGTGCGCCGCCACAGCGGCCCGCTGGACCGGCTCACCCCGCGGGAACGCGAGGTCCTGGAGCTGATGGCGGGCGGCCGGTCCAACGCCGGGATAGCGGGGCAACTCGTGGTCAGCGAGAGCGCGGTGGCCAAACACATCAACAACATTTTCGCCAAGCTCGACCTGCCGAAGGCGGACGCCGACCACCGCCGGGTGCTCGCCGTACTGAGCTTCCTCGGCGTGGCCTGATCCCGGCCGACCCGGCGGACCGCATCCCCTTCCACTTGGGCCTTTCCGGCCTTTCTCCGGCATGACATGCGGGCGTCCGAGGTGGTGCCGGCGCGTCCCGGGACTCCGTGCCCAATATCGCCAACTTCCTGTCCTGTAATCACCGGTGTCCGAACAGAGGACCTATGCTCCAATAATCTCCTTCCACCGTCACCCCGCCCCAGGCGGGAGAGCCTCTATGAGGGATCCGTGTGTGAAGCCCTGGGATTCGAAAGACTCCTCGACGAGGAGGGCTTCTTCGCGCGCCTGCTCGGACGGTCACCATCGGGCGCCGGCCGCGAACCGTTGTACGGGCCCGACCTTCCCGTGGTGCTGGTCACCGGTGGCCCGGGCATGGGCAAGGGGCGACTGCTGCGCGCGGTCCGGGACCGTTTCGCCGCCAGTGTGCCGGTGATCTATCTGGACTGCGGCTCGCCGGTGTACGCGGACCGGGCGGAGCCGGAGCCGGACGCCCGCTCGGCCACGACCGGACGGCGTGCCCGTGGCGCGCTGCGCCATCCCAGTGCGGCTGTGCTGCCGATACACGGCGAACGAGTGACGGTCTTGCTCGGTACCGGGTCCTCATGCGCAGCGAAGGCATCGCGGCCACGTCTATCGCGGACCGCCGGTTGGCCTGCCCTATGCCGTCGCCCACTCCAGTCCGAGGTCGGCGAGCTGCTGGAGTTTGTCGGTGGTGAGCTTCCCGCGTCTGGTCTTGGTGTTGCTGAGGAACACTCCGAGTTTCACAGGGTGCTCTTGGCCGTCGATCACGATCGTCTCTGCCCCGCCTGCCGGCGTCAGGGTGCAGGCCATCGCCTTCCGCCCCGCCTCCCGCGAGATGAGGCGGTCGTGCCACCGAGCCCTACGGCGAGGACGCCGGCACGATGCGGGTGATCGTCCCTGAGTAGGCCTTCGCCGTCCTCCTCATCCCAGGCCGGCGCGGTCGGGTGTGGCTGATGCCCCGAAACCCCGCCAACGAGCTGATGACACCGGTTCTCCGGGGAAGGCGGGCTGCGTGAGGGGCCCGGAGCCGGGCACGGCTTCGGGCCCCTCGTTTCGCGGACGCGTCCAGGAGGAGACGTCCTGAACGCGTTGCCGTACCCAATGCCGTATGTGCAGAAAGGTCACCTCGGCGACCGGCGAACCGCGCGTCAGCGGCACGGCCTACGACTCCCGGCTGGGCCCGAGCAGTCGTCTTGGGTGATGGCCGGGCGAGTTGTCAGTGCCGGCGTCTACCGTCCCTTGCATGACCAGTTCGCCGAACTTCCCTGAGGGTGCATGGGTGTTGGAGGCCACCATCCAGGCAGCGCCGGCCGCCGATCCTCAATGGCAGGAGCAACTCGACAGGCTCCGCCCGTTCGCCTCGTACGACACTGAGACCCAGACGTGGCATGCCCGTCTCGGCGCGCTCGACCTGGCAGGCATGCAGATGCTGCAGACCCTCTTCGACGCCGCGCGCCTCCACGGCACCGAGGTGCGCCTCGCGCCCGTGGCGGTCCCGGCGTACTGGGATGGCCCCGTCTTCATGTGGGGCCCGGACGTGGCCGCTCTGCTGGAGGCGCAGGCCGATCGGGGCCGGTCCCTCGGTCAGTTGCCTCTGGCCTGAGGAGCCAGGCGGTATCGGCCTGGCGCGCTGGCCTGTGCGGAGCATCCTGCGCCGACTCCGAGGGCGTCAGTTGTTCACCTTGAAGCGGCGGAACATGTCCGGGAGGAATTGCCGCAGAAGGGCCTGGGCGGCATTGAGACGCTTGAGTTCGTCGTGGCCGAAGCGGAACACTTCGTACCCCCTGAGCTTGAGATCTCGGTCAGCGGCGACCATGTCCGCGTACTTGCCGGTATCCGGAGTGCGGCCGCGGTCGCGGGTGTAGTGCTGGGATCCGTCGACCTCCAGGACGACGCGCTGTCCGTGAGGCAGCAGCAGGAGAAAATCCATGCGGGAGCGCAGCAACGCCTCGGGGGGGAGTGTCTAATCAACGGCGGATCTGATGATCAAGGAGACGCGTCTGATGACGGAGACCGCCGTGGAGAACGAGCAGGCTGAGCAGGTGGTTCA
>NZ_JBIAEC010000048.1:0-17500 GCF_042868225.1 Streptomyces sp. NPDC007856 | reverse complement strand
GCAGTGGCGACCACGCTGATAGGGTTCGTCCGCGGAGTCGTCCGCGGAGTCGTCCGCGGAGTCGTCCGCGGAGTCGTCCGCGGAGTCGTCCGCGGGGTCCTGTGAGGGCCTGTTCGGCGCGACGGCGTCGCTCCAGCAGCCAGTGCGGGAAGTAACTGCCGGTCCTGAGCTTTGGGGATGGCCAGTTCGACGGTGCCCGCCCGGATGCCCCAATCGGGCGGTCGATATCCGTTGCCGTGGTTGACTCACTCGTCGCTGACCTGGCCGTATTCGGCATTACAGAGGGCATCCGCCTCCGCGGACATGAGCGCGTCGGCGAACGTCTTGACCATCGCGCGCAGCAGATCGGGCCTCGCCGAGGCGAGGCTGTCTTCGGCGAGGGCGTGCAGGGGCAGACTGTCGGGTGCGGTCATCGTGCTGATCTCCTTCGAGCTTCGACACCTCGAAGATCAGCCGGTGGCCGTTCATCTATTGCGGGCCTCATCCCAACGCCGGAGCTCACTTCCCTGGACGCAACCCCGAGGGGTGCCTTGCGATGTTTCACCACATATCGCCCGCTGTTTTCCCGCGACTACTGTCGTGCCCCGTCGGGGCCGGAACGGCTCGGAGCTGCTCAGCGGAGAATCGCTCCTGACGCAGAATCTGACACTCCATCAGTAACGAAGTGCGTCTGACCGAACGCCGGCGGCGGCCACGGGACCGTCGGCACGACCGATGCCGTCCACCCGGTGCGTGGGCCGTTCGGCACCCCTACCCGGCCTGTTCGGTGCGGTCAGGTGGCGTCCACGGCTGCCGGACAATGGCCCCGTACCGCTGGCGCGTCCCGATGCAGGTACGCCGCAGCCATGCAGTGACGAACCGTGGAACCGCATATCGCGCCGCCCAACGCTATGACGGCGTTGCGGAGTTCGGCGGGCAGGGCAGGACTCTGTGAGACCGGGCGGGAAACCGGCTGATTCCTGCCCCACAGAGGCGTCTGAGGGTGCGGCCTCTCCGTCGTCTCACGCAATGTTGCCCTGTCGGGCACGACCGGCCGCCGTAGTGGCGAGGACATGACGGTGCCCTGGGTGCTCGAGGCGCCGGCGGTCACCATGCGAGCCTTCCACACCACGTCGCTCCAGCAGGTTTCCGATCGCCGACGCGTCAGGTGGTCGCGCACGTCCGGCCGGCCCGGTCCCTCCTGGACCGGCATCCGGCGGGCCGCGGCTCCTCTGTGCGGTCCGTTTCGGATCACAGGTGCCTCGAACACCGGCAACCGGGACTCCGTGGACTTCTTCAGAGCGGTGATACGGATGGCGGCCTCGGCACGAGCGGTCGCCAGGGCTTCCAGGATACTGGCGGACAGCTCGGCGTCCGACATCTCCTTGCACCTCTTGCTGATGTATCGAACCGTGGGCACTCCGCCGCCGACGCTCACGGTGGCCTCCACGGCGCCGTCCCTGGACTGCGCCGTCACCACGAGCGTCTCCATCTGCGCCCTCGCTCTGGTAAGGGCCCCGTACTGGTCGGCGAAATCAGCCAGAAGCTGCGCCAGACGTTCTACGGGTGATGCGTCCATCGTTCTCCCTCTACCGGCATGACCACCTGGGGTGGCATCACAACAGCCGCGGCGGCGGCCCGTACGCGCGATCGCCAGTGACAACCGCGCGTCGAAAGATCTTGCGCCCCCTCACCAGCCTTCTTCCCAAACGCCCGTCGGGCCGGCACGAGACGACACGAGCGGAAGGCCCCGCAGCGCCTACAGCCTCCCGCCATCAAAGACACGAGAGGACCGCCACCAATGGTTCACATTAGCTTTACAAACGGACCATAGTTCCATTACTGGCAGTGCGGGAACCTTGCTCGGCCGCGGCCGACCGTCGGACCTCTGGATGCCCGGCCTGCGTTCCCTCCCACCGCGGATGAGAGGGGATGCGGGCCCGGCAGCAGCCACGTGAGCCACTCCCCCATGGCGCCGAGACGGTGCGTATCGCCGACAAACGGCAAGCAGTTCGCGGCGGCGGGTGAAGCGAATCGAGTGCCTGAAGCCAGCAGTCGCCCTCACACCGGGGGAAGCGTAAGGGCCACCACCGTCCCCACCGCCGAGGCCAGCCAATGAACCCTCGGCGGTGGGAGTCTCTTTAAGGGCAACGAGTGCGGGGGGTCGCGAGGTTCATGGAGCGCAGGGAATCCGCCGCCCTGGATTCGTACCTCGCGGTCCACGGCGGCTTCCGCCCCGCCTCGAGCCGAGGCGAGTCAGCTGCTGCGCAGGACATCGACGGCTCTTTCGGCGATCGCGTACATGGTGGCACTGATGTTGCTGGACGAAATGAAAGGGATGACGGAGGCATCAGCCACACGCAGCGCGTCGAGTCCCCGGACGCGTAGCGAGGAGTCGACGACGGACACCTCGTCCTCGCCCATCGCACCCTCTTTCCCAGGTCCTGACCTCGATGCCGGGGGTCGCGATCAGGACCGCCGCAGTCCGCTGGTCACCGTCGGCGACGGCATCAGCTTCCCCAACGCCGCCCACCTCGCCTCCTACGCCGGACTCGCCTCGACAACGAAGTCCTCGGGGACCTCTATCCACGGCGAACACGCACCACGAGGCGGAAACCGGCAGCTCAAACGGGCCATGTTCCTCTCGACCTTCGCCGCTCTGCACGACCCCGCCTCCCGCACCTATTACGACAAATGCCGGGCCCGGGGAAAGACCCACACCCAAGCCCTCCTCCGCCTCGCCCGCCACCGCATCAGCGTGCTCTTCGCCATGCTCCGCGACGGCACCTTCTACGAACCACGAGTCCCCGAACCGGCCGTCGCATGCGCCGCTCAGGCTTGACGAATGGCATAGAGGCACCCCCCAGACCGGCGGGCTCAGGCTTGTTGAGCCAGGAGGCGAGCGTGGGGAGCGCCTCATCCTCGAGGGCGAACACCGCCTCTTGGAGGATGCGCCGCAGCCCATCCGGTGCGGTTTGCCGCTCGTGACCCATCCGTGGCCTTCTCCTTCGTGGTGCGGTGGTGCGCCGGTCATTCTGCCCTGAGCTGCCCGGGCGAGGCCGCGGATCAGGGAACCCCGGTACGGGAGGGGACCAGGCGGTGCCCCTGCGGGCTGCTGGCGTGGCAAAGGCCACGGTTGCTGTCGGCTGTCCCGCCGCCTCGCTTCCGGCGCGGGTGAGCTGCCGCCATCCGGGCGCCGTTCTTCCGCGACGCCGCCCGCCTCGCTACGGTGAGTGGTCGAGCTGCCACTTGTAGCATCTGCCGGGGACTTGGGAGCGTGCCGTGGTCAACCGTCGTCATGTGCTAACCCTGGGAGCGGGGGTTCGGCGCAGCGGTGCTGTTGCCCGGCGCCGCGGCCGAACGCCTCGCCCAGGCGCCGGGCCCCTACCTCGGCGATCTCGGTCCTCACCAGGTCCAGCTCTACCGGGTCGGGGTACACCACCTGCTCGGCCAGGACGCCTTGGCCGTGCGGATCGGCCGGCGAATCGATCCCCGGGCGTTGCCGAACAGCGAGCGCCGGGCCCGGCTGGGCACGGACACCGCCCGTGCGCTGCTGGCCCAAGCCGACTACGGCCAGGCCCTCGAGCAGCTGCTGGCCGTCGAAGCCGCCGCCCCGCAAGAGGCCGCACGCCCCTCGCTGCGGGCGCTGACGGCCGACCTCCTGGTGCGCCGCCCCCACCTGGTCGGGCTGCAGGACTTTGCCGCACGAACCGGCGCCGTGTCCCCCCTGCACTGATCGCCAGCGGGCACGCACGATCACGAATGCGGTACTGCCAAAGGCCATCCCGGTCACGCGCACACCGCCTCAGGGACGGTGCGCACCGGCACGGCTCCCTCCCCCAGCCATGCCGGTCGCGCCGGATCCGACAGGTCCCAGCCCCGCCAGGCCTCATCCAGCAACTCACCAGTGGCCTGGTCGACCACTCCCTCGGGCACCAGGCGCAGCGGCGGCCGCGCTCGGCGGCGGTCCTCTGCCTGCCGCCGCTGAAGGAACACCTGCCACAGCCGGTAGTTCTCCCGCTCCCGGCGATGGCGCTGCCGCCGCCGCTCCCCCAGGCCCTGGGTCCCGCGCCGGACAGCGGCCTGCTGCAACTGCTCCTGCTCCACCTGCACCCCGGCCCCCTCCGAACCAGCCAACCGACGTGCCAGGTAGTACCGCCCGTCCGCCTCCTCCACAAAACCGTCCTCCGCCAGCTTGACCAACCGCCGCCGCACCGTGGTGCGGTGGAGCCCCGTCGCCGCGGCCAGCACCGCCACCTCCGCGCCATCAACCGGATCCAAGCAGGCCAGCAGCCTCGCCCCCGAGGAGCCGTGCGCGTAGTGGTGGAACGCATCCTCGGCCATCACCGCATCCAGCGACCGCGTACTGCGCCAGCAGTCGTGCATTCCCGGGACACTCCCTGCCCCCCGCTCCCGTGCAGCTGGCAACTGTCCCGGCGCTGCACCATCACCGTTAGCAGGACCATCGGGGATCCGCAGCAGCCACCGGGAACCGGCGTTCTTCCCCGAGCCCACACCCAGCAGCCTCAGCCACCCGGCTTCCCGCAGCCGCGCGTTGCTCGACTCCACGGTGGAGCGGGCACACCCCATCAACTCGGCCAGCTGCCGGACGGAAACCTGGTGATCGAGCCCACCGGAGCGCTCCGCCAGCCGCAGCCGGGCCGTCAGGTTCTTCTCATCCACCCCGCCCTTGCTGCCCCACCAGGACGCCGCCTCGACAGCCTGACGGACCCGCTGCACCTCCACCACCGCATCGGTGCGGCAGGTGATCGGCTCGGAGGAGCCCACGAACCGCCGCGCCTTGGCCAGCATCTCGCTCAGCTTGCCCTCGGCGTACCGGTCCCCCTTGCGGGTGCGCAGCGATCGCGCCCACGCCCCGCCGGCCGTCGGCCGCAGCACCAGGGCCTCCCAGAACTGGCCGAAGGTCCACTCCCGGCCCGGCTGCGAGCACGCCACCGCCAACGCCATCGTCAGCCGGTACCCCGCCTCTCCTGCACTCCGCCCGGCATACCGGCCCTCTGCATCGCCCTCCAGCAACAGCCGACGAGCTCGCACCGACAACCCGGGCAGCACCTCCACCCACTGGCGCAGCCGCGGGCTCACCACCGGAGCAGACCTCCGCCGGTCGGCAGCCGAGGCCGTCTGCCCCCGCCTCACCGGTCCTCTCCCGACGCCCGCACCCAGATCTCGGCCCGGGCCTGCGCCGCGAGCAGCACCACCCAGCACACCCTGTCTTCCGACAGGCCCTCCCGGACGGCATCGGCACGCGCCCGCTTGGCCTGGGCACACGCATCGGCGGCCGCCTCACCGGCTGCGGCGATTTTCGGCCGCCCCTGCAGGCCGGCTCCCGCCGCGTCCATGGCCAAGGTCACCGCCTGGTCGACGGCGTGCTTCAGCCCGCACGGCCGACACCGGCCATCCAGTCCCCGGCCCGGTGCCCACGACCGGCAGTTCGGACACCGATCCGACCGCCACCCGCCCTCGACCACGCCCGCCGCCTCGCGAGACATCCTTGGCTCTGGCGGATGCCGGTCGGCCGACCGCGGTCGTTCAGCCGGCGCCGACGCGGCGGCCTCCAGCTGACACATCGCGCATGGCCACCCGCCCTCCAGGCACCCCGCACACGCCCCGGTGGCAACCGCTGCCTCCCTCTCCCGGGCGCGGCGGCGCTCCTCACGAACGGCCCGGTACTCCAGACACGGCTTGCCGCTCGCCCACAGCACGCCCTCCTCGCTCCCGGGGTCGTGGCATCCCCACCGCGGCGCGGCCACCTTCAGCAACCAGCCCTCCGGGCTGCGGATCTCCGAAGGGCTGGCCGCCACGAACCGGCGCTGCAGCCGCTCCCGCAGCCGCTCCGTCTCGATCCCCAGCGCCAACTGCGAGCTCAGCTCCCGCGCGAACCTCCGCTGCGCGTAGGTCCGGCTGCGCTCCAGCAGCCAGCGCACCGGCTCAGTGATCCACGCCATCCGCGCGCTGAACGTCAGCTCCGGCCCGTCGTAACCGCGGGAAGCACCAGCCGCTTCAGCCTGCGATCGGGGCCGAGGAGGAGTATGCCCATCCGCGCAAAGCGCGAGACCACCCGAACCCGACCCAACGTCGCCGGTCAGGCAACCAGGGTTATCGACAGGCGCCTCGCGCGACTTGACGCCAGCCTCGCCTACGGCGGGTTGAACAACCCTTTCTGCGTCCTCATCATGTCGGTCAATCTTGCTGTCTTCCGCATTCGCGAGGGATCCCTCACCAAACAGCGAGCCCGATCCCTCACCGACCCGGGAACAGGCCTCCGCATCGTCCCCTCCTGTCGGCGCCCCGCTGGTGGGATCGGCAGCCTTGCGAGTCTCCTTTTCGTGCCTCAGCGGCCGGTCCAGCACCACATACTCGTGGCGCCCCTGATACCCCGCCTGGCGCCGGACCAGCAGGAAACCAAGGGATTCGAGCGATTCGACGACCGCTCCCGCCGCCTCCGGGCCGACCGGCTTCCCCGCCCGCCTACCGCTGTGGTGGACCAGGATCTTCTCCAGCTCAGCCTCGGTCACCGGCCAGCCCGTCGCCTCCGCGTATACCAAGGCAGCCCATGCCCGAATCTGGCGCGGCTCCACCAGCACCTCCACCAAGGCGACCGGCACCCAAACGAACCGCTCCCCACGGCTCACCGGGCGAGGACGCCGAAGCGCCGTCGTCCCCATGCCGCCCGGCTTCGTGCGCCGCCGCCTTGACAACTCCACAACGCCGTCGACCGGATCCGGCACCGACTGGACACGAAGCCCCCGCTCAACCGAGGACGTACTCAACCTCAAGTACGCAGCGAGCCGCGCGACGCCAGCCGTGCAGCCCTCGGCCCGTAGCGCCAACGCCGCGACCTTCACGTACACCGAAACCGACACATCCGGCACCGCACGAGAGCTGCCCGGGTGCCAAGGAACCTTCACCCACCCTCGACGCTCCAGCAGCTCGCGGAATCCCGAGCCGCTGGGCTCGAAGGACGACCGCCGAGACACCCGACCCCGAGGAGAGGACAAACCTTGCGAACAGGACGAACTTTGCTGATTCTGCTGAGATGTGGGCTGCGTCTCGATATCAGGCAGCACGAGACCAGCCCCAGGAGTGGCAGCTATGATCTGCTCCAGGAGCTAGAGACCGGAAAGAGACAAAACGGAACTAGCCGCTCGACACGGTGAGAGGTGGCAGAGCGGTTTCCGCAGTTCAGTTGAGGCTGGTCGTGATCGGTCTCCTTCCTGAGTGGGCGTTCGCCGAGCGCCGGCGGGCTGGTGCGGTTCGGCCTCCTACCTCCTGACCGCACCGCCTGACCAGCGAGCTTCTAGCGGGACGCTCCCCGTCGTGCCGCGGCTCCACGTCGAGGGGCACTCTTCGGGGTCTTGGCGAGCACCGAGGGGAGCTCGTCGATCCAGCGTCCGATCGGCATGCGCAACGCCATCTGCGCATCAAGGGGAGCGGGTTCTTCTCCAGCCGGGTCCGAGGCCTCCAACTGGGCACGCTCAAGGCGGCTGTTGACGACGTGGACAGCATTCGGCAGCACGTACAGCGTTGTCTCTGCGGTCGTGCGCTGATCAGTAACCGCGTCTCGTGCGGCGTTGAGAGCGGCGATCTGCCACGTATCGAGATCATGTTTGACTGACCGCTGCCGGGGCTTATCCGGCCAGACGAACTGGGACAGTACTCGGTAGACCTTGACCACGATGACGTCGGCGGCGAAGCACGGTTCGCTAAGTACGCCTATGTCGATGGCGCGGTAGACCCAGTTCTTGCTGACTCCAGCAGCGACCGCGACAGCGTTGGCGCTGAGAACCACCCTCGGCGGCATCGACAGGCTCCCGTATTCCAATTGCGAGTTCTTGGCCGGAAGCCTACAGGAATGAACCTCACGATTGCCCTGTCAGGGACATCATTGCTTGTCTTGGTGAGGCCAACTGCCCGTATATCCGTAGTAGCCTGAACCGGCATCCGTGAAGTCACATCGGAATCCTGAAGATCACCCGAATCGGTAGCACTATCGGTGCGGATATAAGTATTTCTATCGGCATAACCCCAGGTCGCAAGCCTGGAATGATCGTCGATTCACGAGTCTTGTGCGCTGCAGCACTGGCCGCCCGGGGTGCCGAGATGAACGAGTAAATGCCATCGTCCGAGCGACTGGGGCCAAGGCGTCCGGAAAGTGGAAAATAAATGGCCCCACTATTCAGCGGGGCTCGAAAGAAGAAATGTTGCTGCGACCTCACACCTACGGCGTGTCGGTAGGTGCCGTTGGATCGAGTTGTAGGTCGCCGTGGTCGGGTGGAGCCTCGCCCACCCGACCACTAGGCGGGGTGACTACAGCAGCGGAGGAAGCTCTGGGCGGAGCAGAGGGCCCTCCTCGTCCAGCTTCCGTAGGAGCTGGACGACCAGAGCGGAGACCACATAGAGGCCCTTGCGTGCGTAGTCAGCCTCATCGAGCAAAGCCTTCATTTCGGAGGCGTTGGCACGGGCGACTGGTCCCAAGCGGAAGGTCGACTTCTTGCCGCTTCCGAGGTATCCCATGCGTTGGTCTGAGAGCTTTTGGTAGAGATCGATGAGTGCGTCGGCGTCCATCGGAGCGTTGCGGAACACCACGTCCATGTAGTGACCAGCAGCGAGTTCCGGGTTGCCGGCAGACCGGCGATCTTGGGCGATCCGGGCGCGAAGAGCATCCCAGACCTCTGGGACCATGTTCGCTCCGTGGGTGGCCCACTTCTTCGAGTTGGTCCGGGAGTCGGCGAAGGATGCGTGCAACTCGAGAAGGGTAGGGCTTTGCTTCGTGGAGGGCTTAGGAGTCCCGCGCTGCTTAGCGGCAGGCCTGGGGCTCTTCTCGGTTCCCTGGACCTCGCTGTCTGTCGCATGGTCGACGCGGCGGGCGGTGTCCCGTCCCCCCGACTCATCGATTGGCACTTCAGCGTCGGTCTTCTCGGCCGGGGTGGCACCGGTGCCGACCGGGGCAGGCGCCGCGTGCCCGGTGCCTTTTGCTTCTGTCCCGGGATCTGCCTGGGTCTCTTCAGGTCCGGTCGCCTTATCTACCGGGGCGGGAGGCAGGCTGTTCGGTGAGGCGGGAAGCACGGCGTCGGGCTGCTCCCCGCGTGCTGGCGGAATCTCACGCAGGTCGTCGGGCACCGCAGGCTTGACACGTGTGGAGCTCTGCCCGGTCTCAGAGGCAACTCCTCGGCTAGCTGCCGAAGGCTCTGCCGTCTGGCCGGAGGCGCGATCGGCCATGGCGGACCGGGGAGTTGACGGGGAAGCAGCGTTGCGGTCCGAGACGGTGCCGAGAAATCCTGCATCCGCCACCTCCTCGGCCTGCGCGACCAAGGTTGCTGCCATCGCAGTGTTGCGAGCAGGCGGCCTACGTCGGCGTACTCCAACGAAGGCCCCGGCCTCCTTACCGTCGGCGTCGCTCCGCTTTGCGGGTGCGTCGTCGCTAGACACGGGCGTTCTCCTTAACCTGGCCGTTCAGCACCTCTTCAACGCTTGGAGCGAGGGTCCACTCGCTCTCGGGCGTGTCCAGGCGGTCGAGGAACTCCTGGAGGAACTTGGCGTAGCGCTTGCCGGGAGCATGGCGTGCGAAGCCGAGGACAGCAGGCACGCCGCTGGCGTAGCTCCGAGAGATTCGGGTGTCCTCGCGGATGTCGGTGGCGAAGGGAAGCAGCCCAGTGTCGAGCATGAGGTCGCGGACCTCCATCTCTTCCTGAGACCACTCAGTTGGCGGCTTGGACATGTTGAGAACCGCGCCAAGGTACTTGGGGTCTGCCTTTCCACCCGTCCGGTCCTTGACGTGCCGGATCGTCGAGCGCATGGCCACTGCGCCTTCGACGGTGGCGTGCTTGGGCAGGCAGAGGGTAAGAGCGTAGTCGCTTGCTGCGAGAGCTACGCCGTTGAGAGCCTCAACAGCTGGTGGCGTGTCGAAGACGGCGTAGTCGAAAAGATCATCGATCTCTTCGAGCAGCTCGCGGAGCGCGTGAACGCGCTCCTTGCCAGCCGCATGAAGGATGTGTTGGGCGTTCGCCATCGTGTGCTGCTCTGAGGCGAGCAGGAACAGCTGCCCCGCCCCCTTCCACTTGGCGAGCAACTCAGTGCGATCGATGAGGACGTCGCGCACAGACGTGGGCACGCCCTGGCCAGCCATCTGGAGCTTCAGGCCGAGGGACTTCTCCAAATCCGTCTTCCCCAGGCGAACACCGAGGGCCTGGCCGGCCTGGGCCTGGGGCTCGATGTCTGCTACTAGGACTCGGGCACCAGTGAGAGCCAGACCGGCCGCCAGGTTCACGGTCGTCGTGGTCTTCCCAGGTCCGCCCTTTTGGCTCGCGACGGCGATCTTCTCCACAGGACCAACTCTCCTCGGCCTGACATTTTGAGTCGAACACCCTTGAAGGAGATAGGTTGTCCGGTTTCGAGCGCTCATCCGGCTTGTGTCGCGCGAACGAGGTTCCTGTCAGGGAAGTCATTCAACGAGAGAGACGATAACAGGTGTGGCTTCCGGTGTGTCGGACCGGCGCGTCGTTGCTGGACGAGTCCGTGATTGGCGATCAAGCAGCACCTCTGATGGCGGAGTGGGGTCGTTGCGCGGAGCGGACGGCTCGTCCTTGGGTTGGTAGTAGACCAGGTTTGACTACCTAAGCGCGCGCTGAGCGATGTCAGGCTAGGTAGCACATTAGCTGGCATGAAAGCACGGAATTATCTAAGGAAGCGTGCAGGTAGCGACGTACGCAGAGTTGGCAACTAACCCGCAGGTAAGCAAGCTACTTCCCCCTTAAGCAATTCCTATCGGAGTTTCTCAAGTGCGGTAGCAGGCAGGGTGTTAGTACTGGCTAAAGATGCTTTCAGCCGCTGCAAGGCAAGTTGACCCGTAAGTTGTCTAGAGCGCTAAGTGGCTGCCAAGCTAGGTGGTTAAACCTACCAAACGTATGCACCCAAGTAGGTCCGCTCTAAAGCAGGCAAGGGAGTAAATAGGTAAGTGAGAAGACTAAGTAAGAAGCAACATTGAAAGATCGGCTGGAAGGAGTTATCTACTTTTGGAGAGTCTGACGCAAGGAAGAATACTAACTAGCAGGATCGGTAGACCGGTGAGTGAAGATATCTATAGGAGGATGGGTAGTCATTGTCACAGCTATTGACAAGAGGATAGTTAGGTCAATACTCATCGGGCTTGCCATAAGGATCATCAACTAGCTAGATATCGGTCTTTCAATATGGCTGTCTATGGTGATAGCTATCGGTATAATGCCAGGTCAGGGGCCTTTTGATCGGTTCCATTGGCTCCCGACTGCGCGCTCGTAAGCGACGTCGCCCTCCTTCAACCTGGCGCCGCCTACAGTCTCAGGGTGCGGTGAGGGCGGAGAGAATCAGGGCCCGAAGACAATGCGGGATTTACCAGTGGCCTCCCCGGTTCAGGAGCAGGGCCGTTGCTGTGTAGCGGCGAGTGCGAAGCCGGCGAAGACTCCTCCGAGGACGGCGGCCCAGCTGAACCAGCCGAGGAGGGCCCCGACGGCGAGGGTGAGTTTCACGTCGCCCCATCCCATCCCATCCCATCCCATCCCATCCCATCCCATCCCATCCCATGCCAGCCAAGGCGAGGGCCAGGTAGACGGCGGAAACTGCGGCGCGCCAGAAGCTGCCGTGTTGGTCCGGCCAGTTCGCCGACAGCGAGGAGAAGCAGAGTTCCGGCCGAGGCTGGGAGCGCCAGCGCGTTCGGGAGCCGGTGTTCTACTTCACCGAGTAGGCGCTGATGGGCAGGGTGTGGGAGTCGGTGACATTGAAGACACCCAGCACGCCGCCCTCGTTGGGCAGCTGCTTGCGCAGATCGTCGGCCTGGGCTTCCAGCAGCGCTTGTTGCGTCGGCTTCGACAGCGTCTCCTGCGCCTCCTCCATGAACTTCTGGGCCTGCTCGACCTCCGCCGGTGTCGGCGTGCTCAGCCCGCCAGTGTTCGGGGCGCTGGAGGTGGAGCTCGGCGACGGGGAGGGGGCGGCCTGGGCGGGCAGCGAGGTGAGCAGGGTCAGGGTGGTGGCGGCGCGGCCGGCGAACAGCATTGCCATGCGCAGCCGGGCGCTGCCCAGGGTGTGCAGCCGGATCCGCCAGAGCCTGAGCGCGTTCATGCGGCGCTCCGGTAGTCGCTGGGTGTGGTGTGGATGGTGCGGGCGCCAGGGCGCGGGTGGTCTGCCGGAACATCAGCCGGTGCGGGATCAGCCCGCGGATGATCTGGCCCTTCTCGGAGCCGGCGGGGCCGATTTCGTCCGGGTCGTGGCATCCGACGTACGCGGCGGCAGGACGGCCTCGACCGCTTCCGACAGGGCCACGCCCTCGAGATCCATCGGCTTGACGCCGAGCAGCAGGGTCAGGAAGGACTCGCAGAATCGGGCGGCGATCTTCGGGCTGTTGGCGTTGAACAGCCGCAGCGGGTCCAGGGAGACCTCGGCCTGCTGGTCGATGCGGATGACCTGGGTGGTGCCCGGGCAGGCCTTCGCGAAGCGCACCCACTCTTCCTCCTTGGTGCGGTCCACGATGACCGCACGGCCGCGCGAGCCTGGCTTGCCGATCTGGTGGCCGCGGGCGAGGACGTTGTAGACGGCCGTCTTCAGCCCCACGGACTTAGACGCACTCGCGTTCTCCCGGGGACCACGGGCGGGGTCGACGAGCACGGGGCGGGCGCCGCCGGAGGCGAGCTACAGCCCGAACAGCCCTCCGCGGTCATCCCCGAGCGCGCTGCCGCACCATGGCATCGCCAGGGCGACGTCGTGCGCGCGGAGGGTCTGGGCGTAGCCGGTCATCACCCTCGGCGTGCGGCAGCCGGGCAGCATGGCCCGCCACAAGTTGGCCTGCTCCCCCACCGGCCGGGCGAAGGTGTAGTCGGTGGCGCCGAAGTCGTGGGCGAGAGAGGCCGCCCGGTTTTGTACGTCGTCGAGGCTGGCTCCCCACACGGCGAGCGTGACCATCGCCTGGATCTCCACTTCCCGTTCCGAGGAGGAGATCCGTTCGCGAAATTCGTCGTTGTCGGCCTGGTTCTTGGCGATCGAGGCGGGCGGCCCGGCCGGGTCGCCCTCGTACTCGGCGGCTTGGGCCCGCAGATGCCGTGCGCGCCGGCGGCTCTTGGCTTCCGCCTTGCGGCCCGGGGCGATGACCAGGCGGGCCGCCCAGTCCACCGGATACGCCAGGTCGTCCAGTTGCTGCAGGGAGGCGGCGCCGGGCAGCGCGAACGCCTCCGGCATCTCCGACAGGGCCAGCAGCCCCTGCTAGGAGTCGCCCCACTCGCTGGAGACCTACAGGTACCGGCGCTGGAACGGGTTGCCCGGCGCGATACGGCGGGTGTGGAAGTCGGTGCCGCCCTCGGCGAGCAGGACCTCCCCCAGCGCGGCGACGGTGCGGCCGCGGCCGCGCACGGCCGGCTCCGTGCCGTCCGGCAAGAACGGCTCGGCCAGCCCCGGCGCGCACTGTGCCCGTAGATCCACAGGATCTCGGCCTCCGTCGCGGGCCGCATCGTGACCCCGGTGGGCCAGCGGGCCTGCATCCGCTCGGCCTGCGCTGTCCGCTCGTTGAACTCCATGATGCTGATGGGGGCGGGCATCAGGCCCAGCGCCGTGGACACCTCCGCCCGCGCGGCGCGGAACGCGGCGGCGAGCATGTCCCTCTGGGAGGTGGCCGGCAGTGGCACGGCCAGCCAGTGGTCCAGCACAGGTGGCCGAGCTGCTCGTAGCGGGGGCTGCACGCGAGGTCGACGTCGGCGACCATCGCGTGGACGAGGGCGATCGGGTCGACCTGCGGGCACAGGCTCAGCAGCATCGGCTCACCGCTCAATGACTTGAACAACGACTCCAGTGCCTTCAGCCGGCGCTTCTTGGCGGCCTGGGTGGGAGTAGTTGGCGGCCGCCACCCGCCACACCGCCCAGACGGGTGCCGGACGTGGTGAAGATCAAGTTTATGGCGAGGTGCCGGATCGGTAGACGTATCAGTTCTCCGTCATCAATCTCGTGCCGTGCGGCGGGCGAGCAGGGCCTGCACTCCCGACGCCATCGGTGCCGGAACGGGCTTGGGTGCCGGGCGCCTCGGCGCCGGTTCTGGGTTCGGCTGGGCTGTGCGAGGGGTGCGGTTCGGCACCTGGTCGCGGGCCACCGGCGCGGGGTGGTTGGCGAGTTCGGGATGGGCAGGGTCGCTCGGGGCGCGTCGTGTGCGGGCCGGGCGGGTCGGAAGGGCCGGCCGTGGATGTGTGTGTGGGGCGAGCATCATCACGACGCTGGCGGCGGCCGCGGCCGGATTACGGCCGTCGATGTGCAGGTGCCGCATGCCGAACGCCGCCCCGATCGGCACCGCGGACAGCACGACGACGTACGCCGGCCCGTGCCCGCCCCAGAGGGGCCGGGTCAGGATCAGCAGCCTCACCGAGATGACGATCGCGGCGAGCTGGGTGAGGGTGTACGGGCCGCCCGGGAGGCGGAGGTTGGGCCCGCAGTTGACGCTGCGGATGACACCGTGGACCAGCGGCGCGCGGCAGGCTTTGGTGTAGCAGCGGCCGACCAGCTCTTCGTCGATGCTCTCGGCCGTGTTCACCGGTCACCCTGCAGGACCGTGCTGTTGCTACCGCCGTTGTTGTACTGGTTGATGGTGTCGCTGGTGACCTGGGCCGTCGTGCTGATGCTCGGGGACAGGCCGACCATGATCCCGGCGAAGATCGCCGCCATGATGGTCGGGCCGGGTGCCCGGGTCTTGAAGCCGACGACGAAGATGAACACCTTGGCCAGCACTGGAATGGCCACCTTGAAGATCAAGGTCTTGATGTCGGCGCCGAGGCCGGTGTCGATGGTGATCCAGTCGTCGGTGAGGATCACGGACTGCATGCTGTGCTCCTTCGGTCAGGGAGTGGGGGCTGGGCTGGAGACGGCCGGCTGCGCGGGCAGGGCTGGGGACGGGACGCCGTCGAGGGCGGCGATCTCCCAGCGGCCGGCGCGGGCTTTGAGGGTGAGCGCGTAGGTGAGCGGGACGCGGACCGTGTCGTGGCCGGTGGCACGGACGGTGACGACCAGTCGGGTGCGGGTGTCGTCCTTGGGCACTGCCGTGGCCCGCTCCGACGACTGGTCCTGCTCGATCTGCATCTGGTCGGCCGAGACGCTCGTGTACGACGCAGGCCTGATCGCGGTGAGGCGCGTGCCGGGAGCGAGGTAGCGGTCCAGCCCCTCCCCGGAGTTGGTCAGGTAGGCGCTGAGGAACGCGACCACGGTCTGGATACGCGGGTCCGACGGCACGGCCGGCTGCACCGGCCCGTAGATCAGCTGCGGCGTCTTGATCCACGGGGCGCGGTGACCTCGGCCGGCATCGACAGCGCCACGTAGCCGGTCGCCCCTTGACCGGCTGGCCCGAAGGCGACGGGCACCTGGAAGTAGTGGACGCTGTCGGCCGCCGCGGCGGCGGTCGGTTGTGAGTCACCGGCTGCATCGGCCGTGGTCTTCTTCGCGGCCGGAGCGGTATCGGAGACGATGCGGGTCGCGACGGTCACCGACCGCACGTCGGGATCGGTCTGCCGCAGCCACACGAGGGTGAGCTGCTCGCCGTGGCGCTGGTTCGGCTCACCTCGAGCTGCATGTCGGCGGCAGCCGGGTAGTAGGCGGCGAGCTTGTCCTGGTCGCCCTCCCCCGCCCGCAGGTGCTGCGCGACGAATAGGGTCGCGAAGCCGGCCGCGCCCTGGGAGCCGGTGGCGGTCGGTGCGCTCGCCGTCACCGACGGCTGGGCCGGGCTGGCAGCGGAGGTGCGGGCGAAGGCAGTGGCGCCGAGGACTGGGCCGAGGACGAGGAGGCCCCAGGCCGCCCAGCGCAGCACGGCGGTGGTGTTGGCGCGCGCCGGTCGACCAGCCGCCGATGTAGTTGTCGGACCGCTCGTCGATGTCCCACTCCTCCCTTGCGGCCGCAGACTCGACGGGGGCTTGGTTGGCCGGGCGGCGGGTGAAGTGCTTCATGCCGCGCCTCCGGTCGGCAGCAGGTTGTGGCCGGCCAGCTCGGCGATCCGGGTGCGCAGTTCGGCCTCTGGGCGCCGGCGCAGCACCTCCAGCGAGGCAAGGACCTGGGGGGCGTCGTCGGCGAGGAAGTCACGCAGCCGGTCGTGGGTGGTGGTGTCGAAGGGCGTGGCGACGAGGGCGGCGCCCAGGCCGATCAGCAGCCGCTGGGCGCGGGTGACGCGCTCTTCGTCCTCGTCCAGCCGGGTCCTCGTACGGGCGGTCATGCAGGTCTCCGTCTCTGTCGAAAATCGGGCGCGGGCTGGTGGTCATGCGGCGGGGCGCAGATGGGACTTGAGCCGGTCGACGGCGCGGCTGCGGCGGCGCCTCCAGGCGGCAGCGGTGGTGCCGGCGCGGTGCGCGGCCTGCGCGTCGGGGACGGGGCTGGTGGTGTAGTGCCAGGCGATGGCCTGGCCGTCGGCCCGGCTGATCGAGCCGTGTTCCATCGCCTCCAGCACGAGTTCGAGGAGTTCCAGGCGCGCGTTGCTGGCCTCTGCCTCGCAGGCGGCTGGCTCGGTGGTGAGGCCGGCGGCGTATGCGGCAGCGCGGATCGCGGCGGCGTGGGCCTGCGCGGCCGGACCGGGTGCCGGGTCGGTGAGGTGCTCGGCGGCGGTCAGGTCCTCGCTGGCCTCCTCACGGTCGGCGGCGAGTTCGCGGCAGACCCGGCTGAGCGTGTCCAGGGCGAGGTTCGCGGCGGGCGGGCCGGGCCGGGTGCGGATGCGGCCGGAGCGGGCGACCTCGAACAGGGCGGCGATCACCATGTGCCCGACGTCGTCCCACGTGCGTCCGCCGGTCCCCCGCACCTGTCCGCGCGTCATGCGCACGGCGGCCGGAAGCATGGCCTGCACGATGATCCGCGCGGCGAGCGTGGCCGATCGGTCATGACCGGTTGCACGGGCCAGAAGATTGCGCAGCACCGCATCGGTCAAAGCGTCGGACGGGACACCGCGGCCCGGGCGCAGCGCGGCCAGCAGTTGGTCGGGGCCGAGGGCGCGCACCCAGGAATCGGTCACGGCCGCGACGTCGTCGGCAGGTGATCGGTCATCAGCCAGTCGGCCACCGCGGCCCGTACGGACGCGTCCTCGCACAGCTCCGCCCACTCCGCATCCAGGCAGGCGAAGATCTCGCGGGCGGTCGGGGTGGTATTGGGCAGATCGAGCACGGCACTGGCTCCTTTCGGATCTCGTGCCGTGAACTCTCCTCACCGAGGCGTGCCCGAAGGCTTGCCCAACCCCCAAAAAAAAGAGCAGGTGAGAGGCTTGCCCATTTCCGATCGGGCGGGGCACGCCCCGCTGGGCAAGCCGCCCCGCCAGGTGGGCAAGCCCGGGTGACCGGGCCGAGCAACCCCCACACCGGGCCAGCCACGCGATCGGCATGGCCGACGGGCTGAGCGCGCACCTACCAGCAGCCGCGGTCGAGCGTCCTCGAGGCGATGGTGTCCCCTTTCGTGGTGTTGGCGATCAATCGGTAGGCGTGTTCGGGTTGTTGGGTAGCGCGGGGGCGCTTTCGGGGCGTTCGCGGTAGAG
>NZ_JBIAEC010000047.1:0-18291 GCF_042868225.1 Streptomyces sp. NPDC007856 | reverse complement strand
CCCGCGGAGCGGGTCCCATCGCGCTGCGCGCGATGCAAGCGAACACCCGCGCTGCGCGCGGGTGTTGCGCTCCCGCTCCGCGGGAGCGCTGGCTGACCGCTGCGCGGTCAGCTCACCTGCCTTGCTGCGCAAGGCAGGTGATGCTCCGTCCGCTGCGCTCCCGGAGCAGGTGGGGACTGCGTCCCCACGCCCCGTGCCCTGCGCTGCGCTCCGGTCACGGGGGGCGCTGCGCGCCATGAAGGCCGGCCCCGCTGCGCGGGGCGGGCCAACGGGCCTACGGCCCGAGCCGCAGGGGGGTGCGGGGCGGGTGACCTCTCCGGCTGGCTCCTGCGGGAGAGGTCAGCCGGAGAGGCTGAGTCAGCGTCTGCGGGACCAGGTGCTCCCGATCCCCGCAACGTGCAGGGCCAGAGCGGTCAACCCCAGGAGCATGACGTTGACAGACGAGAACGTGTGATTGGTACTCACATCGGCCGCATTGATGAGGAACGCGATGAAGAACAGAACTGCCGCGACTATGCCGAGCATGAGCGGACTCCTCTCGAAGGGTGAAGCCCGTATGCCCGGCTACCGCCCTCACAGACCTGGACGGCACCCTTGAAAGCCGCGTGCCCGCGCGGCAAGAACCTGGTTGGCATGTGCCGGACGGCTGCAGGCCTCAGGCGTGGGCGTGGCGGGTGCCTGCCGGCTTGTGCGGGGCTGCGTGATGCGCGGGCCGGCCCGTCGCGGGGACTGCCAGGCGCCGCAGGGTCAGGCCCGCGGTGGCGAGGAGGCCGGTGAAGACGGTGAGGAGGAGGACGGACACCCACATCTGCCGGCTCCCGGGCGCCTGCCAACCGGTCCAGGCTGTGGATGCCGCCCACAGCAGGACACCCACGGCGTAGAAGGAGCGGACGCGGTGCAGCTGCCGCAGGGCCCGCAGGAACTCGATGCGTTCGGTCTTCGGTGCCATGCGGGCCGTGTACCCCGAGGGGCGGTGTTCAGCAGACCAGGCTCACTTACTGCCTGGGTCACCTCTGCTCTTGCTGCTCAGTGCGTCCCTCGAAGTCGCGGCGCACTGCGGCCCCTTCGTCTTCGACCAGCCCTGCACTGTCGGGCAAGTCCAGGACGGCGCCGCAGTGCTTGCACAGTTTCCCGTCCTCGGCGGGCGTGCCGCACGCCTTGCAGAACCGGTTGCCTTGATGGTTCTCGGTCTTCTGTTCCATGACTCTCTCTCCGGCAGGCTGGGCTGTGATTGGACAGTGATGAATGCGGAGTACCCGCAGCTTCCGTGTCGATCCTCCGGAGCGTCTGCTTCATTTTTAGTGTGCGATAGACTCTGGAATCAGACGGCTCTAGAGGTTCTTGGAATCTGTCACCCGCTGCACGGGGGTCATCTAGGGCCCGCATCGCAGGTGTGGTTCCGGTGTCTCCGTGGGCAAGGCGGGCGGATATCCGTTGTCGACAGGCTAGTTGCTCGCGCCTTGGTGTGTGAGAGCTGTCGTCCGGCTCGCAGGAGAGAGTAGATCGAATGGCTGTGAAGGAACTTCGTCCTCATCAGCGAGAAGCCGTGGACGCAGTGCTCCGGGCGCTCGAATTGCCTGCACGATCTGTGGTGCCGAAGCGAGGGCTTCGGACTCAGGTCATCATGGCGACCGGATCGGGCAAGAGCCTCGTCGCTGTCCGCAGCGCGGAGGAGCTCCGCGCGGACCGGGTGCTGGTGCTCGTGCCCTCGCTGGACCTGCTCGCCCAGACCGTGGCCGCATGGCGCGAGGGCGGCCGCACAGGCCCGATGATCGGGGTCTCGTCCCTGCGAGGTGAGGAGGCGTCCTTCCCGAACACCACAGACGTGGGCGAGCTGGTCGACTGGGTGCGGCCGCTCGACAAGGTGACGGTGTTCGCCACGTATGCCTCGCTCGGGCTCGGCACCCTGGAACGCGCGCACGCCGCCGGCCTTCCGGGGTGGTCGCTGATCGTCGTGGACGAGGCGCATAGGGTTTCGGGCCGGATCGGCAGGCCGTGGGCGGTCGTCCATGACAACACCCGCATCCCGTCCTTGCGGCGGCTGTACATGACCGCCACGCCCCGGCTGTGGCAACTGGACGACGACTCCGAGGGTGCGCCGGGCATACCGGGTGAGCTGGTGGCGTCGATGGAAGACGATCCGGAGGGTCCGTTCGGGGCGCGCTGCTACACGCTGACGCTGTCGGAGGCGATCGACCGGGGGATCTGTGCCCCCTACCAGGTGGTGTGCGTAGACATCACCGACACCCAGCTCCAAGCCGCCCAGCTCCTGGGCGAGGACGCACGATCCGAGCAGGTGCGCGGGGCCCGGCTCGCCGCGCTCCAGACAGCGCTGGTGAAGGCCTCAGCCGAGGAAGGATTCCGCAGGACGCTCGTCTTCCACCACGTCGTCAAGGAAGCCGAGGCCTTCGCGGCCGGCCTTCCCGACGTCACCGAGCGGCTGCACGCGGCCGACCCCGCGCTGTACCCGCGTGTGGTGTGGGCCGACTGGCTGTGCGGCGAGCACAAGCCCCTCCACCGCCGCCGCGTCCTGGACGAATTCTCCAGAGGGATCGCTACTGACGGCACAGTCGTGGAGAAGACGTTCCTCGGCTCCGTTCGCGTGCTCGGAGAGGGGGTCGACACCCGCGAATGCGACTCCGTGTACTTCGCCGACGTACGCGGCTCCATGCCCGACCTCGTCCAAGCCGTCGGCCGTGCACTGCGCATGCAGCCCGGTGAGGGCAAGGTCGCCTCGCTCGTGGTGCCCGTCCTGCTCGGGCCGGGCGAGACCGCCGACAACATGCTCACCTCGCGGGCCTTCGGTGGCCTGGCCAAGCTGCTGGAAGCGCTCAGGGCACACGACGCCCGCGTCGTGGAAGCTCTGGCGCAGCCCCAGGCGCCAAGCCGTGTCAGGGGCGTACAGAGCCGCAGCGGGGCGGAAGAGGAGGCAGCAGGGAGCGACCGAAGCGACCGGTTGTCGGTGCCGGCCCGGGAACTGCTGAAGTTCAGCACGCCTCGTGACCCCGCGCAGCTGGCGGCGTTCATCAACCTGCGGGTACTCAACCCCGAGCACGAGCATTGGCGGCGCGGCATTGAAGCCGCCACCCTGTACCAACGGCTCCACGGCGACCTGAAGGTCCCGTTCACGTACCGGGTGCCCGCCAAGCACGACCAGGAGGCGGAAGCCGAGGGGTGGCCGGCCACGCTCGCCGCCTTCCCGCTGGGGCAATGGATCGCCGACGCTCGCCGGTTCTACGCCCGCGGGGACATGGACGCCGACCGCATCGCGCAGCTGCAGAAGCTGGGCATGGTCTGGAGCCACTTCGACGTCGCGTGGGAGGAAGGTCTCGCGGCGGCGCGCGGGTGGGCCGAAGCGAACGGGCACCTGCTGGCGCCGCTGGACGCGACTTACCAGGGGCACAAGGTGGGCATCTGGCTGAAGAACGCCAGGGCCGCCGCCCGCAAGGCCGCCGAGATCGAGCAGCGGCGCGCCGAAGGCCTGCCGGTGGGCTCGGCGGCCGGCGCCCTGCCGGAGGAACGACGCGAGCAACTGGACACCATCGACCCTTCGTGGTGCCCCACCTGGCCGGTGGAATGGCAACGCGCCTTCCACCTCACCCGGCAGCACCTGCAGGCCGGCGGGAGGCTGCCGACGGAGCCGGGCGACGTTGTGCACCAGGGCGAAGACCTCGGCCGGTGGGTGCGCTCGGTCCGGCTCGGCTGGGACAAGCTCACAGGCGCCCAGCAATGGCTGTGCGAGCACATCCTCGGGATCGAACCCGCCGGCGAGGACGAAAAACCCAAACCCCGCCGGACGCAGGCCGACAAATGGGCGCTCAACCTCGCCGCCGCCAAGCAGTACTACGAGCGTGAAGGGCACCTGCGCGTGCCGAGGAAGCACATCGAGACGATCGCCGCCCGCGACGGGGAGGGCTTCCGCGACCAGGACCAGGAGGAACGGCAGATCCGGCTTGGTGCATGGATCGGCAACCAGCGCAGCAGAGCCGCAACCCTCTCCGCGGAGCGGATCGAGCAACTCTCCAACATCGGCATGCGCTGGACAACTCAAACGTGCTGAGTACCCGCGGCGTCCCGCGAAGCGTACGCATGGCGTACATACCGCGTATATGGCCCGCATCCGTGCGCGGGTGGCGACGGCAGGGCCCGGCCCGGCCCGGCCCGGATCGGTGCGGACTGCTCCCTTGCGAGGAGAGACGGCCGCATCGCGCAGCCCGCGATCACCTACGTTGAAGCCACGCACTGGTTGATTGGGGTCCTGGCATTGCCGAGGGAGACCACTCGACGTCGTCGGCCGCGCTGGTGAGGTCGGCCCTTCGGGCGGGCTGAGGCGTACGTGACGAACCCGACCACCGGCCCGGACGATACAGCCGACGCCAGGGCACCGCGAAACGCTTTACGCGACCCCGTCCCAGGGCATCCGCGGCAAGCACGAGCGCAAGGTGCACCTCCAGCGTGACGAGGACGGCCGGATCGTCGGGGCCAGCGGCGAGAGCGGCGGCGAGGACCAGGAGCACGACGACGGCGCCGACGCCGCTGCCGAGTCGGCCCTGCTCCACTTCTCCACCCCACGCGACGCGGCCACGATCGCCGCCTTCCTGCGCACCCGCGTCTACCGGCCCGAATCCCTCGTCTGGCTGGAGGGCTACCAGGCCCTGCTGCGGTGGCGGAAGCAACACAAGATCACCGGCCTGCACGCCGTCCCCTACGACACCGAGACCGAACTCGGGGCCACGAGGTCGTTTCCCCTGGGCAGGTGGGTGCACCAGCAGCGCAAGGCGCTGCGCGTCGGCGAGCTCGATCCGCACCGCAAGGAATTGCTCGACGCCCCCGAGGCCGGGATGGTGTGGGAACCGGGCGAAGAAGCCTGGGAGAACAAAGTGGGCACGCTGCGCTCCTATGGAGCGCCACCGGTCCCTGGCCACTGGACTGGCAACGCCACCACCGCGTCCTGGCCGAGCTCGCCGCCGACGAACCCCACGGCCGGCTCCCCGACATCACACCCGGCGTCCTCCTCGACGGCGACGACCTCGGACGATGGCTGCAGCGACAGAAGCAGTCGAGCGCCTGGGCGCAGCTCTCCAGAACGACTCACCCGACTGGGCATCCAGCCGCTTCAGGCGCCGTCCCCGGCCCCCGCCGGGCAGAAAGGGGCGAAGCGACCAGGCAAGGCGCAGCAGGCGTTCCAACGCGGACTCACGGCCCTGGCGCAGTGGATCGAACAGGAAGGCGCCCACCGGCCGGTGCCCCGCGGCGCCGTCGTCGAGATCGCGGTCGACGGCGAGGCAGAGCCGGTGCCGGTCAGGCTCGGCGTATGGATCTCCAACACCAGATCCAGGCGCGACAAACTCGACGCGGAGCAGGTGCAGGCGCTGCGAGAGCTGGGCGTCGAGTGGGCGTGACAGTCGTGGAGCATCCAGCCGCTAGGCGCAGCAGCCGTGCCGTGAAGCGTACATTCAGCGTACGTAGTACGTACCGAGCACGGTCGCGACCGGCAGCAACCATACGTCGCGGATGGCCGTGCCGGGCGCGTCAGTGCCTCTGACTGTTCGTAGCCTGCGCGCAGAAGTGAGTCTCGTCGACGTTCTGGCTCTCGAGGCGCTCCGTGTCCGGTATCCCGCAGCGCACGACCTGCTGCCGGCTTCGGTGGATCTGCTCACGGGAACCAGCACGATCTATCAGCGCAACAACGGGCAGACTCCGCGCGAGAAGGCGTTCGTGGAGGACTTCACCCTTCTCCTGGACGGGCACGCCCAGTCGGTCATCCGTCTGCTATTCCCCGCCGCCGAAAGGCTCTTCGGTGGCAGCAACTACGGCTCTGACTGGGTACCGGCCTGGGAACGGGACCGGCGCGTGGCCTGCAGAAGAGTGCTGGACTTCTACCTCCACCGGCAGCTTCCCGCCGGACGGGCACCCATTCGGTGCATCGAGAGCGTCGCAGGTGCGATCGGCGACGAGTCCGCCCTCACCGAGGCGCTGGGACAGGTGCCGGACCCCATGCTGGACGATGTCCTCAAGCGTCTTGTCCCCTACCTCCGTGATGTGTCCGAGGAGCAGGTACTGCCCACGGCCAAAGCGTTGATGCGTCAACTGCCGCGCATCCGGCTGGGATCTACTGGGATGCTGTCTCCGGGCGGTGAATGGGCTGTCTTGAGCCCAGTGAGAGCTCTGCTCCGTACGCTCGGCGAAGACGCGGTCGAGCCCATCGTCCGCAGCCTTTTCCACAGCATCACGAGCTTCTACGGAAGGGCTCTTCTGCTCAGTGTCGTCTCGGGCGGCTCGGACGACCAAGGGGTGATCACGGAGGACGCCGCCCAGTCCCTCAGGGGGATCTCTTCTCCCAACTTCACACGGCGTGTCCCGGGGACCTTGCCGGCGAAAGGATGCTGCTGCAAACGCTCCTCATGGCGACGGCAGGTACAGATGATCCTTCCCCCCTTGAGTCGCGGTCCGATCCCCGGGTCGTCGCGCGCCTGCTGGAAAGCGCGACGACGCCTGTGCACAGCCAGACGATGGGCAGCGTGGCGGTGCGGACGGAAAAGCGGCTCGCCTGGGATCCGCTGGTGAACGTGTTCGGGGGCACGACGCTTCTGGCGGAAGCCGTCGCGTCCGTGCGCCGGTCCCTCGACGACGGGACGATCGAGCCCAGCGAGGAGCTGGCAGACGCTTTGGCCCTGTACGAGAAGTACTCGACAGGATGGCGGCCTGAGGAATTCTGACCTCACTCGGTCATGATCGTCGCACAGAAGTGACCGGCGCGCGGTTGGGTTTGTCGGGGCGGCCCGTACCAGGGCGCATGCGAGAAGGGCCGCCCCTAACCGCGCCGTCCCTGATGACGGTATCCGCAACGGCGGCCGGCTGAACGCAGAGCACCACCGACGCGGCCGGAGCCCGCGAGAACGTTGGCCTCCCGGAAGGCAGCAGTCACCGTGCGGTGTTCTCGGTGCGGATCATGCGGCGCAGGCTGGTGCGGGCTGCTGCGAGGTCCTGTTCCAAGGAGCTAGCGCGAGCGTGGAGCGCGGTGTTCTCTTCGGTGGCCTGCTGGAGCTGGTCGGCGAGCTGGTGGTTGTGGCGGGTGAGTTCGTCGATGCGGGTGGTGAGGTCATGGGTGGTGAGGGCGTCGAGTTGGCGTCCGAGTTGGTGGCGTACGGCGGTCCGGGCTTGGTCGCGTTCCTGGCGTAGTTGTTTGATCTCCTGACGTGCGAGTTCGAGTTCCGTGCGCAACGTGGCGGTGGTCGAGGGGTTGATGGCGGGGGATGTCCGGCTGGGGGCGGGTCGGGCGGCCTGGCGGTGCTGGGCGGCTTGGATGTGCTGACGAATGGTGTCGGTATAGGTGAGCCAGGTGGAGACGCCGGCGGTGCGGGCGACGGTGGTGTGGGTGACGGGGTGGCCGTCGCGTTCGAGGGTGGTGATGGCGTCGAGGGCGCGTTGGCGTTTGTCGGCGCTGATGCGGGCACGGGCCTGGGCGAGGGGGGCCGGGTTGCCGCGGGGATTCACGGTGCTCCCTCGGGGATGGGGTTGACGACGGTCAGGGGCAGGAGGGGGCGGGGCGCTCCGGCTCTGGCTCGGCGCAGGACGGTGCTAGCGTCTTCGAGTTCGGCGCGTTCGTCGGCCGGCATGGCGGCCAGGTACCTGTTCATGCGAGTGACGACTTGTTCGAATGCGGTGATCTGGGTGGTGAGGGCGGTGGTGACGAACTCGGCGGCGTCCATCGCCAGGGCGGTTTCGCGGTCGGCGCGCAGTTCGTTGATGTGTTGCTCGATGGCGGGCAGGTAGGAGGGGTCGGGGCGGTAGAAGCCGCAGCCGGCGCACTGGAAGCGGATCGGGCAGGAGCTGCCGCCGGCTTTGACGTTGCTGGGTTCGGTGCAGCCGCCGTAAGGGACGGCCACGGAGCGGAGTTCGTAGGCGGTAGCGGAGGTGGGGGCCGCCTGGCCGCGGCGGTCGACGACGTGGGCGCTGAGGGTGGTGACGGCGGCGCGCTTTCGCTTCAGGGAGACCTGGTAGTAGCGCTGGGTCATGGCGATGGACTTGTGGTCCATGAGTTCGCGCAGGACGTCGACGGGGGTGCCAGCGTCGGCGTGGCGCTGGGCGTAGGAGTGGCGGAAGGCGTAGGGGTAGATGAGGGTGCGGTCGAAGGGCAGCGGGTTGCCGTCGGCGTCGACGCCCTCGGCGTGGATTTCGGGGATGGAGGCGACCCATAGGCGCAGGGTCTCGCTGATGTAGCTGGAGGACAGGTGGCCAGCCGCGCTCTGGTCGGTGAGGGCGGGGAAGAGGAACCGGTCGCCCGAGGCTGGCAGGTCCAGGTGGTTGCGGCGTTGCTGCCACTCTCGGATGGCCTGGGCGGTCGTGGCGGTGATGGGCAGGCGCCGGCGGTGGCGGCGGCGCTTGTGGTTGTCCCAGATCAGGAAGGTCTGGCCGCGGTCGGTCTCCAGGCAGTCGCGGGACAGTGAGGCGACTTCCAGAGGTCGGCGTCCGGTGTCGCGCAGGACGATGTAGACGGTGCGGTAGAGCAGGTGGAGGTCGGCTTCAGGGATGTCGCGCCGGCCGGTGACGCTGCCGCGGCCGATGGCCTGAAGGTGGGCGTCGAGCTGGCGGATGACCGATTCGGGGATGGCCTTGCCGATCTCGTCCTCGTTCTCGTCGTCGCGGCCGACGGTGTGGTGGACCGCATCGCGGGTGAAGGTCCCGGCGAGGTCATCGAGTGCGTCGCTGCGGCGTCCGTAGTCGATGAGCTGGAAGAAGCGGCCGGTGAGGGCGTTGCGGTGGCCGGAGCTGTAGGGGGTGCCGTCGCGCTTCAGTGCGGTGCGGAAGGCGTCGACGACGGCGGACACGTCGGTGAACCGCAAGGTGGTCGGGTCGTTGCCGGCTCCTGGACGCCGAGCCAGGGCGCGGGAGGCGATGATGGTGGCGCGCAGGGTGCGGGAGAAGTCGTCGGTCCGTGGGCGTTCGGTGCACGCCCAGAAACGCACAAGGCGGCGCAGCCAGGGCTGGTGGATGCTCTGGGTGAGGTCGACGGTGGCGGCGAACTGGCGGGGTTCCTGGCCGCTGACAGCGCGCAGGCCGATCTCTCGCAGGTCCAGGACGTCTTCGTTGAGATCGCTGTGGCCGGTGAACTCGTCGAAGCCGGTGCGCAGCGCGGTGTGAAGTTGCTTGAGCGTGCGGCGGTAGGCGGCGTCCTTGTGCGCGGAGAGGGGGCGGGGTTCGGCAGAGAGCAGGGTGGTGGCGTCGGCGTGGTCGCGGACCAGGCTGCGGATGCTGCTGGGGTTCAGGACGCGGGCCCACCGGTCGGCCTGCTGCAGGGCGTAGAGGACCTCGCGGCGCACCAGGTCGGCCAGGGGAACGAGGCTGAATTGGTGGGCGGCGACGTAGGGCGCCTGGGTCTGTGCCCATTCGGCGGCCGGGGCGGCGACGGTGCGGTTGTCGCGAGTCCATGCCCGCGAATGGAAGCCGCACAGCCCGCCTGAGTTGAAGGCCGGGCTGGGGCAGGCCGGCACCAGGCAGGGAACTTCGTCGGTGAAAGGGATAGCGATGTGGCTCCACCAGCGGTCCTCGTTACCGCGGCGCTGGTGGTAGTGCCAGGTGCCGTAGTGCGTGGAGCACAGGTTTCGGCAGTGCTTGGGACGCACGCACTGCACACCGTCGCGGGTGACCGCGCAACGCGCGGACGCGAGGCCGTTGGGCGCCTTGTCGCGCTGGGGAATGTGGGTGGCGGCGAACTCCTCGGCCGTAAGGCGGGAGGCCTTGAGGCGGTCCGCGCACATGGCGCAGAAGATGTTGCGGGCGTTGACGACCATGCCGCAGGCCGCCGTACGGCAGGTGGAGGCGGTAGTGCGGGGGTTGTCGAGTCGGCCGGTGAACAGCCAGTGTTCCTGGTCCCACTCCCCTGCACGCCACGTCGGGTCCGTGTGCTCGCCGAGCCAGGCAGCCCAGGCGGCCGGGTCCGCACCGCCCGGCAGAACGGCCCGGCTCGGTGCAGGCCGCGGTGCCGGCACCGATGGCGTGTCAGGCAGGAGCAGCAGGTGCGGCCGCTCGGCGGACCGCGCAGTCACTGGCGTGCCTGGAGGGCTTCGAGCCGGTCGACTGCGGCGCGAGTCTCGGTGTCGTCGACGTGCCGGTAGCGCTCCATCGACAGCGGCGACACATGCCCCATGAGGTACTGCACGACATCGCGATCCACCCCCGCGCGAAGCCATGCGGTTGCAGCCGAGTGGCGCAGCATGTGGGGGCGGCAGGCGTAGCGGGCCGCGCGGGCGAGCCGGTCGAACATGTCCTTGGCGTTCGGGTAGGACATCGCCCGCCCGAGCGGCGGGCGGAACAGGTTCACGAACACCATGTCGCCGTCTGCGGCCTCCGGTACGGCGTCCCGCTCGTACTGGTAGTCGGTGTAGAGGGCGACCAGATCCGCAGTGACGGGGAGGGTGCGGGGTTTGCGGGCCTTGGCCAGCGCCTGGTTCGGATTGTCGGTTCTCCGGTGGATGTGGATATGCGGGCCCTCCGTTGTGCAGCCCAGAGCGCGGGAGGAAGCGAGCAGATGCACGTCCTGGCGGCGCAGCCCGAGGGCCTCGCCGATCCGCACCCCGGTGCAGGCGAGCAGAGCGATCAGGAACCGGTCCCTCGCCCGGGGAGCGAGGTCGATCATGTGGGCGATCTGGTCGGGTTTCAGGTCCTCGTAGCCGGCCTCGGTGATCCGGAAACGGAACGCCGCCGCGTCGATAATGCGGAACTGGTCCCGTTCCCCCGTGTCGTAGCCGGCCGGGGCATGGACCAGGTGCTTGGACTGCGACAGCAGGCCGGCCACGCTCGGTGCGATCCACCCGTTCGCGACACCGAACCGCAGAAATCCCGCAACAGCGGTCATCACCGCATTCGCCGTGTTCCGCGACCGGAACACCGGCTTGCCCTGTCGCGGGCGGCGGGCGCGAGGCGGCAACGGCTCAGTCACCAGCCACCGCTGAAACCCCGACAGCGACAGGAAGCTCGGCACACGCCAGTCCAGGCGCCGCTCAGCGCAGTGGTTCAGGTAGAGCGCGATCCGCCCGGCGTATACGCGCTCGGTGTTCGGCGACAGTCCGCGGGAACGCAGCGAGGTAATGAACGCCGTGACCTCCACCTGCAGGTCGAGCGTCGCGGAATGAGCGACGACCCACCTCGCCTCACCAGTGGTGGGATCGACCGCCCGCTCCGCCATGAACCCTGGATCCATGCCGGGACCCTAGCCACCACAGACCTGCCGGGCCGGAGGACGACGAAGGCGTTCATCCTCGCAGGTGACATCCACACCAAACGTCCCTCACACACCGGCCCGAGGGGCTACAGACCCTCATCATCCCAGCTCAGGCCCACATCAAACGTCCCTCACAACCAGACCAGCTCTAGATAATGTCGACGCCTTCGGCGATCAGGCGGGAGTTGGCGAGGATCGCGACGTCGGCGGCGGCGAAGGCGGCGAAGATGTCGCCCCGTTGGACGGGGGTGTGCTCGCCATGGGCGAAGAACAGCTCCGGGTCGATGCCGGGGACGAGGTGGGGGTCCGTCCGGCGCAGCAGGCGCAAGGTGTGCGGGAGTTCGCGGGCGAAGCGGCGGGCGTCGGAGACGAGGTTGAAGTAGACCAGGACCTTCTTCAGACCGTGCTCCGTCATGGTGCGCAGGACGGCCAGGTGCAGGGCGGTGGTGCGCAGCGCACTGTCGTCTGTCGCCTCCTGCGTGGCGGTGCCGACCGCGGGCGTGGTGCCGGGGGCGGGCAGGTTCAAGCGGCGGCGTAGGTCGGCGTCGGTGAGGGTGGGCACCACGATGCGGTAATCCGCCGCCCGGCCGTCGGCGACTGCCTGCGCGAGGGGGTATTCGACGACCTTCTTGCCGTAGACGGCCTCGTTGTCCATGGAGTTGGCGAACGCGTCCACCTCCTCGCCCGCCGGGCGCCTTCGCCGCGGCCGGGTGAGGTCGGCGGACTCCGCCAACTCCGGCGCGGCAAAGATACGGGGGGTGGCGGTCATGTAGAGGCGGCGGTCCGCGTGGATGCGCTGGGCGTCGTTGACGATCGCCCACTTCTTGTCGGCACGGCCAGCGATCCGGTGCGCCTCGTCCATGACCGCCAGGTCGAACGGCGGCACCGCATACCCCGTCTTCTGGGTCTCCTCGATCTTGTTCAGGGAGTCGTAGGTGCAGATCACCGTCAAAGCCGGGATCTGATCCTCTGCCTCCCCCACCACCGACATCAGCCCGCCCAGCGCATGCGGGCTGGTGGTCGACATGACGCGGGCGGCCAGCAGATCGTCGCGGCCGGCCGCGTCCAGGGAGGAGACGATCACCATGTGCTCGCCGTGGCCGTCACCGCGCCAGGCCAGCGCGGTCTGCGCCGCCAGATCGAGCGTGGGCACCACGAACAGCACCAGCCGCGCGCCGAGTCCGTCCGCGACGCGGATCGACACCAGCGTCTTCCCGGTCCCCGTCGCCGACACAAACAGCCCGCGGGTGCCCGGGCGGTGCAGATGGCGGGCCAGACGCAAGACGGCCTCGGCCTGGTCGGGATGAAGTACCGCCCTTCCGGGTCGGCCTCGTGCGGGAGCAGCGGCCACAGTCATTCAGCTCTTCCTCGATCCGAAGCGGAAGCTGCCGGTGGGTCTTCGTGCGGGCACCGTATCACCGACACACGACACTCGTACGCAGAATGCACGTTATTCGTACGACACATGTGCGCAATACGGCCGGTTCATGGGCTAGGGTGGAGTCGGAGGTGCTTCATGTCCGAGTTGTTCGACGCAGTGGACGCGCTGGTGGCATCCCGGTCGCCGCTGCCGCCGCCGGCAGAGCGCAGGCGGCTGCGGCAGGCTCACGCGCTCACCCTCGATGAAGTGGCCGCCGCCCTGGGCGTGCGGCGCGCGACCATCGGCGACTGGGAGTCGGGCAAGACCGAGCCGCGGCCGCCGCAGCGGGAGGCGTACGCGCGCCTGCTCAAGCAGCTCGCCGAGCTCTACCCCGCCCCCGAGAGCACCGGTGCACCGCAGGAAGACACCGCTGCGCCGCAGACAACGGCCGGCACGACACCCGAGGCGCCGCCTGTGCCCACGGGCCTGGTGCCCGAGGCTGCGGCCCCGACCACGTCCGACACCACCCCGCCCGCTACCCCCGCCGCCGTTCCCGCACCGGCCGCGTCACGCCCGGCGCGTACCACCCGACCGCCGCAGACATCGCGCCGCCCCGGCGCGAAGAAGGCCTCCCCGGCACACACGCCCGCGCCCGGCGACGGGTACGCGCACGGTCCGCTGCTCGTCCTCGACGCCGACGCCGAGCGGCAGGTGACCGGCTACGGCATCGGCGGCCTGATCCTGGACGTGCCCGCCAAGTCCCTGCCCGCGCTGGTGGAATGGACCCTCTCAGAGGCACAGCTCGGGGCGGAGCGGCTGCACGGCTCGGGTAAGGACGCCGACCCGCTGCTGGTGCTCACCGAGGCGGCGTGCGAGCGCTACGGCCTGCCCGCCGAGCTGTCGCACGAGGAGCGGCTTGCCGGGCGGCTCCCGGAGGGGCACAAGGTCATCAAGCAGCTGCATCGCGCGGACTGGCAGCTCACCAAGCGCGGGTTCGGGCCGTGGGCGCGGATCTACCGCCCCGCCCAGGGCGGCCGCCGTCAGTGCGTGCAGCTGTGCATCCCCTCCTGGCGCGCCCTCGACGACCGCGCGTGGGGGCATGCCGCCCAGCTCGAGCCGGCGGAGCTCGCCCAGGTGCTGGGCATGTATGCGGTGCGGGTGATGACACCGGTCGGGTCCACGGCCGTCACCGGTCTGCAGCTGATGACCGCGCTGAACCCGCCGACCCGCGCCAGCCAGCCGGACGCCGCCGGCAAGCGGCACCGCGAGCACCGGCCCGGGTCGCTGGGTTCCGAGCCGATGGACCCGGCACCGTGCGAAGCGACCGACGGACACCCGGTTCTCGCCGACCTTCCGCGGTTTCACGTACGCGGCCCCGACGAGAAGCTGTTCGAGGAGGCCTACGACTGGGCGCGGGATCTCACCGACGCCGAGTGTATGAAGCGCTACCTGGTCGGCCTCGACGTGAACCTGTCGTTCGCCGCAGGCGCCAATGGTGCCGTCGTCGGCCTGGCTACGCCGCCCGTGCACGTCACCCGGCCCGCGTTCGACCCGGCGCTGCCCGGCTCGTGGCTGGTCGACCTCTCCCACGTCGATCCGTCCCGGGTGAAGGTGGGCAAGCAGTGGCGGGACCTCGACGGGGACCTCTTGCCCAGCCCGTTCACGCCGACCGGCCAGCGCCCGACGGGTCCGGCCTGGTACGCCACTCCGACGGTCGCGTACGCCATCGAGCTCGGCTACGACGTCGCCCCGCTTCAGGCATGGGTGCGCCCGGAGCACGGCCGGTTCCTGGACGGCTGGTACAAGCGGCTGCGCGACGCCTACGTCGCGACCATGTCGGATCTCGGGGTGGGCGAGAAGCTGTCCCCGCAGGAGTTCTTGGAGGCAATGGACGGCTACAAGAGCCGTGATCCGGAGCTGGGAATCGTCGTGGACGCGGTCAAGATGACCGTCAAGGGCGGCATCGGCAAGCTGCGGGAGAAGGCGCGCGGCGGCGGATGGAAGCCGGGACAGGCCTGGCCCGCCCTCGCCCGGCCCACCTGGCGGCCTGACATCCGCGCCGCGGTCATCTCCCGGGCCCGGATCAACATGCACCGCAAGATGCTGCACCTGGCCGCAGCCACCGGACAGTACCCCGTCGCGGTCCTGTCCGACTGCGCCGTGTACACCGCTGACGGGCCCAGCCCGCTGGACGTCCTGCCCTACGACTCGGGCGGCAAGACCGTGCCCGGCAGTTTCCGGCTCGGCGTCAGCCCGGGCATGGTCAAGCACGAGGGCACTCAGAGCGTGCTGTGGGGTGCCAACGTCCTCGAACAGCTCGCCGGTGACGGCCACGTCGCCAACCTCGCCCGCTACATCAAGACCGGCGAGGTCACCACCAAGGACACCGGAGAGTAGAAGCAGGGGGCAGGGGTCGATGGTCACGATCGGCGAAGAACTCGACAAGGCGGTCCAGGGCGCGTTCACGCGACCGATCCCGAAGACCGCCGGGGCACAGATGCGTTACCTGGTCCGCCAGCACCAGCGCAGCACCCGGCGCGTGGCCGACCTGCTCGGCATCAGCCAGCGCACCGTCGAACGCTACGTCAAGAACCAGATCAGAAAGCCCCGGCCCGACCTCGCCGACCGCCTCGAGCGTGAAGTCCGCGTGCGCTGGCAGCCGCAGATCAGAGCCAAGGCCAAGCAGGCAGCGGCCAGCACCGGCGGCATCATGATCGATGTCCACGCCCGATTCGGCTACACCGCCGCCCCCGGCAGCACCGACGACGCCCGCGTGCGCCACCTCACCCTCGCCCTGCCACCCCACCACACCGCACGCCTCTTCCAAGCCCAGGAAGCCGGTCTCACCGACGACCAGCTCCGCCAGATCGCCGCCGAAGCCCTCGGCGAGGTCTACTTCCGCGACAACGGCCAACGCGCCCACGGCCTCGAAGTCGAACTCACCGACCTGATCGACCTCGAGTTCGAGCTGTAACCGGGCGCCGACACCCCCCGCATCAGGCGACGAGCATGTCCTGTGAGCACCGGCCCCGGCGCGGGGCGGCGCGCTGGTGCTGCCCGGACAGGGTTGGCATGATGGGGACGCGGCGTCATCGCCTCCTGCCTCCGGGCGAAGGCGGCGACGGTGTGCACGCGAAGGGCCCCCGTGCCGCCAAGCAGAGAGGGCCCTTGCGTTTCTTGCGGTGTCGGTTCCTGGCACCGGTGCTTACCGGTGCCAGGAACCGAACGCCCACCAGGGGATCGCCCCGGCGAGCTTGACCGTCCAGTACAGCGCAATCACGACGGCCGTGTATGTACCAATCCGCCGAGGCTCGTGTGCCGATCGGAACTGGTGCTGCGGAAACGACGTCCGCTGCGCCGGGATGTTCCGCTGACGGTCCTTCCTACGGTGCCCACACCACATGTGAGCGCCTCCCTCCCGTGCCCGGTTCGCCGGGCTGCCGGGGCCCGTGTGTTTCGGACCCGGCCGGACTCAAAAACACGCCCCGGACTCGTGTGGAAGGGCTTCAACAGTCAGCTACTCTGACACACCCCCGACGGCCCCGTCGACGCGGAGCGAGACGTTCCATATGACTCTGACCTGCGGAAACGTGAAGGGCAAACAGTCAACTCCCGCACGAGGACGGGGAGTTGGGGGGCGGAGGTATTTTTTTTGCAGTTCAGGCAGCCTGAACGAGGCCCGCGCGACGTCGAAATCTGCGCGAAAGGGCCGCATCCGCCGGTGACCGTGCTGGTCAGACCCAACCAGCATGGTAACGGCCCGCCCCGGGCAGCCCCGCCCCGACGCGTCCGCCCGGCCGTGCACCCGCTGAGGACCTCGCCGCGCGCCCATAAGGCCGGCGCCCTTCCAGCCCGACCGACTGAACCGCATGATCACCTTTGTCCGACAGGGGGTCCGTGGGGCTCTACGAGGTCAAGGGTGACTACCGCCCCCCGCGCCGGGATTCGGCGTCGCGCCGTATATGAGCGGCGGCGCCGTGCCGACGCGAGCCCCAGCCCGGGCAGTCGCGTCCAGGAACGGGCCATCTGGAACTACTTCGATCCGAAGGCCTTCGCTCACAGAGCGCCCGCGGTGCAGATGTCTGCCCTGGCTGCGCCGACGGACACCAACCATGATGGGCGGCGCGTCCGGCCTAGGTGGGGCGTGATCATCACACGCGCAGGCGAGGAGAGTCGTGGCAGCTGGGGCGTTACGGACGGGGCCGCTGGCGGGAGAGCTGACCGCGTCGCTGATCGGCCGGGTCGAGGCCCGCTACGGCCTGCCGGCCGGGCATGTGCTGCGCTTGTGGACGTGCCGCAACTCCCCCGTGCGGCATGACGGCGGCGGGGTACGGGCCGATGCGGAGGTCGTGTTCAACGCGGCCGGGCGGGGTGTGCTCGCCGAGCTGTGCGGGGTGAAACCGGCGGTGCTGGCACGCGCTCTGCCCGCCTTCGCCGTGGACGACCCCAAGATCAGCAACGGGCTGGAGGCCGATCTGGCCCAGGCCCGGTGGCGGGCGGCAGGCACGGTGGCGGGACCGGCCGCGTTCGGCTGCCGGTTGTGCACCGTGCGGCGCACCGGGCAGGTGACAGTGGCGGTGCGGTACCTGCCGCGCTGGCAGCGGGTGTGTCGGCGGCACGGACGGTGGCTGCTGGACGCGGACGCCGACCAGGTCCCGGAGCACCTCGATGTGCGCGGTGTCCCGGAGGTCGCTGCGGCGCAGCGGCGGTGGGCCAGGGTGGCACGCCGTGCGGTGCGTGCCGCAGCGGAGCCCGCAAAGGTGTTCGCTCTGGCGTACGCGGTCGTGGCCCGGTGGTGGGAGCAGGCCCTGCACTGGGAGCGGGAGGAGATCTGGCCGCGCCGCCTGCACCGGGTCGCGGGCGGCAACGCCGGAGTGGATCTGGAGTGGTGGCGGATCGTGGGGCGGGATGCGGTGATCTTTCCCGAGGTGGTGGCGGTGGCCGACGCGCTGCTGGATCCGGCCATGGCCGAGCTGGTGTGGATCGACAGTGGGGGGAAGCGTCCGCGGCCGATGGGCGCCGACGGGGCGTTCTGCGGTCGGCTGGGTGAGCGGGTGGGCCGTCACTGGCTGGGGCCGCTGGCGGGGGTCGACTACGGCGGGCCGCTGATCTCCTGGATGGGCGCGGTCGTACGGGTGCGTCGCGGCCAGGACATGCCGCCCGGGTACGCGGACGATCCGTGGTGGGTGCGCCAGGAGCATCAGCCGGCGACGATGGCCGGGCAACTACGGGTGCTGGGCAAGGAGAAGCGGGCACCGGGCTCAGGGACGATGTGGCGCACGGTGGTACCGCCCGAGCAGCGGACGCGGATCAGCAGTCTCATCGCCGGCGCCGAGGAACAGCTCCTGCAGGCGCACGGCGCGCAGAAGGGGCCGACCGCCGAGGTCGCCCGGCAGCTGTTGCGCAGCCTCGGTCACAGTGCCGGTCTGATCGAGCAGGCGTGGACGCGGACCGCGGTGGCTGCGGTGAACGGCGGGGTGCCGCTCGAGGAAGTGGCCCGGTGGGTGGACATGAGCCCCGAAACGCTCCGGGAGAAGCTGAGGGATCACCGCCCTCAGTATGACGGTGACTGACAGAGGGGCCGGTGTCAGTGGTTAGCTGATACAGCACTCGTAGGACTCCGTTAAGTTGCTCTGGCTCTTGGGTTTGGGCTGGTGGTGGATGTTCTGGGCAGGGGGCGGTGGCAGGTGGTGCAGGTGCCGGTCCA
>NZ_JBIAEC010000046.1:0-18325 GCF_042868225.1 Streptomyces sp. NPDC007856 | reverse complement strand
GCGCCCGCCGCTGCGAGGCTGAGTGTGCCCACCCCCGCGAGCAGCCACCGTCTGATGGTGCGTGCCATCAGAGTCCTTTCTTGAGATCGAAAGGGGACTTGCGTGTCCGCCCCTCAATGACCAAAGAAAGGCACTGCTGGACCAGTTGAGCGGTACTGCGCGAGCGTCGCGTCTCCCGTGCGGCGGGGTCATTCGCGGCGGGGGAGCCCTCACGATTCTGGTGGCGAGTCGGTCACCACGGTCTCCCCGGCCAACGACCTCATGAGCTTAGGGGGATCGAGAGTTCCCTGAGTCTTGAGGGGGCCGGCGTGCGCGCGACGGGATCGCCGACGCCACAGCCTGGGTGGGCAGCGCAAGGGCTGCCCACCCAGGCTGGAGGGTGGTCGTGGGGTCAGTCGCCGTCCTCGGCGAGTGCCGCCAGTTCACGATCCACGGCGCGCTGGTGCTCCATCGCCTCATCGCGGGCCTTGCGCGGGCTCCAACGGCCGGCCATGACGAAGATGAACGGCAGGAAGATCACTTGCCCGGCGACACAGATGAGCCACCAGGTGCGCCACTGTTCTGGGCCCTGGGCCGCGGCGCTCTTCACCTGGGATCCATAACGTTGCAGCAGCGCCAACTGCGGCTGGGCCCTGCGCACGGTCGCCAGGTCGTCGGCCCCGACCTCGCGCGCCGCCTGGGCCGCCAGTGCCGGCGGGACTGCGGTCGGAGGATACGCCTCGAGCTTGGCGAAAAGCCGCGGGTGCGCGTCGATGATGGCCAGAGCGGGGGCGGCCTGGACGCTTGCGGCCTTTACCTGGGCGCCGTGCTCGACCAGGGGCGTGGCCGACGTCACCACGACCGGGACGAACGCTGTGGAGACCGCGACCACCGCACGGATGATCCATCCCCACACGGCCAGACCGGTCGCCGTGGCGGCCGGATTCTGCTTCTCCACGGTCTCGGTGAAGCTCGCCATCCAGGGTGCGTAGGTGACGCCGGTGAGCATACCGATGGCGACGAACAGTGCGGCAAAGGTGTAGTAACCGGTGCGCGGCTCGGTGGCGTGCAGGGCGAAGAGCGTGGTGACCGCGATCGAGCCGATGGCTCCGACGATCATGAAAGGCTTGCGCACCTTCAGCTTGTCGGAGAGCAGCCCTGCCGCCACCAGTGCCACCGCGTTGGCCGCCCAGTACCAGTTGGCCAGTCCGTTGGTGCGCTGCTCGCTGTAGCCGAAGGTCGCGGCGAAATAGACGACGAAGTTGCCTACAGCGCCGAAGTAGAGCAGGAGGAAGAGGCTGACAGCCGTGGCCGAGCCGACGACGTCCAGCCGCAGCATCTGCCGCCAGTGGCCCGCGGCTGCCGTCCTCGGATCCATGCCCTTGGCCCGTGCTTCGATGAGCGCACGGTCGCGGAGGCTGACCATGATCTGGTCGCGCAGCCGGGGCGACAGCTCGCGCAGCCCCAGCAGTGCCAACATGAAGACGGCAAGCCCGGCCCAGCCGGAGTAGCGCAGTTCGTCTTGCCAGCCGGCGAAGGACAGGGTGCTGCTGGTGACGACGGTGACGACCAGGCTCCCGATGACCGGGCCCATGGTCCAGTAGCCCATCGCGGTGGCTCGGCCGAGCTGTGGAGAGAAGTCCCGGATTAGTGCCGGCGTGGCCACCAGCACGATGCCTTCGATGAAGCTGAGGCCGGCGAAGAGCACCAGGTAGGTGCTCTTGTCCGGGGCGTTGGGCAGGCCGAGGAGGCTGAGCAGGGCGGCGATGAGAAGGCCGTAGACCACCATGTTGGCCCGGCCCCAGCGGTCGGCGAGGCCCGCCACGAGCGAGGCGAAGGCGCCGACCGCGTTGCCGATGACGCTGACCCACACGAAGTAGCTGTAGGTCATGTGGAAGTGCGTGATGACCGACGTGGCGACCGCGTACTGCACGTAGAGGGCGTAGTACAGGACCACGGTGGTCAACACCACGATCGCCAGGTACGCCATCCGGCGTGAGGTGACGGGGTAGTGGTTCAACTCGCGGCGCCACAACCGGGCGGCACCGTGCGGAGTTTCCGGCGTGCCGGTATCGGTCGGTCTGAGATTCGTGTCGTCGGGCGAAGCGGGCATGGCAGTCATGCGGGCGGCTCCTGGGGTCGGGCCCATGGGCCCGGTGCGGTGGGTGCGGACAGTGCACGCCTTGCGGTGCGGCGGGCACGAGCACTGTTCGGCCGGGTGGGCCGAACCCCGGGGTCTCTGCGTCCGGACGGGGAAGATGTGCGCAGAGGCTAGTACCGACCAGTCGGTACGGCCTAGGGGTGTGCGTGGGGATACCGAAACGTGACCTTGACCAGGGTGGCCACCAAGTGGATGAGTGGGTCCTCGATGTCGGTGCCCGGGGTCTCGATCGGACCGTCCGTGTAGAGCACGAGGGTGGAACCGCGGGAATTCGTCGTGCAGCACTGTTCGTGGATCACGCCGCCGACGCCGAGGGGCCGCGTTCACCGACGCGGGAAGCGCGGCGCCCATGCCATGCGGTAGTCCATGGCGCTCAACCTTCGTGAGCCCGCCGGCGAGCCGCCAGGTCGGGGTCAGCTCGACGACGGTGATGACGAACCGCTTCCACGCCGAGCCCACGGCAGTGACGTGCAGCCTGCCGTCGGCGATGCACGGTCAGGGCTTGCCACCGCACCGTTCTCGTGACTCGGCGGCGGCCCAGGTGAAGATGCCCTGGGCCATCAGGGAGGACTCGGACTCGGTACGTGCCTGGTTGACGTCGGCGAGTGCGGCGTGCACCCTGACGTCGTCCGGGGCGGCCTGCACTGCGAACTCCGCGAGATGGCCGGCGATCCTCAGCTCGCCCGCGTCGGCGTAGCGTCGGGCCGCGTCCGACAGGGCGTGGGCACCGCCTGCGAGGTCCGCCGACGCGGTGGCCAGTCGGCCCTCCCTGGCCGGTTTGAGGTGCGCGGGGTTGCCGTCGTACCAGCCGGCATAGCGCCGCCACAGGTTGCGCACGATGAACTCCGGTTCGTCGTACTTGGCTTGCAGGTAGACGCGGTCTGCCAGATGGGCGGGCGGGCGTACGGAGTGGATCAGGTCGTCCAGCCGGGCCCCGGAGTTGAGCCCGTCCAGTGTCTGCTGGACCAGACTCTCCAGCCATTCCGCGGTCTTGGTCAGTGCCAGGTGGATGCGGTCGGCGCCGAAGACCGGTGCTCCGTGCGAGGGCAGCGTCATCTCCGCGCCGAGGGCCGCCATGCGGCGCAGTGCGAGCGCCCACTCGCGTGGGTAGCGCTGAGCCCTGGAGAACGAAGAGGAGCACTGACAGTACGCCACCCCATGCCAGCAACCAGAGGACCGCCTGAGAGTCCACTTGCCCGGTCTTCTTCTGTGAGGGCGGCCGAACCGAGCAAGCGTGTGGCAGGTCTCAGGTCGACCACCACACCCTGTCGGGGTGTCCACGTGATCAACTGAGGCGCTACCGACGTCCAGGCCGCATATTCGGTTAGTGCCTTGACGCCGCCCTCGGCGCCCGAGCGGGACGTCGGGCCCGCAACCCCCCAGTTGTGATTTTGACCGCAACACGTTCACCGGGCGGGACCGAGTACAGAACGGTCGTCACGATCAGCAGCCGCTTGCGACCCAGTCGGTCCACGATCACTCCGGCGAACGGAGCCAGCAGCGCCACGGCCAGCGCCGGAATGGTCAGCGCGAGGGGAACCAGCGCCTTGGCTCCCGGGGTCGACTCGAAGTGGTCCTGCATCTTCGGCAGCACCGGGGCGATCAGCACCGCTCCAAGGATCGGCAGACAACTGCCTGCCATCAGCACGGTCACACGCAACAGATGGGCCGGGCCCGAGACGGAGACAGGTGACGACGCGACATCATCGACCGCGGTGGGAAGCGGCGGGACGGAACCAGGCATGGCGACTCCATGGGCGGCGTACGGAAGCGGGCATGCCTGTCATGGGCGCCGACGGCGCGAGGCATGCTGAGAAGGGCCGCCCCGCCGCTCCGGACAGCGGCGTGCGGGTAGGGACGACTATGGGCTGGCCGAGGCCGCACTTCCATCCCTCGGGCGATCCGAATCCGGTATCAGGCTCATCCACGCCATGGATGACGCCCGGAGAAGTCACTTACGGCACGAAGGACCGCTCAGGCAGACGCAGGCGGCGGTGCCCCCAACCCGGTAGGACCAGGCCGTGGGACACCGCTCGCGCCAGCTCATGGGCTTCGGTGAACCGCTGAGACGTCAGCGGCCCGTCAGCGGTTGGAGTGAACTGTTGCAAGAGCGGACGTCAGCGCTCGTTGATGAGAGCTGTATCGACTATCGGATGCATGTGGGGTCGAAGTGCTCCACCATGTTCCGCGATTCGGCCGGGACGTTGACCACATCTTCGACAGCCAGGGGACCCAGCCCCGAAGGCACCGTATCCACAAGCTCGTTGACCAGGACCGTTCATGTGACAGACCCCACCCAGGCTGACGGAAAGACGCCTTGCAGTGGTGGCCGGCGGTTGGCCTCCTTCAGGTGCCCGGAGATCTCGTCGTGGGGCAGCCGTGACCGGCAGCGACACAACCACTACACAGGTGAGCACGAGCCATCGCCGACGATCTCGTGAGCCGTCTGTGCCCGCTCCGTCAGGCCCGATACCCTGGATGGGATCGGGGTGGGGACCACAACTCGACGACATGGGGGCCGGTAAGTGGCAGCGGTGATCTCGGTGTCCGTGAGGGGCGCATTACTCGGGTTGGACGATCCGGAGCGGATACGGGGCGAACTCGAGGCGGGGACCGGTCTGGAATGGCGCCGCGAGGAGGTCGACCAGGGGTGGGTATTGACCGGCGGCATCGTCGAGATCCTGCTGGTGGCCGCTGTCTCCAAGCTCACCGAGGAGTCCCTCGGCGCGGCCCTGGACGCCACGAAGCGGGCAGTCGAGCGGTGGCGGGCCGGCCGGTTGGATCCGCCGCAGGCCGAGGTCGAGGTAAGGCCCGTGCCGCCGTCATCCACTGACGCTCCGGCAGGTGCCCCGGACGAGAACCTGCCCAGGGGATCCGAAGGAGTGAACGGCTGAGATGGCTTCACGCGCACTGGTGATCGCACCTGGGGAGTACCAGCCGGGATCGAATGTCCCCGGCTGGCCCACGATCGCCGCGAGCGGACGTATGTACAGAGAAGTCCTCGCAGGTGACAAGCTCTGGGGCGCGGAGGGCTGCCGGGTGCTCGGTCCGGACGAGGCAGGGACGATCGACGGGGTGATGCGCGCCCTGGAGGAGACCGCCGCCGAGACCGGCCCTTCGGACACCCTGCTCGTCGTCTACGTTGGCCACGGAGCCTGCTGGGGCGACGTCCCTGCCGGGGACCAGGTGCACTTCTCGGTGGGCACGTCCCAGGACCGGGCTCCATGGACGTGGTTGAACAGCTGGTACGTGTACCGCGCCATGCGTAAGGCCGCGGCTGGGCTCAAGGTCCTCATCGCCGACTGCTGCTACTCACACAGGCTGGGCGACCTGGGCCTGGCCGAGGAGGAGCCGAAACTGCCGGGTGTGATGGGCCGCCAGTTCGAGGGCACCTGCGTACTCAGCGCTCTCGGCCAGGATGCCGCCCTCGCCGGTCCGCTCGCCTCCGCCGAGGGGTGTCCCGGTCTCCCGGCACCGTTCGACCAGTGCACTCCGTTCAGCGGACACTTGCTCAACGTCCTTTCGCGAGGCATTCGGGACCGCAAGGACCAGCTCACCTTCGGATTGCTCCGGGAGGCCATCAAGGCCGAGATGGAGAAGTGCACCGCAGGGCATCCGCAGCCGCGGATGGTGCTCAGGGACGCTCCCGACGGAACACAGATCTTCACCAACCGGATGGCCGCCGACCAGCGTGTGGATCCGTCGCTGCCCACCGATCTGCACGGCTGGATCGACTGGTTGAGGGGCGACCCGGACGCGCGTATCCCGTACCTGCTGAAGGACGAGTGCACCACCGCCGATATCGTCTCCACCCTCTGCGACAGGGGGGACGACGACAGCCTGAAGCTGGCGGAGCACATCGACATACGGGCGAACGATGCCTACCGTTCCCCGGACACCTTCGCCAGATACTTCAGTCGGATGGAGCGTCGCGCAGCTTGAGTGTCACGCATGAGTAGGGCTCGACCCGGAGCCGAGGGATGGCTTGACGAAGATCGGACGTGGAGCGTCCGGTACTCCTGGGTGACCCGGAGCAGCACCGAAGAAGTCGCGGCGCGCGTGCAGGCCCTTCGGAAGGGCAACGAGAGCGTGGGTGAGCCGCCTCGGCCCGCCGTCGCGATCCGGGTGCTGTACGCCTTCGCGATCCAGCGGTCGACGGACCAACTAATCGAAGCAGCAGCCAAGTTCCACTTCTACGACGCGGTGAACGTACTGGCGACGGCGGCGCTGTGGCGAAGCATCGGCGATGCGGCGGATCTGGCGTGCCGTCAGTCGGAGATCGACGGCGCCGCCTCTTTGGGGGTGGCCGGGCAGGGGGAGCGGCAGCAGCCGGAACCCGAGATCGCCGAGTACCGGCCCTCTGCGCTGAGCAAGGGCATCGTGCACGATGTGGCTCGCCAGCGCACGGCGCTCGATGTGGCCCGGTTCGTCCGGGAGTTGCGCGGGCGGGGCAAGCAGGACCTTGTCGACGCCACGCTGAACACGTTCAGCGAGAAGCGGACCCTGCTTGACACGGCACTGCTGTATCTCGGGCTGCGCGACGAAGGGTGCGCAGAGGCGGCGGTGGACCTTCTGGGACGGGCCGTGCAGAGGATCAATACGTCCGGTGCGCGGCAGTCCGACACGACGACGCCGGCCGGGCTCAACGACCTGGTCACGGCACTGCGCATGCTCAGTCCGGTTGAGCCGGTGCTGGAGAACTGGATCGACACGCGGCTGGGCGACACGGATCTGGTGGGGCCCACCAGGGATACCGTCGCCAAGCTGATCTCGGGCTCGGAACACAGCCCGGACTCCCTCATCGAGCATGTGGGCAGGCGGTTGCAGTACCACAACGTAGCCGCGGTCTGCCGGGAGTTGGCGGAGAGCGACCCGGAGCGTTGCGAGGCCGTCCAGAATCAGGCTGCGGCACGCGAGGAGCTGCATGAACTGGCCGAGATCATCAGCCGCTGGCAGAAGTTCGAGACCGTGGCGAGGACCAGGGTCGATCTGTATGCCAAAGTCGTGGCCCGCGGCGTGGCATGTGCCGCCGGACCGCGCTCGCCAGCCGAGATCGACACTCTCGTGAAAGAGTTGAAGAACATCGACGCCGACCCGGAGTGTTGGCGCCTGCTGTGGATAGCCGCAGCGGAGCACATCGACGGCCGGGCCGGCGGCGAGCTGGTGCGACTGCAGACGAAGATTGAGCGTTCCCGGGACCTGTACCGGGTGGCGCGGACCGTCGCCCGCCGACTCACCGTCGGACTGCTGAGCAGAAGTGTCGACCCCGGGGTGTTTGCCGACTATGTCACGGCGCAGCAGGTGCAGGGCAATCGCGGCAGGATCGCTGCGGACGTCGCCTGCAAGGAGTTGTCGGATCCTTCCGACCCCGAACTGGCCGGGGTGCCGATGGGCGGTGTCGTCGCCGAGACGGCCGTCCGCCTCTACGGCAACGGGACGGATCGGGCCTGGGGCCGAGAGAAGGCCTGGGACCTGCTGGAACGCTGCCTGGAGAACGAGCAGCGGATCACCCCCGCGGACGTGGTGGCGATCACCGAGCAGCTGCGCGCCAGCGGGATGGACGGGCGGCGCCGGCGTTCGCTCTACCGCGGGACGGTCGGCCGGTGGGCGGACGCGGTGCGCCGCCAGGAAGCGGTGTCACTGTTGCGGAGCAGGGGCTTCGAGGAGGAGGTCGAGCAGGTCGTGGAGTCGGTGCATTAGCCCGCTGTGCGCGGCTACCGCTGCGGCTCCTGGGACCGCCCCTGCTCCCTTTCGCGGAGCTGAGAGGTCGGTAGCGGCAGCAGCGGCTCCACTCGCCCGATATGGCGCCTCGAGGCCCACACCATGCCGTAGAACGCGGTCAGGGCCATGACCCCCACACCCGCGCCCCACAGATAGAACGCGAGACGGTGTGGGGCACCGGGCTCGGGGTTGCCGAACAGGGTGCAAACCAGCAGCAGCGCCAACATGCCGAGAAGGCAGGCCGCAGCTTGGGCGGCCGGGTCGGAGCCCAGCCGGCGGAAGCGCGTCACATGCTCCCGGGCGTCGTAGAACCGTCCCAGCGTGGGGAACTGCCGGGCCAGTACCGGGAATCCGAGCAGCAGCACGCAGCCGACGGCGAGCACTGCCATTCCATGCCACAGGTCCGTCCACCCGGCTCCGTACAGGATCAATGCAATGAGGACGAAGCTGAGCCAGGCCGCGTGCCGGCGGGCCCGGTTGCGGCTCGGCGAGACCGGCGGCAGCTTGTCGCGCAAGGAGACCAGGGCCACACCGGGAACGGCGTACACGACGAGGGTCAGGACGCCGTCGGCCGCGACCAGGGTGTGCCATCGGCCGCCCATCGCGAGCAGCGCGACCACCCCGACGACGAAGTCCACCGCCAGCACCAGCCAGTAGACGTCCCTGCCACGCAGGGTGGTCGTGCGCATTGTCTGCAGGCCCCGGTGGGTGAGATGGGCGCGGCTGAGCGTGGCGACCTCGCGCGTCAGGGCATGGGTGAAGACGAGCCCGGCGCCCATGGGGGAGAGCACCGAGTTGATCCGCAGACACCACCCGAGCCAGGCGACCGAGGACGCGAAGGCGAACTGGGTGTAGGGGGAGTCCGGGCGGCCCGGATCCCACTGCCCCTGGCGAGAGCTGAAGACGATCTGGAGGAGGATGTACAGCACGGTTGTGCCGATGATCGTGCCGTAGACCGCCCAACGCAGCCGGGCAGGCTCGGTCAGCCGACCCTCGGCCTTGACGTTTCCGGCGAAGTCCAGCGGGCCCTGGAATCCCACATAGGCGTAGATCACCCCGCTGTCCACCACGGCGGCCAGGACCGCGCCGTACCTTCCGGCGCCACCGGTGCCGTCCCCGGCCCCGCCCCCATGATGGTGATCGAATCCGGACGCGATGAACAGGACGATGGTGAGCAGCGGGACTACGACCTTCACCACGGTCAGCCAGGAGTTGCCGATCCGCACCAGCCGCGGGACGAGCAGATTGGTCGCGGAGATCACCGCCATCAACGCCAGCGAGCAGACCCAACCCCAGGCGGTCAGGGTGGTCCCGGGCCCTATCAGGAACGTGGGGAGTACGGACGAGAGCCCCTTGGTCATCGCCACGGACTCACTGGCCGCGTTTATCGCGTAGAAGATCCACAGCCCCGCCGCGGCCACGATCGCCACCAGCGGCCCACTGCTCTGCAGCGGAAGGAAGATGAGCCCTCCGGTCTTCGGTGCAGCCGTGCCCAACTCCACCATGACACCGGCCACGATCAGCATCACCAGCCCGCCGATCAGCCAGGCCCACGGAGCATAGCTGCCGGCCTTGTCATAGGCGTCGACCGCGCCCAGCAGCCAGCCGGAGCCGATGGTCCCCCCGGCGGCAAGTCCGAAGAGCTGGAACAGCGAGAGCCGACGCGGTTCGTCAGAAGGTAAGTACTCCTTCGGCTGGCCGCTGGTGGGCCGCACCTGCAAGGCCATCCTGCTGTCCCCCGAGTAGCGTTCACTGATGGTTGGCACCTGGTGTGACGACAGGTTACAACTCGCAGTTGCATTTGCGTGATGCTTCATCAGGTTCTGATCGGTGATCTCGCTGTGAGGCGGTGCGGTGAGTTCGGTGGGCAGGACGGTGTCGTCGGTTCCTGACTCGATCGGGCGGAGTCGGGGCCTTGGCCAGCAGGTCGAGCTCCATGTAGCCGCGGGCTTCGGTCCACTCGTCGTTCTGCTCGGCCAGGACCGCGCCGGTCAGGCGGATCAGGGCGGGTGCGGTCGGGGAAGATGCCGACAACGTCGGCGCAGCGGCGGATCTCCTTGTTCCAGCGAGGACCTGAAGGCGAACCCCGCGAACTGGTCTGAAGAAATACACGTTTCCAAGGCGTGGACCACGCGTTCGGGTGCGGGCGTTACCGTCGACGTGGCTGCTGTCTCCGGAGGCGGCAGCAAGGCCGCCGTCCGCGATGTCGCCGGTGTGGCAGACCAGGTCGGCTTCCAGGGCGTTCACCGTCTCGCACACCCGTGCCGACCAGCGGGCGCGATCGAGTGGGCCGTAGTGGGTGTCGGTGATGAGGACGACGCGGATGCCGTCCAACCCGGCACCCAGCCACGGGAGTTGCACGTCGAGGCGGCGCACGCGTGGCACGCGGCGGGCCTCGGCGTACCCCCAGGCGAGCAGTACGGCGGTTACGCCGAGGACGGCCCACGTGACGATTCGGGCCCGCTCCTGACTCTCGCCGACACCGGCCACGGTCAGGGCGAGCCGCAAGAAGACGCCGAGCAGAACGGACCAGGTGAACAGAACCAGCTCGTGCCCAGCAGGGTGTCACCGACGATCGCCGCCCGGTCCTGCTGGCGCCGGCCGTGGCCGCGCACCATCGCGAGCGGCATACATATGAGGCCGAGGGCGAACAGCACGGTGCCGACCAGCGTGACGGGCAGCGGCCAGCGCTGGCCGCCGTACAGGAGCACCCAGCAGGGCACGGCCCACAGCAGGACGGGGGCGCAGGGGATGTAGCGCATCAGGCGGTGCAGCCGGCTCTGCCGCGGCGCTCGCGCCTCACCCTCGGCGGGCCGGATGTCACTGGTGGCGGTCACGCTTCCCCCCTGACCAGGCTGCCGTCCCACGCACTGTATCCGGTCACCCTGGGGGCGGCCGGACCGGCGTTCCTGAGCCGGTACTGCGTCAGCACCGCCAGCGCTAGCCGGTCACCACCGCCCGCGTCCCGGTCGGTCATCGTCGGCCCCCCTCTCTCGTACGGGGCGGCGCCGTCCCTGCCCGGCGCCGCGTATACCGGCTACAGCAGCAGACGACCCCGACCGAACCACCGATCACGAAGGCCCGACCACGGACACGATGCAACAACACCGCCCCCCGACCGTGCTGGCATCCCCGCCGATATCTCCCCCGACAACTCACCTTGCCCTGCCGCACCCTGGACGGCGTAGCCGGAGGTCACCATGGCTTGTCGGCCGTGGTCGGGAGCCCGTCCTCCCGCTATGCGCCTCTCGCAGCCGAACCCCGAAAAGAGAATGGTTGGGGCGGGCTGGGGCCGGCGATCGGCGCGGCGGGGGATCGGGCGGCCTGGAGCTCTTGTTGCGCGTCGGCCGGGGGCTCCGCGCTCAGCGACGAGCAGGCCGGCACAAAGAGAGGACTGGCGGGAGGGCACAGCCGGACGAGGTCACTGCTCGTGCCGATTGCGGCCGCGGTGAACGCCAGGGCCTCCAGATCCGTAGGCCACTGCGGCGGTACGGCGTACAACAGCCGATCGCCAGTTCTTTGATCGCTGCTCAACAAAGGGGTCCCATGAAACACCGCCGACCGCGCCACCGTCGCAGAGTGATCGCCAGAGCGGTCGGTACGGCCGGTACGCTGGCCATCGCGCTGGGTGCGGGGATGACGCCGGCGATGGCCGCCGGGAAGACGGCCAACAAGCCCACCGCCACGGGGTTCTCGCCCGACCAGCCCGAGCGGGACGACGCGCCCTGGGCGCCCCAGCACGACGGGGTGCCGAAGCAGCACACGGCCGTCCGTCCGGAGGCCGTCACGCCCCGCGCGGCCACGTCCGCTCTCCAGCTCAGTCTGCCCGCACCGACCGGGCGCCACGGCGTGGGCACGTTCAGCCTGCACCTCGTCGACAAGTCCCGCACGGACCCGTACGTGCCCGGCAACAAGCCGCGCGAGCTGATGGTGTCGTTCTGGTACCCGGCCGCCTCCACCCGCGGTCACTACGCGGCGCCGTGGATGCCAGCAGTCTCCGGCGCCCACTTCCTCGCCTCCCAGGGCCTGACGCCACAACAGGTGACGTTGCCGAAGACCGCCGGCCATGTCCTCGCCCCGGTCGACACCAAGCTGGGCAAGCTGCCCGTCCTGCTGTACTCCAGCGGGCTGCACTCGGACCGCGCGAGGGGCACCGTGCTCGCCGAGGACCTCGCCAGCCGCGGCTACCTCGTCGTCACCGTCGACCACACCCACGACGCCAACGAGGTGCAGTTCCCCGACGGACGGGTCGAGGTCAACACCATGCCGGCCGGCGCGCACTCCTCCGCCACGCTCAACGTGCGCGCTGCCGACATCCACTTCGTCATCAACCAGCTCGCCGCGATCGCCAAGGGCGGCAACCCGGACGTCGACCACGCCAGGCTCCCCACCGGGCTGTCGCACGCCGTGGACATGTCCCGCATCGGGATGTTCGGCGCTTCGCTGGGCGGCGCGGCGGTCGACACCTCCATGCAGCTCGACCACCGCATCGCCGCCGGCGCCAATCTGGACGGCCAGTTCTTCGGCCCGGCACCGAGCAAGAACCTGGACCGCCCCTTCATGCTGTTCAGCTCCGGCACCCACAACCGCGACAACGACGGCTCGTGGCGCACGCTGTGGTCGCATCTCAAGGGATACCGGGTCGACATCCAGCTCCACGGCGCGGCGCACGTGTCGTTCGTCGACGACGAGGCGATGGCGCCGCAGGAGGCGAGCCCGCTCAGACTCACGCCGGCCCAGCTCCAGCAGGTGTACGGCACGATCGACCCCAACCGCGCGATCGAGATCCAGCGCGTCTACCTCGCCGCCTTCTTCGACCAGGAACTGCGCCACCGGCACAGCACCCTGCTCGACGGCCCCGACAAGAAATACCCGGAGATATCCTTTGTCCGCTGACCAGAGCCTTCGAAGGGCCGGCCCTGAGCGCTCTGTGCCCGGGCATATTCAAGTTCAACGACAAAGGAGGCCGGGCGGCCCTCCCAGGGGAAGGTGGTGACGACCCGCTGGCCCGATCCGGCCGACGCGGGCATCAACCTCGGGTTCCTCAGCCCCAACTGGTCGTCTTGCCGAGGCCGGCACGGGACGGACGCTGGTCCGAAGGGCGAGCGACGGCAGCAGCCCGCAGCCGGGGAGCGGGCCCCTGCACGCCGCGAGCATCAGGGCATCCCGAACGCCCGACCGCTGGGATCCCTTGGCCGAGATTTTCGGCATGGGCGGGTGCTGGACGGCCGCGCCGGGCACTTTCCGGGGGCGGCCGCGTGCGGGTTCGGCAGCACCGGTCAGTTCCGACGGCGCGCCGACTCCTCGAGCCGTTCGACCAGTTCCGCAGCCATGGCCTTGATCGTTTCCAGCCCCGTATGCCCCCATGGGTGCGGGTCCTGGTCGACTACGCAGATCGTGCCGAGCACCACGCCGGTGCTGTCTATCAGTGGTGCGCCCAGGTAGGAGTGGACGCCGATCGCGTCGACCACGGGGTTACCGGCGAACCGCGGGAAGTCCCGGATGTCCTCCAGCACCAGCGCCCGGCGGCGCTTGACCACGTGCGGGCAGATGCCCATGTCGATGTCGCGGGGCATGACGCGGCCGGGCACCGGGTCCTTCAGCAACGGCGGTCCCACGTGGACCGTGGTGTCCTGTGCGACGCTGTACAACCCTGCGAAGTACTGGCGGTCGGCGTCGAGGAAGAAGTTGACCCCGGCGTAGCAGCCACCGGTACGGAGTGCCAGCTTCCGTGCGAAGGCGTCGAGTTCCGTATCCGGACGGGCTTCGATGCCCAGCTCGCGCAGCCGCTCGGTTCGGGTACGCACCTGTGGGTCCTCCGGGGGAAGGAGCAGGTGGCGCAGGGCGATCCCGGACTCAGGCCCGGAGGAGTTGGTCGGTGTCGCTGCCATGGGAACTCCTTGTCGTGAGCAGATGCTGAATCAGTTCGAGCAGTACGCGGATGCCCGCGCTCTGGACGCGGGCGTCGCACAGCACCACCGGCACCTCCTGCCTGAGGTCGAGAGCGGTCCGCACCTCCTCCGCGCGGTAGCGGTGGGCGCCGTCGAACTCGTTGACGGCAACGACGAAGGGGATGCCACGCCGCTCGAAGAAGTCCACCGCTGCGAAGGAGTGCTCCAGCCTGCGGGTGTCGGCGAGGACCACCGCCCCGAGCGCTCCCTCGGAGAGTTCGTCCCACATGAACCAGAAGCGTTCCTGTCCTGGCGTGCCGAACAAGTACAGGACGTGGGACGGACTGAGCGTGATCCGGCCGAAGTCCAGGGCCACCGTGGTGGTGGCCTTGTTCTCCACTCCGTCCAGCCGGTCCGTGGCCGCGCTGACGGCGGTCAGTATCTCCTCGGTGCTCAGCGGCTCGATCTCGCTGAGCGCGTTGACGAAGGTCGTCTTTCCCACGCCGAACCCGCCGGCGATGAGCACCTTGATTCCCACCGGCAGGACTCTGGCGGACAGCGGATCACAGTCGTTTGAGGAGGCCATCGCGTACCGCTTCCAGGAGGTCTCGATCAGGTCGTGCGGAGTGGCCCGGGGAGGGCGGGGGCGCATCACCTGCGACCACCGCGCCTCCCTCGGCCAGATCGGACAGCAGCACCTTGACCACGGCGGCGGGCACCTGCATCCGAGCCGCGACCTCGGCGACGCTCACAGGCCGCTCGCACAGCGCCAGCACCTGCGCATGGTCCAGTCCGAAGGCGCCCTGCGTCTGGGCGCCAGTGGCCTGCACCACGGTCACGAGCGTGAAGTGGGACGTGGCCCTGGTCCGGCCGTCGCTCACGGTGTAGGGACGGACCAGCCGCCCGACCGCTTCGTCGATCAGCGGTCCGTCTGGGAGGACCGGCGTCATCGGCTATCCCACCGGGTGCCGGGGCGGTGTGGCCAGGTGCGGGCGCACGCTCTTCACCATCATCCCCATCTCGTAGCCCAGCACCGCTGCGTCCGCCTCGCGTCCGGCCAGCACCGCCAGCACCGCGCCGTGCCCGGCGGCCGAGACGAACAGCAGCGAGGTGCTGAGTTCCGTCACGATCTGTCGCACGTCACCGCCGTCGTCGAAGTGCCGGCCCGCGCTGCGCGCCAACGAGTACAGCCCACTGGCAAGGGCGGCCAGCTGGTCCGCGGCGTCCGCGTCGAGTCCCTCCGCTGCCTTCACCAACCCGTCCGAGGACAGCAACAAGGCACTTCGGGTGTGTGGCACCCGGTTCACCAGACCCGTCAACAGCCAGGAAAGGTCTTCGCTCGCCACGATCGTGTACTCCTCTTCGACGGAAGGAAACGGCTTGCTGGACGGGGCCCCGGGCCTTCAGGGCGGCTCGGCTGTCAGTGCGTCTCCGCCTCCTCGGCTCTGCGCAGTCCGGTCTGGAACGCGGCCATCAGGCCCGGGTCGTGTGCGATGTCCTCGGCGGCACCGGCGCTGGGGACCGGGTGCGGCCGTTCGGCGGCGTGGTCCTGGCGGCGCCGCTGAGGCAGCCGCGGACGGTCGTCCTCGCCGTCGGAGGGCACCGGGGCGGGCTGGGTTGCGGACTCGGACACGAGCGGATCCGCAACGACGCCCACCGCTGTCGCACGGGAGTCCGCCGTCTCGGGTTCCACCGGGTCCTGCGGCCCCGCGTCAGGGGCCGGGACGGTGTGGTGGACGGGCGCGGGAGCTGCGGGCTGCGGGCCGAGCAGTGCCTTGGGCAGCACCATGACGGCCTGCGTGCCGCCGTAGACGTTGCTCAGCAACTGCACGGCGATGTCGTGCCGCTGAGCCAGGGCTGAGACCACGTACAAGCCGATCCGGCCGTCCTGCAGCAGCTCGCCGAGGGCGACCTTGTCGGGTGCACTCAGAACGGTGTTCATCTGGTTGCGCTCGGCCGGGGACATGCCCAGGCCCCGGTCCTCGACCTCGATCGCCACCCCCGCGGCGACGGGCTCCACCCGCACGTGCACGGTGGTCTGGGGCGAGGAGAAGACCGTGGCGTTCTCCAGCAGCTCGGCCAGCAGATGGACGACGTCGACCACGGCGTGGCCGCTGACCGTTCCCTCGATGGGGGGGACCAGCTTGACCCGGGCGTACTGGTCGATCTCTGCGACGGCGGAACGCAGCACGTCGGTCAGGCCGACGGGGCGGGCCCACTGGCGGTGGGTGTTCGCGCCGCCGAGCACGGCCAGGTTCTCGGCGTAGCGGCGGATCCGGGTGGACAGGTGATCCACCCGGAACAGCCCCTTGAGCAGGTCGGGGTCCTCGACCTCGTTCTCCAGGTTGTCCAGCAGACCGATCTCGCGGTGCACCAGGGACTCCAGGCGGCGCGCCAGGTTGGCGAACACCTCGAACTGCTCCAGCCGGGAGCTGTGTTCCGCACCGACCGCACCGGCGGCGGTCTCCAGCAGGGCTGCCTCCGCCCCGTGCCGGGCCGCAGCGATCTCGAATCCAAGGCGGGAGAGTTCGTCCGGGCCGGTCTGCGGCGGCAGTTCCGGCCGGCGCCGCAGGGCCCGCTCCCCAGCCCGCAACCGGCGGCACAGCGACTCCAGTTCGGCCCTGCCCTCGGCTGTGGTACGGGTCAGCTCGGCCAGTTCGGCACGGTTCCGGTCGGCCGCGCGGGACAACTCCGCCCAGTGCTTGGTGACCGCTCGTGCCTCCGCTGCAGCCCGTACGCCCGCGATCCCGGACGCCATGGCACCGATGAGGACCAGGCCGGCCAACACCGTGCCCTGGTCCGCCCGGTCCAGGTGGCCATCGCCGATCAGCGCGGTGGCCACCGCACCGGTCACGGCGACCACGCCCGGCGGCAGCACGGACCACAGCACCTGACGCCGCCTCAAGGACCTGCCTCGCGACTCGGCCGTCACACGGGCGGTCATGGGTGACACCTGCCGGTCGTCCGGCGGCGTGGAAGGATCAGGCATAACAGTCCCTGGACAGTACGATGATCGGACCGGGCGCGCACGTTACCGCGTACCGGGACTCCGGTGTCAGCCCCTGGCGCGCACGGAGATCGAACCGTTGTCCTTCGACGGTCACCATCTACTGAGAGCGATAGGAACTGCCAGACCGGCGAGGGCACTCCACACCCCGCGCTGTACCCGGACGCCAAGTGGGACGTCACATCGTGGCCCAACGGGCGACCGCGCCCGGAGACCGCGTGCATCTGGCTGGTGTTGACATCGTGGACGCAGGCCTTTGGGGGAGTACTGGACCGAGAATCAGCGGTAGCGTGCGCTACGGGTTCTTCACGAGTGCCGGGTTGCTCGAACGCCGGGGCTCGAGCGATGTGGGTTGTTACCAGAGGTCTGGCCGGCGGTCGGGGCCGCACGGTGCGAATGAGGCCGCGCCGCGGGACTGGGTGGCTCTGTAGGTGAGCTTCGCGAACGGCTATTGCTCAGCAGTGCGAACGCCTCGTTCCACGTGAGAGTGATGTCGCGCCGTCGTCTCGGCTCTGCCGGAGCCGCGGAAGAAGATGAGGCCGCGGGTGACCCGACGCTCGATCTGGTTGCGTCCTGAGAAGTGGTGTACGGGCTCCCACCTGATCCGGGCGTTTGCCACGGCGTCGGAGTGAGTGTCCGGATACAAGAACGGCCACCGGATGATCTTCGAGATGTCGAAGGCTCGAAGGAGATCAACACGATGACCGCACCAGACAGTGTGCCCCTGCACGCCCTCGCCGAAGACAACCTCGCTGCGGCGAGTCCCGATCTGCTGCGCGCGATGGTCAAGGCGTTCGCCGACGCGCTCATGTCCGCCGAGGCCGACGCCCTCTGCAACGCCGAATACGGGCAGGTCAGTGACGAGAGAGTCAACCACCGCAACGGATATCGCCCGCGCGAGTGGGACACCAGGGTCGGCACCGTCGAACTGGCCATCCCCAAGCTCCGGACCGGGAGTTACTTCCCGCACTGGCTCCTCGAACGACGCCGCCGGGCCGAACAGGCCCTCATCAGCGTGGTCGCCACCGCCTACCTCCTCGGCGTCTCCACCCGCCGCGTCGAGAAGCTGGCCGAGTCCCTCGGTGTCACGCAGCTGTCGAAATCGCAGGTCTCTGCGATGGTCCGGCACCTGGACGAGCAGGTCACCGCGTTCCGCAACCGGCCCCTGGACGCCGGACCGTATGCCCGTGTCTGGGTGGACGCACTCACGCAGAAGGTCCGCGAGGGCGGCCGCATCATCAACGTGCATGCCCTGATCGCAGTGGGTGTCAACGCCGACGGCCACCGCGAGATCCTCGGCCTGGACGTGGCCACCGCCGAGGACGGCGCCGGCTGGCTGGCCTTCCTGCGCTCGTTGATCGCCCGCAGCCTGTCCGGCGTCCAGCTTGTCGTCTCCGATGCCCACGCCGGCCTGGTCGACGCCATCGGCGCGGTCCTGCCCGGCGCTTCCTGGCGGCGATGCCGCACCCACTGAAGCCGTAAAGAATCAAGGTGCTGCTTTACATGGGCGGGCTCGTTGTCAGGGTATGGCGGTTCCGGAGGAGATCTGTTCCCAACTCCAATGCA
>NZ_JBIAEC010000045.1:0-18350 GCF_042868225.1 Streptomyces sp. NPDC007856 | reverse complement strand
CGTCGACTGGCAGCCCCCGGCACCACGCGTCGACGTGCGCCCGCAGGCCGACCGCGAGGATGCCACCATCACCCGCCTCGACGGCGACGCGCTCCTTTCGGCCGGTGACACCGACCGCACGGCCGGAAACAGGACTGTCCGGCGGGAACTGCACGACACCGAGACGGTCCTGTCCGCCCTCGCCGCGCTCCCGTCCGCCCACGACGGCGGCCTGCTGCTGCCCCCGGACGTGCTGCAGCAAATCACCGGCATGCTGCGCCAGGACCGACTCGACTCGATCCTCCCCACCGCCTCTGCCCCCCGCCACACGACCGGCCGGTACTCCGGCACCCCGTCACAGGACGGCAGCCCACAGCGCCCGAGAGCCGCCGCCACCATCACCGACCCGCACACCCCCGACGGCGAACCGGACACACCTGCACCCGCCGCCCCCGGCGAGCGCGGCCCGGACGGCGCCACCACCCTCACCCCCGAGCAACTGGACGGACTGCGCACCGCCCTGGAGGCCTACCGCCAGGAGCAGATCGCCCGCACCCGGACCACCACCCCGGCCACGATCACCCCCCGGCAGACCACCCTCATCGCCCAAGCACTGCACCCCACCCTCCGCCCCGACACCCCCCTCCACGCCACCTTCGGTGTGGCCGCGGGCGGCCGAACTCTTCACACCCAGGATTCCCTGACCGCGATCGTCGATCGGATCGCCGAGAACGCCTACCTCCGGCAGGCCCCACCCGGTACCGGCACCCGAGGGTGGGGCCAGGCCGCGGATCTGATCACCCGTCTCGGCCTCACTCCCGACCAGGCCGCCGATCTCGCTCTGTGCATCGACCTCCTCGACGACCTGACGAACATGTTGCATCCCCGCACGTCCGCGGTACTTCGAGGGAACATGCCGGTGTCCGGCCGGCATGCCACGGACGACTCACATATCGGCATGGGCGGGCCCCGGAGCCTCCTCGCACCCACCACCGCCTGGACCCGCGTCACCCACCCCACCGAGGCCGTACGCATCCTCCAGCCCGGCGAAACCGCGCTGATCCTCGTGAGTCCCCGGCAAGGGCCCGGCCACGCCACCGCTGCCCACCACACGGACGAGGGCGTCTACTACATCGACCCTGGAGCGGCCGCCGGGCAACGCGTCACCACCACACCCCCGCTCTGGAACGCCGCCGCAGCCCACGCCGTCATCATCGGTGCGGACGGAGTCCTACGCCCAGACGCGCTCGAGTGGCGTTCCGAAGCCGCCTCCACCACACAGGCCATCATCGACGCACCCACCGACCACCGTTACGGTGTCCCTTCCCTGAAAAACCTGTTCAAGAAGAACAAAAAACAGCAACAGACCCCGGCACCCCCGACAACACCCGGCGCACACCCCACACCGACCAGCGACACCGGGACATGCCCCGCCCCCGAAGCCGGCACCATCCCGCCCCCCGGCCAACCTCCTTCCCGGCCCAGGATTTCCCTGCCGACACCGCATCGCCCCTGGTGGGGGCTCGACAGTGTGGAGCCTACCGCCGACGATCGCGCAGGAACCGGGGCCTACCACGATCTGTCCCCCTCTCTCGCGAATCATTTCTATCGGATTCCAATCCCTCGGGAACTCATAACGAAAGGAGATATACCACCTTTCGTCAATCGCGACACCCGGGAAATCCTGAACAGAAAGAATGCCGCTGATCTCAATGGCCTGAATTCGGCGCTCGCACACATAGCGAAGGATGCGGGCGTGAAATCGGCAGTGAGTGACCACGTGTTGCGCAGTGTCATGAATGCCGACGGGCTCCTCCCCGCCGACCTCGCGCCCTCCGACCGGCAGGCGCACAGGCAGGCCGTCGAAGAGGCCGTCCTGGCCGATCCGCGGGTGCGGTTCCTGGACCGGCAGTTGGCGACGTACCTCCCGTCCGGTCGGACGGCGGGCGGGGAAACGCACGCCCACGCCGCCGAGGTCTTCGCGGGCTGGTGGAGTGACCGTTCTGGTTCCGCCGCTGCCGAGGCCACCGGAAGCGACCCGGAGGCCGGCGGTACGCGGACGCGGAACGCGGCCCTCGCACGGTCCTCCGACGGCGAACCCGTGCGGCCGTTGCCGGAGATGCTGCACAGGCGGGCCCGCCTGGACCTTCTCGAGCAGGAGTCCGGCGCGCTGGGACCGGACCTGTTCCATCTGCGCGAGCACCCCGAACCTCCGAGATTCCTCAGGGGCTTCGACCATCGGGGAGTCGCATCGGAGGGGAAGGCAGCGCTGATGGAAGCGCTGAGCATGACGCATGCGGCCCCCGCCGCCGCAGAGATGCGGCCGGAACGCTTCACCGGCGGGAGCGTTCTCACCGTGCCGGCGAAGGCCGGAGGCGAGCCCAGCCAGATTCCGAAGGTCCGGTACGCCATCTGGCTGGGCAGCGCCCTGGGACAGAGCGGCGGAGTGCGGCAGGCCTTCCGCGACTCCCTGACCGAATCCACCCGCGTCCTGGCCGCCGAGGGCGTTGCGACGGTCCTGCTCACCGACCTGCCCCGTGCCGTCTTCGACGAGGCCCGCACCACGCCGGAGCCGCCCTCGGGAATTCCCGACCCGCTGGCCGACGTACGCTCGATGCTGAACTGGGCCCGCGCATTCGACATCAAGCTCGTCAATGTCGACGAATACTTCAGCTCCGAGAATCCCATGGAGTTGCGAGCCGAATACGCCACGGAAATGGCCAAGCAGACGGGGAACGGCTACGCGGCGGCCAGCGACATCCTGCGGCTCCACCTCGAGTTCTACATCGACGGCGACGACCGGGTTGAGCCCGGCCTGATCGAGGAGCTGGAGGAGGCCTTCAGCCGAGGGCGTGACTTCGCCATGGCCCGGGGTGTCAGAGGTGAAGCCAACAACAATGTGATCATAGCGCCCTCGGGTCACTGGTTCCCCAGGAAGTACATCGAGCAGATCCGCGAGAATTACACGCTGACGCAGTTGGCCCTCTACGGAGAAGGTGATCCGGAAGAGGGCGTGGGGTTGACCAGGGGTGCGCTGGAGATCAAGAGTGTCCGTACCAGACGCAATTCCGTCATGCTGCGCACCGGTCCCGACGGAATGATCGAAATTCCCTTCGGATCGCCCGACGCGCCTCACGTCGTTTCCGCGGTCGGTATGGGGACGGGCAACTCCTGGTTCGACCGCAGCGGTGGAGGCGAGAAGGACGCGCCGCCCCCGCCCGATCCGGACGAGGTGACAAACCTGCTGGTTAAGGCGGCCGCGACCTTGGTACGCGACCTCTACAACCGGGACGGTGACCTGCACCTGACCCAGGTCGCGTCGGTGGTGGACCGGCTGCCCGACCCGGCGGCGGGCTGGGAGGCGCTGGTGGGCTTCATCGCCCGGACCCCGCAACTGGCCGAGCGGGTACGCACCGTCACCCTGTACAAGCTCGACATGGACAACAACCCGATCCGGGTCGGCCTTCCGCCCGCTGCCCGCCGGCATCTCGCCCTCGACAGTGAGGCCGCGCAGCGCACCACGGAGGGCGGACTCGTCACCGGCGAACCCGAATGGGTGCTGGGCGAGATCGTGCAGCCCGCCCGGATTCTGCCCGACGGCAGTCAGAGGGGGGTGACCCACGACGGCGACTCCTCCGGGCACCTCGTGGGACCGCTCTTCGAGCTTGCCGGCCCCGAGCGCGCGCATACCGCCCCCGAAGAAGAGGCACCGACCCTGCAGCACGGCGACTCACGTCAGCTGTCCGCAGTAGAACACGTTCTGACCGTAATGATGGGTGACAACCCGCACGACGGGAACGGCCCCGCGCCGGAGTCCTCGCGCACCGTGCCGATCGAGCCGCTGTCGTCGAGGGAACGCGTGGCCGCCCCCGCCGACCCGACCGCCCACTCGGAACGCGGCGCCGACGACTCCGCGGACCAGGTGGCGCAGGGGCGGCGGGCGGAAGTCGGGCCGCGCGTCCCGGTCGTGCTGGACCGGCAGAGCCTGCGGGACATCGTGAACGCCGTGGTGGACGCCGCGATCCCCGAGCCGGCCGGCCGCGCGGTCTCCGCGCCCGTACCGCAGCCCCCGCGTGACATGTCGGTGCAGACACGCCTGACCTTGCTGTACTCGCTGCGGGACCGGCTCATTCCCGCTGGTGTCGCACCCGGCCGGACCGCCGACGACAGCGTGCTGCACGTCCGACGCCAGGAGAACCGGCTCGCCCCCGGCGACGGCTGGAGACCCGTCGCCGACTGGAAGACCGTGGAAACCGCGCTTACCCGCGAAGGAGTCGGCAGCACCGCGTTCGTCCTCGCCCGGCGCCCTGCGGCCGTCCTGAGCGGCGTCGACCGGCGCCCCACCGACGAGGGCCACGCCTTCGCCGCCCACGTCCTCTCCACCGGCGAACTGGTCTGGATCGACCTCCAGGCCGACGCGGACAACCGTGTGAGCAGCGCCCCGCCGAACATTGCGCCGGCCGAGGCCCGCGCCGTCGTCATCGCCGGCGACGTCCGCGTGGTCCGGGACGCCCTGCCCGACTTCCACGCGTCCCGCTCCGTCGAGCACTCGCTCCTCGATCCCGCCGCGAATCACGAACTCCGCGGGATCGGCCTCGGAGAGGAGCGCCGGTTCCCGTCGACGGTTGAAGGCACCCCCTCCGATGGGGCACCGGTCGGTGCGAACGGGGAGCGGGACGGTGCGCCGCACCCCGTCGGTGACGTCGTGGTGGCCGGCGAGGACCAGCACATTCAGCGGCAGCGCGCCGTCGTCGACGTCCGTCTCCCACGGCTGGAGGACACCCCCCACACCCCGCCGGCGAGCCGGGCATCTGGTGACACCACTTCGGACGGCGGAACACCCACGGCGGACGGCGACGTCGACCCGGCTTCGGACGACCACGGACCGCGCGATAAGGACGAGTCGCCGGACGACGACCCGACCGCGATCTCCCGCGGCGGACGACCGGGAGGCGACGGCAGCGGCCCTGGAACCCGGCCCGACGGACCGGACGAGACCACGGACACCGCCGACCCCGGCCCCTCGGCGCCTTGGCCTGCGCGGGGGACGGCCGTACCCGGGGGGGACCAAGCCGCTCCCCGCACCGAGCGAAGGCTGGGACAGACGCCGCCCGCGGTGGGCGGACCTTTCACCGCGGCGGCTCTGCGGGATGCGGCAGGTGTCGTGATCGGGCGGGTCGCGCGGGAGGCCGGTGTCGGGGAGGACGCCTTTGTCTCCGATCCGACCGTGCTCAACTGTGAGCTGCTTCTGGCCGGGCTCGTGGAGCAGTTGTATCCGGTGGCGGGTGAGGACGGGAGGCGTCTGCCGACCCGCAACGCGGTTCGCGCGGCGGTTGCCCTCGACGATCTGGCGGTCGGGGCGCGACGCACGGAGCAGCGTTTTGCCCGTGGCCCGGGCTGGGCGCGAGTGGGCTCGTGGGAGTCACTGGCGGCGGAGGTGGAGAGAGCCGGTGTCGGGGCGAGTGCCCTGATCCTGGTCTCGAAGCCGTCCGGGAAGGGCCATGCCTTCGCGATGCGCCACGCTGTGGAGGGTGTGCTCCTGGTCGACCTGCAGGCTCCCGGCGACCGGCGGGTGGTTGCCGACATGCCGAGCGTTTCGGTGGCGCACGCCCGAGCGGTGGTGGTCGACCGGCACGGGCAGGTGATCAAGGACGCGGTGGCCGATTGGCCGCCGGCGCCGCATACGGATGCCGAGGCTCTGCTCGATCCGCCGAGGACTCCCGACGCCTTCGGCGCAGTGAGCTTCGAGGTCGAGGACCTGCACCCGATGAGCGGGGCTGATGTGCGGATCGTGCCGGGAACAGTCCTGGCTCAGCACCGCCTCGGACAGCAGGTGGTGGCCGACGAGCACGGATTCTTCCGCATCAGCGACGGACGGCTGTTCGGTTCGGAGGTGAAGGCTCAGGCGGCGGCGGGCAAGGGGCAGCCGGTGGCGCCGGTCGTGCTTCCCATTCCCGAGTTGGTGCCCGCGCCGCTGGGGGTCCTGCCTGGGGAAACACACCGTCTTCCCGCGAGGGCCGGCATACGGGTCCATCTGCGCACCCGTGAGCTGCTGCGCAGATCGGACCGGGAGGGGCGGGCGATTGCGCTGCGTGAACTCCTGACCGAGGCGGAGGGGTGGACGGTTACGCCGTTGGGGGCGCAGCTTTCGGCCCACCCGTCTCCGGAAGGAGAGCACCATCGCGCCTACACGCAGTTCACCGTCGGTGTCCCGATCGGGGGGCTGACCCAGATTCTCGATCTGGTGGATGCCCGGCTCGGCCGACCCGACCTGGCGCAGGTGATGGCGGCGGGCCGGTCGTTCGCCGACCAACTCACCATCGGCTTCGCGTCCGCCGTGCTCGGGCAGAGGGTGACGCCGGAGCAGCTGCCGTTCCTGTTCGGCCTTGCCGGTGCCGACGAACTGCACGCCTACGCGAGGTTGATGTTCAGCCATGTGTCGGCGAGCCCGCTTCAGCAGCGGTTCTGGCCACGGATGCTGGTGAAGAACATGCTGCCCGCCGCGATGCGGACGCCGTTCGCGGTGGCGCACAGCACACTGAGTCCCTCTGTCGCTTCATTCTTGAGAGCCAACGAGAAGGTCGTCGTGAAGTCGTTTGAACGGGTGCTGCGGCAGACGGCGGCCCATTACCGGAAGCGGCAGCCCGGACCGGACGACACGCAGAACATCCTGGACGAGACGACCTGGTCCGGACTCAAGCACAGGGACTACCTGATCGCCACGACCCATGGGAGGACGCACGGGGGCAGTGAGGTGAGCCAGTCCGAGACGGTCGGTATGAAGGACTACCTTGAGCTGGACACCGGCGGCGGAAGCGGCCGGCCGATGATCTTGATCGAGGTGAGACACCCCTCTCGCGACTTCGGGCTCGATCCGCGGAGCGAGCATCTGATGCCCATGAACGACCAGGAGCTCGAGGCCACGTTCGACCTGTTCGCTGCCGCTGCGCACCACGCGTTCGTCAAGGCCGGGCGCTTCCAGGGCGGGCAGGCTCACGGACTGTCTCGCGCCGCGGCGGCTGTTGTACTCGCCCACCCCCTGGTGGTCGCTGCGGGGTGGTTCTTCCAGCAGGTCCGTTCCCTGGCGGTGAACGGGGGCAGGACGGTTCTGCCCGCTCCCGAGCTTCGGTTCATGGCAGACGTGATCGCCCAGCACGCTGCGGGTGCCCCGCTGCCCCCGGTCGTCCAGCAGCGCCTGCTTGCCGTGCGCGGCATGTTGAATCAGGCGCTGGTCTCCCAGCCACCGATGCCTGCCCACATCAGGCCGCATTTTCAACAGGCCGTCACCACCACGGACGAGTTGCTGGGTCTCCTCGCGCCGCGGCAGGCAGGCCAAGCCGGGTTGGCCACCGCTCCGTTGATACCGCTCGACACCAGTGCGGCGACCGTCGCCCGTCGCCCGGAACCGGTGTCGGCGGTGGAGAACCCGGTACGGGCGGACCAGTGGCAGCAACGGCGTACGAGCACTCCGGCCGTGCTGTCGACCGAGCGGTTCGTCCCGATGCTGAGCAGCACCGTCGATGCGGCGCCGGACCGCGGGGGAGAGGGACTGCGTTTCAGCCCGGAGGGCCCGAACGTTCTGATCCGGGCCGAGATCCAGCGGGTCCAGGCCGATGACGGCCGCTGGGTCCGCAGCATCGTGCTGCGGCGTCCGGTGCGGACCGGGGAGGGATTCTCCGAAGACGACATCCTGCCCTTCCAGGACCGTGTCAACGACTTGCTGAACCGGCACTTCAACCCGGGCTTCCGGCTCCCCCGTTCACAGGACCAGCTCCACATCGAGGTCGCGCTCCACTTCGACCCGGACCACGCGGAGGCGATCGAGCTCAGCCGCAGCGCAGAGCCGGGCGGCTCGGACCAACTCCACATCCGCCTCCACACCCAGGACCCGACAGTCGATCCGGCCGTCTCCGAAAGGGACTCCGCGCTCGACGACGCCACCGCCCTGAACGAATTCCTGCGCTATGCGGGCCTCGGTGACAGCGGTATGGTCCCCGGCTCGGTCTTCCGCCACCTCGCCGCACAGGCCGACGCCCACGGAGCCATGGCCGGCCACCGTGACCTCACCACGGCCGTCGTACCCCCCCACCACCTCGACGCCATCGAGCAGGTCTCGGAGTCCGGACCCCTACTGCCCGAGACCGCACACGAACCGGCATCCCCAGCCGACACCCCCCCGGCAACAGCCACCCCACTCGCCACAGACACGACAGAACAGCAGCACCAGACCCCTGCACAGCTGCACGATGCCGTGCATGACGGCGTGCAGGGTAGTTCGGACGGCGACACCGGTATCCATGGGAGGGACAGCCGTCGGGCTTCGGCGCACGGTACCGGCACGCCGGGCGAGGAGGCCGCCTGGATCCTGTCGGCTGGATCCCTAGGGGCAGCCCAGTTCCCCTTGGTGCCGGGCGAGGCGGAGAGGGCAGCGGAGCTGCAACGGCGGGCGGTCCCCGGGCCAGTCCGCATCGAGCCGGCCGAGGTGGGCCCGCAGCTGCTCGAGCCCCGGCCGGGCCCCCGGGCGCTGCCCCGCCACGAGTACACCCCGGCCCAGGTCCTGCACCGCTCCACCACCGTGGCCGTCAGGTCATCCGGCTCCCGCCCGGAGCGCGAGACAACACCCACGACGCCACTACCGGAGGGGAACAGCACGACTGGCGCGGGCAATCAGGCGAGGGAAGTACGCGCGGAGCCGAACGAGGCACTAGCCCCCTCCACCAGCGGCACGGAGCCCGGCACCGGGGCGGTGCCGGGCGGCGGGACGGTGCGGTGGACGCGTGCCGCCCAGACGCCGGGGAATGTGCCGCCGCTGGTGGTGGGAGAGGCGGAAGAAACCGGGTGGCGGGCCGACCAGCGTTCCCGACATCGCCGAATTGTTCCGCGCCAAGACCCGTGACCTCGAGGAACGGGCGCGGCATGCCGGGACGCCGGACGCGCAGCAGGAGAATCATGTGCGGGCAGTGAGCGAGATGGCCGAGTTGGGCGCGTGGGAACGGGCGGCCGAGCAGTTGCGGGAATTCCGTGTGCACCTCGAGGCGTACGAGTTGTACGGCCGTGGCTGGGCCGAACCGGGGTACCGGTGACCGACGGCGCCTACCAAGCGAGTCATTGAGCTCGGCTGGTTCTTCTCGGTCAACGCTTCGACGCTACGGAAGCTCGAGTTGCTGGCGAGCCTGCCGCTCGACCGAGTCCTCCCTGAGACCGATCATCCGTTTGGCGACAGGTCCACTGGTCAGGGCCGCCGCCCCGGCAAGGTGGATAACGTAGAACGTGGTCGCGGGAGCGCGTCTGGTGGTTGCGGTGAACTCCTGCTGCTGGTGCCACGCCCAGTAGGCGTCGAAGTCGCCGTTGGCGCGGACGGCAGCTTGAGCACGGCTTCAGCTCCGGACAGGCCCCAGCGAGCGCCGGTGATGTCCAGACGGTCTTCGACCAGGTGGCCGCATGCTCCCTCGATGATCTCGGTGGCGATCGGCCAGCCGCGTTCGAGGGCGGTGTCGTAGCGGGTCGTCCCCGTCGTGGTGTAGCCGATCACGGTCCGTCGCCTCCGCTTCGGAAGCGTCTGGCACGTGCCGCCACGGTCCGTCGAGCGATCACCGCTGGCAGCTCGGCGATCTCCAGCAGTGCCTCTGACGAGGCGATTGGGCCGCGACCTGCGGATTCCGCCAGCTTGATCGGCTCCACCACTCGGCGGGACGCCACCTCGTAGCGCACGTACTCGACCTTGCCGGACAGGTAGTTCACGGCCTCGTCGATGGCCATGCGTCGGGCCTCACGCAGTCCGGCGGCGCGGGCGGTTTCCTCGAGTGCGGCGGCGGTCTGCTGCTCCCCGCCGCCCAGGACGCGGGCGTGACGGGCGACCCAGCTCTCGGCGGAGGCATCGCCGCTGTCGTGCAGGGACCAGGCTGCTCGCCACAGACATTCGAGCACGTGGATGAGGTCGACGATGATGTGTACGTCCACGCCGCGCTGTAGTGCTTCGGCCTTGAAGAGGTCGATCTGATCGCGGGCACCGTCGACCAGGACGACCCAGCGGTGGGCGGGGTCGCTGTGCTCTGCCTGGTCGAACAGGGCGGACACCACTTGCGCGGCGGTGTCGGTCACCGAGCGGCACAACCATTTCGACCGGTCCTTCGGTCCCTGGAGGCGCTCGGGCGCCGCGCCATGGTCGGCGTCCTGCCGGCCGGGGTCGGTGATGATGTCGTCGACTGTGCGAGACGCCGGGGTGGAGACCTCGGCCGCGCGGCACGACGCGCCGCCGGTGCGTGGGCTGCGGGTACGGGAGATGCAGACCAAACTGCACCGCTGGGCGGTGGCCGAGCCCGGCCACCAGTTCGATGATCTGTACCACCTGGTGTGCGACCGCAGGTTCCTCCGATGGCGTGGAGCCGGTTCGCCGGCAACACCGGTGCCCGCACCGCCGGCGTGGACCGGGCCACGGCCCGCTCCATCGTTGAGCAGGTGGGAGTTCCAGCGTTCCTGGACGAGCTGCGTGAGCAGCTGCGGCAGCAGGCGTTTCGCCCGCTGCCGGTGCGCGAGCGGATGATTCCCAAGCACGGCGGGAAGCTGAGGAGTCTCGGCATCCCGACCGTGGCCGATCGCGTGGTCCAGGCGGTACTGAAGCTGGTGCTGGAGCCCATATTCGAGGCCGACTTCGACTCGGCTTCCTACGGGTTCCGGCCCGACCGAAGGGCGCACGACTTGATCGCCGAGATCCACTTCTGGGGCACTCAGGGCTACCGCCAGGTCCTGGACGCTGCTTCGACTCGATCGACCACACGGCCCTGATGGACCGGGTGCGCGCACGAGTCAAGGACAAGCGCGTCCTCGCCCTGGTCAAGGCGTTCCTGAAGGCGGGATCCTTCGGGAGACCGGAGCGATGGAGCCGTCCCAGACCGGCACCCCGCAAGGGGGAATCCTCTCCCCGCTGCTGGCCAACATCGCCCTGTCCGCGCTCGACGAGCACGTGTTGGGGTCCTGGAAGCCGGGCGGGACGATGTCCAGCAGTTCTCGTCGGGTCACGAGGGTGACCATGGTCTCGGTGAGTCCGGCGTGGGCGCGGTGCTGGCCTGCGGATCGCGGCTCCGGACGTCGCGGATCCTGTACTTGACCCAGATGACGTCCCTGTCGGCTTCAGTGATGGCGCCGCCTTCCATCAGCGATACTGGGTGCATGGATGCGACGACCGCTCCCGTCCGCGCCGAGGTGCTGCGGGACCGCTACTACAGTCGGCTGCCCAAGAGCTTGCAGGAGCTGGCCGGCCCCGCGGAGGGCACCGTTGACCTGCCACTGCACATCGTCTGGTCCGGGCGGACGAGCTACAGTCTGGACCGCCCGAAGTCCCGCATGACCCTTTACCGGACGGTTCTGGCCGAAGGCCTGCGCGAGGACCTGACGGCCTTCCTGCACCACCGGCTGCTGGCTGAGCAGTGGCCCGTTCTGCGCCGCCTGGTCAGCCCTCACATCCGCGAGGCCTGGGAGGACGCCTTCCCCGAGCTGCCGTGCACCGCTGCTGGCGGCATGACGGCCGCGTGAAGCTTCCCCCGCTCCACAAGCGCCTCCTTGCCGACATCCTCGAGCTGGGCTCCCCCTATCCTCTGGTCCTCACCGGCGGATACGCCGTACAGGCCCACGGCCTGGTCGAACGCTTCAGCCGCGACCTCGACGTCGCCACCGAAAATCCTGCTCCGATGGATGAGATCGTCGCCTCACTCACGGCCGGCCTCACCGCTCGCGGCTGGCGGATCGCGCATGTCCAGAGCGATCCGCTCAGCGGCCGGTTTCTCGTCGCCGACCCGGACACCGGCGAAGAATGCGAGGTCGATGTCCTCAAAGAAGCGTTCTGGGCCCCGCCCGCCCAGACCCCGTACGGCCCTGCCCTCTCCCTCGACGATGTGATCGGGACCAAGGTCCGTGCTCTTGCCGACCGCGGCACCGTCCGCGACCTCATCGACGTGCAGGCCGCCTCCCGTCACCGCTCCATCGCCGACCTCGAGGCACTCGGCCGTCGCCGCGCCCACGACGAGTTCAGCCTCGAGGACCTTCGTGACCGACTCACCGGCGCGGACTGGTACGAGGACGAGGACTACGCCGCATACGGCTTGACCGCCCGGCAGATCACCGAACTCAAAGCATGGGCCCTGCAATGGGCACAGGACCTGGGGACACGGATTCGCAACGAGGACGGCTGAGAGGGCGTTTGATCTAGGAAGATTGCCCCGTATCTCCTAGTAGGTTCCTCGCCAAGTAGGGGTGGTCTCGTCCGTTATGCGCTTGGCGAGGTTGTCGATCGAGGCGATGTGGATCATGGCCGCGGAGCTGGTGGTGAGGGTCTCGTAGTCGCGGACGAGGCGGCGGTGCATCATGATCCATGCGCATGCTGCGCTCTACCACTCAGCGCCTTTTCACGACATGGAAGCCACGTTTCTCGAGTTGCGGTTGACGACCTCGACGTCGATTCCGAGGACGGCTCCGCGCTTGACTACGGCGTTCTTGAAGCCGGTGTCGGCCCAGCTTTTCGTGATGGTCGGGTAAGTATCTTTCGCTTTGTCGAGGAGGCGTATCCCCATGGCGTTCTCGGAGAGGTCGGCGTCCAGGGCGATTGCAAAGTCGCGGTGATCTCGTGAGTGTGCAGGTCACGGCGGTGTGACGATGCCGGGAGGGTGCGCGACCGGACGCAACGAAGCTCCGTTGCGGAGGTGAACCTTCCTCTTGATCGTGGACACCTGGAGACTGGGACATGAGGTCCAGAGGAAGTAGTGCCAGGTGGGAAGTAAGAGCAACCGCAGCAGGCGGTACACGGAGGAGTTCAAACGGGACGCGGTCGCGCTCGTACGCTCCTCTGGGAAGACCGTCACCGAGGTGGCCCGTCAGATCGGGGTCAGCCCCGAGGGGCTGCGGAACTGGGTCAAGCAGGACACGATCGACCGTGGGCAGGGGGCGCCGGGAGAGCTGACGACGGCCGAGCGTGAAGAGCTGCGCCGACTGCGCAAGCTGGCCGCCGAGCAGGCGGAGACGATCGAGGTGCTGCGAAAAGCGGCGGTCTTCTTCGCGAAGGAGAGCGATCGATGAGCGACGTGTACGCGTTCATCGAGGCGGAGAAGACCACCCACCATGTTGCTCTGTTGTGCCGGCTGCTGAAGGTGGCCCGGTCCTCCTTCTACGCCTGGTTGGCCGGCGAGCAGGCCCGCGCCGCCCGCCGGGCCGCCGACGACGCTCTGGCCCACGAGATCACGGTGTTGCACATCGCCTCCTGGCAGACCTACGGAGTGCCGCGCATCCACGCCGAGCTGCGCAGGCTGGACCGGCGGGTCAACCACAAGCGCGTGGAGCGGATCATGCGTGAGCGCGACATCACCGGCGTCACCCGGCGCAAGCGCCGGTCGCTGACCCGTCCGGCGAAGAAGGCGGTACCCGCCGCGGACCTGATCGACCGCGACTTCACGGCCGACGCCCCGGGCCGGAAACTGGTCGGTGACATCACCTTCATCGCCACCGACGAGGGCTGGCTGTATCTGGCGACCTGGCTGGACCTGGCCACCCGCGAGATCGTCGGCTACTCGATGGCCCACCACCACCGCGCGTCCCTGGTGGTCGACGCACTGACGATGGCTGCCGGAAGCGGCCGGCTCCAGCCCGGCTGCATCGTGCACTCGGACCGCGGATCGGAGTACACCTCTGACGAACTCCGCCGTGAGATACCCCGGTTGGGACTGCGGCAGAGCATGGGCCGAACCGGCTCGTGCTACGACTGTGAGGAGCGCGGAGTGGAACGAGCACACCGAGACACGCACCGCGCTGCGCAACGGGCACCGCGACAAGGCGCTGACTACGCAGGACGGTGACCTGGACCTGGCCATACGCAAGCTGCGCTCGGGCAGCTTCTTCCCGAGCCTGCTGGAGCGTCGCCGCCGCATCGACCAGGCTCTGTTCGCCGTCATCGTGGAGGCGTACGTCCACGGGGTCTCCACCCGCTCAGTCGACGACCTGGTCAAGGCACTGGGAGCAGACAGCGGGATCTCCAACAGCGAGGTCTCCTGCGCGGACCTGGACACCCAGCTGACCGCGTTCCGCGGCCGGCCCCTGGACCACACCCGCTTCCCCTACGTCTACCTCGATGCGACCTACTGCAAGGCACGGGTCGCGCACCAGATCGTCTCGCGGGCCGTGGTGATCGCCACCGGCATCACCGAGGACGGCGGCCGCGAGGTGCTCGGAGTGTTGGTCGGCGACAGCGAGACCGAGGTGTTCTGGACCCAGTTCCTGCGTCACCTGCGCGAACGCGGCCTGGGCGGTGTCCGGCTCGTGCTCGGCGATCACCACTCGGGCCTGGTCAAGGCGATCCGCAAGGTCATGATCGGCGCGGCCTACCAGCGCTACCGGGTTCATTGAAGCCGTAAAGAATCAAGGTGCTGCTTTACAGGTGTGGGCTCGTTGTCAGGGTATGGCGGTTCCGGAGGAGATCTGTTCCCAACTCCATTGCAGGTTCTCGATGTTGTTGCGGCATCTGAACGAGCGGCAGCGGCGGTTGGCCTTGGCCACCGAGGCTCGGCTGATCGGGCATGGCGGCGTACGGGCGGTAGCGCGGATCGCGCAGGTCAGCGAGACCACCGTGCGCCGTGGGGTGGCGGAGCTGGAAGCCGGGGCCGGGCCGCTGCCGGATGGCCGGGTGCGTGCACCAGGCGGGGGCCGCAGGCGGGTCGAAGCCAATGATCCCGCCTTACTCAAGGCGTTGTTGGGCCTGGTCGAGCCGGATGAGCGGGGTGATCCGCAGTCGCCGTTGCGGTGGACGACGAAGTCGCTGCGGAACCTGGCCGAGGAACTGACGCAGCAGGGGCACCCGGTGTCCGCGCCGACGGTGGGCCGGCTGCTCAAGCAAGAGGGCTTCAGTCTGCAGGCGAATGTGAAGACCCTTGAGGGTGCCCAGCATCCCGACCGGGATGCCCAGTTCCGCTACATCAACGAGCAGGTCAAACAGCACCAGAGCGACGGTGAGCCGGTGATCAGCGTGGACACCAAGAAACGGGAGCAGATCGGACGACTGCCGATGGCCGGCCGACAGTGGCGCCCCAGGGGCGAGCCCATCGAGGTCGAGGACCACCACTTCTTCTTCAGCGGCCCGGACGTTCAGCAGGCGATCCCGTATGGGATCTACGACATCGCCCGCAACACCGGCTGGGTCAACGTCGGTGTCGACCACGACACGTCGGTCTTCGCGGTCGAGTCCATCCGTCGCTGGTGGCGCTGTCGCGGCAGCCTGGACTACCCGAAGGCATCACGGCTGCTGATCACCTCGGACGCGGGCGGCTCCAACGGCTACCGTTACCGGGTCTGGAAGAGTGAACTGGCTGCCCTAGCCGCCGAAACCGGGCTGATGATCACGGTGTGTCACTTTCCTCCTGGCACAAGTAAATGGAACAAAATCGAGCACCGGCTGTTCTCCCACATCACCCACAACTGGCGCGGCAGGCCGCTGACCAGCCACGAAGTTGTCATCGAGACGATCGTCGCCACTCGCACCCGGGCCGGTCTGCGCGTCGAGGCCCACCTGGATCCCGGCGACTACCCCACCGGCATCGCGATCAGCAAGGACCGCTTCGCAGCGCTGCCGCTGGTCCGGCACGAGATCCATGGCCAGTGGAACTACACCTTGCTGCCCGAGCCCTCCGAGCCGCAGATCTTGCCCGCCAGCGAGACGTGCGGTGTCGCCGACCGGCGCCGCGAGCTACTGGCCCGCCTGGCGGACCCCCGCCTGACCGGGCTCAATAGCACGGAACTTGTAGACCTGTGCATCGAGTTGGCCCCGCGGCAGGACGCCCGGGCCCACGAACGCTACAGCGAACAGCGCGGCGGACGTGCCCGGCGGGCCACCGGCAAGCTTCGCGGCAGCAAGCCGCTGTTCGACGACGCGGCCCGGGTGACGCTCACCCTCCTCTACCAGCGGCAGGTGTGCTCGATGAAGCTGCTGGGCGACATGCTGGAGGTGACCCCCAACTGCATCGGCGACCTCGTTGCCGAGACCCGCCGGGTCCTGGAGGACCACGGCCACCAGCCCGGTTACGCCTCCAGCCGGTTCACCACGGCGGACTCTCTGATGGCCTACCTAGACACCGACCAGACCCCGCCACGCACCCGGATCATGGAAATCCTGTCCCATCCACGGCTTACCGGCATGTCCCGCGCGGAGCTCGACGAGCTCACTCGCCGCCTCGCACCACGCCAGGCTGCCCAGGTCGAACGTGCCTCCTATCAGCGCCGGGGCGCCGTTCGCCAGCCGGGCAGCCGCGGCGGCGTCTTCCCCCAGAAGCTCGGCGACAGAAAGCGTGTCGTGGTCGCCATCCTCTACCTGCGGAAACTGTGCACCCTGGATGTCCTTGCCGACGCGCTGGGGGACGTGAGCAGGTCCTCGATCGGGAACTTCGTCCGAGAGATCCGGCCCCTGCTTACGGAAGGCGGGCTCCTCCCGCCCCCGGCTGCCACCCGCTACCGCACCGCCCCTGATCTCCTTGCCGCTGCTGGCGAAGAAGCCGACACACCGACAAGTTGATTCTTTACGGCTTCATTTCCTGCGCAATGTCTTCGGAGTGATCCCCAAGGACGCCGCGGAAATGGTCGCCGCGACCATCCGCACCATCTTCGCCCAGCCCGACCAGCACGCTGTCCGCAACCAGCTCGACACGGTCCCGACATGCTTGGCGCGCAGTTTCCCCAGGTCAAACAGATGCTCCTGGACGCCAAGGACGATACCTCACCGCCTTCGCCGCCTTCCCGGAACGGCACTGGAAGAAGATTCAGTCCACGAACCCGCTGGAGCGGATCAACCGCGAGATCAAACGCCGCGTCGATGTCGTCCAGGTCTTCCCCAACGACGACTCGCTGCTGCGGCTGGTCACCGCCGTGCTCTTCGAGATGCACGACGAGTGGATCGCCTTTCCCCGCCGCTACCTACCCGAAGGCAGCATGGACCAGATCTACCCCACCGAGCCCGGCGAAAGCGCCCCCGCACTCCCCAACACCACCAACACGACCGGCCGATTGATCGCCTATACCACATCAAGGGACACGACCAAGAGGATCCCGCGCAGTGCCTGCCATCGCGGACGCGCAGCTGCTCTTTCTGGTGTCCGAGGCGGGCTCGGCATGCGGGCTACCAGTTCTCGTTCTCTTTCTCACACTTTAAGTGCTCGAGTTTTCCTCGCGCACAAGTTAATGTCGTTTCCGGGCCGCACTCGTGGATGGGCGGCTCGAGAGAAGTCGGTTTCGGTCTTGGCCGCCGAAGCGACAGTCGACCGCTCAGGGGCGAAGAGCCCCGTGGGCAACTTAAGGAAGGAAAGATCATGAACCACCTCGTCCAGCGGATGGCGACCATTGCCGCTTCCATCGCGGTTGCCAGCGGGGCCCTTCTGGCCGCGGGGGGTTCCGCTTCGGCGGCCGCGTCTGGCGACAGTGGGGGCCATGGGGCCACCGTCGCCGTCAGTACGGCCGACGCTCGCTACTCCCCGTGGATCGCCGACCAGCTGGCGCTCTTCGAGCACAACACCGGCCTCGGCGGCCTCGGCAGCCACCACAACCACTACCGGCACCTGTGCCACGACCGCAGTGAGCGCCGTGAGCTCTGATCCCGGCACCCCCGATCGGCAGGCATCCAGCTGTCCAGACCCTGTTCCGCCTTTGACCGGTGCCGTGCCGCGCAAGAACGCGGAGGGTGGGGCTATGTGCTTGAGCGCAGCGCCCTGGCGGAACCGCCGGAAGGGGCGGACGCATTCTTTGATGCCGGAGCATCCAGGCGCCGATCACGTGCTACTGAACTTGATTGAGTGATGTCGGGGCCCGCCGCAGGGTGGCAGGGACCAGCTCGCGCCTTCCCGGTGTGGCGGGAGCACGAGGATGATGCTCGCGTGATCCGAGACTTCCCGCCGTTGCCGTTGCCCCAGTACGCCGTGGTCCGTATCGGCTGCTCACCAGGGGTGCCTACCGAGATCGCCGCCGATCTGCGGGAAGTCGGCGTCCCAGCAGGGCTGATCGGTTATGAGTACCAACCGCTGACTGAGGCGACGCTCCTGGACGGGATCGGTGAGAGCGGGTTGGTCGTCTTTGGGTCCAGCGGCCTGTTCGGTCGGCTCGGCGTCGATGTGGCTTCGCGTCGCGTCGCGCAGGTCCCCAAGATCGGGTCCGCGACCGCCTGGCATGTGAACAGGGACCTCGAAGCCTTCCACCGGTGCGTCGCGGGCATCATCGCCCGCTTTCCGTTCTACGAGGAAGACGAGGAGGACAGGTTCAAGGAGGTGGCGGACGAGCTTCGTCGGCTCCTCGCTGCTCTCGATACCACCGCACTCGCAGACAACGGGTTGTGGGAGACCTTGTGCGATGACGTG
>NZ_JBIAEC010000044.1:0-19949 GCF_042868225.1 Streptomyces sp. NPDC007856 | reverse complement strand
CCCACGGCTTCCGCCGCGTCATGGTCACCCCCACGAAGCACGGAATCACGTACATCTCCACCGTGCCACAACAAGATCTTTCTGCAAGGACCCCTTAGGCTCCTCCGGGCAGACCGCCCTCGTCATGCCGCGGAACGGGAACCTGGCCGTCGTCGACGAGGACGGTGTGACCCGCTGGGCGACGCACATCTCCGGCCCGGTCCTGGAAGCGGTGTTCCAGTCCGACGGCAACCTGGTCATCTACGACCCCGGCTGGGAGCCACTGTGGTCGTCGGGAACCGGCGGGCATCCTGGGGCGGTGCTGGTCATCAGCGCGAACGGCAACGTGCTCATCCGGGACGGTGGCACCGTGGTGTGGCAGACCGACACCGGGCGCTGACTCCGGTCCGAAGACACACAAGGCTCTGCCCCGGCCACGACACGAACGAGCTCACGGTCACCCGGACACGCGATCCGGACCGGCGAGCTTCACACATATCTCACAGATCCCACCATCACACTGCACTGACGCGTAAATACGCACCGGCGTGGGCAAAATCCCAGGTAGCTGACCTCGACTCCTGCACTGCCACCCCGCGGCGCGGTGTTGATCAAGGGCTACGGGGTGTTTGCTCTGCCCATTTGCCCGCCCCACGGCGGGCGGCGAAGCCGCCCTGGGTCGCTGACCTGAAACGTCTCGTTCCTCTTCCTGTGTTTCCTCGGGTACGCGTTCCTGTACGGCCGGCTGCCGAACCGGCGGGACGGCGACTTCGTGATCGTGCTCGGTTCCGGTTTCATCGGCGGCTCCCGGGTGCCACGGCTGGTGGCGAACCGTCTCGACCGGCGGCGTCCGCTGTACGATACGCAGGCCGCGCGTGGCAATCCGCCCATGCTGCTGACGTCGGGTGGCCGGGGACCCGACGAGGACCTTCCCGAGGCCGACGCGATGGCCGAGTACCTCGTCAGACACGGTGTTCCCGTGGAGATGATCCGGCGCGAGACCCGCTCCCGCACCACCGACGCGTCTTCCGCGCCGCGCTCACGGCCCGTGTCGCCGGTGTCCGGGGCCAGGTCGTCGGTGCGCCGACCGCGGCGTACTTCTGGCCCAGCGCGACGATCCGCGAGTTCATCGCGGTCTTCCTGTCCCACAAGGTGGTCAACTTCGGGACCTGCCTGCTGCTCGGCCTGCTCGGGCTGGCTCTCTCCGGGTGGTACCAGATGTGAGGTCCACTGCGGCCGGGGCCGCTGCGGGGTGCCTTTCCCGCTCCGCGGGAAGGATGGACTCCGCAGCGGGCGGGCGCTACCGGTCACCCGTCACGACGGTTTCGGGACCGCACCCTCTGCCGGCAGGAACCTCCGGAACGGTCCGACGGGCAACCGGCCGCCGATCGGTCAGCGATCGTCGGCCGGGGGCGAACCGAGACTCGCCCAGGAAAACACCGTCGTCGTCCGCGGAATCGACGAATTCCCACCAGTCCATGTTGGCGAGGCGGAGGTTGTTCTCGATCCCCCAGAGCTCTTCGGCGACGACCCGCAGATCGCGCCCGTGCTCCTGGGCGTCCTCCTCGTCCAGCTGCAGGACGAGCAAGGGCATCCCCGGCGCGGTGAGGGCGGTCCTGTCGGCCACGATGAGCAGGTATTCGTCCTCGGGGGCCAGCGAGGCGAGCTCATCGACCGTCAGGTCGCGATAGGCGGGATCGTCCACGATGTGGAGGTCGGCCAGGAACTCGTCCTCGTTCGGGGTCGTGATCGCCGTACAAACAGCCTGCCATGCCTCCTCGTCGGAGAAGTCGGTCCGGATCAACAGGGTTTCGTCGTCCGGCTTCGGTAGACGCTTCATGGTGGGTTCTCCTTGCAGATGTGTTTCACGAACGCCGTCACGGTCTGCCGACGGGATCGGCAGACCGTGACGGGAGGTCTCGGCGGAAGACGCCGAGAGCCGGGTCAGTGCCTGCGGACGGCGTTCCGGCGGCGGGACGCGGCCAGGGTGATACCGCCGCCTGCCACCAGGACCGCCGCACCGGCGGCGAGGAGGAGCGTGTGGTAACCGGCTCCGGTCTCGGCGAGGTAGCCGCCGGTGCTCGCCGTCGGGGTCGGCACGGCGGCGAGGGCCGAGGACGGGACCGAAGACGGGGACGTTACGGTGGCGGTGGGGGAGCCGTGGCCGCCGGCGGGGTGAGGGCCGGGGTGTCCGTGCAGACCTGGGTTCCTCCGTGCCATGCGGCGATCAGGATGCCGTTGAAGATCGGGTGATCGGGGCCCTCGGGAAGACGGGCCGTCGTGCCGCCGTGCTTGACACTGCCGCGGTAGAGGTCGATCTGGGCGAAGCACTCCTTGGCTGGGACCGCTGTCCGAAGGGAATCGGTCGTGCCCCGGGCCAGCGAATCGGTGTCGAAGCCCACGAGCTCCTGCTTGCCGGAGGTCTGCCAGGTGGACCCGCGCGTGCAGGACGCGCCGTGGCCGGCGTGAACGTCGATGCGTACCGCCTTGTCGCCGCCGACCGCCAGGGCGCTGTCCCTGATCTGCGAGGCCTCCTGCCAGGTGTGTCCGTCCAAGGAGAACCGGCAGGAGGAGTCGGCTCTGCTCCCGTCGACCGCCCGGTAGGGCTGGTGTCTGCCGTGCGGTGCGCCACCGGCCCGCTCCACCGACGCGTCGGCGGCGCTCGCGCCCACGGCACAGACCGCCACGGCGGCCGCACTCGCTTCGAGCAGCAGCCTCACGGAAGAGCGAATGGTCATTGCGGACTCCCGATCATGTTCGCCTGCCGGCCTCGGCTACGGCCATGTCCCCGGCGGGTATCTCGACAAGGTCGAACACCGGTGCCCAGCGGGCCGATCCGGATGCTACGGACGACAAGGCGACGGGCAAGGCATACCGGCCGCCGCCCGCGCCCACACGGCCGGATGCTACAGCGGCCGGTCGATCACCAGCCAGGCAAGTCCCAAGACCAATACATTTCTCGAAGGGGCATCACACATGTCTCGTGTTCAGCCGTCCGTGCGCCCCTGCGGGAACCACCTCTTCGGACGTCACGTGTGCGGACGCCCCGCGCCCCGAAACGCGCAGGGCCGTTCGGGGTACCGCTCAGCCCCTCAGGGGGCCGCCGTTGATCGCGACACGCTGCCCGTACCGGGCGAAGGGGTAGTAGTCGTAGGTGGCGTGATGCTGGACGCAGCGGTTGTCCCAGAACACGAGGGTGTTGGGCTCCCAGCGGACCCTGCACTGCAGGGCCGGCCGGGAGGGGACGGTTTCGATGAGCATGTCGAGCAGCGCGCGGCTCTCCCGCTGCGACAGCTGCGGGATGCGGCTTGTGTAGGCACCGTTGACGTACAGCAGCTTGCGGCCGGTCTCGGGATGGCGCACCACCAGCGGGTGCTCGCTCACAGGAATGACGTAGTCCTCACGGGGAGGCGTGCGGCCCTGGAAGGCCAGGGCGCCGTCGTGGATCGCGGTCAGCTCGTCGAGCATGCCGCGCAGCGCCGGCGAGAGCATCGAATAGGCGAGGTGCATGTTGGCGAACAGGGTGTCGCCTCCGCAGCCGGACTCCGGTACCTGGGTGATGTAGAGCATCGATCCCAGTGAGGGCTCCTCGTCGGCGGTGCCGTCGGCGTGCCACCCGTTGCCGTTCACGTCCGCGGCCGCCACGGTCGTGCGCAGCTCCAGGATGTACGGGTCGCCCTCCAGGGGCGGCGGGTTCACCGGACGCAGCTCACCGAAGTGGGCGGCGAGGCGCTTGTGCTCCTCCCCGGTGAGGACCTGGTCGCGGAAGACGAGTACGTGGTGGTCGAGGAACGCGTTCTTCAGGTCCGCCAGTTGCTCCTCGGACAGCTCCTGCGACAGGTCCAGGCCGGAGACCTCCGCACCGATGACCGGGGTGATCTGCTGGACGACGAGGGTGTCGTACTGGTGCAGCGGGCGTGTGGTGACGGCTTCCACGGCTTCGAGTTCGTACAGTTCCACGTGATCTCCAAGGTGCTATGTGCGGTTCGGCGCGACCGCCGGGCGTTGTCGGCGCGGGCGAACGGGTCTCGCGAAGGTGACACCGCGGGGGTGTGCGAGGTCAGGGGCTTTCGTCCGGTGGCAGCTTGCGGGCCGCCTGGTCCGGGAGCGTCGCGGTGACGGTCTCGGACACGGTGTGCACGTGGGGCGCCGCGACGACGCCGTAGTGGTCCGTGGGCAGGATGGCGCGCTCGGCCGTCGGCGGCAGGTACGCACCCCACTCCTCGAGAAGCTGCCGCGGATCGCCCAGCGAGGGCATGCCCTCGCTGGCATGCCCGGCGAGCCAGAGGTGGGTGGGGGTGTCGGAGAGCGGCCGTACGAGGTGGTCCGACAGGCTGCGCAGGTTGGCCCGGCAGCAGCGGGCGAGCCGTTCTGCGTAGGCCTGCGCCTGGGCGGCCGGCCGTACCCCGCTCCCGCCGAGTTCGGCGGCGAACACCGCTTCGAACTGGGTCTCGTCGTAGGCGGCGATCAACTCCCGCGCCTGCGGGGGCGGAGGGTCGAGCAGGTAGAGGGCTTCCACGGGCCGCCCCTCGTCCTCGGCCAGGCAGGCCATCTCCATGGCCGTCCGGGCACCGAAGGACCACCCGGCCAGGCACACGTCCCACTCGGAGTCGTCGTAGCGTGCCCGCAGCGCCTCGTGGTAGCGCCGGGCGCGTTTGGCCAGCGACCACGGGAGCGCCTCGGCACGGCGCAGAGCCGGGTCGGCGATGAGGCAGACGGTCGGCTCGGGGCCGAGCGAGGCGACCAGGGTCCGGTACGCCTGGATGTCGCCGCCCACCGGGTGGACCAGGCACAGCACCGTGCTTGCGGTGCCCTCCTGCCAGACGTCCAGCGCGACCTCGGGCTCCGTGAGGGCTGCGGAGGGGGCCGCGGTCGTCCGGCCGGACGGCCGGCCGGCGGACGGCGTGGGGGCGGCCGGCACCTCGACCTCGTGCAGCTGCTTGAGGATCTCGACGAGGCTGACCTGGTGGGTGAAGGACGCCAGGTCGAGTTCCACACCGAAGTGCTCGTCCACCATGCTGATCAGATGGAGCAGCGTCAGCGAGTCGGCGCCCAGGTCGTACAGCGAGTCGTCCGGCTCCAGGGCCTCGACGCCAACGAGTTCCCTCAGCCACCGACCGATCAGCCCGGCGCGGTCGCCCGGCTCCGTCGCGCCGGCCGGTTCCGCGTAGTGGTCCGGCCGGGGCGCCTGGTCCGCCTCGCCCCGGCTGGCGGGGACGTAGAAGGCGCGGGACGCCTCGATGTCGGTCGTGGAGACGAGCAGGTGCGGCAGCTGCAGGGCGAGAACCCGGCCGAACACCCGCTTGCCCTCCTCCACCGTCAGACCGACGGCCAGGTGGGCCTGGTGGCGGCTGTCCGCGTTCAGTACCCGCGTGGCCATGCCGGTCTCGCGCCACACGTCCCAGTCGACGGCGATCCTCACCGTCGTCTCCACGTCGCTGCCGCGGTACCCGGCGAAGCCGTCGAGCAGGGCGGCGCCGGCCGCGTAGTCGAACTGGCCGACACCGCCGAGCAGGGCCGACATCGACGAGCAGTACACCGCGAACGCCGGTTGGTACCGGTCGATCAGCTCTTCCGTCACCAGGGCGCCGTTCTCCCGGGCAGCGGAATCCACTCGCATCGTGGAGGCGTCCCGGCGGGTGACGAGCCCGCCGACCGCCGTGCCGGCCGCGTGGACGACGCTGTCCAGACGCGAGGTGTGCCGGGCGATCACGGCGGTCACCTCGTGCACCGGCATGGTGGCCAGGTCCGCCGCCACCAGGTCGACGCGTTCGGCCCACTGCTCGAGTTCCGCGGGCAGCTGCGGGTTTCTGGACAGCAGCAGGACACGGCCGGCGGTCTGTTCCAGCAGCCAGGCGGCGACGGCGCGGCCGATGCCGCCGGTCCCGCCCAGCACGAGGTGCGTCCCTTCTCCGCCGGACAGTGGCAGGTGCCGGGCCTCGGGCGAGGTGACGGCAGCGGTTTCCTGCCGCCACCAGTAACCCTCCCGCAGCGCCAGGCGCCGGGGCAGGGGCAGGGGCAGGGGCACCCCGGGGTCCTCCTGCGGCCGGACGGCACTGCGGACGACGGCGGCCACCTGCGCCGCCCACCGGGTGAGGTTGCCGTCGGGCAGGTCGAGCCAGTGGCCGTCGATGGCCTGCTCCTGGTGGACGACCTCGATCACGCCGGCCAATTGGTTCAGCTCCGGTCGCCGCACGGCTTCCCGCACGGGCTGGGCGCCGTACGACAGCCACCACACGCGTGCGGCGAGCGCGCGCCCGGACAGCGCCTTCACGAGGGCGGCGGTGGTGTCCAGGGCCGCGCGGCGGGCGTGGCCGAGTGTCTCGGCGCCGGGCAGTCCCTCGACCGCCAGCGGTAGCGCGTGGATCCACTCCACGCGGCCGTCGCCCGTCCCGTCGGTCGCGTCCTGCTCCAGGGTGTCGAGGCGCAGGGTGTCGAGCAGCTGACGCAGTGACGCGGGGTCGGCGGGGTCGGCCTCGAACGTGTCCGGGCCGAGGTGTGCGAAGGAGTCGGCGGGGCTCACCTGGACGACCCGCCCGGCGACGGACCTGAAGGCGGTGAGGGCGTCCTGCGGCAGGGGCCGCGCCGTCATCACCACCAGCAGCGGCGCGCCGGGGGCAGTCGTGTCCGACGGCGTGCCGGCACCCGCGCGGTGCAGTCGCACCCAGTTCGGCTGATGCAGCCACGCGTCCTCGGGGAGCCGTTGCGGCTCCCCGGCGGCAGGCGTGACGGCCCGGCGGAACGCGTAGTCGGACAGGGCGAAGGACGGCGGCGGGAAGTCCCACGGGGCGGGTGCCGCTCCGGCGGGCCAGTCGACCGGCCCGGTGGTGAAGGCGACGGCGAGCTGCTCGGCCGTGCGGCCCGCTGCCGGGGTCGGCGACTCGTCGAAACCCGCCGCCGCGGGGGTCACCTCGCCCGACGCGAGCGCCCGCAGCCATCGCACGGCGAAGCCGCTGTCCGGGCAGGGCGTGGCCGCCCTCAGCCGGCGGGCGACGCGGCCCGCCTGGAGGTGGCGGAGCACCCGGCCGAGGTTTTCGGGCCGGTCCTGGAGGTGGTCGGCGATCCGTGCCGCGTCGGTCCGCAGCACCTGCTCGCTGTCGGCGGAGAGCACCAGTACCGGTGGCACGCCACCGTCCCCGGCGCTTCGGGCGCTCAAGTCCGCGTCGTCCTGTTCGACGATCATGTGCGCGTTGGTGCCCCCGATCCCGAAGCTGCTGACCGCCGCGATCCGGCGGCGGCCGGCGGGCCACGGCCCGGCTTCGGCCGGCACGCGGAACGGGGTCGGATCGGGGCCGATCTCCGGGTTGAAGGCGCCGAAGCCGATGTTGGGGGGGATCGTCGCGTGATGGACCGCGAGCACGGCGCGGACCAGGCCGACCACGCCGGCAGCGGCGCCGAGGTGGCCCATCTGGCTCTTCACCGAGGCCAGAGCGCAGACGCCGGACTCGGTCACGTCGAACGCCTGCCGCAGAGCGCCCACTTCGACCGGGTCGCCGAGCCGGGTGCCGGTGCCGTGCGCCTCCACGTAGCCGAGGTCGGCGCCGGTGCGTCCGGCGCGGTCGAGGGCGCTGCGGATCACCTCGCGCTGACCGGCGAGCGAGGGGGCGCTGTAGCCCAGCTTGTCCGAACCGTCGTTGTTCAGCGCAGAGCCAGTGACCAGCCCGTAGACGGTGTCGCCGTCCCGGCGGGCGAGTGACAGCGGCTTCAGCACCACGACTCCGACGCCGCTGGCGCCGACCGTGCCGCTCGCGTCGTCGCTGAAGGGCCGGCAGTGACCGTCGGCGGAGAAGATGTGCTGCGGGCGGTAGCGGTAGCCGTCGGAGACGGTGGAGTCGACGAGCACGCCGCCGGCCAGCATCACCTCGGCGTCGCCCTGCCGCAGCAGGCCCGCCGCGACATGGACGGCGATGAGGGAACTGGCACACGCCGCCTGGGCGGTGAAGGCCGGTCCGGTGAGGTTGAGGTGGTAGGCCGCCTTGGTGGCGAGGAAGTCCTTCTCGTGGTGCAGGGCGAGCTGGAAGGAGTCGGGCAGCGAGCGCGGGTCCGCCTCACGCAGCATCGACTGGAAGTAGGTGCTCTCGCCGGCGCTGGCGATCAGGCCGATACGCGCGGCGGACGGATCCGCGATGCCGGCGTGCGCCAGGGCCTGTTCGCAGGCCATCAGCAGGTGGCGCTGCTGCGGATCCATCAGCCGGGCTTCCTGCGGGCTGATGCGGAAGTGGCCGGGGTCGAAGGCGAACATGCCGTCGAGCTGGCTGCGGGCGCCGATCATGCCGTCCGGGGCGTCGAAGTACCGGATGCCCGTGCCGCCGGAGACCACGAGGTCCCAGAAGGAAGCCAGGTCCGGGGCGCCCGGCAGCCGCACGGCCATCCCGATGACGGCGATGGGTTCGTCCTTGTACCGCGCGCGGTCGCCGTCCGCGCGGACGGCCTCGTGCTCCGCGGCCGCCTCGGGCCGCTTCCCGCTCTCCGGGCCGCTCCCGGAGAGGTGCCGGGCCAGCTTGCGTATCGTGACGTGCTCGAAGAGGTCCGCGACGCTGAAGCGCAGGCCCAGTTCGGTCGTGCACCGCAGGTGGAAGCGCATCAGGGTGAGGCTGGAGGCACCGGCGTCGAAGAATGCCTGGTCCGGCCCGATCGCCAGGCCGGCGACCGCCTCGAAGGCGTCGGCCAGCCGCTGTTCCTCAGGCGAGAACGACGCGCGGGCGTCCGCCGAGCGGCGCAGTTCCCGTCCGGGCGCCCTCAGCGCAGCCTTGCGGTCCAGCTTGCCGCTGGGCGTGCGGGGCAGGACGTCCAGCTGCCGGAACCGATCCACGCGCACGTAGGCGGGCAGTTCGGCGGCCAGATGGGCCGCCAGGTCGTCGGCGGGCGGGGTCTGCTCCCGGGACTCCAGGCAGGCCACGAGCCGGCCCTCGTCGAGCACCACCACCGCGTTCGTCACGGCCGGGTGGCGCAGCAGGGCCGCCTCGACCGAGCCGAGTTCCAGGCGGTGCCCGCTCAGCTTGACCTGCTGGTCGTTCCGTCCCGCGTAGTGCAGCATTCCCTCCCGGTCGAACCAGGCGCGGTCCCCGCTGCGGTAGAACAGCCCGTCCCCGGGCACCTCCACGAAGCGTGCGTCGTTGAGCGCGGGGTCGCCCAGGTAGCACCGGGTGGTCATGGTGCCGCCGATCAGCAGGTCTCCCGTGCATCCCGGGGGTACAGGCTCACCGGCCGCGTCCACCACGCGCAGGACCGCGCCTGCCACCGGCCGGCCGATGGCGGGACGCTCGGGCCAGTGCGCCGGATCGCCGTCCAGGCACAGGGCGCTGACCACGTGGGTCTCGGTGGGGCCGTAGTGGTTGAACAGCCGGGCGCCGGGCAGCGCGGCGAAGAAGCGCCGGATGGCGGGGGTGCACACCAGCTGCTCGCCGGCCGTGAGGACCTCCCGCAGCCGGGAGGGAAACCTGCCGAGGCGGACGCCGTACTCGGCGAGCAGCTGCAACGCCACGTAGGGCAGGAACAGGCGCTCGGCACCCGCGGACTCCAGCTGCTCCAGCAGTGCGGCGGGGTCGTGCCGCCATCCGGGGCGCACGAGGTGGAGACGGCCGCCGCCGCACAGCGTGCTGAAGATCTCCTGGAAGGACACGTCGAACGACAGCATCGAGAACTGCTGGGTGACCGCCGCGGCCCCGAGTCCACCCGATCCTTCCTGCCACGTCAGCAGGTTGCACAGGGTGCGATCGAAGACCTGTACGCCCTTGGGGACGCCGGTCGATCCCGAGGTGAACAGCGTGTACAGCGGCCGGGCGCCGTCGTGGGCGGTCCGCTCGGCCGGCGCGGTGTCCGGCCGCACGTCCGGCGCCGCCGCGTCGCGCAGCACCACCGGGTGGCGGGGCGTCCCGTCGGGGACGACGGCGTCGAGCGCCGCTCCCGCGTGCGGCATGACCATCACGCACAGCGGATCCACCTGCTCCAGGATGTGCCTGAGCACGGCGGGCGGATAGGAGGGGTCGAGGGGGACAGCCGTCAGGTTCAGCCGGGCCAGTGCCAGCAGCGCGACGACGTGCTCGGTCGAGGGGTCCAGGTGCAGCGCGACCTGGCAGGGGCCGCCGTCCTCGGGAAGGGTGTAGCGGGCGGAGAGTTCCGCGGCGAGCGCGGCGGCGTGGGCGTCGAGCTGCGCGTAAGTCACGCTCCGCCCGTCGTCCGCCACCACGGCGGGGGCGTCCGGGGTCCGCGCGACCTGATGCGCGAAGCCGTCGGCGACCGTGCGGAACGCCGGGCGCAGCGTTTCCCCGCGCCCGTGCTCGGGCAGCGATCGCCGGTAGGGCGCGACCAGCTGCCCCGCCGTCGTCGCGGCGCCGGCCGCGAGTGCCTCCAGGCCCTGCCGGAACAGGCCGGCCATGGCCCGCACGGTGTCGTCGTCGAACCTGCCGTCCGCGTACTCCCACAGCACGTCGAGACCGTCACCGCGTTCGACCACCGAGACGGTGAGCGGGCACTTGGCCTCGGGCGGCGCCCACCACAGCGGGCGCTGCACGCATCCGGGGAGCGCCAGCGCGCCGAAGTCGGTGTTCTCCAGCACGAAGAGGACGTCGAACAGGCTGCCGTCGTCCGCGGGCTGACAGTCGACCAGGGTGTCCGCCAGCGCCACCTCCTGGCACTCCAGCACCTGGCGTATACCGTCCGCGACACGCGGCAGCTGCGCGTGCAGCTCCTCGTGCGGCGCGATCGCCACGGGCAGCAGCACGGTGTTGGCCAGCATGCCCACGCTGTCCTCGAACTCCCGCACCGGGCGGTTGGCGACGGGGGCGGCAACGCGGGGCCGGGTCAGGCCGGTGACACCGTAGAGGCTCCAGGAGAACGCCGCGAGCAGCACCTGGAAGCGCGTCAGACCGAGTTCGGCGCACCGCCGGTCGACCTCGGCCTGCTGCGCCGCGTCGAGCGCGGTGTGCAGCAGCCGCGCGCGAGGCGCCGGGTCGGATCCGCTCGACGGCAGCGGTTCGGACGGCTCTGACACACCGCCGTACACGGCGAGCAGCTGCTCCCGCTGCCTTCGGTAGGCGTCGGTGGTGAACCAGTCGGCCTGCCAGACGGCGTAGTCCAGCGGAGTAGCCGCCGCGGCCGGTTCCGGCTGCCCGGCCGGTGGTTCCGGCTGACCGACCTCCGCCGCCGAGACGGCGCGGGCGTAGGCGGCCGACAGGTCCCGCAGCAGGATGCCGAGGGACCAGCCGTCGACGGCGATGTGGTGCAGGTGGAGCAGGAGTGTCCCGCCGCCCTCGCCGGGCAGCCAGCAGGCCCGCAGCATCCGCGGCTGGGCCAGGTCGAACGGCTCGGAGAAGAACCGGTCGGCGAAGGCGCGGGCCGCCGTCCCGTCCCACACCCGCTCCTCCCCGGGGGTGTGCCACGGGTCGTAGGGGTCCGCCACCACCTGCCGCAGTCCCTGGGCGCCGGAGGCGTCGAAGGACGTACGCAGCGCGGCATGGCGTTCGACCAGGGTGCGCAGGGCGTGCCGGAGCGCGGCCTCGTCCACCGGCCCTTCCACCGTGAACGCCGTGCACGCGCCGTACGCCAGGGAGTCGGGCGTGCGCCGCTGCAGGAGCCACAGGCGCTGCTGCTCGCTGGTGGCGGGGGCGGTGCGCGCCCCGGTGGGGGGTGCCGGCACCGGGTAGGGGCTCTCGCCGCCGTCGCGAAGGGAGGCGACGGCCCCGGCGATGCCCGCGAGGTCTGCGTGCAGGACGGCCGACTGGGCCACGTCGCAGCCGAAGCGCCGCCGGATCTCGAAGCGCAGCCGCAGGGCCTTGAGCGAGTCCCCGCCACAGGCGATCCAGCGGTCGCCGAGCGTCAGCCCGGTCACCTGCAGAATCTCCTCGGCCAGCCGGAGCACCTCGCGCTGCTGCTCCGTCAGGGGCGCGGCGTCCGCCGTGTCCGCCGTGTCGGCGGCGACGGGCCGCCACGGCCGGTCCGCGCCGGCCAGCAGAGCGGCCTCGTCGACCTTGCGGTTGGCGTTCAGCGGCAGCGCCGGGACCAGGTGCACCTGGTGCGGCCGCATGTAGGAGGTCAGCCGGCCCGCGAGGTGTTCGTCGAACTCCTCGTACGTCAGGTCCTGGCCCAGCACGACGAAGGCCAGCAGCTCGTTCGGCCCGTCCTGGCCCGAGCGCCGTGTGCACACGTGTGCCTTGCGCACCGCGGGGTGCGCCTCGATCTGCCGCTCCACCTCGCCGGGCTCGATCCGGAACCCGCGCACCTTCACCTGGCGGTCCGCGCGCCCGATGTACTCGACGAGGCCGTCCGCGTCTGCCCGCACCAAGTCGCCGGTGCGGTAGTGGACGCTCTCGCCGCCGTCCAGCCACGGCAGCCGGACGAAGCGCCCCGCCGTCTCATCCGGCAGGTTCTTGTAACCGGCCGCCAACTGGGGTCCGGTGACGAAGAGTTCGGCGATCTCACCGGGTGCCGCGGTGCGCTCCTGGCCGTCGGCGACCAGCACCGCGCCGGAGCCCGGCAGCGGCCGCCCGATCGGGACCACGTCACCGTCGAAGTCCCGGGGAACGGGGTGGGACAGCACGAAGGTGGTGGCCTCGGTCGGCCCGTAGACGTTGTAGAGCAGGGTGGGGGCGGAGGCGTTGTCCCGGTACCAGCGGCTGACGATCCGCGCGTTGAGCTGCTCACCGCCCAGCAACACCTGGCCGACCGTCGAGAAGCAGTCGGGGACGGCGTCGACCGTCGCGTTGAACAGCGCGACCGCCATGGTCAGCGTGTCGATCCGCTCCCTGCGCAGCGCGTCGGCCAGCAGCTCGGGGGTCTGGACGTCCTCGTCGCGGAAGACGACGCAGCAGCCGCCGGTCAGCAGCGGCACCCAGATCTCGAAGTTCAGCGGGTCGAAGGCCGGGTTGCACAGGCACGCGTAGCGGTCCCCGGCCTCCATCCGCATGTAGCCGGGCTGGGCCAGCCGCACCACGCCGGAGTCGCGCACCTGCACGCCCTTGGGACGGCCCGTCGTCCCCGAGGTGTAGAACATGAACGACACCCCGGTGCACGGCGCGGGTGCCTCGGGGACCGGCTGCGCCCCGGGAACCCGCGGTAGCAGCTCGTCCATCGCCAGCGGCCGTACACCGTTGGGCAGTTCGTCCGGGATCGCGCTGGCGTGCACGACCGCGACCGCCTCGGAGTCGAGCAGGATGTGGCGGCGCCGCTGTGCAGGGCTGCGGGTGTCCAGCGGCACCACCTGTGCGCCCAGGCGCAGCACGCCGAGCATCGCGCAGACCAGCTGCCACGACCGCGGCATTGCGAGAGCCACCGCCTGCCCGGGACGCACCCCGCTGCGGCGCAGCGCCTCGCAGAGGGCGGCGCCCGCGGCGTTCAGCTCCGCGTACTCGAGCCGTACGTCGCCGTCGGCGACCGCCACCGCGCGGGGGGTGCGCAGGGCCTGCTGGTGCACGCCCAGTGCGAGGCCCTCGGTAAGGGATGCGGCCGGCGTGTCCGTGGTGTCGGCGCCGGCGGGCGCGGAGGTGGTGCGGGGGTCGGTCATCACGCCTCCTGCGCGACAGAGGGGACCGCGGGGTTCGTGGTTCGGATGCTGCCCGCCGTGGGGGCGGTCGGCCGGTCGAGTTCGGCGGTGATCACTTGGGTGATGAGCGGCAGCGCCGCGTTCTCCAACATGTCCCAGTGGCCGCACGGCACCGGTACGACGGCGAGTCCGCCGCCCGCGCGGCGCTCCCAGAACGCCCGGAGCGCGGCCGCCTCCTGCTCGTCGCCGCCGTCGTCGCCGCCGGTCGCCTGCATGAACACCACACGGGCGGGCGACACGGGCACCTCGTAGTCGCGGACGACCGCGCGATGGTGGTTGTAGACGTTGAGGTACCGCTCGATCTGTGCGTCGTCGATGCCGGGATACATGCCGTTGAACCGCACGAGGCCCTGGCGGAACTCGTCCATGCCCACGGATGTGATGGCGGCACGCTGCGCCGCGTCCTCCGTGCCGCGGGTGTCGAGCAGGACCACGCTCACCCGCTCGTGTCCGGCCTCCCGGAGGCGGCGGCCCATCTCGTACGCGATCAGCCCTCCGAAGGACAGTCCGCAGAGCACCAGCGACTCGTGCGGCCGGGCGTCGACCCGCCGCAGGTACTCCTCGGCCATGGCCTCGACGCTGGGCAGCGTCGACTCGCCGGCGTTGATCCCCGGTGCCTGCAGGCCGAGCACGCCGACACCGTCGGCGAGCGCCGCGGACAGCGGCAGATAGCAGAACGCCGTACCGCCGGCGGGATGCACGAACACCACGCGCTGCCCGCCCTCGCCGGCGCGCAGTTCCACGAGGCCGGGATGGTCCGGCTGCCTGGACGGACCGTCCGGCGCGCCGTCGGACGCGCCGTCCGGCGCCTGCCGCAGCAGGGCGCCCAGCCGCTCGATCGTCCGGTGCAGCATGATGTCGCGGACCGGCAGCGCGCGGCCGAACTCCTCTTCGACGGCGTGCACCATCTTGATGGCGGAGATCGAGGTGCCGCCGAGGTCGAAGAAGTCGTCGCCGATGCCGATCGCCGGGTGCACCAGCAGCTTCCGCCAGATCCGGTACAGGGTCATCTCGACGGCGTCCCGCGGCGCGGCGGTGTTCACCTGTGCGGGCTGGGCGTCGGCGGCGGCCCGCAGCACCGCCGCCCGGTCGACCTTGCCGCTGCGGTTCAGCGGAAGCTGCCCGAATTCCGCGAAGACGGCCGGGATCATGTAGTCCGGCAGCAGCTCCGCCAGGGCCGTGCGCCATTCGTGCACCGTCCGCGACGGCTCCTCGCCGCGGCCCACGCCGGCCACCAGACGCGGCCCGCCGGGCGCGTCGCGGTCGGCGAGCACCGCCGCCTCCCGCACACCGGGGAGTGTCAGCAGTGCCGCCTCCACCTCACCGGGTTCGATCCTGAACCCGCGCAGTTTCAGCTGGTCGTCGCGGCGTCCGACGTACTCGGCGTTGCCGTCGGGCAGCCAGCGCGCCAGGTCACCGGTGCGGTAGACCCGCTCTCCGGGCAGGAACGGGTCCGGCAGGAACCGCTCGTCGGTGAGGCCGGGCTGGTTCAGGTACCCGCGCGCCAGACTGGCACCTCCGACGAACACCTCGCCGGCGACGCCCACGGGCGTCGGGCGCGTCCGCTCGTCGAGGAGGTAGAGGCGGGTTCCGGGAAGGGGTCGTCCGATGGGGCACTTGCCCTCGCGCGGCCGCGGTTCGGTGTGGGCCGTGGTGTAGAGCGTGGCCTCGGTCGGACCGTAGCCGTAGCAGATGCGCAGTCCGGGCAGGACCTCGCGCATGCGGTGCAGGGCCGCCTCCGGCAGCGACTCCACACCCGTCAGCAGCCGGCTCAGGCTCAGTCCGGCGAGCCGCCGGTGCGGGTCCTCGTCGATCCACGTGATGTACGACGGGGGCAGGAACGCCTGGGTGACCCGGTGTTCCCGCAGCCAGCCCATGAGCGCCTGCGGGTCGCCGCGCAGTTCGTCGGGGACCAGGTGCAGCACCGCCCCGGTGGTCAGCGGCATCAGGGTCTCGTGCACGGACGCGTCGAACCCTGTGCTCGACCATGCCGAGGCCGCCTCGCCCGGAGCGTCCCCCATGACCTGCCGCCAGTAGTCGAGGAGGTTGACGACGCTGCCGTGCGTCACCGCCACCCCCTTGGGACGGCCGGTGGAACCGGAGGTGTAGATCACGTACGCCAGTGCCGACGCGTCCACCGTGACACCGGGTGCGTCGTCCGCGAGGCCCTCCGCCTCGACCGCGTCCAGTTCCTCCCACCCTTCGGGCAGGGCCCGCGTCTTGTCGCCGGACCGGCTCGCGCCGTCCGTCAGCACCAGTGCCGGCCGGGCGTCGGCCACCATGGCCGCCAGCCGCTCGTCGGGCTGACCGGGATCAAGCGGCAGGTAACCGGCAGCGGCCTTGAGCACGGCGAGCACTCCGACGACGAACCGCGCGGAACGCCCCGCGTACAGGCCCACCACATCGCCGGGCCGCACGCCGCGGCCGATCAGGGCATGCGCCAGACGGTTGGACCGCCGGTCCAGCGTCGCATAGTCGAGCGTGGTGTGTCCGTCGACGACGGCCGCCTGTGCCGGCCGGTCACTCACCTGCGCCGCGAAGCGGTCCAGCACGCTCCCGCGCGGGGCCGCGTCCGTCCCCGCCAAAGCGCCTCCGTCGCTGAAGACCTCCAGCAGTTCTCGCCGCTCGTGCGCGTCGAGCAGCGACAGGTCGGCGATCCGTGCGTCGGGGCACCCGGCCATCTGCCGCAGCACGCGCAGCAGATAGCGCGCGTACCGTTCGACCGTGGTGTGGTCGAACAGCGCGGTGGCGTAGTCGATCTCCCCGGTGATCCGTTCCCCTTCGTCGCACAGGGCCAGCACCAGATCGAACTTCGCGGGCGCGTACCCGCTGTCGCGGAGCTCCGCCTCGACACCCGGAAGGGTCAGCTCGCTCTGCATCGGGGGGACCCAGGCGACCATCGTCTGGAACAGCGGGGTGTAGGCGGGGCTCCGGGGAGGGTTGACCGACTCCACCACGCGGTCGAACGGCAGATCGATGTGCGCGAGCCCGGAACGCAGTCGCCGGCTCACGCCGTCGAGCAGTTCCAGGACCGTCCGGGAGTCGGACACGTCGACGCGCAGGGCCATGGTGTTGACGAAAAAGCCCATGAGTCCGCCGACGTCCCCGCGCCTGCGGTTGGCGGACGGGGTGCCGACGACGATGTCGTCCTGGCCGGACAGCAGGGAGAGCAGCGCCGACCAGCCGGAGAGAAGGGCCGTGAACAGCGACACCCCGCCCTTCTCGGCGAGCGCGCGCAGCGCGGTGGTGAGATCTTCGTCGATGTCCACCCGCACCCGGCCGCCCTGGAAGTCCTGCTCCACTGGCCGGGGCCGGTCGGTGGGCAGGGAGATCACGGCCGGGGCATCTGCCAGAACGTCGGTCCAGTACGCGGCGTGCGCCTCGGGCTCCTCGCCGTCCATCCACTGCCTCTGCCAGCGGGCGTACTCGCCGTAGCTCCAGGTCAGCTCCGGCAGCGAGGGGCTCTCTCCCCGGACGAGCGAGGTGTACACCTCGCTCAGTTCGCGCAGGAGCAGTGTGCGCGACGCACCGTCGAAGACCACGTGGTGCACCGTGAGCAGGAGGACGTGGTGCTGCGCGCCGAACCTGATCAGCCGTCCCCGGGCCAGGCTCTCCTCGGCCATGGCGAAGGGGGCGGCGAACACCTCGCGCTGTGCTTGTGCCAGCCTCTCACCGGCGTCCGGCAGGCCGGTCAGGTCCTCGACTGTCAGGGGGAAGCCGGTCCCGGGCGCGTCGACGACCTGCCGGACGCCGGCGCCGACCGGCACGAACCGCGTCCTGAGAGCCTCGTGGCGTGCCGTCAGGAAGTCGAGTGCGCGGATCAGCTGGCCTTGCTCCAGCGGCCCGCGCAGGTCGAAGGCCATCGGCTCGTTGTACGCCGCGTTTGCGTCACCGCCCATCTGCGCCAGCAGCCACAGACGTTCCTGTGAGAACGACAGCGGGGCGAAATCACCGCCGGCCGCATCGGGATCTCCGTGCGTATCTCGTGAGGCACGAGCGCTCGGCGTCGTTCCGGGAAGGTCGGTGGACTCGAACTGGACGGTGCGGGGCGCTGACACAGTAGGAACTTCCGTAAGAAACGAACGATTCAGGGTGGGAAGCCCTCCACGCCGAGGATTTCGGCGTGCGCGCGACTACCCGAGATGCAGGGCAGGCGATATCGTGATCGCGAAGCCTGGCAGCACGAACTCTGGGGAAACGCGGCGCAATCCTGGCCGTGGCCCCGGGTGGATGGTGCAACTGACAGCGTCCTGGGCATGCGGCGCGGCACAGGTCAGCGGTGTTTCACAGGCGCGCGCCTGCCACGTCCGAATGCCGCAGCAGCCAGACAGCACATACCCTCTTGCGCATCGACGAGCGAAGGAAATATGGGTCCGCCGAGTGCGGTCTCGTCTGTGACGCTGTAGTGGAGACGGCCTCCCGAGACATCGATCTGTGGAGCTGTCCGACAAACGTCGGAGATTGCGTGCATCAGTGAAACTCACGGTGCTGGACCTGTCAAGATCCGCCCTTCAAACGTTTGCAGACCACCGAGGCACACGTGTCTTTCTGTGCACAGGCAGGTTTCACACCCGGCCACCGCACCGGGCGACCTGCCTGTTCTGCGTCTTCCAGCCCTCGTTGTGCCCGATCTGGTGTGTCCCGGGGCATGTGATTACATTCCTGTGTGTCGGCCAGAACACGGCAGCCCCCGGTTCGCGACCCCCGACCCGTAACGAGGCTTGCCGAAACGGAGACCCCGGTCGCCTGTGGGGACTACCGGAATCCCGGCGCCCGGGCAGCCGGGATGTCGTCGGCCGGGCTGCCCTCGCCACGGTCACCGACAGTACGCAGCCCCGGAGAACTTCGAGGAAGGCATACGCGATGGCACGAAGGGCAGTCGACACGACGTGAGGCCCTCGTCGCAACGCTGGTGGTACGCCGGGACGGCTGCGTTCGTGCCGGCCGTCGCGGCGCTGTTCATCTACGGCGTGGGGTCGCCGTCCGGGCCCGGCGCCCGATCCGCAGCGGAACGTCCGGTCGTCACACAGCCGTCGACAGCTGCCGTGTCCCCGTCCCGGACACAGAGCGCCTCCCCCTCGCCGACGGCCTCGGCGAGCCGCGGCGCCTATCCTTCGGCCTCGGCCACGGCGAGCCTTCCGGCGGCGAACAGGACCAAGCCGGCCGCCGGCACGATCGCCTCTGCACCGCGCCCGGTGACCGCGCCAGCGGGCAAGCGCGCGATCACCGTGGTCAACCGGACGGGGAAGACGGTCTGGGCGGTCCTCAGCAACACCCACATCTACCCGCAGGGCAGCAAGCTGGCGCCGGGCCAGAGCATGTCGGTGACCGTGGCGAACAACTGGGGCGGACGCATCTGGGGCCGGACCGGATGCACCTCGACGGCCGCTGGCTACTGCGGGACCGGTGACTGTACCAGCGTCTGCCAGGGCGCCAACCCGCTGATCACCCTGGGCGAGTTCACCTTCGACGCGTACGCGGGCTTGGACTTCTACGACGTGATCATGGTCGACGGGTCGAACCTCCCGATGTACATCAACGTCTCCCACACCACGACCACCGATCCGGTCACCTCCTCGGGCTGCTACAAGGGGGTCTGCACCCTGGAGGTCGACTGCACCAGCGCGATGCGCGCGGTCTCGGGCGGTCAGGTCGTCGGCTGCAAGCCGCCGTGCGCGGCGTTCGGCGGCGACACGTACTGCTGCCGCGGCGCCTGGGCGGGCCGCGAGCACTGCGTTCCCTCGAAGTGGCTGGTGGACTACATCAAGGTATTCAAGCGGGCCGCGCCGTACGCCTACTCCTACGCCTTCGACGACGCGGCGACGATGTCGTGCAATGGGGCCTGCTACTACCGGGTGACCTTCGGTACGACCGGATAGCCATGCCCGGCTCGTGCCGGACAGCCATGCCCGGCTCCTCCGGATAACCATGCCAGCTTGAGCCGACCCGTGTATGCACGCGGTGTCCCGGAGCGACCGGGGCCTTGCCGGGGCAGCCCGCTGCGGCGTCCCGGGTTCGAGGAGGATCCATGCGCTCAGTGTCGGACGACGTGTTCGCATTCCGTCTGTGGCGGCGGGCATCGGACCGCGAGTAGTGGCTGGCTGCACCACGGCTGTTGGTGCGTGTGGGCGACGGCGGGAGCGGGGTGCCGGCGCACCTGCGCTGGATCACGGCGGAGACGCCACGCCGGCAGCGAGGGGCGCGGGAAGTGTCTGCGCAGCTGGGCAGGGCGTTCGGGACACTTCGGCCACGCCCCGCGGGCCCACGGCCCCACGGCCCCACGGCCCCACGGCCCCGGATCGTGTCCCTCGTCGTGGTGTTGGCGATCAGCGGCTGGGAGTGCGCGGGCGTCTGCCCGGGGCGCACTTCCACGGATGAGTACCGCTCCCTGAACAGGAGGCGGGCCACCGCGTAACTCTCCTTGGTGAAC
>NZ_JBIAEC010000043.1:0-22660 GCF_042868225.1 Streptomyces sp. NPDC007856 | reverse complement strand
CAAGCAACGGGCCAGGCACCACGACGTCGGCAAGACCGTCAAACGCGCCGAATCAATCAAGGAACACCAAGCCCAGCGAGGTTAAACGCCAAGCTGAGAAAGAGGACGCCAAGTTGCCCGGTTTGGAGGAGGTGCTGGACGCGTTCGACCGCGGCCTGCTGTGGATGACGGTCGCCGACCGCATACCCAAGCCCCCGCAAGCGGCACGACTGGTCGGGCCGTCGGCCCGCAACTTCATCCGGCCCAAGGTTTTCGACGGGCTCGCGGGCATGGTCCATCTGCGCCTCGCCCACGCCGGACACACCACCCCTGACATCGCGTGGTCGGGGCGCCCCGGACTCGCCCTGCCCGAGGAGTGGGAAAAGGCCATGGACGACGCCCTCGACGCGGCCGTCGCGGACACGCCCGACACCGCACCCCTGCGCGCCCTGCTCGCTGGCAACGACCGCATAACCGCCACTCGGCCCTGCGATCCCAGGGTCGCTGAGCCTCCGCTGGCGTAGACGCAACGAACTTCGACGGCGACGCACTATCGATCCACCTTGGTGACAGGCAGCGATGGAGCCCACTGGGCCGACTGCTGGCCAGGGAGGCCGGGAACTTTGCTGGTGACCCGGTCGGCGGTCAATGGCGAAGGTCCAGGAGGAAACACCCAGGGCGCCTTCGTGGCCAAGTAGCACTGCGAGTGGCCAACCATCGCTGCGAGTGGCCAACCATCGCTGCGAGTCACACTCGTGCCGGTGGGCAGCGTACCTCGTAGAATCGAACGTGTGAACGAATCCGCTCGTCCCGTCTCGACATGCTGCGTTTCGCCCGCTGCGTCGTGGAGCAGCAGGCCGCACGGCAGCTGGTCGTCATCTACCAGTGGATCGCGGACGAGGAGCAGCGGGAGGCGGGGCGACAGGCCAGCGGGGCGCGAGTGGCGCGGGCGGCGGACTGGCTGATCCAGTACGGCCTCAACCGGGCCGGACGCGGTGCACGTGGGTGACTGCTGGGCGGCGAAGAAGAGCGGGCGGTGCCGGCCGGTGAGCCGGGAGCAGGCGGTGGCGGCGCTCCGGCAGCATGTGCCGGCGTGCCCGCACTGCCGCCCGGACACCGAGCTGGGCGTCCTCGACCAGGCGGTGCGAGGACGGCGGCACGCGGCCCGTGACGTGCGAAAACCCCGGGCTGGCGGTCCCATGGAGGTATGGCTACCACGATGACCGTGGCCTTCGGCCTGGTCTCGGTGCCTGTCCTGGTCAGCCCGGCCACCGAGGAGCACCGCGTCCGGTTGCACGAGGTCCACCGCAGCGACGGAGGCCGCATCCGTCACCGGCGGGTCTGCGAGTTGGAGGGCCGGGAGGTGCCCTGGGCCGACGTGGGGCGGGGCGTGGAGATTTCTCTGGGGGCCGAGCTGTTGCAGTGGTGACGTTCCCACCGATGATGCAGCTCAGCGCTGTGCGACTGACTCCCTCTGGGCGGCCGAAGCTGAAGCGACTGACCCGCAGCGCGGACGGCTGGGTCGGGATCTGCCGACTCATCTCCGCCGCCCACCGCGACCCGCAAGGAGATCACGACTCGACACGCGCCCTTACTGGACCAGATGCCCTCTCAGCTGCATGCGGTGCCGGGAGTACCGGTGAGGAGTCCGAGGCCCAGTGGGGTGCAGGAGTGCCAGACAGTTTTTCCGTCGCGGTGGGCAGTGACGAGGTGGGCGTCGCGGAGTGCCTTGGTGTGTTCGGATACTGAGGACTTGGCCACGCCGAGGTCGCGGGCGAGGTGGGTGGTGGTGCGTGGTCGGGTGAGCTGTTCCAGGATGGCGGCGCGGGTGCGTCCCAGCAGCACGGCCAGTGCGTTGGCGGCGGCGGGGTCGTCCAGCAAGGGCAGTGGCGTGACCGCCGGGTAGATCAGATACGTTCCCTGGGCGTATCGGCCGACCAGGGGCTGACCGGTCCAGAAGACCGACGGCAGCAGGGTGATGCCCTGCCCATCAAGTGTGATCTCGAGGTCGTCGCCGCTGTCCCACTCCAGGGTCGTGCCGTTCCAGCGTGCCCCCCGGATCAGGCCGGCCAGTGTCGGGCGGATGCCCTGGCTGGCCATGAGCTGGACGTGCCAGGCGCGTTCGGCGTCGAAGCCGGCGCGGATGCGGTCCCATGAGCCGGCCAGAAGGCCCTGGTGTCCTGCCCGTACGGCGTGTTCGAGGGTCTGCCAGGCTTTCCGGTCCCCGTCGGCCAGCAGACGAGTCCACGGGACCGGGCGGCGGCCGGGGGCGTGCACGCGGCGCAGCTCGGTGCGAACGAACGCGGCCGGAGCCGACAGGACCTGCTCGAGTCCGTCGCCGAATCCCCGGCTCGGCGGGTCCAGGAACAGCGGCCCTTTGGCCGTGGCCGGGATCAGCTCCAGCAGCGGCCCCACGGAGCGCTGGGCGTGAGTCATCCGCCGCCGCCAGAGTGCAAAGATCGGGTCCGGCCGCTGCAGCGCCGCGATGGCGAGCGTCAGCTCCACCATGGGTGCCGGCTCCTCGGCGAAGGTCACTTGCAGCAGGTCCTCGGCGGTGAAACACACCCGCAGCACGGCTCCCCCTTTTGCCATGGTGAGTCAGTCCAGGCCCCCCACAGTTCGGTCAGGACCGAATCGAATGCGCGAACCACGCTCGGACCCGATGGTGGGACTGCGGCTTCCGAGTGTGGGCCGTGCGTGCGGGGTGCGGAAGCAGCGGACCGGCCACGGCGCGAAGACCCTTCGCGGCAGAAATGTCGGCTTGATGCGCCTGCAGCCTGACTGGCAGTCAATGACCAGCGCATCATTTCCGGCGGTGAGGACGAAACGGGTTGAGCACCCGAAAGGAGAAGAATGGCTCGCCATTACGCACCGGACGCGGGTGCGCGGGCCCGAAGGCGGACACCTGTACAGCCGCACGAACGGGAACGGCGCCCGGTTCGGCCTCCAGATCCAACTGGGCAGCGCGTTCGACGGCCCGGGCGGTTCCCTGCCGCCCACTTCCAGCCTGAGGCGTCACTGCTGCAGCGTCCCGCCGCGTTGTGCCCGTGCACCCGGTCTCGTCAGGTCACGGATGGCGCGTCCCGCTGGTGCGTCACTGTGCTGCCCAAGCTTGTGAGGGCGTCGGCCCATCCGGAACGCTGCGGCTATCCCGTCATCGGTGAACGACCAGAGGAGAGGGATCGACCATGACAGCGAAAGGCACGTTCTCGGCGTCATTGCGTAGAGCGGCCATCGGCCTGGCACTCGCATTACCTGTGGCGGCCGCTGTGGCTCCCACCGCCACCGCGGCCCCGGCCAAGCCGGCGGTGGCGAACACATGGCACACCAAAACGGTCACGGCCACGTGGTGTCTGGGAGACAGCCACCCCAAGCTCGGTGGTTACCACGGCGCAAGCTGTGTTCTCGCTGAGGAGTACGTCACGGCGACATTCGCCTACAACGGCACCTCCGTGTGGCAGCACTGGGTCGACTGCAACACGAATACCAGTGCGTGGTACGACATCCACGAGAAGTGGTGTGGATACTGGAACAACGGTGGTTCGTACTACGGCTACATGAACGCCGGGGTCAACTTCCGGGTGAGTACCCCGATCACCGACTCCGACCACTACATCAGGATCAATTGCGACAAGAACGGGCACGTATGGGTCAGCGGGTCCTAGAAGCCTCGTAAGGACCTTGTGCCTCCGGCCTCGCCCTGTGAGCGTTGCCGTTGGCGAATCCGGAGCGCGACGACTCGCCCCGCCGGTCATCCGGTGGGGCGATTCGCGCTCTGGAAGCAGTGGCCGCCCTACGGGGCGCCGAGGATCGCAACAGCGCGCTGTCGGTCGGCGTGTACTCCGACCCTGCAGCGGGCTACCCCGCCGACTTCAGCAAGAGCCGGACGCCGACTCGAAGTGACAACAAGCCTGCCTCTGGGACAATTGTCGTGGTTCGGCTCACCCTCACGACGGGAAAACACACCTGGCCTTCGTCGGCCGTAGGTCGAACTCCGAGTGCTCTGCGTCGGTGAACTCCACCAGCAGACCCTGGGCGCGGCTTCTGCGGTCGCGGTGGTGGTGCCGCGGCCCAGGTCGGGTTACCGATGACATACCTCTATCGAGCGCGGCGACGCCGACTGGGAGGCCCGCGTACGAGCCGCCCACCACCGTCTGGCCCGCACCCCGGCGTACATGCCGGAGGAGGGCGAGTACTACAGCGGCGCATGGTCCGAAGCCCACCGGGTCTTCCACCGCACCCTGCTGGAAGCCGGCTTACACCTGCGCGCCTCAATGATCTGGATCAAGGACTTCACCCGTACCACCCATTGATCACGACTCGATACGCGCCCTAGCACCGGAGATCGGGTCGACCGGAACACCCCCGCGTCGGCGGGGAAGCCCCGATGACCGTGGCCAGAGCCTCCGCCGCCGCCGGAACACCCCCGCGTCGGCGGGGAGGACGACGAGGTGTCCATCTCCGAGGCGGTGGAACTCGGAACACCCCCGCGTCGGCGGGGAGGACTGCGAGGACGGTAGCTAGTAGGACTCCGTTAGGTCTGTCTTGATCTTGGTGTGGTCCTGCTGGGCAGAGGTCGGTGGCAGGTGGTGCAGATGCCGGTCCAGCAGTTCAGCAGGTCCTGGAGGGTGTCGAGGATCTGGTAGAGGGTGAGTCCGCTGTGTCGGCTTTTGGGGCCAGCCGCTGCTCGGTGAGGAAGGCGTGGGCGGCGGTGACCAGCGTGGCGTGTTGGTGCCAGCCGTTCCAGGAGCGGCCTTCGAAGTGGTCCAGGCCCAGGCCGTGCTTGAGTTCGCGGTAGTCGTGCTCGATGCGCCAGCGGATCTTAGCCAGGCGGACCAGCTCCGGGATCGGGGTGTCGGGCAGGTCGGACAGCCAGAAGCGGGTCGGCTTGTCCTCGCCGTCGGGCCATTCGGCCAGCAACCACACCAAGGGCAGGACGCCGTCCCACCGGCCGTGCTCGGCCACCGCGGCTGCCTGAGCCAGGCGACGCGGACGCACACCAGCCGGCCGGACCTGCACCGCAAGGAAGCGGGAGGTCATCGGGGAGCGGGAGCCTTCCCGCCAGGTCACCTCCGCGAAGGCGTCCCGTCCTGCGGCCGCGGCCAGTTCCGCCACCGCCACCGGCAGCGGCGGCCGGCGGTAGCGGGGCACCGGCCGCCGGCCGTTGCCGGACCAGGCCGGGGCGGCGGGCACCGCGTCATGCGGCTGGACGGTCAGATCGCCGCGGATGCCGACCACATAACGGATCTCCCGCTCGGCCAGCGCTGCGCGGAAGTCCGCGTTCTGGCCGTAGCCGGCGTCCGCCACCACGAGCGGCGGCACCAGCTGCCAGGTGGCCAGTTCGTCCAGGGCGTCCAGTGCCAGACGCCACTTCTCCCGGTGTCCGACGTCCTTGGGGACGCCGGTCCGCCGTCGCCGGACGGCGTCATCGGCCCACTGCGGTGGCAGGAACAGCCGCCAGTTCAGCGGGCACGACGCCGTGTCGGAGACCGCGTGGACACTGACCGCGACCTGGCAATTGGCCTGCTTGCCCAGCGCACCGCAGTACTGGGGAGCAACACCGACCGACATCCTGCCGTCCTTGGGGAACGACACATCATCGACCGCCCAGGCGTCCGCGCCGACCTGCGGCACCATCCGCTTGGCGATCAGCCGACGCACCGGCACCGCATCCCACGTGGACTGGTTCACGAACTGCTGCAGGCTCTGCTCGTTGCCGTCCGGCAGCCGCGAGGCCATGGCCTGGATGGACTTGCGGCGACCGTCCATCATCAGTCCCCGCAGACAGCAGTCGCTCTTTGCCCGCTGGTCCTTGCGCGGCACCGAGGCGAACACGTCCGCCACGAATAACGCCAACTCCGCCCGAACACGATTGACTTCATGTGCGTCCACACAGTCCTCATGCCCCTGAACACTGCAGGCAGACAGACCTAACGGAGTCCTACTAGGGCGTGTCCCTGGTCGTGATCAAGATGCGGGACGCCTCTTCCGGCGGCCGTTTGCCAACTGGTAGATGTCCAGCGTGGCGCATGAGGAACTCACGTATAACGAGTGGGAGTTGGGGGCCGCCGGAAGGGACGAAAGGCGCAGGCCGAGGACGAGGCGGACGAGTCCGACCCGCGTAGACGAGAGCGGCGGCGGATCCGGCGCAGGCGCCGGATCCGCCTGAGGCCGCCCGGCTCGGGCGTTCGTGCGGCGGGCTGACCAGCAAGGTCCACCTGATCCGCAGGACCCTACGACGTACCTCCAAGCAGCACCACGCGGCTGACATGTCGGCGCTGAAGGCTTTCTACACGGCTGCGGCCATAGCGCCGCTCCGGCCAGACCTCACGGCAAGCGGTTGCCCCTGTCTACCAGCTGATTGAGGGGGCCGTCTGTCAGGGTCGCACGCTGGTCCGTCACGACGGGCAGCCGTGACAGCGCCGCGGGCTCGATGAGTTGCGTTTGGCTGAGGACCGATGCCTGGTCCCAGTAGATGTGCTCGCTCGAGATCAAGGAGCCCTCGAAAGTCACGATGGCGATCACGGCGATGCTGACGGGGCGCCCAGTCGGGGCCACCCCCGGAAGGATCCAGGGCACCTGGCTGTCATGGGTGAACGAGATCAGCATTTCATCGACGATGCGGTCGCGTCCCGTGGTGCGGCTCAGCGATGTGATCGTGAAGTCCTGCGGATTGTGTCCTACGAACCAGCGGGCGTAGAAGTCCCGGACGGCCGGCCTGCCGCGGGCGCCCATGGCTGTGGGCACATGGAGCACCTCAGGTGAGTCCGTCATCGTGGCCATGGTCGCATCGACATCGAGCGTGACGAATTCGTTGCTGGTATGGAGCTCCCAGATGCGCTCCAGGTCCTGGGCGGTGGTCATGAGCAACCTCCTCGAGGTCAGACATCTGGCCGCACCGATCTTTTACCGCGTCGACGCGCGCCTGGCTGAAACACGCCGAGCGGGACCAACCATGTTGAGCGGATCGCCCGACGCGAGCCGCGCCCACCTCGCCCGGTGCAGTCCTGAGTAATAGCGGTGGTGAGCGGGAGGGGGCAGCTCGGCGCCGCCTGAACAGAGATTGTCAGTGCTGCCTCGTACGGTCCGTACATGGGTATCACCTCGGCCTGGTCCATCAGCGCCCACGACGACGACATCATCAGCGCTTTGACTCCGCGACTGATCCCGCTGATCGCCGCGGAGAGGGACGAGCCGTTCGCACGTGAACGCTGGGACCGTTGGTGCCGGGAACCTCTGCCGGACTTCCGGAGTTGGTGGAATCCCTTCGGCCAGTCCTGCCGAAGGGAGGCGGACGCGCTGGACTCCTTCCTCGAGCTGACCGCTTCCGGGGAGCACATGCAGAAGATGTACGACGGCCTATCACCCGACGACGACTTCTCACTGCTCACGGACGTGTGGGACCTGGTCACCGGATCGGAGGACATCTTCATTTCAGTCCAGAGCAAGGAGTTCGCGCTGGGATCCTTCTTTCACGCCATAGGCCCCGACCGGGCCCTCCTCCTGCCGGGCTGGTGCGGCAACTTCCTGCTCAACTCAGCCGAGGTGCGCCAAACGCTGCCTGCTGTCGAGCGGGCACCGATGAGGAGAGCGTCCTGGACGGACCACTGCGGATGTGGCGGCAGGCTGCGGCGGACGCTCGCGGCCTGTGTGGCGTGTCCGTCACCATCTACTGAGAGGGATTGGTCTCGACGACGGCGAGGCCGCTCTGCACTCCGCACTGTGTCCGGATGCCAAGTGGGTCCTGACATCGTCGCCCAGCGGCCGACTTTGCCTTCGCCCGAAGACCGCGCACCTGGCTGATCCGCCACCGTGGACGCAGACGGATCTGTCACTCCCGCCGTGATGGCAGACCACGTCTCGTTATGTGGCCGCTCTGCTGGAGGCGCAGCCCCGACCCCGGGCGAGTATGACGCGCCGGTGGGCGGCCAGGGCGAACTCGGCGCGGGAAAAGGGCGCTTCGTGCTGTCGGCCGACGGTGGACTTGCCGACTCCCATCGGGCCGACCAGGACGACAGCGGGCACGGCGCTCACCGGATCCTCGGATTGTCGAGGTACGACCGCACGTTGCGGCGCGTCTCGGCCACGGAGTCGCCGCCGAACTTCTCGGCGACCGCGTCCGCCAGGACGAGCGCCACCATCGCCTCGGCGACGATGCCCGCGGCGGGCACGGCGGAGACGTCGGAGCGCTGGTGGTGGGCCGGGTCTCCTCGCCGGTGGTGACGCCCACCGTCTTCAGGGCGCGCGGCACGGTCGCGATCGGCTTCATCGCGGCCCGCACCCGCAGCAGCTCGCCGGTGCTCAGCCCGCCCTCGGTGCCGTCGGCGCGCCCGGAGACGCGCAGGATGCCCTCGGCCGTGCTGATGATCTTGTCGTGCGTCTTGGAGTCGGGCACCCGGGCCAACTCGAAGCCGTCACCGATCTCGACGCCCTTGATCGCCTGGATGCCCATCAGGGCAACCCGCGAGCCGGGCGTCCAGCTTGCGGTTCCAGTGCACGTGCGAGCCGAGGCCGACCGGGATTCCGGTGACGATCGAATCGTCGGGGCGGCCCCCGGTTAGGGGATCGCCTATGCGGGTGCCGTCGGCCGAGTGCTTGGAGGAGCGGGTGCGTACCGCCCCCAGCTCGGCAACCTGTGGGTTCTGTACCTGAACGACGAGCAGGTCGAGTAGGTGGCCTACGCGTTCTATCTGCGCTCGGTGGGCGGCTTTGCGGGCGGAGATCAACCGGTTCGGCCGCGAGTTTGGTGTCACCTTCCGCCCGACCGGCCGATATCCGGCCTGTGGCCGAGCCCGGCCGCGGTCCGGAGGGCTCTGCCTCTTCCACGTTCTCCTCGCCTGCAGGGTCTGTACAGCTGGCTCGTCTGGGCGATCACTCGCCTGGCAGCTATGCGGCGTGGGAGCGTTCGCAGCTGTGCAACGGGCCCCGTCGAGGTCCGCGGCGCGAGCACGGGACGTTGACGCCCCGCCAACGCTGGCTTGCTTTGCGGTGTCTTGCTGTCTTTGCCATCTACTAGAGTTCATGATCGCGAACGCGGTGGCTGTGTGTTGCCCGTGGGCTCGGAGAAACACGGGGGAGAGGTACGGGGATGGGTTACACGATTCCGGGATGGCTCGATGAGGTCCTGGACTTCATCGGGGTCAAGTTCCCGAACGTGGACGAGGACGACTACCGTGAAATGGCCGACGGAATGCGGGATTTCGCGGACAAGTTCGAAGGACATGGCGCGGACGCGCACCAGGCTGTGTCACGGATCCTGTCCTCGTCCCAGGGCTGGGCCGTCGATGCGATGGAGAAGCACTGGAACCAGGTCAAGGCCAGCCATCTGGAGAAACTTCCTGAACTGGCCCGCCTGTTCGCGGATGCGTGCGACGTCCTTGCCGACATCATCTTCTGGATGAAGACCAAGGCGGAGGCCGAACTGGCCATCATGGCCGGATCGGCGGGTCTGTCCATCGGGCTCGCGTGGGTGACCGGCGGCCTGTCGGCGGTGCTCGGTGCAGCCGAGATCACGGCGATGCGGCAGGTCGTCAAGCGGATCCTCGACGAAGCGGTGGACCGGATCGTCGACGAGGTGATCGCGAAGGTCACCGAGCCGGTCAACGCCAAGCTGGAGGCGATGGTCGAGGACATGGTCCTCGACCTGGCGAAGGGCGCTTTCTCCCTGCCGCCGGCAGCAGGCAGCGGCACCGGGCACGGTACAAAGGGCGGGCACGGCGGGATGCAGCTCGCCTCGGCCGGCGCGGGTGGCTCCGGCAGTGGCGCGGGCGGGACCACCAAGATCGATCACGTCGAGTTCGACGACGGCGCGGGCAAGGTATCCCGGCACGGCAGCGAGATGCACACTGCCGCGTCCTCACCTTTGGGACGGGTCAGGGGGGCGTTCGGCCGCAGCAAGGGCCGCGACCCCTTCACACGGGTCTTCGACGACGTACTGCACGGTGCGATCAAGGGCTCGGAGAAGGCCCTGAAAAGGATCTCCACGCACATCACGGAGACCATTCCGGAGCGGGTGAAGGCCACTTCCCGCTTGCACAAGGGCATCGACCTCGATGTCCGTGACCGGGTCAACGCCATCGACGGCGGCAAGAAGGGAGGCGGACATGACGGCGGGCGCACCCGCCTGGACGGCCTGGGCAAGCGGCTGCCCGCATCCCTGAAGGACGCCCTGGCCAATGCGCGTGGGAAAGCGGTGGCTCTGACCCGGCGGCGTTGCAAGACCGACCCCGTCGATGTCGCGAGCGGCGAGATGGTGCTGTCCCAGACTGATCTGGGTCTGCCGGGCGTGCTGCCCTTGGTGCTGCGGCGCACCCATATATCCGGTTACCGCTACGGCCATTGCTTCGGGCCGAGCTGGGCCTCGACGCTGGATGAGCGCCTGGAGATGACGGGCAGCGGTGCGATCTGGGCCCGCGAGGACGGCTCGCTTCTCGTCTACCCGCGGGTGCCGGCCTCGTTCGACGATCCCATCGAGCCGGTCGAAGGCGAGCGCGTTCCGCTCACCTATGTCGAGCGCAACGCGCTGGGTGAGGTCACCTACGCCACCACCGACCCCTACTCGGGCCACATACGCCGCTTCGTCGGCAGCCCCTACACCTCCGGTGGCCTGTACTGGCTCAGCGAGATCGAGGACCGCAACGGCAACACCGTACAGATCGTCCGCGACGACGAGGGTTTGCCCAGCGCCGTCGTCCACGACGGCGGCTACGACGTGCGGGCGACCTGTGACCGGGCGAGCGGCCGCGTCGCGGCCCTGGAGCTGCGCACCGCGAACGGCCCGGTCAAAGTCGCCTCCTTCGGCTACGACGACGGCGACGACCTGAATGAGGTCACGTCCTTCTGCGACACCGTTGCGTTGCGGTTCACCTACGACGACGAGCACCGGGTGACGTCGTGGACCGACCGCAACGGCCACACCTACGCGTACGTGTACGACGCGGCGGGCCGGGTCGTGGAGACGATCGGTCCCGACGGGGCGCTGTCCTCACAATTCGCGTACGACACCGCCGAGCGCGTCACCCGGTTCACCGACTCGACCGGCGCGGTCACCGTCACCCGGCTCAACGCGCTTGGACAGACCGTCTCCGAGACCGACCCGCTCGGCCACACCGTCCACTTCGTGTGGGACCGCCACGACAACCTGCTGGAGCGCACCGACCAGCTCGGAAACACCGCCCGCTTCACCTGGGACGAGCGGGGCAACCTGACACGGATCCAGTTCCCCGACGGCACCGAGTCGACCACCCGCTACAACGACCTCAACCTGCCAGAACAGGTCACGGGAACCGACGGCACGACCTGGCGCCAGTCCTTCGACGAGCGCGGCAACCGCACCCGGATCACGGCACCGGACGGCACCGAGACGCACTTCTCCTACGACGCCCGCGGCGCACTGCTCACCCTGACCGATCCGACCGGCGCGACCGAGCACCTCACCAACGACGCGGCAGGCCTCGTGCTGACCCGCACGGACGCCTACGGCCACACCGCGTCGGTCCAGCGCGACGCCTTCGGCCGGCCCGTCCGCGCCACCGCCCCCGGCGGCGCCACCACCCTTCTGGAGTGGCTGCCCCAGGGCTGGCTCGCCCGCCGCGTGGCCCCCGACGGGTCCGAGGAACGCTGGACCTGGGACGCGGAGGGCAACTGCACCTCCCACACCGGACCCAGCGGCGCCGTCACCCGCTTCGAGTACACGCACTTCGACCGGCTCGCCGCCCGCACCGGCGCGGACGGCGCCCGATTCTCATTCGCCTACGACACCGAACTGCGCCTGACAGAAGTCCTCAACCCACAAGGGATGACCTGGAATTACACCTACGACGCGGCCGGCAACCTGACCTCCGAGTCCGACTTCGACGGACGCACGGTCACATACGAGTTCGACCCGATGGGCCGACCCATCGCACGCACGACACCGCTCGGCGCCCGGATCAGCAGCGACTACGACGTGATGGGCCGCGTCATCGCCAAGGACGTGGCAGGCCGGCACACCCGCTACACCTACGACGCGGCCGGCCGCCTCAGCTCGCTGATATCGCCCACCTCCACGCTGACCCTGGAACGCGACGCGGTCGGCCGGGTCGTCGCGGAGACCGTCGACGGGCGCACCACCCGCTTCACCTACGACGCCGCCGGACGGCGCACCACACGCACCACGCCCACCGGCGCCGTGACCCGGTCCACCTATGACGCGGTGGGCAACCGCACAGCGCTGCTCAACGACGGCCATGCCCTGACCTTCACCCACGACGCATGGGGCAAAGAGTTGACCCGCAGCTTCGGCCCCGCCGAGGCACCGGTCACCCTCACCTCAGGGTGGAACGACATGGGCCGGCTCACCTCACAGCTGCTGACCGCCGGCGGCCGAACCCTGCGCGCCCGGGCATACGACTACCGGGCTGACGGCTGCCTGGAGCGGATCTTCGACGAACTGAGCGGCACGAGCCGCAGCCTCGACCTCGACCCGGTCGGCCGCCCCCTGCGCGTCACAGCCGAGAACTGGTCGGAGTCGTACTCATACGACAGCGCCGGCAACGAGGCCCATGCCCAGTGGCCCGATCACGCCGCGCGCACCGAGGGCCGCGGAGAACGCACCTACGCGGGCACCCGCGTCCTGACCGCCGGACGGATCCGCTACGAGTACGACGCCGCGGGACGCACCACACTGCGCCAGAAAACACGGCTGTCGAAGAAGCCGGACACCTGGCGCTACACCTGGGACGAGGAGAACCGCCTCGTTGCCTGCGTCACCCCCGACGGCACCCGGTGGACGTACTCCTACGACCCGCTCGGGCGGCGCACGGCCAAGCACCGCATGGCCGACGACGGGCGCACCGTCGTGCAGTCCGTCCACTTCACCTGGGATGGCACCCGGCTGGCCGAGCAGACGGACACTGCCCACCACATCACCACCACCTGGGACTACGAAGGCCACCGCCCGCTGACCCAACTCGAGCGCCGCACCAGCCCCGAGCACCAGCCACAGAGCGAGATCGACGCCCGCTTCTTCGCGATCGTCACAGACCTGGTGGGCGCACCCAGCGAACTCGTCGACGAACAGGGGACCATCGCTTGGCGCGGCCGATCCACCGTCTGGGGCACCACCAGCTGGAACCGGGACGCGGCGGCCTACACCCCGCTGCGCCTGCCGGGCCAGTACGACGACGCCGAGACCGGCTTCTACTACAACTACCAGCGCCACTACGACCCCGACACCGCGCGCTACGCAAGCCCCGACCCGCTCGGCCTGGGCCCGGCGCCCAACCCGGTCGCGTACGTCACCAACCCGCACACCCGGATGGACCCCGAGGGCCTGATCGCCAAGGGATGCACGGAAAACGGCGGCTGGTACAGCGGGCTGAAGCCCGCGAACCTCCTGGACGACGACAAACAGCGCATCAACCCCGTGGACCAGGAGATCAACCACATCCCCGCGAAGGCGTCCTACGCCCACCTGGACATGCCCGGTTTCCGGACCAACAAGAACGGCGGCGGCGCCGGCATGGGACCCGCGATCCGCATGGACGCCGAAGACCACCGTGACCTGACGAGCACGGGCTCCAGCAAGGAGAGCGAGGAATGGCGCGCCAAACAGCGGAAGCTGATCGATGCCGGACACTGGGACCAGGCCATGAAGATGGACATCGACGAGATCCGTGAGCTGTACGGCGACAAGTACGACACCCACATCAAGGACATGGTCGACAGCCTGAAGAACAACAAGAAGTTCCAGGCCATGCTGACCAAGAAGGGCTGGACGATAAACTACGACATCCTGAAATGACGACGCCGTGAAGGACTGAGGGATTACGCGATGGATCTGGTACTCGACCCGCCGCGCGGAGTCGCGCCGATCCTGCTGGGCATGACGCTCGACGAGGCGCTCGCCGCGGTGCCCGACTGGGGCGAGCCCCGGGTACTGAGGCGCCCGAGCCGGAACTCGGCGAAGGCGTCCTGGACCCTCGACCACGTCGGCGTACAGGCCCTGGCCGAGGGCGGGAGCCACGTCACCGCGATCGAGCTGTGGTGGCCCGGTGAGGGCCGCACGTCCACCACGCGCGTCCTTCTCGAAGGGGACGAAGTGTTCACCACCCCTGCCGAGGATCTCTTTCGGCACGCCGCCGACCGGGGTTGGACGGTCGACAGGTCGCAGCCCGAGTACCCGGTGATCCCCGGGGTGTCGCTGGGCTTCACCCGGCAGACCTCACAGGAGGTCGAGCGGGACCCTGACGGTCTTCCGAGGTACGTCACCTCTGTCCTCGTGGGCGGTAAGGACTACTACAACTACCGCCATCAGGACCGCGGTCAATAGTGGCTCGACCTACAGCGGATACCTCATCGGCTTCACCGAGCATGACGACTACTCCGACGGTGCAGATCAGGTGGTGTTTACTACCCGTCTTCCGGCGGCCGATCGGTGACGGGCCGGTGGCCTCGCCCCCTTTTTCGCGCGGATGTGGGAGGCATGGATGTGGGAGGCATGTACACAGGCCCGGATCCAGTCCAGTGCGTCGGCCGCGTGCAGTTCGGCGGGCAGAAGGCGGTGCCAGCTTCTTGAAAGCGCCGGCGCGTGCCACCGCCCCAGCCGGCGCCGGCAGGTCTGTCCGGAGCCGAACCCGAGCTCCAGCTCGGTCGGCGAGTACGTCAGCATGCCCGGGCACCCCTCTCGCCCAGTCCACCTGCACGTCCCGGCGATCAGCACCCGGATCCGGGCCAGGGGCCACCGCTGGTTCTCCCAGCCATGCACGGCCGGGCCCAGCTCCTTCTCCTGCTCGGCGAACTGTTCGTCGGACAGCTTGGGCAGGTTCGGCGGCCCTGCGGAGGTGAGCGCGGCCATCCGGCCCTCCCGCCAGGCGCGACGCCAGCGTTGCACCGACCGCTCACTGACCCGCAGATCCTTAGCGATCACCGCAGTTCTCTCACCACGAGCGAACCGCTCACCGGCCTCGTACCGGATCGCTCGCGAAGCTGCTATCACTTCGCGGTCAGCCCACCACCCTGCGCGTACCGCATAACCGGCCTACCGCAGGGATCACCACACGTCATCGACAACAATTCGAAGGGCTGGGTAGCCGGGGTGCCGGCCGCTTGTCGCCTGACCATGGTGAGTGCGCCACGACGGGTCGTGGCGGATGGTAAAAGCCGACTGCTACAGGTTGACGTCTTCGGCGCGCATGTCGCTGGTGAGCCGCTGGGCGCAGAGAGCTTGCGGAATTCCTGCGTTGATCGCCGCCCGGGCCAGCGGTGCGGGCCGGCCCTCTCCCCGGGGCCGGATCGTCGGCCGTGATGACCCTCGTGGCTTGAGCGACGTGCAGGAGCGACTCCCCGACCGCAACCGCAAGATCACTTTGTTTGCTTGTGCGACAGCGGGGGACTGGTTGACGCAGCGGCGAAGGGGTCGGCCGCGGTGGGTTGGGGTGGAATCCGTCGGGCCGCGTGGCTGCGGGCGACACGTGCAGGGTCTCGCCCGCGCCCGCCTGCTCACGCTCGACCACGACACCGTCGATCTCGCCCACGAAGCTCTGATCACCGCCTGGCCGCGGCTGCGGCAGTGGATCGACGATGCCCGCGAGCAACTGCGCCTTCACCGCCAGCTCACCGAAGCAGCCCGCACCTGGAACAATCTCGATCATGACCCGGGCGCGCTGTACCGGGGCAGCCGGCTGACCGCGGTCGAGGAACACCTGGCACCGGATCACCTCACCTCCAGCGGGCCTTCCTGACCGCGAGCGTCACCGCGCGCGAAGAGGAACGGCGTGCGGCCACCCGCGCGTCCCGGCGGCTGCGCCGGCTTCGGACGGCTCTGTCTCTGGCCGCCGTGCTGATCCTGATCACCGCCATGCTCGCCTGGCAGCAGAGCCGTGCCCGGGACCATGAGCGGGCGTGGGCTGAGGCCCGCCGGACCGCTGCCTTGGCGGATGCGCTGCGCGCGACCGATCCGGCCACGGTGATGGAGCTCAGCCTCGCCTCGTGGCGGCTCGCCGACCTTCCCGAGACTCGCTCGGCCCTGGTCGGCGCCATGACGCAGAGGGAACAGGACGCCTTTGTCGATCCGAACCCTGACCCGACAGCCGAGCGGTACCTCGGCGCCAACGGCCGCACGCTGCTCAGTGTCGACACTCAGCGCGTGGTGCTCTGGGACGTGCGTACGCATCGGAGGATCGCTACCTACCCCGGTCTGGGAAAAGAACTCGACCACGCGGGGGCGCTGAGCTCCGACAACCGCCGGCTCACGCTACTGGCAAACGATCAGGTACAGGTATGGGACGTACGGGCCGGGCTGGTCAAAGGTCCTGTGTTCTCCCGTGCCGAGGGGGCCGAGTTCGGACCGAGCGGCCGTACAGTGCTGCTGTATGAGACAGTCGGCGGGCGGCATGTGGTCCTGCTGGTTGATGTGGCTAGCTGGCGCCTTCTGTTGCGGTTCCCTCTGGACGCCGCGCCGCATGATGCCGGCGGTGGAAGGATCCCGCTCTCGGACTGGAACATGCGCCGCGTACTGCGCCAACGCACCCTCGCAGACTATCCGTTCCCCGACGCGGTGGTGAGTGCGGACGACGAGTTGGTGGCGCTGTGCCGTCCCGGCAGGCCGGTGGAACTGTGGAGTGTCACCGGGCGACGACGGCTGCCAGCCCCCTGGGCGCCCACTGCGACGGCCGACGACTGCCTTGAGGAGAACGTGCGGTTCACCCCGGACGGCCGTCGGCTTGTCCTCCTCACCGCGTCCGGGGTACGAATCTGGGACATCGCGTCGAGAAAGCGCCTGCCCGGGATCTCGCACAAGGGGCTGCGGGAAGTGGAGTTCAGCCGCGACGGAACATACATGGTCGCATCCGATGCGGACACGATCCTGCTGTGGCGGGTCGGCACGGGAGCCCTAACCACAGCGGCCCTTGTCCTCCGGTACCCGCTGCCCGACGAATCCGCCAGTGAACTCAGGATCGACCTGGAAGCACAGCGGATCAGCTACTTCGGTGGCAGAAGGGAAAACGTCGTGCGGTCCCTGAGCCTGCACGGCGTTCTGAACGCGAACTGGCAGAACACGCCCGTCACCGCGGCTGCCTTCAGCCCGGACGGCCGAACCCTCGCCACCGCCCGGCTGGACCGAGCTTCCGGCCGGACAGGGATCCGAGTGCGCAACGGCGACCGGGTGACCGACCTCCCGCCGGTCACCTGCCCTGCTCCCCTCGGCGGAGGGCTCCAGGAACTTGCGCCCTGCACGATCCACCTGGCCTTCCGGCCCGACAGCCGCGTCCTCGCCTACGGAGTCAGCCTCCCCTCCCTGTCCGTGCCGCCGGAACACGTTGCCCTGTGGGACATCGCGGCACGCCGAGTCATCGCCACCCTGCCCACGGCCCGGACCGATCCTAAGCACCCCGGCCTTCCCGCCAACGCGGTCAACGGCATCGCGTTCGGTCCGCACGGGACGCTGCTGACCTCGCGCATCCCAGTGGACGAGGAGATCGAATCCTGGGACCTCAGCCGAAAAACCGTGGTCAGACGGACGGCCCGCCTGGGCGGTCCTCGCGGTGCGGCCCGACGACCGTCTCCTTGTCACCTCGCACGGCCAGCTGCTGGACCTGCGCACCGGCCGGGTGACACGCCAGACCCTCACCTCGGGAGACGTCACCGCCCTCACGTTCAGTCCGGATGGCAAGTACCTGGCGGCGGGCGACGATTCGGGGCAGGTCACCGTCTGGGACGGAGACGTCCGCCGGCGGCGGGTCGTACTCCCGGCCAACCCTGCCCACACCGACCACAACGCATCCAGTGCCGTGTCCGCGCTGGCCTTCTCACCGGACGACCGCACGCTGGCCACGGCCGGGCAGGACGGCACGCTGCGCCTGTGGGACAACGCCTCCAACCAATCGCTGGGCTCTTCTCTGCCGACGTCCGGTGACACGGTGCTGGCGCTGACGTTTGGGCTGGACGGCCGTACTCTTCAGGCTTCGGGCGAGCACGTACCACTCCAGATATACGGGATCAGTCCTCGTGAGGTGGCCGCCAAGGTCTGCGCGCGCCTCGACGACGTGCCCCCCACCGACTGGCAGTCCCATGTGACCTCTATTCCCCACCAGCCACTCTGCCCCGGATGACCGAGGCCCGGCCTGCGGCAGGGTGATGCGGTCGACCAGCCCCTCGGCGTGCAGCCTCGACACCGCCGGCGGTTCCGGCGGCGCCGTCCGGGTATCCGGCGTACGAGATGCAGCACCCCACGGTGACGGGCCGCAGCGTGACCGACGGCAATATTCCCCAGGTGGGGCGCCAGAAATTCCCCATGGGGATCATGAACAGTTGAAGTATGAGGGCCGGACAGGATGACCCTCCCCGGCCCCGTGGCTCGTCCGTACGCGGCTACGCCCAGCGCATTCCGATCGCGGACAGCTGCTCCACTTGCTCCGGCGACAGCGTCGCGGCCCTGCTCCGCTGAACAACTCCGGAATCAACGAAGGCCGCATCACCGACGTCAAGCTGCAGAAACGCCTGATGGCCGACCGCGCCGGTGTCCCGCTCCTCCGCCACCGCGTTGTCCTGATCGCCCACCTCCGCCGCCGCTACGTGCCTGTTCCTGATGCAGCCATGACATGGTGGAGGCTCTGGCGCGTTGGCGAACGGCTGGTTGTTGACGCATGCGGCATTCCTCGGGAGGGACATGATGAAGCTTCTTCTCACCGACTCCGGGATCAAGAACGCGAGCATCCAGGATGCGCTGGTCGATCTCCTGGGTAAGCCGATCGCTGAGTCCAGCGCTCTCTGCATCCCCACTGCGGGGTATGGGGGCCCGTACGCCGACCCGAGCGGGCCATGGCGATTCATCAGCGGACGGTCGCCCAGTCCCATGACCGAGCTGGGGTGGAAGTCGGTGGGCGTGTTGGAGCTCACGGCGCTGCCCAGTATCGATGAAGCGCTCTGGGTCTCCTGGGTCCGGGAGGCCGACGTCCTGCTGGTCAATGGCGGCGACACGCTTTACCTGTGCCACTGGATGCGGGAGTCCGGCCTGGCTGAACTCCTGCCGTCGCTGCCCGACACGGTCTACGTGGGACTCAGCGCCGGGAGCTGTGTGATGACCCCCCCCGCGTCGGGGAGGAGTTCGTGGGCTGGAAGCCGCCCGCCGGCGGCGACAGCGCGCTGGGAGTGGTTGATTTTTCGATCTTCCCGCACCTGGATCATCCGGATTGTCCGGACAACACCATGGCCGCGGCAGAACGATGGGCGGCCCAGATAGCGGGGCCGGCGTATGCGATTGACGAGCAGACTGCCATCAAGGTGACCGACGACGCCGTCGAAGTGGTCTCCGAGGGCCACTGGAAGTTGTTCTAGCGCCTGTGCCAGGTCCTTGCGTGACACGTCGAGTGGTCTGTTGATCAGTTCAGGGGCTCGTCGCTTGGGGCGGATCCGTCCGAAGCGACGACTGGGCCGCAGGCACCGCCCGCCGCACGGTGGGCGTATGGGCAGGGACGGAGTGCCCCGGCTGCGTCTGGTCGTCGTCGCGCTCTACGGGGGCGGGCCACGGTTGCGCGCCGGGGGTGCGGTGGGCCGTTGACGCCGTGGAGTCCACGTATCCGAAGCTCGATCGCCGGTTACCGAAGAGTCACACTCGGCGCGGTACGGTTCCGTCCTGCCAGCGGTAGAGGTCTCGCAGCAGGGAAATCTCGGCGCCGTGCTTGTTGACGTGCAGGATGATGCCCTCCTGGGAAACCGCTCGGGACCCACCGTGGGCGGATTCTCCACGTCAGCGTCCGAGAGCTCGCGGACCCCCGCGTTCCATCTCCCGTACATCTCGTCGAGCTGTTTTAGCGCCTCGTCAGCGGTCCCCGCGTAGGCGAACGTCTGGGAGTCGACGTCCTGGCCGCCGAAGTGCCATCCGACCCGATAGCCCAGGCACGAGACGATGATGTGCGCCAGCCGCCAGGCAATCGTGGTCACCGGCGCCGGCGCCGGCACCGGGTCAGGGGACGCGGAATCCATCGTCCAGTTCCCCGAACCTGCCGACATCGGTGCGGCCGACGTGCCACGTGGGCGGATGCTCCAGCAGCCGCGCACCGGCTCCCAGAAGTACTCCTCATCGGTAAGACCGTCCAGCCGCGGCCGCAGGTTCTTGCGCCAGTACCAGTCCAACTGCTCCGCGAGCCGCTTGCTTCTTGTCATTTCCGCACACTACAGACCCGTCGAGCAGAGCGTGCCGGCCTGGTGGCCGCAGGGCGACTCCGGCTATGCCGTCCGGCAGCGCGACCTGGGTCCACCCGACATGATGGTCAGCAAGGCAGGCCCCTCGACGCTGACCAGCAGGCGGGCGGATCGTGGCCGTTCGCGTCACGCTCCACCCCGAAAGGGGGCCTTGCATGTCGTTCACCTGGCGCTACGTCGTACGCCCCGACGGCGGGAAGAAGGTGCCGGGCGCAAGCGGCACATCGTGACCGATACGCTCGGTCTGCTGCTGGCCGTCGCGGTCACCGCCGCGTACATCGGCGACCGGGACGCAGCGGCGGGCCTGCTGACCCAGCTGCGTCGACGACATCGCATGGCGACCCTCACCCGGGCGTGGCGGCCGGTCCCGGACGTGGTCCCGGTGCCCGCAGGCGAGGCGGCGGCGCGTCCCCCGGCTGCCAGGGCCGCATGGCCTGGTTCAGAAAGTCCGGATGGGCCGCCACCCACTCGGACATCGGATTGTCGAAACGCAGCTGCGGGTCTGCCGAGTACTGCTTCTCGGCGAGATGGTTCTCCCATGTCACTAGGTTGCTGGCCGGGCCCCCGCCCTGGTACACGTAGGTGAGCAGAGGGACGTTATCGCGGGCGTTGAGGCCGCGGTAGAACGGCACCCGGTCGGTGGTGTCGGCGATGGCTCGCATGATCGCAGCGATGCACCTGATGGACCCGTTGTCCGTGGACAGCACTGCCCTGGCCTGCGACTTGGTCATGTGCGGCAGGTATCCCCCGGCTTCGACCTGTTGCAGTAGGGGTGAGTCGATAAAGTGAACCTTGCCTGGCCCGGCCCAGCGGTGGCTGATGTAGTGGCTGCCCACCTTCTTCACGCCGAGCACTTTTGTGCCGGGCGGCAAGGGCCAGGACGTCTGAACGTTGTTCAGCGCTTCCCACGCGATTACGGCGGCGATGGCCTTCGGGGAGACACCCTGGCTCTGTGCTTCCCTGTTGATCACGTCCTGATGTGCCTCGATCCAGCTCAGGACGGCATCCACACGCTGCGGGTATCTCGAGCCGTCGGGATCCGCGTATGGCGGCGAGTAGTCGTAAGCGCTCCACAGCTCCCGGGAGAGGTTGAAAGGAGCCGGAACGGCATCCCAGCCGCTCGAGAGTGCAACAGAGGGGTAGTGGGGCGGCAGGCCGGGCTTGGGGCGCGGCACCGCATCCAGCTGCGGGACAGCGGCCTCGGCCGAAGCCGGAGCGTTACCCGCAGCCCCTGCCGAGGCACCTGAGACTGCCGGGAAGGCCGCAGGCGCGGCGCCTGCCGCATCCTCCTGATCGATCCGATCGATGACCGACCTGGCTCCCTGCGCCATGTGCCGGAGAGCGGCACTCAACTGCTCTGCGTGAGCTGCCATCTCCCGGTACTCCAAGCGGAACCGGTCGGCTGCGGCGCCCGCCCACACGTGGTCACCGGCGAGCGCCTCCGCGGTCACCGAAACACTTTGCAGACTCGTGCTGAACCGCCCTGCGGCAGCGACGAACTGCTGAGCAGCCGATCCCGCGTTCACTCCCACCACGACACGAACCGCGTCCGCCATGCCGAAACACCTCCACTCCCAGCCTGCCGGGTGAGCGCCATCCTGACGAGCGTGCGACCTGTCGGGCATTCACACGACATGGCAGCGTAGAGCTTTAGGCTTTGTCGCCGAGAGTCAGCAGTGTTCCTTGCCGGTGCGGGCGCCGGTGCGCGGCGCGGCAGGCCGTCGCTGGTCCCGACGGAGGCCTCGCCACTGGACAGCACGGCCGACTCGCCCCCTGCTGCCTTCGGGGCCAGTGCCGTGCGCGGCGCGATGCGCTCCCGCAGCGGACCAGGCCAGCCCGCGCCGACCACCCGCTCCCGTGTGGCTGCGGCCGCCTCGGCGGCGTCCGGGCGCTGCCCGGGGTCATTGTGCAGGCACCGCTCTACCAGTGCGCGCAACAGCGGGTCGGTCTGCTCCAGCCCGGGCAGGTCCGCAGGCTCGTGGACGACCCGAACAGCACCTCGGTGGGGCTGCCCGCGCCGAACAGCGGGTCGGCCCGTGGCGCGAGCAGCAGGAGTCCGCCGGACGCGAAGATGTCGGAGGCGCAACCGACCGGTCCGGTCCTGGCTTGCTCGGGCGCCATGTGCGAGGCGTACGCGCTGCCCACGCCCCCTCGGCTCCGGCGGGCCGGGTGCCGTGCAAGCCCCCCCGGTTTTCGACGCCCTGACTGGGCTGCGTTGCCAGCTCGACCAGGACCTCGGTGGCTACATGGCGGCGGGCCAGACCAGGGTCACTGCGGTGGTTACCCTCGTCCTGGACGCGGCGCCCCGGTCGGGGAGCTGCTCCGATGTGCCTGACCCATTTCCAGCCGGGCGGTGCACATCGACACACCACCGAACCCATCACTGCGCCGGCCCTGCGCTACCGGGTGTGTCAACTTAACGGCTGATCTTGGTAGTTGAGGTGTCAGTTGTTGCTGGGGGTCAGGCGGCCCTCGAAGGCGATCTGGAACGCGTTCA
>NZ_JBIAEC010000042.1:0-24918 GCF_042868225.1 Streptomyces sp. NPDC007856 | reverse complement strand
CGCCCCTTCCAGAGGTCAGCTTCTCGTGGGGCCTGGCCTTGGCCGGCCTGCTCCATACCCTGCTGCGGTGCCCCCGTCCAACAACCGATCGGTTCCTGGACAACGCCGCCCGGACGTCGACACGCCGGGTCGGAATCGACTTCCGTTGTCCAACAAGGGTGTTCAACAACAGAGGGTGTCCAGGAATGTGTCAGAGCCCTTTTCTGTACGGTGCCTGCATGACGACTACCGCAGAGTGGGCGGATGCCGACAGCCCGCTGGAAGCCTTCCCCGCGAACTCCTCCGGCGCCCGGGTCGGATACGCGCGCGTCTCCACGAAGGGGCAGCTGCTCGATCGACAGATCGCGGCCCTGAACGCGGCCGACTGTGTGCGGGTCTTCGCCCACAAGAAGTCGGGCAAGAACGCGGAGCGCGAGGAACTGTGGAAGTGCCTCGACTACCTCCGGCCCGGCGACACCCTGGTGGTGCCCTCCCTCGACCGGCTGGGCCGCTCGATCCAAGACCTGATCTCCATCGTCTCCGGGCTGCGTCAGCGCGGCATCGGCTTCCAGTCGCTCCACGAGGCGCTGGACACCACGACCCCAGGCGGCCGCCTGGTATTCCACGTGTTCGCCGCGCTCGCGGAGTTCATCCGCGAACTGATCGTGCAGGGCACCCACGAAGGCCTGGAAGCGGCTCGCGCCCGTGGCGAGCGCATCGGGCGGCCGCCGGCCATGAACGCGGAGCAGATCCGGCACGCGCGAGCCTTGCTCGCACAGCCGGAGAACACGATCACCTCGATTGCCAAGCTGCTGGGGGTCTCCCGCACGACCCTCTACAAGTACGTGCCGGAGCTGGCAGTTGGCCGTGACGCCTTGGTGTCGGGCGAGCATCGTCCAGCGCTGCCGGGGCCTCGCTGACTGCGGCGCCAAGACTGACGGACAGTGATTGGCGGTAGCGTTGGCTCCGGTTCGGATCTCTACCGTCGACCGGTTGTGCAGTCTCCAGCCGGTGGGAATCCTGTGGGTTTAGCCGGTGACGACATGACGCGTGGGCTGATCGTTGTTCGTCCGGTTCCACGTCAGTCCGTGAGCGTCTGTGAACCGAGCAATGCTCAAGAACTGTGGATCGGCTCGGGAGGACGTACCTTCCCGGGTAATTGATCGATAGGTCACCGAGCAAGACCGGTGTTCGCAGCACCGGCCGGGAAGGCACGTCCGTGCTCAGCGTAGTGAACGACGACGGCACCACCGCCAACGGCTCCTCCCTGATCGACGAGATCGTCCGGGAGGGCGCACGCAGGATGCTGGCCGCCGCGCTGGAGGCCGAAGTCAATGCCTATACAGCCGAGTTGACCGATGAGCGCGACGAGCGTGGCCGTCGCCTGGTGGTGCGCAACGGCTACCACCAGCCCAGGAAGGTCACAACCGCGGCCGGCGTGGTCGAGGTGAAGGCGCCGCGCGTGAACGACAAGCGCGTCGACGAGGCCACGGGCGAGCGCAAGCGGTTCTCCTCCGCCATTCTGCCGCCATGGTGCCGCAAGTCCCCGAAGATCAGCGAAGTGCTCCCGCTGCTCTACCTGCACGGCCTGTCCTCCGGCGACTTCGTGCCCGCCCTGGAGCAGTTCCTGGGCAGCTCGGCGGGGCTCTCACCAGCGACCGTCACCGATAGCGCACCTCGAAGCGGACACGGTCTTCTCTAGGCGACCACCCAGTACCCGTCACGCACGGCGCTGCGTCAGTACCTTCGGTCACCCAATCTAAGAACGGCTGCTCTGCCGCCCGAAGCGCCATGTAGCGCTCGTTCGTCTCCAGATCTACGGCGATCACGGAGACCACCTGGAGGTCCCAGACGGGGTAGTCGCTGTGGTTCTCGAAGCGACAGGTCCCGTTACTGTGGATCTGTTCGCACGTCACCAAACGGGCTTGCGCGGCTTGAGTGTCCCGTTCCTCAGCCGCTCGCTGCGCTCTATTCGAGAGGGCGACGTACAGCGCGATCACGACTGCGGCGAGTGTCGCGGCAGTACTGACCATGCTGGTGCCAACAGTCCACCAGTTGGTTGGCGGAGCAGAAGACGTGATCACAGCTCGTGAGCCTATGTCGGGTGTTGCTGGCCTCCGCGTAGGGGCGGCCCGAATCTGTGGCCGGTCCGCCGGGTCCTGGCCCTGGCCTTCGCCGCCGCAGTCGTCGCAGCCGCCGCGGTGTTCTTCGCCGGGTGGTACCTGCTCGGCGCCGAAGGGCTAAAGCCCGAGCATCGCATCGACTCCAGGACGCTGTTCGACCTGGCGAAGCTGTCCTTCGGCGTGGTGGCTGGCGCTGGCGCCCTGGTCGCCCTGGTCGTGGCGTACCGGCGCCAGCGCGTCGACGAGGACGGCGCACTGCGCGAGGCCACCCGCCTGCACACCGAGCGCTTCACCGCCGCGGTCGACCAGCTCGGCAACGAGTCCGAGGCCGTCAGCCTCGGCGCCGTGCACGCCCTGGCCGGACTGGCCAATGATGCCCCCACCCGTGACCTGCGCCAGAGACCTGCATCGATGTGCTGTGTGCCTACCTCCGCCTGCCCTACACCGCCGAGGCCGACCTGCCAACCGACGACGCGAACGGCCTTGGGGAACATCGGTACAGCGGTTAACGCTAAGCCGTTGATCATGGTCTGCCCTGGAGTGTCTCGGTGGATCCACCCCCGGCCGCGTGGATGATGAGGCATGGAGTGCGAGGAGAGCCGCGGGTGGGCGGAGACCGCCATCACCGGACTGCACATCCGTGGCGATGGCGCCGCTGGGATACGTCTTCTCGGCTGGGAGGGCGTCTTGCCGCTGTCGGTGGTCAGGGCGGTCGTGGTCGGGCTGCCGGTCGGACGATCGTCAGCTCCCGAGAGGACTTCTGCGAACGGCGACCTGCGGAAACGTGATCGACTCCGGGGCTCTCGCAGAACTCTCGCAACCGGTCATTTGTGAGAACCACCGACCGGGAGATCGAGAGTGAACCGGGCAATCCCGCTCTGCGAACATGTTCGTTACGATCGGGATATGACTGCGAGAAGAGAGCCGATCAGCCGTCGGGAGCGTCCGGCGAAGCCCGCCCTGTCCCGGCGCTGGATTGTGGACACCGCCGTGCGGATCATGCGGGCGGAGGGGCTGGGGAAGGTCACGATGCGCCGTCTGGCGCAGGAGCTGGATACCGGCCCGGCGTCACTGTACGTCTACATCGCCAACACCGCCGAGCTGCACGCAGCCGTTCTGGATTCCCTGCTCGGCGAGGTCGACCTGACCGGGCGGGACGGCGGTGAGGACTGGCGCGAGCAGCTCCGTGCCGTCATGACGTCGTACGCCCAGGTGCTGTTCGAGCACCCGCAGCTCGCGCGGGCCGCGCTCGTGGCCCGCCCGAGCGGCGAGAACTACCTGCGCCTGGTGGAGCGCATCCTCGATCTCCTCGCGCAAAGCGGGGCCGGCCGCGAGCAGGTCGCCTGGGGGGTGGACAAACTGCTCCAGGACGCGACAGCCACCGCCGCCGAGCACTCGACGCGTGAGCACGATCCCGCCTCCGAGGACGACTGGAACGCCACGGTGCGTGCACTGCACGCCGTGGACGCCGCCACGCATCCGGCGATCACCGCGCACATGCCCGCCCTGATCGGCGGCTCGGTGCCGGACAGGATCCGCTGGAGCTTCGACGTCCTCGTCAACGGCATCATGCACACACCTGTCCCGGGCGCAGTGGACTGACCCCCGGGCGGGGTGGGCCGCCCTGGCGACGGAGGCGGCCGGGGGGCGGCAGTTCTCCTCGCCGCCTGCCGCTGCGTGCGACGAACTTGTTCGCAACGAACACGTTCGTTATTGTGGCGGGATGTAACGAGGCATTCCTTGCCTCCTCGCCGCGCAGCCGCCCCTGCAAGGAGCCTTGCGGCGTCGGCGGTGATGACTCGGCGCACCGAGGTGTTCCCCTACTGCTTCCGGAGGCCCCATGAGCACCAGCCATTTCCCGATCGCGATCATCGGCGCAGGCCTTGGCGGCCTGACCGCCGCCCGTGTCCTGCACGTCAACGGCATCGAGTCAGCGATCTTCGAGCTGGAGGCGTCGGCGGCGGCCCGTACCCAGGGCGGGATGCTCGACATCCACGAGAACAACGGGCAGAAGGCCCTGCACGCCGCCGGCCTCCACGACGACTTCCTCAAGATCGTCCACCAGGGGGGTCAGGCCCTGCGCCTGCTCGGCCCCGACGGCACCGTGCACGTGGCCGAGGAAGACGACGGCACTGGAGGCCGGCCGGAGGTGGACCGCGGCGACCTGCGGGACCTGCTGCTCGACTCCCTGCCCGACGGCACGGTCCACTGGGGCCGCAAGGTCACCGGGGCCCGGGCGCTGGGCGACGGGCGCCACGAGGTGACGTTCGCCGACGGCTCGGCCATCACCACCGATCTCCTGATCGGCGCGGACGGCGCCTGGTCCCGGATCCGGCCCCTGGTCTCGGACGCCTGGCCCGCCTACACCGGGATCTCCTTCGTCGAGACCGACCTGTTCGACGCCGACACCCGCCACCCGCGCAGCGCCGCGGTCATCGGCGGCGGGTTCTTCATCGCCCTGGGGGACGAACGCGGCGTCCTCGCGCACCGGGAGAGCGACGGCAGTCTCCACGTCTACACGGCGCTCAAGGTCGACGAGGGCTGGCTGGACACGGTCGACTTCACCGACCACGCTGCCGCCAAGGCCGCCGTCCTCGCCCACTTCGACGGCTGGGACGAGGGCCTGCGCGGCCTGGTCGCCGACGCGGAGACGATCATCCCGCGCCGTATCCACGCCCTGCCGGTGGGGCACCGCTGGGACCGTGTCGCGGGCGTGACGCTGCTCGGTGACGCCGCCCACCTGATGTCCCCCTTCGCCGGGGAGGGCGCCAACCTCGCCATGTTCGACGGCGCCGAACTCGCCCTGGCCATCGCCGCACATCCCGGCGACACCGAAGCCGCTCTGGCCGCGTACGAGGAGGCCCTCTTCCCGCGCAGCGAGGCGTCCGCCGCCGAGTCCGCCGCCAACCTGAACACGATGTTCGGCGAGCGGGGCCTGGAGCAGATGGTCGCGTTCTTCACCTCCGGCCCGGCAGCCCAGTGAGGCCCGCCCCGACGGCCACCGCACCCCCAGTCACCGAACCCACCCGCCTCAGCCAATCCGGGAGGAACCTGTGACGACGTCCCTTGAGCGGACCATCCCGCTACGGCCCGGCCTGGACCTCGAAGTGCGCGAGGCCGGCACGGGCAACAGCCCGGTCCTCGTCCTGCACGGCGGCCCCGGCCCGTCCAGCATCGCGGCCCTGACCGGCCACCTCGCATCGGATCACAGGGTGGTGGCGCCCACCCATCCGGGCTGGGACGGCACCGTACGGCCTGACGATCTGGACTCCGTGCCCGCACTCGCCGCTGTCTACCTGGATCTGCTCGGCCACCTCGGGCTGAACGACGTGACGGTGATCAGCACGTCCTTCGGCGGCTGGGTCGCCACCCAGATCGTCCTGGACGACCGCGAGGGGCGGATCTCCCAGCTCGTCCTCATGGACGCCATCGGCCCCGTCATACCCGGCCGGCCGGTCACCGTGCCCGCCGGTCCACCGGTTCCGGCGCCGCAGGGCGGACCGTCCGCGCAGTCGATGGCCGCCATGCGCGCCTACGCCGGGCCAGCCATGGGAGACGCCGGCATGCTGCCCCGCCTTTCCACCGTCACCTGCCCGGTACTGGTGATCTGGGGCGCCGACGACACGGTCGTCACTCCCGGCTTCGGCCGTGCCTACGCCGCGGGGTTCCCCCACGCGCGATTCGAACTCATCCCCGGCGCAGGACACCTGCCCATCCGCGAGAAGCCCGAGACGGTCTTCACCCATCTCGACTCCTTCCTCACCCCCGACCCTCGGCCACGGGCCTGTTGCGAAAGTGGATCGCCCGTCATACCTGTCTGGGAGGCTCCGGGCATGGAAATGACAATGCAGCTGACGATCGACTGCTCCGACCCGCAGAGGATGGTGGCTTTCTGGGCCCTGGCTCTGGGCTATGTGCCCGAGCCCGCGCCGGACGGGCACGCCACGTGGCGCGCCTACTGGGAGGCGATAGGGGTGCCCGCGGAGGAGCTGCCGACCGGGGCCGGCGACATTCCGGAGTCGATCGTCGATCCGGCGGGTCGTGGACCGCGCGTGTGGTTCCAGCAGGTTCCGGAGCCGAAGACCGCCAAGAACCGGTGGCACTTCGACCTGAAGGTCGGTGGCGGCCGTGACGTCCCGCTGGACGTCCGCGCGCGGCGGGTCAGGGCCGCGGTGGACCAGCTGGTCGAGGCCGGCGCCACCGTGCTGAAGATCAAGGATGAGCCCCACGCAGGGCTCTACGCCGCGGCCATGCAGGACCCCGAGGGCAACGAGTTCGACGTCGTCTGAGGACCGTCGCGATGGTGCTTGTCACAGCCACTCGTTCATGGCTGCGACAAGCACGGTCGCCTCGTAGCGAACAGCGAGCTTGTCGTAGCGCGTGGCGACAGCACGGTTCCTCTTGAGGCGGTTGATGCCGCACTCGACCGCGTGGCGCTCGCGGTAGTCGGTCGGGTCGAAGCGTGGCGGCCGACCGCCGCGGGATCCGAGCCTCTCGCGGTTGCGTGCCTGGTCGGCCTTCTCCGGGATGGTGCAGCGGATCCCGCGGCGGCGCAGATAGGCGCGGTTCTTGCAGGAGGCGTAGGCCTTGTCGGCCCGTACCCGATCGGGGCGGATGCGTGGCCGACCCGGCCCGATGCGGGGCACGCGGACCTTCTCCAGCACCGGTTCGAACTGCGGCGAGTCCCCGCGTTGGCCTGCGGTCACCCGCGCTGCCGCTCGTGGTTGGGAGTCACCGACCGAGCGCCTGCAGCACCGGATCGCCCAGAGACCCCAGCCACTGGGCGAGCGCAACAAGGGTTCCCGCGACCGACCCCGCCGCGGCCGTCAGGGCGCCGGCCGAGGTCAGGATGCGGGTGATGCGGGCGAGCCGGTCGGCGGCGTCGGGGCGGTCCGGAGTGGGGCTGGTGATGGCGGCTTTCAGGCCTGCGACCTCGTTACGCACCTTGGCTGCGACATCGGGCGGCAGCGCGGTGCGGTCGAGTGCCTCGCGAAGGCGGACGACCAGTTCACCGGGATCCTGAGGCGCGCCGTGGAAGGTGCCGTGCTGACCGCCGTGGATGGTCTGGTCACCCGCAATGTTGTTGATATTGCCCTGCTGACTGCCGATGTTGAAGGTCATGGCCCGTTCCTGTCAGGGGTAGAAGGTCATGCGCTCGTAGGCGCGACGGCGGGCGGCGGCAATCACATGCAGGACCAACCCGACGACCATCAGGATGCTGCCGATGGCCGCGGCCACCCAGCCGAACAGGAAGATCGGAACTCCACCGATCTGGTCACCCCACACCGTTCCGAGGTCATCGAATGAAGGAACGGAGGAGGGATCAGCCGAATCAACCGGTTGCTGGAGGCCTCTGCTGACCACGCCCATGAAGCGCAGGACGCCCCATGCGAAGACCGCAAAGCCGCCGACCGCGAGCAGGAAACCCACAAGAATGAGCCGCCGACCCCTGCTACGGGCGGCCGCCACTTCCTTCAGGAAGCTTTGCTGCGCCTCCTGGATGTACTGGTCCCGCCCCACGTTGTTGATGCTTCCGGCCTGCTGGGACCTGACGTTGAAGGCAGGTGCCTGTGCCGTCTGTGTGATGGATTGAGCCGGATCGTCGAAGCGGGCGCGGACATCGCCGAAGCTGATGGTGTCCCCCGAATACAGCCGCCGAGGCCCCCGCACCGGGCTGCCATTGACATAGGTTCCGTTGGTGGAGGACAGGTCCTCGATCAGGACTTGCGCGCCGGACCTGCTCAGCTCGGCATGATGGCCACTCACATGCGGGTGCTCCAGGCGCAGGTCGCAGCCAGGCGCGCGTCCGACAACCTGGCGGGCGCCCGTCAATACAAGTGCGGTGTTCCGAAACTGAGCCGGATCCGTGATCACTAGCCGCGGTCTGGCCACGCTGCCGCCTGAGCCCATGGCGTCCCCCCGTCATGGACGAGTCCATGGGGGGATTTTAAGGAGCCGCATGAACTATAGGGAAGAAGAGGTATAAAAGCAGACGCCTGTTCTGGATCCGACATTCGCCGTATTGGCCATTGGCAGGAAGAGTGACGCTAGGCACGCCAGAGCACGCCTTCTCCCACCTGAAAAACCGGCGCATCCTGACCAAGCTTCGCCTTCACGCCCGGCACGCCACGACCCTCCTGCGGACCCCTCCCCGTCCTCACGAACCTTGAGATCTCCCGCTGACACCTGATCTACAGTCCGCCGCTGGCGCGCTCCGACCGTGTGACCGTGGCACGCTTTGAAGGTCCTCGGTGTGTGCGGTGGCCACCGCCGCAGCGGCGATCACGCCGTAGGTGAGATGGTCCGCCACCTGCGGCCACCGTGGCAGCGCGCGGATCTGGGCGGTACGTCTGCCCGGCACACTGAAGTCGAGCGCGGCGATCGCGAGTCCGGCCAGCGCACCCCACGCAGTGGTCGCCCGTCGCGGCAGCACGGCCGCGAGCGCCACGCCCCAGCCGACGCTGAGCCCCAAGTGGACGGGGATTGCCGCAGCGAGCAGTCGCGCCGAGCGGGCTTCGTCCGGCAGCAGCAGCGATCCGGCCGCGCGGGTCGCCGCCAGCGGATCACGCCGCGTGGCCAAGGCATGCAGCGTCGACGGCACACCACTGAGCACACCAGCGACAATGCCCGCGCGCACCCCAGTTCCGAAGACGGTCATACCCTTGGGCTAACACCATGCGGGCACACTCCGCAATGACACGCCGGTAGGTCACGCAGAGCTACCTTTTCTCTGGAGACACAGATAGGGAGTCCGGGGGACTTCCATCGAGGCGGGATCGCCCTGTCGGCGATGAACGTCGCCCTGGACGGCGTGCGTGTCCGCCATCGCCTTCAACACGGCGAGCCCGCACCCTTGCGTGGTGGCCCGTGCCGCAAGCTACGGGCGCTCGCTATCCGCCAGGCGGGCCCTTTCCCCGCCGCAGCCGTCCTGCGCGGCGCCCCTTGCGACACCTCGGCCCAGGGGCGCGCCGGCTCCCAGAAGGAGTGGGTGGCGAAGTCCAGATCTCCACGCGGCGGTCAGGGCCTGGGCGGCCCCACAGGGGGCAGCCACGAGGAAGGGCCCGGCGCGTAGGCGGCTTTAGGATGCCCAGTGCCGGTAGGCCTCCACCCAGGCCCATCCCTCAGGCGCGGGGTCGGGCAGCGGTAGGTCGAGGATGCCGATCGCCTGAGCGTGCCGGCCGTGTCTGCACCAGGCGGCGATGGGGCTGCCGGGCCGGTCCTGGAGTGCGGTGACGGTCACGGGGATGCCGAGCACGACGGTGGTGAACGGCAGGGCCAGGCGGTCCTCGATAATCGCCTGGAAGGCGGCGAGCTGTTCGTACTCGTCGTAGGCATCGACGATCGCCTCTTCGACCAGGGCGTCGAGTTCGGCGGTGGACAGCCTCATCGCGCCGTCCGCCCTTGCCTGCGCAGGAGTTCCGCGAGGCGGGCGCCGACCGGGGTGACGCTGGGCAGGGGCTCGTGGGCGAAGTGGTCTGGCTTGCGGCGGCGCAGCAGCTCCTCCCCGTCGCGTTCCCAGGCGAAGGTGGGCTTGCGCAGGAGTGCGCGGAAGACGGCGTCGGCGTTGTCGGGATGCCGTTGGACCAGGCGGCGGATGGCCATGGGAGCGACGGAGTCGTCGTTCAGGTACTGCCTGAGCTGGCTCAGGTAGGTGCGGTCCCGGGCCAGGGCGGGATCGGTGAACAGCGCGTCGAGGTGGCCGAAGTCGGCGTAGTAGCACAGGCCTTCGGTCTCGTCGAAGATCACGGCGACGGTGTCCGCGTCGCGGAGTTCTTCGGGCAGACTGCTGAGCTCGTCCAGGGAAGGCCTGGCGTTGATCGCCTGCGCGGCGGTTTCGTCGTCGAGTTCGGCCAGGGCCTTGTCCTGCCGGTGACGGTGGTACTCCCGCATCCGTACGGGCGCCTCGCCGGCATCCAGGACGAGCATGTCGGTGCCGAACACCTCGATGAAGTCGGCGCGGGCTTCGGCCTGCATCTCCCAGGCCTTGCGCAGCATTTCGGGATTGCGGCGCAGCAGCTGCGGATGGGCGGTGAGCGTCTGGACGGCGAGTTGCGCCAGCTGCGGTCCGTCGCCGGGTGGATAGGTGGTGAGGTTGCCGCTGACCAGCCAGGCGTCGGTGTCGGGGTGGACGGGCACGATGCGGCCGGCCACGAACATCCCTGTGCTCAGTTTGCCAAGGGCGCGCCGGCCCAGGTTGGAGTGGACCCGGTAGTCGAGGTCATCGAGCAGGTTGTGCAGGACGACGGCATCCCCTTCGCGGCCCTGTACTTCGAAGACTGCCTCCACCACGTCGCGCCAGCCGAGCAGCATCGCCCGCTCGTCCTCGTCCAGCGGCGGCCGCCGCTGAGCGACAAACCGCTCCAGAACGCTCGAGCCGTCCGCGAGGCGGTGCTGCAGCACGAAGTGGTCGATGGTCTCGACGGCCATCGCCTCATCCAGGAAGCCGAGCTGGTCCGCTGCCTCCTCGAGCCGGGCATCCAACCGCCGGGCGAAGCGCGGATGGTGCGCGAAGGCCACCAGCTCGCTCTTGAGGTCCCCGCTGCGCGCCACCAGACGGGCGATGCGGGGCAGCACCCTGGGGGAATCACCGTGTTCCACTAATGCTTCTTCCTGCCTGCTCTTGCTGTGGGGTGGTTGTCGCGAGCCGCCGCCCCCCCCCCCCCCCGGGGGGGACGGCGTGGTCCGTGCCTGGACGTCAGGGGCCGGGCGGGCGGGTGTGGTCCATGAGCTGTTGGGCGAGCCGTTCGGCCTTCAGGGCGCGCACGGCGGCGTCGACGGCATCGCGGTCGGTGAGGTCGACGTCCCGCGCGGCGAGGGCGGCTGCGATCTGCTTGGCCGGGCCCCACGCCCCCTCCTCGTCGTCGAAGGCCGCGTGGAAGGCGGGCGTATGTGCCTCGACAGCGGCGACGACGGGAGCGATCCACGGCGTGGGGACGCCGCGTTCGGTGAGCGCGAAGGTCACCCATCGCTTCAAGACAGCGGGCAGGAGAGCGCGGTGTGCCTGATCGAGTACCGTCTTGCGGGGCAGCCAGTCCCCCAGGAAGACGGCGATCTGGCCGGGGCTCCAGCACAGCGGCCCGCGGCTGAGGTAGTTCTCCGCGTAGTCCAAGAACAGCTCAGCCAGCGACCGGGCGGTCTCGGCTTCCTCCGCGGCAGGGGCGCCCGCCTGTGCGAACGCATCGAGCACGCGGGCCCGCTCGCCCTGTGCAAGCGGCTGGTGCTCGGCCCAGTCGGGCAGGTGGTCCCGGCAGCGTGCCCAGGCCAGTGCCCGCAGGGCGACGACATCCTCATCGTCGGGGCGAGGCCAGGTCATGTCCGTCAGCCGGAGCGCCGCGGCAAGATCGACGAGCGCCTCGGCCGCGTCCTGCTCGAGAAGCGGCATCGGCACCTCGCCCTCGCCCCGCGTCGCCTCCCAGGCGTGGGCCGCCTGTGGCGTAAGCAGCGCCAGCCTGTCCACCAGCGTGCCGCCGACCTCGCCGATATGCGCCATCAGCGTGTGCGGGATGGGGCCGTCGTAGTCGATGAACAGCACCCGCTCGCTGTCCCACACGTCCGCCGCGCACCAGGCCCCCACCGGGCGGTGCGGGCCGGCCGCATGCCAGGCCGGCACCGGCTGCGATGCGGCCAGAACCTCCATCGTCTCCTGCAGCATGGCGTGGCCGGCGGGCGGGCCGACTCGGTCAAGCGCGGCGAGGGCGGCAACGCCGGACGGGGACTGTTTCGTCGAAGCCCGTCCCGCCACCTCACGACATAGCACCAGTTCCGGTTCGCGTTCGGTCATCCCTGCACCCGACCACGCCTCGCCCAGGCAGCCACTCGCCCACGCCTCCGCGGCAAGGACATCTGTGTCTTCAAGGCGCAGTGTTCGGGCCTGCCGCAGCACACGGTCCGACAACCGCACAGGGCCTGGCGAACGGCGGACTGACTGTTTGCCGCCACGCGATGTGCGGCGGCCACGACTCTTCGGCACGCCCTCGAGTCTGGCAGAGCAGCATGCAGCGCGGAGCGAGTAGTTCGAGGACAACCTTTGCCAGGGTGATGGCGGCCGACTTCGCCGCTTCAGCTCAGGCCGATGATGCGATCATGGGCTTCCTCGGTGGTCAGCAGGCCAAAGCGCGTGGGTGTTCACCGCAGCTTGCGGCCGGTGACACAGTTCCGCTCCCCGTCAGGGCTTCAAGATCAACTCTGGCGGCTTCTGGACTTCCTCCGGATACCCGGTGACCCCCGGCGGTCGGGGACAGTCACACCCCGTCAAAGACCTTGACAGCTACGCATCTGTTCCGTTCCTGAGGTCGTCGAGGTCGGCGGCTGCCAGCTCCTCCTCGAATCGCGGCCAGGTCCCCGGGGAACCCTCAGCTTCCCAAGCTGAGAGCGCGAGTTCGATTCTCGCCACCCGCTCCATCGAGAAACCCCAGGTCAGTGGCCTGGGGTTTGTTGTTGTCTAGTCCAATTTGAGGGTGGCGTGCCCTCCGCGTGCCCTAAGTCGAGGCTGAGCGGTCACTTCAGGGGTGCCTGGACGCCTCTCTGGCCACCCCTGCCCTGGTTCGTCTCGAATGGCGAGACGTATTTCGCGTCTCGTCATCGCCGCAGCCCGCTGGCACCAGGCCCGCCGACACGACCAACAAGTCGTCGCCGCCCACAAAACCCTGATCCACCTCCAGGCCGCCTACGAGCACGCTGCGGCTCAGCCGCTGACCGCCCTAGTACTGCAATCACAGTTAAGGGGTCTGGCCTCGTCCTTTGTAGTGGCTGAGGCGAGCGCGTGTCTGGCTGAGCCGTCTCCACCATGACCAGTGCAGATAGTGAGTCGGGGTGAGGTGTTGTGGGTGGAGGAGCAGTCCGATCAGGCGGCGGATCTCCGCGACGGACAGGGGTATCAGGCGGGTTTGTCCAAGATCGCTGCCCCCTTTGACAGTTCCTGGGCACGGATGGCGGTCAGCGCGGCGAGGGCGGCCATGGACAGGGTGATGACCACAACCGCTGCCGCGCCGCCCACATCCCTGACGAGCGGACCTTCGCCACCAAGCCCGACCTGGCCAAGGCCATGGTGCTGCGGGCAATCGCCTCACCGCTGCCGATCGCCTGGGTGACCGCGGACTCCGCCTACGGCCAGGAGTGGCGGCTGCGCCGCATGCTGGAGGAGACCGGCCTGGGATATGTCCTCGCGGTCCCCAAGTCCCAGCAGGTACCGCACTTCGGACGTATCGATCACCTCTTCTCCCAGGCCCCTGCCGAAGCATGGGAGCGACGTTCGTGCGGTGACGGCGCGAAGGGCCCGCGCATCTACCACTGGGCCGCCCTGCAGATCACGTCCATCGAGGACTTCGACGGCGAGATGCCCACCCACCAGCGGTGGGCACTGGCCCGCCGCAGCATCAGCAAGCCCGAGGAGATCGCCTACTACCTCGCCTACGCACCGCTGGGGACCACGGTCGAGCACCTGGTGCGCGTCGCGGGGATGCGGTGGGCCATCGAGGAAACCTTCCAGGCCGCGAAGAACGAATGCGGCCTCGACCAGTACGAAGTACGCCGCTACACCGGCTGGATGCGGCACATCACCCTAGGAGCGTGGGTCAGTAACTGTGACTGAGCACGCTGGTTGGCGGCTGAGCGCCGTAGTTGGCCATTTCGGCGCTCAGTGGCAAAGAGCACCTGTTCAGTCGAGGACCGCGGTGGCTTCGATCTCGACCAGATGGTCGGGGACATCCAGTGCCGCAACGCCTATCAGCGTGGTCGGCGGGGCCGGGGTGATCCCCAGCTTCGCGGCTGCCCGGGAGATCCCTTCCAGGAGCTGGGGCATCTTGTCTGGGGTCCAGTCGACGACGTAGAAGGTCAGCTTCGCCACGTCGTCGAAGGAGCCACCGACCTCGGCCAGGGCGGTGCCGACGTTGAGATAGCTCTGCTCGACCTGGGCGGCGAGGTCGCCTTCGCCGATCGTGACTCCCTCGGCGTCCCAGGCGACCTGCCCGGCGATAAAGACCAGCCTCGACCCGGATGCGATCGACACCTGCCGGTAGACGTCGATCTTGGGCAATCCGCTGGGGTTCACAAAGGTGATGGTCATGCTGCCTGCCTCCTCGTCCTGAGCGCCTGTGGACACGCGTCCGCGCCGATCAAGACACTCACTCTCTTGTGGTTACTCAGGAACTGTAAAGAGTGGGAGCTGACGTGGAAGAACGCACTTTTCAGTGACTGGAGAACCTTATGGTGACCAAGCAGTTCACAGGCTCGCCCGAGGATGCAGACCTGGCGCGTGCGGGCTCCCTGGCGCGGGAGATCTTCTCCGACGTCGCCAACAAGTGGGCATTCCTCATCGTCGAGGGTCTCGGTGATCGCACCCTGCGCTTCAGCGAGCTGCGGAACGAGATCGAGGGCATCAGCCACAAGATGCTCACAAAGAACCTGCGCATGCTGGAGCGCAACGGCCTGGTCGAGCGCACCGTGCACCCCACCGTCCCACCGCGGGTCGAATACACCCTCACCGAGCCGGGTCAAGCCCTGCGCGCAACGGTCGACGGAATGTGCGGCTGGACCCACCAGTACTTCGGTCACATCGAGGCCGCCCGCCGCCGCTTCGACGCCTGACGGCTGGCGCACGCGCCGCCGTGGGCCGGCCAGCTGCAATGCTCAGAGTGGCCAACCAGCGTGCTCAGTCACAGTAACCGGCAACCCGCGTGCGTCTGATGATCAGTTGTGCGGAATGATCCCGGTATGCGTGATCAGGAGGGGCTGTTCGAGGTCGAGCCGGCCGAGGGCAAACAGCCGCCACGTCGTGCGGCGGCGGTGGACAAGCGATTCAGGTCGTTCGACCCGCACCAGGTCCTGCTGCTGCCGCCGTCGCTGGACGACTGGCTGCCCCAGGACCATCTGGCCCGCTTCGTCGCCGAGCTGGTCGACGACGTGCTGGACCTCGGACCGGTCCTGGCCGACTACACCGAGAAGCGGGGCTACCCGCCCTACGACCCGCGGCTGATGGTGCGGCTGCTGATCTACGGCTACACCACCGGCGTCCGCTCGTCCCGGGCGATCGAGCGCAAGTGCGTGGACGATGTCGCATTCCGGTTCCTGGCCGCCGACCAGGCACCGGACTACCGCTCGATCGCCCGGTTCCGCCGCCGTCACCTGAACGCTCTCGCCGACCTGTTCACCCAGTCCCTGCACCTCGCGCAGAAGCTGGACATGGTCAAGATGGGCCGCGTTGCCCTGGACGGCACAAAGCTCGAAGCCAATGCTTCCAAGCACAAGGCGATGAGCTACGGCCGCCTGGTCACCAAAGAAGAGCGCGTGGAAGCCGAGATCGCCGACCTGGAGGCCAAGACCCGGGCTCTGCTGGCCGACGCCGAGGCCACCGATGCGGCCGAGGACCAGGCATTCGGCCCCGACGGCAAAGAGGTGGACCTCCCCGCCGAACTCGACCGCCGCGAGAAGCGCCTGGCCAGGATGCAGGCCGCTCGCGCCCAGATCGAGGCCGAGGCCGCCGACAAGGCCCGCCGCCACGCGCAGGACACCGAACGCCGCCGCCAAGAACGGGCCGGTACCAGCGACGAGCAGGCTGTCACCGACGCCGGCGAGAAGGCCGCCGCCAAGGCCAGGCCCAAGCCGAAGGCCCAGGCCAACTTCACCGACCCCGACTCGCGGATCATGAAGAACAGCGACGGCGCCTACATCCAGGCCTACAACGCCCAGGCCGTCGTCGACGAGGCCCACCAGGTGATCACCGCAGCCGACGTGACCTGCAATCCCTCCGACGCGCTGAACTACACCGCGATGCTCGACCAGTCCGCGGCCAACACTGGCGCCCACCCCGAGCAGGCCCTCGTCGACGCCGGATACTGCTCCGAGGCCAACCTGGAAGCCGCCAAGGACCGGCAATTGGCCTGCGGCACCGACACGTTCATGGCCACCGGCCGACTCGCCCACGACGAGCAGGTCCCGCCCGCACCTCGCGGACGCATCCCCAAGGACGCCACGCTGAAAGAGCGCATGGCGCGCGAACTGCGGACTAATCCTGGCCGCAAGGCCTACAGCCGCCGCAAGGCCATCGTCGAACCCGTCTTCGGCCAGATCATGACCTGCCAGAACGGACGCCAACTCCTCCTACGTGGTGAAGACGGCGCCCGATGCGAATGGCGCCTGCTGGCCGCCTGCCACAACCTCCGCAAGATCTTCCGGCACGTCGGAAGCGCCGGCATCACCGCAGCGATTGCCTGACCAGCCGGGCCGACCGGCCCCAAGCACCGAAATCCCAGGACCGCCGCCCCAACTCACCAGTCCCGAAGCCACTCACCAGGCGACCGCAGTGAACCGCTGACCCGACCACCGGCCGGTTGCCCGTCACTGACCCACGCTCCTAGCCATACTGGCGCATGCCTTCCTGGCCGTCATGGCCGCCGATGCTGCGGCAAAAGGGGCAGCAGAAACGGTTCCTGCCTCGCTCCCCTCACCGTGGCAGAAGTTCGGCGGCTCCTGGCAACTGTCGCCTCACCGATCGCCGCTCACCAGCCCTTCATCAGCGCACGCGCGCTGAGATGGTCCCACTGGCGCAGACGACGCCAAGCCGTCGCCCGCCGCTGCCACTATCAGCGGCGGCTGCACACGATCGAGGGGCAGCCTGGGAAAGACAACACAGGCCGGCAATCAGCCCACTACACTCACCCAAACCGCCCCTGAACAGGGAAAACGTCAAAGTGCTGCTGGAGTACTAGGCGCCCGCCGAACGGCGACTCAGGATGGGCTCGGCCACACATCGCGCCATCCCGCAAAGGGTCTGGCCGTGCTGGGTGAAGAGATCGTCACGCGAGTCGAAGCGGCCCAGGTCTGCCAGCACGTAGGTCGAGAGATCGCACGGGGCGCCAGTGGCCGCCGGGCAGACCGTCACGCCGTCCCAGTCGATCGCGGTCCTGGACAACGCCTCGAAGAGCGTCTCCGCGCCGGCGTTGGTGAAGCCGCCACCGCTGTCTTTGCTCAGCACGGTGAGACCACCGTAGAGCTCCGAGACCGTCAGCCAGGGCGCGTCGGGGTGCTCGGTCGGTGACAGCCCGTCAAGGCGGAACTCCGGCCATGCGAGGACGACTCGGTGCGGGACGATCCGATGGAAGCGGGGGAAGCGCCGATACCAGAACCTCCCGTCCACCAGCAGCCCACGCACCCGCGTGGCCACCCCGGACGCCCGCGCAACCGATTCCAGTACCGCCAGCCGTTGACTGCACGAGCCGCGGCGGCGCCGGAGCACCTCCGAGACAGGCCGCTCGTCCTCAATCGAGTACACCGGCCGCACGACTTCGGCAATCCTTCGGTGAGCCTGGCGCAGGAACGCTGTCCGGTGAGCGGGGCCTGACGTGTCCCCGGAGTCCGCCGGGCTGTCGATCTGTCGGAGGAACGAGGAAACGTTCGGATGCTGCCAGTCGAGTATCCGCGTGGGGGCCGTGCTCCCTGTAACGGTCCCCCTGTCGGCCGCACGCATGCGGACACGGCCTCGCGGTGCGAGAAGCGAACTCGTCATGACCGTGATCCTCTCGTCCAGCGCTGTCCACACGGCACGACGTATCGTGGCAGGAAATTTGAACGCGTTCAACTCGCAGTTCCGGCCATGTCCGCCTCGCCGGGAGCATGCGGCGTCGCAGCGATCAGGCCGAGGCGGTCCGCGGCGCTTCCTTGTCGCGCTGGTAGGCGGCGAGGAGGAAGAGCCAGATCTCGCTGACGGTGGGGAAGGGGGCAACGGCGTGCCGGAGCCGTTTGAGCGGGACCTCGCCTGCGACCGCGATGGTGGCGGAGTGCAGGAGTTCGCTGATGCCGGGGCCGACGAAGGTCACGCCGAGGAGGACTTCCCGGTCGAGGTCGACGACAAGGCGGGCGTGGCCCCGGTAGCCGTCGGCGTAGAGGTTGGCGCCCTGGGCGGCGTTGAAGTCGAGGTCGACGGTCCTGACCCGATGGCCGGCGGCCTCGGCCTGCTCGGCGGTCAGGCCCACCGCGCCCGCTTCGGGGTCGGTGAAGAACACCTGGGGTACGGCCTGCTGGTCGGCGGTGGTGGCGTGGTCTCCCCACGCCCCGTCGTCCAGCGGGCGGCCTGCGGCGCGGGCACCGATCGCGTCTCCGGCGGTGCGGGCCTGGTACTTCCCCTGATGGGTGAGCAAGGCGCGGTGGTTGACGTCACCGAGGGCGTACAGCCACGCGCCGTCGACGCCCTGGACCAGGCAGGTGGTGTCCACGTCGAGCCAGGCGCCGGGGGTGAGGCCGATGGTGTCGAGCCCGATGTCGTCGGTGGCGGGGGTGCGGCCGGTGGCGAACAGCACCTCGTCGGCCTCCAGTTCGCTTCCGTCGTCCAGAGTGAGCGTGACGGGGCCGTCGGGGTCCGGCCGGCGCAGGCTCGTGATCTGCGTGCCGATGCGGACGTCCGCGCCCGCGTCCCGGAGGCCTTGGGCGACCAGCTCTCCGACGAAGGACTCCATCCTGGGGAGCAGACGGCGCCGGACGAGCAGCGTGACCTTGGAGCCGAGGCCCTGCCAGAGGGTGGCCATCTCCACGCCGACCCCGCCGCCACCGACGACGGCGAGCCGCGCGGGCACGGTGCTGGAGTCGGTTCCGTGCCGGTTGGTCCAGGGCCGGGCCTCCTCGATGCCCGGGATGGCGGGCAGTACCGGTCGGCTGCCGGTGGCGATGGCGACCGCGTGCCGCGCCATGAGGGTCCGGACGGCGCCGTCGTTCCCGGTGACGGTGACGCGGCGGGGGCCGTCGAGCCGGCCGTGCCCGCGGAACAGGTCTGCGCCGATGGACTTCACCCAGCGGGCCTGGCCCGAGTCGTCCCAGTCGCTGACGTAGCGGTTGCGCCGGGCGAAGACGCCGTCGGTGTCGAGCCGGCCGGTCACGGCCTGACGGGCCCCGTCCACCCGGCGGGCGTCGGCGACCGCGATGACCGGCCGCAGCAGCGCCTTGCTGGGGACACAGGCCCAGTACGAGCACTCACCGCCGACGAGTTCCCGTTCCACGACGGCCACGGAGAGGCCGGCCGCACGAGCGTGGTCGGCTACGTTCTGCCCGACCGGGCCCGCGCCCAGCACGATCACGTCGTAGGTGCCGGTTTCCTGGGGTGCCTGCGGTTCGCTCATGGTGTTCCTCGCATCAATGGGTGCTGCCGGTGAGCTGTTCGAGCTGTTCAAGAGATCGCATCGGTGCGCCGTACGGGTCATACAAACCCACGGGACGCGCGATTCATCGCTGCCTGGCCATACGCCTGACCAAGAGTGGCCATAAGTACCGCCTTTGGCCGTCGTGTACACCCTGACCGGCGCCCACCGACCACGGGACGGGAAAGCGAAGGTCCGACTGGTAGGGGGCCCGCGCTGATAGCGGGCATCGGCGACGCCTATGGCTGTGCCGGAATCCTGCCGAGGCCTTGCGGTGCTCTGGACTCCCGTCACCTCACGGACGAGGGGACGGGGCGACGGAACGCGGCCGGCCGCGACTCCGCTCGACCCACACTTTTCGATGCGAAGGACAGCTCTCATGGGTTCTGTTGATCTTGTCGGGCGTGTGGCTCTGGTGACCGGGGCGACCAGCGGCATCGGCGCGGCGACGGCGGAGCTGCTCGCCGAGCGTGGCGCGCATGTGCTGGTCGCGGGGCGTGACGCGGCCCGCGGCGAGGCCGTCGTCGCCCGTGTTCGCGATCGCGGAGGCAAGGCCGACTTCCTCTCCGCCGAACTGGCGGACGCCGAGTCGGCGCGGCGGCTGGCGCACAGGGCCACCGAACTGGGCGGCGGCCGGGTGGACATCCTGGTCAACAACGCGGGCATCTTCCCGTTCGGCCCCACGGCAGAGGCGTCGCCCGCCGACGTGGACGCCGTCTACGACCTGAACGTGAAGGCGCCCTTCCATCTGGTGGCGCGACTCGCCCCGGCCATGGCCGAGCGCGGGTCCGGCGCGATCGTCAATGTCAGCACGATGGTCGCCGAGTACGGCGTCGCGGGCATGGCACTGTACGGCTCCAGCAAGGCGGCGCTGAACCTGCTGACCAAAGCGTGGGCCGCCGAGTTCGGCCCCCACGGGGTGAGGGTCAACGCCGTGGAGCCCGGCCCCACCCGCACGGGAGGCACGGCCGCCATGGGCGAGAACCTGGACGCCCTTGCCGCCCAGGCACCCGCCGGCCGCCCCGCCGAGGCCCGGGAGATCGCCGAGGCGATCGCCTACCTCGTCGGCGACACGGCGAGCTTCGTGCAAGGCGCCATCGTCCCGGTGGACGGCGGCCGTACAGCGGTCTGACACTGCTGGGGGGCGCCGGGCTCTCCCGCCCCGCGCCCCCAGCAGCGCCCGGGCGCGATCAGCGGCTCACCAGCCGGTCCAGTGCCGCGATGAACCGGCCGAGGTCGCGTCGGCGCGAGTCGGCCGGCCACACCGCCCAGGTGCGTCGCACCAGCGGATGCCCGACCAGCGGTGACCAGGTCACATGGTCCGGCAGGGGCTGCTGCCAGTTCGGCGGAGCCAGTGCGAAGGCGCGCCCGGTCGCGACCGCCGCCAGCTTCACATCCGCGATCAGGGCCTGCCCCTTCGGGGCTTCGGGCCCCAGATCCAGGCCATGCCCTCGCAAGACCGCCGTCAGCTCGTCGTACCAGGCGGGACTGCCCGCCCGGGGGAACCCGACCCACCGCAGGCCCACCAGCGCGTCGAGCTGAACGCCGTCCGGCCCCGCGAGCTCGGCGGCCTGCTCCGCGGCCAGCAGCACACCCAGCTTCTCGCGTACGACCAGCAGCGCGTCGAATGCCGGACTCGACGGGCGCTCCCGCAGGAAGCCCACGTCCAGCTCATCGGCGCGCAGCGCCGCGAGTTGCTCGGCCGAGGACAGGTGCCGCGCCTCCACACGGGTGTCCGGAAACGCGTCGGCCAGCTCGGCCAGCGCCGGATCGAGCAGTCCCAAGGGCAGTTCCAGCGGGATGCCGATCCGCAGTGCCCCGCCACCCGGGCCGGTGTACCGGGCCATCGCCCGCAGGGCCTGGTCATGCCGGGCGAGGACCGCGCGCGCCTCGCCGAGCAGAGTGATCCCCGCCTCGGTGGCCTGCACACCCGTGCTGCCGCGCACCAAGAGCTTCACCCCCAGCTGCCGCTCCAGTCCGCTGACCGTCTGGGAGAGAGCCGGCTGACTCACGTGCAGCCGCCGTGCCGCGGCCGACAGTCCGCCCTCCTCCACCACCGCCACGAAGGCCCGCAACTCCCGCAACTCCATGCCCCCATGCCACCACGCCGTGCGAACGCGTGTCACGCTGCGCTCAGCGCTGCGGCGCGGGCGAGTCGCCGTTGCGGGTCCGTACGTTGGTGACCCGCGATCCGGTCTCAGCCCGATCTGCACGCCGCTCGCGACTACGCGTGGCCGTCGCCGGCCGCCGCCCGGCCATGGAGCAGTTCCTCCGGAGACACGTTCCTCAGATGAGTCAGAAACACCCACAGGTGTCCGGAGGGATCCCGCAGGAGGGCCGTGCGGTCGCCGTGGAACTGATCAGCGGGCGCCTGGATCAGCTCGGCGCCCGCCGCCACCGCCCGCTTCGCCAGCTCGTCCACGTCCGGGACGAACACGTGCAGGGCGACCGAGGTGCCGCTCAGCTCGGCCGGAGCGGTGAACGGACCCTGTGAGACATCGCCAAGCATCAGCACGGACTCGCCGATGCGGATCTCGGCATGCATGATCCCACCCTGCGGATGGGCGAGCCGGAACTCCTCCACCGCTCCGAAGGCGGCCACGTAGAACGCGATGGCGGCCTCCGCGTCGGACACCATGATGTGCGGCACCACCGAACGGTGGTAGCGCTCAGGGATGTGGGTCGCGGAAGGTGCCTCGGTGCGGGCCGCGGCCCCGGACGGGGACTCGGGCTGGGCACGGGGCTGGGGCTGCATGATCTCTGTCATGCTTTTGACCGTAAAACCTCAAGTTTGATTGAGGTCAACCTCAGGGTTCTCGTCATCGCGGCAGCCGGCTCGCTGTGCCCGCGGGCCTGGTGATCGGCCACATGGGCCGCGAGCCACACGAGGACGCGGGCCACCGGGTCGAGGGCGGTGAAGGGTTCGTCCACAAGCAGCGCCGGTGGGTCGGCGGCCGGTCAGGACGGGGACAGTGGCGATGTTGTCCAGGACAGTCTTGTCCCGGGCCGTGGTGTGCCGGCTCGGTGCTCGGGACACTCGGCCGCCCATGAGGTCAGGCCGGCCGCGAGCTCGAACGTGGTGCCGTGCAGGACGACGGCGGTGCGCTGACCGTGTCCGTCACGGAACGCTTCGGCCAGTACGGAGGCGGCGAACGGCAGGAACGCGATGTCCATCAGAAGCACGGTGTTGAGGAACAGCACCACCCGGTCGGCGTGACGGATGTGGTCGAACATGATGTGGTGGTTGGCCCACACCTGCCCGATGAGCATGAAGGTGACGGCGTACGCCCGGTAGGACGGCCAGAGCATGGCGAGGCCGTGCAGCAGGTGGCGGGTGTCGTGCGGTGGGCGGATCTCCAGGACGAGGAGCGTGATGGCGATGGCGATGACGGCGTCACCGAATGCGACCACCCGGGCAGGATCGCGCTCCTCGCCGAAACGGCGCAGGCTCTCCTGGTTCCTGAACAGGCTCTGTCATCGCCCCAGCCTCGGACACCGGACCTCCTACGCGAGCACCCGCCACGGCCGCAGGTGGGGTGAGTCCGTTACGGCAGGACGATCACCACGGCCACCCGATCCAGGTTGGAGTGATCCGCCGAGAAGAGACGAACAAGGCATTGCCTTCCGTGCCGGTTCCCCCGTTCGAAGGAGTCAGGGAACGCGCAGAACGATCTGTGATCGTTGAATCGCGGTGGCACCGGTGAGCGAACTAATATCGGTCCGAGAGGCACACATGACACCGCCATGAGGGGCTGCCCCGGCCGACCGTCCCGCAGGAGGTCCGCGATGGCGACGCTGCTGTCCGTCAACGTAGGGATGCCCAAAGACGTCTCCTGGCAGGGAAGAACTGTCCACACCGGAGCCTGGAAGGCCCCCGTCCAGGGCTCCAGGATGGTGCGGCGGCTGCACATCGACGGAGACGGCCAAGGAGACCTGGCCGGGCACGGCGGCGAGATCCGGGCCGTACTCGTCTACCAGGCGCAGTCCTACCAGTACTGGCGGAAACAGCTCGGTCGCGACGACCTGACCTTCGGCATCTTCGGGGAGAACTTCACCGTCGACGGCCTGCCCGACGACGAAGTGTGCATCGGCGACCGGTATCGCACCGGGGAAGCCGAGTTCGAGGTCACCCAGCCCCGCGTCACCTGCTACCGCGTCGGCATGCGCCTGGGCGAACCCACCATGGCATCCCTGCTGGTGGCCCACCACCGGCCGGGCTTCTACCTGCGCGTGATCACCGAAGGGCGGGTCCAGGCCGGCGACGACATCACCCTCACCCGCAAGGGACCCGGAGAACTCACCGTCGCCGACACCGACGCCCTGCTCTACCTCCCTGACCGCGACCCCGCGAAGCTGCGCACAGCACTGAACATCCCCGCCCTCAGCCCCGGATGGCAACAGTCCTTCCGCGAACTCGCCGCCGCCCAGCCGCCCACACAGGAACCGGGATGGCCAAGTGAACGCGCCGAAACCCAGCAGCCCAGAGAAGAGCCGGGATGGCCGGGCTTCAAGACCATGCGCGTCGCCCGCATCGTCCAAGAGACCCCCACCGTCTCGTCGATCTACCTCGCCACCACCGACGGCGCGCCCCTACCCGAGGCCCGCCCAGGCCAGTACCTGTCCATCCGCCTCCCCGTCGGCGACACCGCCCCCGCGGTGCGCAGTTACTCCCTGTCCTCCGCTCCCACGGCCGACACATACCGCATCAGCGTCAAGCACGAGCCCTACGGGAAAGTCAGCGGCTACATCCATGCCACGCTCCGCCCCGGAGACCAGGTGGACATCGCCAGTCCCCGCGGGACGTTCGTACTCCAACCGGGCACCCGCCCAATCGTCCTCATCTCGGCGGGGATCGGCGCCACCCCCGTCCTCGCCATGCTCCACCAACTCGCCGCCACACGAGACCCACGCCCCCTCTGGTGGATCCACACCGCCCACGACCGCGCCCACCACGCCTTCGCGGCCGAGACCCACGCACTCCTGGCCCAACTCCCCCACGCCCACGAGCACATCTACTACACCGCCGAAACCGCGCCGCGCCCCGACCAGCCCCACATCACCCCGGGGCGTCCGACCGCCCAGTCCCTCATGGCCATGGGCGTTCCCACCGACGCCGACGCCTACGTATGCGGACCGCCCGCCTTCATGGACGACATCGGCGGCCACCTGCGCGAGCACGGCCTGCGCCCCGAGCAGATCCACACGGAACAGTTCAGCGCCCTGCCGGCCATCAACCCCGGCGTCACCCCCAGTGCCGCCACGGTGCAGCCGCACCAACCCCCCGGTCCCCCGGGCACCGGCCCCCTCATCACCTTCGCCCGCAGCGGCATCACCACCCCGTGGTCACCGGCCCACGCCTCACTCCTCGATCTCGCCGAAGCCTGCGACATCCCCACCCGCTGGTCCTGCCGCACCGGCGTCTGCCACACCTGCATCACCCACCTCGTCGCGGGCGACACCACCTACACCACTCCACCCCTCGAACTCCCCGAGCCCGGCACCATCCTCGTCTGCTGCAGCCGGCCCACCAGCGAAGTCGCGCTCGACCTCTAGTACTGCAATCAGGGAGTGTCTAATCAACGGCGGATCTGATGATCCAGGAGACGCGTCTGATGACGGAGACCGCCGTGGAGAACGAGCAGGCTGAGCAGGTGGTTCAGGCACCGTCGAGTGCGGTGTCGGACGAGCAGCTC
>NZ_JBIAEC010000041.1:0-25385 GCF_042868225.1 Streptomyces sp. NPDC007856 | reverse complement strand
TGTGGTGGATGAGCGTGCTCTGGGTCGGTTGGCGGATGTGCTGGCCGGTCTGGGTGGTGAGGACCAGGTCGCGGTGCGTGGGTCCGGGATCTTCGCGCGTCGGCTGGAGCGTCCGGTGCAGAGTGAGGTCGTTCCGGAGGACGGCGCATGGACCCCGGAGGGCGCCGTGCTGGTCACCGGCGGCACGGGCGCGCTCGGCGCCGAGGTCGCCCGCTGGCTGGCACGCAACGGAGCCGGCCACCTCGTCCTGACCAGTCGGCGGGGTGCGGAGGCGCCGGGGGCGGCCGAGCTGGAGGCGGAGCTCGTCTCTTCGGGTGCCCGGGTGACGATCGCCGCCTGTGACGTGGCCGATCGTGAGGCGCTGGCACGGCTGCTGGAGCCGCTGCGGTCCGAACTGACGGCTGTGATCCACACCGCGGGTGTGCTCGACGACGGTGTCCTGGACGCGCTGACCCCGGAGCGGTTCGAGCGCGTGTGGCAGGCCAAGGCCGACTCGGCTCGCCATCTGCACGAGCTCACCCGTGATCTGGACCTGTCGGCGTTCGTACTCTTCTCGTCGATCAGCGGCACTCTGGGCAGCAGCGGACAGGCCAACTACGCCGCCGCGAACGCCTACTTGGACGCGCTCGCTCAGCAGCGCCGGACGGACGGCCTTCCCGCCACCTCGATCGCCTGGGGCGCCTGGGCCGCGGGCATGGCCGCCGATGACGACATCGCAGAGCGGATGCGCCGCGGTGGCGTACCGCCGATGGCCGTCGACCCGGCCATCCGCGCGCTGCGCCAGGCCGTCGACTCCGGTGAGGCCGTGCTGACCGTGGCCGACTTCGACTGGGAGCGGCTGACGCCCGGCCTGGTGGCGGTGCGGCCCAGTCCGTTCATCGGCGATCTGCCCGAAGTGCGCAGGGTCCTCGACCATGCGGACGGCCTCGCCGCAGGCAGTGCCGGCAGCCGTGCGGGAGCTTCGCTCGCGGAACGGCTCGCCGCAATGTCCCGCGCCGAGCAGGAACGCACGGTCCTCGACCTGGTCCGCACCCATGTGGCCGGAGTGCTCGGGCACAACGGCTCCGCGGCGATCGGGGCGGAACGGGCCTTCAAGGAGCTCGGATTCGACTCGCTGACCGCGGTGGAGCTGCGCAATCGGCTCGGTGCCACGACCGGTGTCGACCTGCCCGCCACGCTCGTCTTCGACCATCCGACGGCGTCCGCGCTGGCCGACCACCTCCGGACCGAACTGCTGGAAACCGGGGCGGCGGTCGAAGGCCCGGTGTCCCGGGCAGCCGAGGTGGCGGACGATCCGATCGCCATCGTCGCGATGACCTGCCGATTCCCCGGCGGCGTGCGGTCGCCGGAGGACCTGTGGCAGTTGCTGGCCACCGGCGGGGACGCGATCGCCGAGTTCCCGCACGACCGTGGCTGGGACCTCGAGCGCCTCTACAGCCCCGACCCGGACCAGCAGGGCACGTGCTACACACGTGAGGGCGGATTCCTCTACGACGTCGCCGAGTTCGACCCGGCGTTCTTCGGGATCTCGCCGCGTGAGGCGCTCGCCATGGACCCGCAGCAGCGACTGCTGCTGGAGACCACGTGGGAGGTGTTCGAACGGGCCGGGATCGACCCGGCGACCGCCCGTGGCAGCCAGGCCGGCGTGTTCGTGGGCACCAACGGCCAGGACTACGACTCGTTCGCGCAGACCCTGCCGGACGGCATCGAGGGATACCTGGGCACGGGCAACGCGGCGAGCGTGGTCTCCGGACGGCTCGCCTATGTCTTCGGGCTCGAAGGCCCCGCGATGACGGTGGACACGGCCTGCTCCTCGTCGCTGGTCGCCCTGCATCTGGCCGCCCAGGCGCTGCGGAACGGTGAGTGCGATCTGGCGTTGGCCGGTGGTGTGACGGTGATGTCCTCGCCGGGCGCGTTCATCGAGTTCAGTCGGCAGCGTGGTCTTGCTGCCGACGGCCGGGTGAAGGCGTTCGCGGCGGGTGCGGACGGCACCGGCTGGGGTGAGGGCGTGGGCATGCTGCTGGTGGAGCGGCTGTCCGATGCCCGCCGTAACGGTCACCCGGTGCTGGCGGTGGTCCGTGGTTCGGCGATCAATCAGGATGGTGCGAGCAATGGTCTGACGGCGCCGAACGGTCCGTCGCAGCAGCGGGTGATCCGGCAGGCGCTCGCCCACGCCCAGTTGTCGGCGTCGGAGGTGGACGCGGTGGAGGCGCACGGCACGGGTACGACGCTGGGTGACCCGATCGAGGCGCAGGCACTGCTGGCCACCTACGGCAAGGAGCGTGCCGAGGACCGACCGCTGTGGCTGGGCTCGATCAAGTCGAACATCGGTCACACGCAGGCGGCCGCCGGTGTCGCGGGCATCATCAAGATGGTGCTGGCGATGCGGCACGGCGTGCTGCCGCGGACCCTGCACGTCGACGAGCCGACGCCGCACGTGGACTGGGCGGCGGGCGCGGTGGAGCTGCTGACCGAGGCCCGGGAGTGGCCGGAGACCGGCCGCCCTCGCCGGGCGGGCGTGTCGTCCTTCGGTTTCAGCGGCACCAACGCCCACACCATCCTCGAAGAGGCACCCGCCGACCACACCACCGAGGCGACGGCACCGGCGACACCGCCTGCCGTCCAGACCTGGGTGCTGTCCGCCAAGTCCGAGGACGCGCTGCGGGCGCAGGCCGAGCGTGTGCGGGTACGGCTCGCTGCGGGCGCGGAGACACGGCCGGTCGATGTCGCCTATTCGCTGGCGACGTCACGGGCGGCTCTGGAACTGCGCGCCGCCGTCGTCGGCGGCGACCGGGGGGTCCTGTTGGAAGGGCTCGCCGCACTGGCGGCGGGGGAGCCGGGCCCGCAGGTGGTCCGGGGCGCGGCAGGCGACGGCCGCACGGCACTGCTGTTCACCGGTCAGGGCAGTCAGCGGCCGGGGATGGGCCGGGAGCTCTACGACGCCCACCCCACGTTCGCGGACGCCCTGGATGCGGTGTGCGCCCACCTGGATGCCCACCTCGAGCGTCCGCTGCGTGAGGTGATGTTCGGCGGGGACGAGGAACTGCTCGGCCGGACGGCGTACACGCAGCCCGCGTTGTTCGCGGTGGAGGTGGCGCTGTTCCGGCTCCTCGAATCGTGGGGTATCAGGCCGGACTTCGTCTCCGGTCACTCGATCGGTGAGATCGCGGCGGCGCATTGTGCGGGTGTGCTGTCGCTGGAGGACGCCTGCACCCTGGTGGCGGCGCGTGGCCGGCTGATGCAGGAGCTGCCCGCCGGTGGTGCGATGGTGGCCGTCCAGGCCGCCGAGGACGAGGTCACCCCGTACCTGACCGACGCCGCGAGCATCGCCGCGGTCAACGGTCCGGCCTCCGTGGTGGTCGCGGGTGACGAGGACGTCGTACTGGAGATCGCCGCCCGCTTCGGGAAGCTGGGCCGCAAGACGAGGCGCCTGACGGTCAGCCACGCGTTCCACTCCCCGCACATGGACGGCATGCTGGCCGACTTCCGCAAGGTCGCGGAGGGGCTGTCGTACGAGGCCCCGCGCATCCCGGTCGTCTCCAACCTCACCGGTGCTCTCGCGACCCCCGAGGAGATCACCAGCCCCGACTTCTGGGTGCGCCACGTCCGCGAGGCCGTGCGCTTCCACGACGGCATCCGCGCCCTCGAAGCACAGGACGTGACCACGTTCATCGAGCTCGGACCGGACGGGATCCTGTCCGCGATGGCGCAGGAGTGCGTCACCGGCGACGACCATGCCTTCCTCCCCGCGCTCCGTGCGGGCCGCCAGGAGGCCGACACCCTCGCCACGGCGCTCGCCGCGGCGCACACCCGAGGCATCGCCGTCGACTGGCAGGCCTACTACACCGGCACCGGCGCCCGCCGCGTCGACCTGCCCACCTACCCCTTCCAGCGTCGGCGGTACTGGCTCGACGACGCCGTGGACGCCGTGGCGGAGCCGGGCGGCGATGCTCCGGACCACTCGGCCGAGTCCCGCTTCTGGGAGGCCGTCGACAATGCGGACCTGACCGCGCTCACCACCGAGTTGGCGATCAACGCGGACCAGCCGCTGAGCGATGTACTGCCCGCACTGTCGGCGTGGCGCCGGCAGCGGCAGGAGCAGTCCACGGTGGACGGCTGGCGCTACCGGGTGGTCTGGAAGCCGCTGGCCGAGCCGGACGCGGCGCGGATGACGGGCACCTGGCTGACCGTGGTACCCGCCACCGAGGCGGACGACGCCCGCGTGCGCGAGGTCGTCGACGCGCTGCGCACAGCGGGCGCCACCGTACGCCAGATCACGCTCACGGACACGGACACGGACACCGGTACGGACACGGACACCGGCACCGGCGTCGACACCCGCACGGAGCCCGCCCTCCTCGCCGAGCGCCTGCACGCCGAGCTGGGCGGCGAGACGCCACAGGGTGTCCTCTCGCTGCTGGCGCTGGACGAGCGGTCGCATCCGCGGTACACGGCGGTCTCCCGGGGAGTGCTGCGCACCGGAGACCTGGTCCGGGCGCTCGGGCAGGCCGGCGTCGACGCCCCGCTGTGGTGTGTCACCGAGGGAGCGGTGGGCACCGCGCCGTCGGACCGGCCGCGCAGCGCCGCACAGGCGCAGGTGTGGGGGCTGGGCCGGGTGGTGGCACTGGAACACCCCGAGCGGTGGGGCGGTCTGGTCGACCTGCCCGAGACCCTCGACGGGCGTGCCGCCGCGCGCCTGGTCGCCGTCCTGGCCGGAGCCGGCGACGAGGACCAGCTCGCGGTGCGGACACCGGGAGTTCTGGTACGACGCCTGGTCCACGCGTCGGAGAAGGACACACAGGTCCCCGCCGCCGGCGCGTGGAAGCCTCGGGGCACGGTCCTGGTGACCGGAGGCACGGGGGCGCTCGGTGCCCACGTGGCCCGGTGGCTCGCCGGCAACGGCGCCGAGCACCTGGTGCTCACCAGCCGACGCGGCCCCGAGGCACCCGGAGCCGAGGCGCTGACCGCCGAGTTGACCGGGATGGGCGTCCAGGTGACGGTCGCCGCGTGCGACGTCACCGACCGGGACGCGCTCGAAGGGCTGCTGGTCGGTGTGCCCCGCGTGACCGCAGTTGTGCACACCGCAGGTGCCGGCCAGTACGCGCCGCTCGCCCGGACCGGTCCCGGCGACATCGCCGAGGTGATGGCCGCCAAGGTGACGGGTGCGGCGCACCTCGACGCGCTGTTCGCCGACGCGCCCCTGGACGCTTTCGTGCTGTTCTCGTCGATCGCCGGCGTGTGGGGCAGCGGAGGCCAGAGCGCCTATGCGGCGGCCAACGCCTTCCTCGACGCGCTCGCCGAGCAGCGCCGGGCCCGCGGGCTGGCGGCCACCGCCATCGCCTGGGGCCCCTGGGCCGACGGCGGCCTGGTGGCCGACGACGAGGCCGCCGAGCAACTGCGCCGCCGTGGGCTGCCGGTGCTGCCGGTACATCGGTCGATCAGCGCTCTGCAGGGAGCGTTGGACCGTGCCGAGACGACGGTGACGGTCGCCGACGTCGACTGGGAGCGTTTCGTACCCGCGTTCACCGCCGCACGGCCGCGTCCCCTCATCGCCGACCTGCCCGAGGTACGGCGCGTGCTCGCCGAGGCGGACACCGGCACCGGGGCCGAACGAGGGGGCGACGGCACGGCGCAGGACGCCGAGGCGCTGCGGCAGCGGCTGTCCGCGCTGTCCGGCGCCGAGGCGGAGGACATGCTGCTGGACCTGGTACGCACGCACGTCGCAGCGGTGCTGGGGCACAACGGCACCACCGCCGTGGAGGCCGGGCGCGCCTTCAAGGAGCTCGGCTTCGACTCGCTCACCGCCGTCGAGCTGCGCAACCGGCTCGGGACCGCGAGCGGGCTGAGGCTGCCCGCGAGCCTGGTCTTCGACTACCCGACGCCGGCCGCTCTCGCCGGACACCTGCGAGCCGAACTCCTCGGCGAGCAGAGCGCACCGGCGCTCCCCGCACTCGCCGAGATCGACCGACTGGAGTTCATCCTGTCGTCCGTCGCGGCGGACGGCGCGGAACGCGCGAGCGTCACCTCTCGCCTGGAGAAACTGCTGCGCAAGTGGAACGAGACCGACAGCGCGACCGCCGGTGAGGACGACGGCAACGACCTGGAATCGGCGTCGGTCGACGACATCTTCGACATCATCAACAACGAATTCGGACGCTCCTGACGTGATGAGCGCACACAATTCCGTGCCGTTTCCGGCTCTTCCCAGGGGGTGACGTTTCGGTGGCTACCGCAAATGAAGAAAAGCTTCTCGACAATCTGAAATGGGTGACCGCTGAACTGCGCCGGGCCCGTCGCCGCCTCGACGAGGTGGAGACGGACGCCCGGGAACCCATTGCCATCGTCGGCATGAGCTGCCGTTTCCCGGGCGGCGTGGGGTCGCCCGAGGACCTGTGGCGCCTGGTGGCCGACGGTGGGGACGCCGTTTCCGGATTCCCTGTCGACCGGGGCTGGGACATCGACGCGATGGCCGATCCGGATCCGGACCGCAAAGGCACCTTCTACAACACCGGCGGCGGTTTCCTGGACGGCGCAGCCGAATTCGACGCCGAGTTCTTCGGGATCTCGCCGCGTGAGGCGCTGGCGATGGATCCGCAGCAGCGGATCCTGCTGGAGGCGTCCTGGGAGGTGTTCGAGAGCGCCGGAATCGATCCCGTGTCACTGCGGGGCAGCCGTACGGGCGTCTTCGTCGGCGCCGGGTCGATGGGCTACGGCGCCGACCTGAAGGAGACGCCCGAAGACCTCGAAGGACTCATGCTGACCGGCGGCGCCACCAGCGTGCTCTCCGGCCGCGTCGCCTACGTCTTCGGCCTGGAGGGACCGGCGGCCACCATCGACACCGCCTGTTCCTCCTCGCTGGTCGCCCTGCACTGGGCCACTCAGGCGCTGCGGCAGCGCGAGTGCTCGCTCGCGCTGGTCGGCGGCGTGACGGTGATGCCGTCGCCCGATGTGTTCGTGGAGTTCAGCCGGCAGCGGGGGCTGTCCGCCGACGGCCGCTGCAAGTCGTTCGCCGCGGCGGCGGACGGGACCGGCTGGTCCGAGGGCGTGGGCGTGCTGCTCGTCGAGCGACTGTCCGACGCCCGCCGCAACGGCCACCGGGTGCTGGCGATCGTCGCCGGGAGCGCCGTCAACCAGGACGGCGCCAGCAACGGCCTGACCGCGCCCAACGGTCCCTCGCAGCAGCGAGTCATCCGGCAGGCGCTGGCCGGCGCGCAACTGTCGGCCGGCGAAGTCGACGCGGTGGAGGCGCACGGCACCGGAACCCGGCTGGGCGACCCGATCGAGGCGCAGGCGCTGCTGGCCACCTACGGGCAGGAGCGTCCCGAGGACCGGCCGCTCTGGCTGGGCTCGCTGAAGTCCAACATCGGACACACCCAGGCGGCGGCCGGAGTGGGCGGCGTCATCAAGATGGTGATGGCGATCCGCCACGGTGTGCTGCCGAGGACGTTGCATGTGGACGAGCCGACGCCGGACGTCGACTGGTCGGCGGGTACGGTGCGACTGCTGACCGGGGCCCGTGAGTGGCCGGAGACCGGTCGGCCGCGCCGGGCCGCGGTCTCGGCCTTCGGCGTGAGCGGCACCAACGCGCACACGATCATCGAGCAGGCACCCACGGTCGATGACACGCCGGTGACTGCCATGGCACTGCCGGTGGTGCCGTGGGTGCTGTCGGGCCGGACCGAGGAGGCGCTGCGGGCGCAGGCGCGGCGGTTGCTTGACCGTGTCGCGGGGGATGCCGGTGTCGAACCGGTTGATGTGGCGTATTCGTTGGCGACGACGCGTGCTGCTCTGGAGCGGCGTGCGGTGGTCGTGGCGGGTGGCCGTGACGGTCTGCTGGCGGGGCTTGGGGCTCTGGCCGAGGGACGCGGCGCGGCGGCCGGCCTGGTGACCGGGTCCGTGGTGGCGGGCAAGTCGGCGTTCCTGTTCACCGGGCAGGGCAGTCAGCGGCTGGGGATGGGCCGGGAGCTGTACGACGCCTACCCCGTGTTCGCCGAGGCCTTGGACGAGGCTTTTGCTCGGTTCGAACTGCCGCTGCGTGAGGCGGTGTTCGGCGATGACGCTCAGCTGCTCGACCAGACGGCGTATACGCAGCCCGCGTTGTTCGCGGTGGAGGTGGCGCTGTTCCGGCTGCTGGAATCGTGGGGTATCAGGCCGGACTTCGTCTCCGGTCACTCGATCGGTGAGATCGCGGCGGCGCATTGTGCGGGTGTTCTGTCGCTGGCCGACGCGTGCACGCTGGTGGCGGCGCGTGGCCGTTTGATGCAGGAGTTGCCGTCCGGTGGTGCGATGGTGGCGGTGCAGGCGACCGAGGAAGAGGTCACCGCGTACCTGACCGACGTCGTGAGCATCGCCGCGGTCAACGGCCCCACTTCCGTGGTGGTCGCCGGTGACGAGGACGCCGTACTGGGCATCGCGGCCCGCTTCGAGGAGCAGGGCCGGAAGATCAAGCGCCTGACGGTCAGTCATGCGTTCCACTCGCCGCACATGGACGGGATGCTGGAGGCGTTCCGCCGGGTCGCGGAGGGTCTGTCGTACGAGGCCCCGCGTATTCCGGTCGTCTCGAACCTTACCGGCGCCCTCGCAACCCCGGACGAGATCACCAACCCTGACTTCTGGGTCCGTCACGTCCGTGCAGCGGTCCGCTTCCAAGACGGCATCCGCACCCTCGAAGCCCAGAACGTCACCACGTTCATCGAGCTCGGCCCGGACGGTGTGCTCTCGGCGATGGCGCAGGACTGCGTCACCGGCGAGGACCACGCCTTCGTGCCGACCCTCCGGGCGAACCGTCCCGAGGCCGAGGCCCTGACGCGGGCCCTGGCCCAGGCGCAGGTGCGTGGTGTCGGCATCGACTGGGAGGCCTATTTCTCGGGTACTGGCGCAGGACGGGTGGAGCTGCCGACGTACGCTTTCCAGCACCGGCACTACTGGCTGGCACCCGGTTCCCGAGCCGGTGACGTGACCGCCGCCGGTCTGGAGAAGGCCGGTCACGCGCTGCTGAGTGCCGCGGTACCCGTGGCCGGTGCCGACGCGTATGTGTTCACCGGCCGGTTGTCCCCGCAGACCCATCCTTCGCTGAACCAGTACAGGCTCGCCGGGAACGCCGTGCTGCCCGGTGCGGCGTACGTCGAACTGGCCCTCCACGCAGGCGGCCAGGCCGGTTGCGACCACCTGGTGGAGCTGACGCTCCACGAACCGCTGATCGTGCCGGCGCAGGGTGCGGTGCGGGTCCAGGTCGTGGTGGACTCCGCCGGTGAGGGCGGACGGCGGACTTTCACCGTTTCCTCGCACGCCGGAGGGCTCGACGAGGACGGGCACGTACCGTGGCGGCGCCATGCCACCGGCGTACTCGACACGGCGGCGCCGGGGCCGGCGTTCACGCTGACGGAATGGCCGCCGGCCGATGCACAGGGCGTCGAGGTCGGCGCTCTGTACGAGGATTACGAGGCGGCCGGCCTCGAGTGCGGACCGCTGTACCAAGGGGTGCGTTCCGTCTGGCGGCGCGGGGACGAGCTCTGCGCCGACGTGCGGCTTCCCGAGGGCACGGACACGACCGGCTTCGCCCTGCACCCCGCGCTGCTGGAGGCAGCCGCGCACCTCGCCGCGGCGTGCGGCTCCGGCGCCCCGCTCGTACCGGCGGTCTGGCACGGCGTCGCGCTGTACGCGGTGGGCGCCACGGAGGTGCGGATGCGGCTCACACCCGCAGCGAGCGGCACCTTCCTGCTGGAGGCGGCCGACGCCACCGGTGCGCCGGTGGCCCGCGTCGACCGCCTCACCCTGCGTCCGGCGGCGGAAATCGTCCCGGCCGACGGCGCGCGTGCCACCGGCCTGGCGCCCCTGTTCGAGCCGGTCTGGTCCGAGGCCGTCGCCCCCGACGCCGAGCCGGTCTCCACCGCGCTGATCGCGGCACACCCGCTCGAAACGGCCGACCCGGCCACGGAGCGGTACGACGACCTGGCCGCGCTCGCCGCGGCCGCCGACGCAGGCATGACCGTCCCGGACGTGATCCTCGTGTCCTGCCCGCCCCCGGCATCCGGCGATCCGCAACCGCAGGCGGCGCACACCACGCAGGCGGCACAAGCCCCGCATGCCGCGCACGCCGCGGCCCAGTGGGCGCTCGCCCTGGCCCAGGCGTGGCTGGCGGACGATCGCTTCGCCGGCTCGCGCCTGGCCTTCGTCACGCGCGGCGCCGTGGCCACGGCCGACGAGGACGTCACCGACCTGGCCGGTGCCTGTGTCTGGGGCCTGGTGCGCTCCGCGGAGACCGAGAACCCCGGACGGTTCCTCCTGGTCGACCTGGACGCCGAGGACCCCGCGGGCACCGTGCCCGCCGAGGCGCTGATGTGCACGGAGCCGGAACTGGCCGTGCGCGGCGGCAGACTGCTCGCCCCGCGGCTGATCCGTGTGGCGGCCGGAGCGGAGCGGCAGCCCCGCCCGATCGACCCGCAGGGCACGGTGCTGGTGACGGGCGGAACCGGCACGCTCGGTGCGCTGTGCGCCCGGCACCTGGTGACGGAACACGGTGTACGGCATCTGCTGCTGACCGGCCGCCGGGGGCTCGCTGCCGACGGCGCCGAGGAACTGGCCGCCGAGCTCGCCGAGTTGGGTGCCGAGGTGAACGTGGCCGCCTGCGACGCGGCCGACCGTGAGGCGCTGGCGGCCCTGCTGGCGTCCGTACCCGTCGACCACCCGTTGACCGCCGTGGTGCACACCGCGGGCGTGCTCGACGACGGCGTGCTCCCGTCGCTGACGCCCGATCGCCTCGAGCGAGTGCTGCGGCCCAAGGTGGACGCCGCCTGGCACCTGCACGACCTCACCCGCGACCTGGACCTGTCGGCGTTCGTGCTGTTCTCGGCGGCCGCCGGAGTCCTCGGCAGCCCCGGACAGGCCAACTACGCCGCGGCCAACGCGTACCTCGACGCGCTGGCCCGGCACCGGAGCGCCCAGGGCCAGACGGCGATCTCGCTGGCCTGGGGCCTGTGGGCCGAGGCCAGCGGAATCACCGGCGGTCTGGACGAGGCCGACCTGCGGCGCATGGCACGGGCCGGCATGGGCGCGCTCTCCTCGGCGGAGGGCATGGCCCTGTTCGACAGGGCCCTGCGCAGTGAGCGATCCGTTCTCCTCCCCGCCCGCCTGGACCTCGCGGCGATACGTGACGCAGCGGCCGGCACCGGATCGGTCCCCCCGGTGTTCCGTACGCTGATCCGCGCCCCTCGGCGGCGTGGTGCCGGGACGGCGGCCGACGGCGGCTCGGCGCTGGCCGGCCGGCTGCGTGGACTGCTCCCCGCCGACCAGGAGCGGACTCTGCTGGAGCTCGTGCGCACCCATGTGGCGGCCGTGCTGGGCCACTCCGGACCGGAGTCGGTGGAGCCGGCACGGGCGTTCAAGGACGTGGGCTTCGACTCCCTCACCGGCGTGGACCTGCGCAACCGGCTGAACACGGCGACCGGACTGCGTCTGCCGACCACGCTCGTCTTCGACTACCCCAACGCCTCGGCGCTCGCCCGCCATCTGGCCGACACGCTCCTCGGCACCGGGAACGCGACCGGCGCCGCTGTCGAGGCCGTACCGCTCGCGGGCCGTGCCGGTGGCGACGATCCCATCGCTGTCGTGGCCATGAGCTGTCGCTACCCCGGTGGCGTGGCCTCGCCCGAAGAGCTCTGGCAGCTGCTGGAGTCGGGGAGCGACGCCATCTCCGGCTTCCCCGTCGACCGCGGCTGGGACGCGGGCGCGGCTTCGTACGCGCCGGACGGCGGCCCCGCCCGGGCGGGCGGCTTCCTGCACGACGCGGACCGGTTCGACGCGGCGTTCTTCGGCATCAGCCCTCGCGAGGCACTGGCGATGGACCCGCAGCAGCGGCTGCTCCTCGAGACCTCCTGGGAGGCCTTCGAACGCGCCGGGATCGACCCGGGCGCGCTGCGGGGCTCCCGCACCGGCGTGTTCGTCGGCGCCGCGTACAGCGGTTACGACACCGGACTCGACGACATGGCGGACACCGTCGCCGGTCACGTGATGACGGGCAATGCGAGCAGCGTCATATCCGGCCGGGTCGCCTACGTCCTCGGTCTCGAAGGCCCCGCGGTGACGGTGGACACGGCATGCTCCTCCTCGCTGGTCGCCCTGCACTGGGCGATCCAGGCCCTGCGCAACGGCGAGTGCGCGCTCGCCCTGGCCGGCGGCGTCACCGTGATGTCGACGCCCGGCACGTTCACCGAGTTCAGCCGGCAGGGTGGCCTGTCGGCTGACGGCCGCTGCAAGGCGTTCGCGGCGGGTGCGGACGGTACGGGCTGGGGTGAGGGTGTGGGGATGCTGCTGGTGGAGCGGCTGTCCGATGCCCGCCGTAACGGTCACCCGGTGCTGGCGGTGGTCCGCGGCTCGGCGGTGAACCAGGATGGTGCGAGCAATGGTCTGACGGCGCCGAACGGTCCGTCGCAGCAGCGGGTGATCCGGCAGGCGCTGGCGAGTGCCGGGCTGTCCGCCGCCGATGTCGACGCGGTGGAGGCGCACGGTACGGGTACGACGCTGGGTGACCCGATCGAGGCGCAGGCGCTGATCGCGACGTACGGGCAGGAGCGTGGTGGGGACCGGCCGTTGTGGCTGGGCTCGATCAAGTCGAACATCGGTCACACACAGGCCGCGGCCGGTGTGGCCGGTGTGATCAAGATGGTGCTGGCGATGCGGCACGGCGTACTGCCGCGGACCCTGCACGTCGATGAGCCGACGCCGCATGTGGACTGGTCGGCGGGCGAGGTGTCGCTGCTGACGGAGGCGCGGGAGTGGCCGGAGACCGGCCGTCCCCGCCGGGCGGGTGTGTCGTCCTTCGGGATCAGCGGCACCAACGCCCACACCATCATCGAGCAGGCGCCCGAGGTGGAGGCGGAGGCCGGGGTGGTTCCGGGTGCGGTGTTGCCGGTCCTGCCCTTCGCGCTGTCGGCCGGCAGCGGGCGGGCACTGCGTGAGCAGGCCGAGCGGCTGCACGGGCAGCTTGCCGCACAGCCGGGCCTGCGCCCCCTGGACGTCGCCTATTCCCTGGCGACGGGTCGTGCCGCGCTGGAGCAGCGGGCCGTGCTGGTCGTCGATGCCGATCACGAGGAGGCGCTCACGCGGCAACTGCGCGCCCTGGCCGACGGCGAGCCACCGGTGGGCACCGCGCAGGATGTGCCGACGGAGGGCAAACTGGCGTTCCTCTTCACCGGTCAGGGCAGCCAGCGCCTGGGCATGGGCCGGGAACTCCACGACACCTACCCGGTCTTCGCCCAGGCGTTCGACGAGGTGTGCCAGGGGCTCGACCCCGCCCTGAAGGACGTACTCTTCGGTGAGCAGGGCGACCTGCTCGACCAGACGGCATACGCACAGCCGGCCCTGTTCGCGATCGAGGTCGCACTCTTCCGGTTGCTGCAGGCCTGGGGTCTGCAGCCGGACTTCCTGGCGGGCCATTCCATCGGCGAGCTGGCCGCGGCGCACTGCGCGGGTGTGCTGTCCCTGGAGGACGCCTGCACTCTGGTGTCCGCTCGGGCGCGCCTGATGCAGCAACTGCCCGACCGTGGCGCCATGGTGGCCGTCCAGGCCACCGAGGACCAGGTCACGCCGTATCTGACCGACCAGGTCGGCATCGCGGCCGTCAACGGCCCCACTTCGGTGGTCATCGCGGGCGAGGAGAGTGAGGTGTCGCGGATCGCGTCCGCTCTCGCCGGACATGGCGTGAAGACCAAGCGCCTCGCGGTCAGCCACGCGTTCCACTCGCCGCTCATGGAGGGCATGCTGGCCGACTTCCGGAAGGTCGCCGAGGGACTCGTCTACCGCCCGCCGGCCACGCCGGTCGTCTCGTGTCTCACCGGAGCCGTGGTGGGCCCCGGCGAAATGGACACACCGGAGTTCTGGGTTCGGCATGTCCGCGAGGCGGTGCGGTTCCTGGACGGCGTGCGGGCGCTCCGGGCGCAGCAGGTCACCACGTTCGTCGAACTCGGCCCGGACGGGGTGCTCTCGGCGCTGGTCCAGGACTGCCTCGACGGCTCCGACGCGATGTGCCTGCCCGTCCTGCGCAGGGGACGGCCGGAGGCCCGGACGCTGACCACCGCACTGGGCCGCGCCCACGCGCGCGGCGCACACCTCGACTGGCAGGCGTACTTCGCGGGGACCGGCGCCCGCCGCGTCGACCTGCCCACCTACGCCTTCCAGCGCCGGCGGTTCTGGCCCGAAGCGTCCGAAGCGCCCGAAGCGGCCGTGGGAACGCCGGTCGGCGGCGCGCCGGACGCCGTGGACGAGCGTTTCTGGGCGGCGGTCGAACGCGAAGACCTGAGCGGACTCGGCGCCGAACTGGCCGTGGACGCGGACCAGCCGCTCCGCGCCGTACTCCCGGCGCTGGCGTCGTGGCACCGGCAGCAGCGCGAACGCTCCACCGTGGCGGAGCGTCGCTACCGCGTCGTGTGGAAGCGGCGGTCGGAGACGCAGGACCATCCTGAGCCAGCGGCCCCGCGCATGGCCGGGACCTGGCTGACCATCGTGCCGACCGCACCGTCCGACGCCCCCTGGATCGGCAGCCTCACCAGCGCACTGGAGCGCGCCGGGGCCGGCATCGTGCGTGTCCCCGTCGGCGTGCCGGACGAGGACGCCGGGGCGCTGGCCGAGCGGCTGCGGCGAGCGGCCGCCGAGGTGCCCGACGCCGCACCCGTCAGCGGTGTGCTGTCCCTGCTCGCGCTGGACGAGCAGCCGCATCCCCGGCACCCCGCAGTCCCTGCCGGACTGGCGCTGACCGCCGCCGTGACACGGGCCCTCCCGTCGGCCGGCATCGGCGCGCCGCTGTGGTGCGTCACCCGCGGCGCGGTCTCGGTGGACGCCGGCGACCCGCTGCTCAGCGCCCTCCAGGCCCAGGTCGCCGGTCTGGGCCGGGTGACGGCGCTGGAGGAGCCCGAGCACTGGGGCGGACTGGTCGACCTCCCGGTGACCGTCGACGAGCGGACCGCCGACCGGCTGGTCGGCGTCCTCACCGCCGGCGGCGGTGAGGACCAGGTGGCGGTCCGGCCCTCCGGCACCTACCTGCGCCGGCTCGAACGCGCGCCCCAGGACACCACCGGTCCCGCCGGCTCCTGGACACCGCGCGGCACGGTGCTGGTCACGGGCGGCACGGGCGCACTCGGTGCCCACGTCGCCCGCTGGCTGGCCCGCAACGGCGCCGACCGGCTGGTGCTGCTCAGCCGCCGCGGAGCCGACGCCCCGGGCGCGACCCGGCTGACCGCCGAACTGTCCGGCCTGGGTGCCGAGGTGACGATCGCGGCCTGCGACGTGGCCGACCGGTCCGCACTCCAGGCCCTCGTCGGCAAGCTCGCCGCGGACGGCACGCCGGTGCAGGCGGTCGTGCACGCCGCGGGCGTGTCGCAGCCCCCGGGCACCGCGACGGCCCTGCCGGAGTTCGCGGAGGTGGTCGCCGCCAAGACCACCGGCGCCGTACACCTGGACGCCCTCTTCCAGGACGACACGCTGGACGCCTTCGTGCTGTTCTCGTCGATCGCCGGCGTGTGGGGCAGCGGTGGACAGGGCGCCTACGCCGCGGCCAACGCCTTCCTCGACGCGCTCGCCGAGCAGCGCCGGGCGCGCGGACTGGCGGCGACCGCCATCGCCTGGGGCCCCTGGGCGGACGGCGGCATGGCCGCCGAAGGGGACGCGGAGGAACAGCTGCGCCGCCGAGGACTGCCGCCCATGGCACCGGAGACCAACCTGGCGGCACTGCGGGAGGTCGTCGGCGCCCCCGAGGCCACCGTGACCGTCGCCGACGTGGACTGGACACGCTTCGCACCAGCCTTCACCGCCGCACGTCCCCGCCCGCTCATCGCGGACCTGCCGGAGGTACGCGCGGCCCTGCGCGGCGACGGCGACGGCACACCCCGCTACCCGGCGGGCGAGGCCCCCGCTCTGCGCGAGCAGCTGGCCGGGCTCGACACGAACGACCGTACGACGCTGCTGCTCGACCTGGTACGCACACATGCGGCGTTCGCCCTGGGGCACGATTCGCCCGACGCCGTCGAGGCCGGCCGTGCCTTCAAGGAACTGGGTTTCGACTCCCTGACCGCCGTCGAGCTCCGCGACCGGCTCAGGACCGCCACCGGACTCTCCCTGCCCGCCACCCTGGTGTTCGACTACCCGAACCCCGCCGCGCTCGCCCGGCACCTGCTGGCCGCGCTGCTGCCCGACGGCGGCACCGGCCCCGCGCCGGACGGCGACCCGCAGGAGGCCGAGCTGCGCAGGAGGCTCGCGGCCCTCCCGCTCAGCCGCATCCGTGAGGCGGGCCTGCTGGAGGCACTGCTGGAACTCGCCGACCCCCAGCCGACCCCAGCCACCGACGACGGCGATCAGGGGTTGTCCCCCGACGACATCGACGGGCTGGACGTGCAGCATCTGATCGATATGGCGCTCGACAGCAACCAGCCCTGACGCGCCCGAAGTGCGGAGTACAAGATGACAACCCCCAACGAAAAGATCGTTGAAGCGCTACGGGCCTCGCTCAAGGAAACCGAGCGGTTGCGTCGACAGAACCAGCAGCTCACCGCGGCATCCCGGGAACCGATCGCGATCGTCGGCATGAGCTGCCGGTTCCCCGGAGGGGTACGGTCGCCGGAGGAGCTGTGGCGGCTGGTAGCCGACGGCCAGGACGCCGTCTCCGACTTCCCCACGGATCGCGGCTGGGACGTCGAGTCGCTGTACGACCCCGACCCCGAGCACGAAGGCACCTCCTACGCGCGCGAGGGCGGCTTCCTGCACGACGCCGCCCAGTTCGATCCGGACTTCTTCGGGATCTCGCCGCGCGAGGCGCTGGCGATGGACCCGCAGCAGCGGATCCTGCTGGAGGCGTCCTGGGAGGTGTTCGAAAGCGCCGGCATCGACCCCTCCGCCGCGCGGGGCAGCAGGACCGGCGTGTTCATCGGCGCGTCCTCCCAGGCCTACGGCGCCGGCCAGTACGAGCTGCCGGACGGCGTCGAGGGCCACCTCCTCACCGGCACCGCGTCCAGCGTGGTCTCCGGCCGCATCGCCTACGCCTTCGGCCTGGAAGGACCGGCGGCCACCATCGACACCGCCTGCTCGTCGTCCTCCGTCGCCCTCCACCTCGCCGTGCAGGCACTGCGCCAGAACGAGTGCTCCCTGGCGCTCGCCGGCGGCGTGACCGTACTGGCCACCCCCGATGTGTTCGTGGAGTTCAGCCGGCAGCGGGGGCTGTCCGCCGACGGCCGCTGCAAGTCGTTCGCCGCGGCGGCGGACGGGACCGGCTGGTCCGAGGGCGTGGGCGTGCTGCTCGTCGAGCGACTGTCCGACGCCCGCCGCAACGGCCACCGGGTGCTGGCGATCGTCGCCGGGAGCGCCGTCAACCAGGACGGCGCCAGCAACGGCCTGACGGCCCCCAACGGACCCGCACAGCAGCGTGTCATCCGCCAGGCACTGGAGAACGCCCGCCTGACGGCCGACCAGATCGACGCGGTGGAGGCGCACGGCACCGGAACCCGGCTGGGCGACCCGATCGAGGCGCAGGCGCTGCTGGCCACCTACGGGCAGGAGCGTCCCGAGGACCGGCCGCTCTGGCTGGGCTCGCTGAAGTCCAACATCGGACACACCCAGGCGGCGGCCGGAGTGGGCGGCGTCATCAAGATGGTGATGGCGATCCGCCACGGTGTGCTGCCGAGGACGTTGCATGTGGACGAGCCGACACCGGACGTCGACTGGTCGGCGGGTACGGTGCGACTGCTGACCGGGGCCCGTGAGTGGCCGGAGACCGGTCGGCCGCGCCGGGCCGCGGTCTCGGCCTTCGGCGTGAGCGGCACCAACGCGCACACGATCATCGAGCAGGCACCCACGGTCGATGACACGCCGGTGACTGCCATGGCACTGCCGGTGGTGCCGTGGGTGCTGTCGGGCCGGACCGAGGAGGCGCTGCGGGCGCAGGCGCGGCGGTTGCTTGACCGTGTCGCGGGGGATGCCGGTGTCGAACCGGTTGATGTGGCGTATTCGTTGGCGACGACGCGTGCTGCTCTGGAGCGGCGTGCGGTGGTCGTGGCGGGTGGCCGTGACGGTCTGCTGGCGGGGCTTGGGGCTCTGGCCGAGGGACGCGGCGCGGCGGCCGGCCTGGTGACCGGGTCCGTGGTGGCGGGCAAGTCGGCGTTCTTGTTCACCGGGCAGGGCAGTCAGCGGCTGGGGATGGGCCGGGAGCTGTACGACGCCTACCCCGTGTTCGCCCAAGTCCTGGACGAGGTCTTCGCACGATTCGAACTGCCGCTGCAGGAGGCGGTGTTCGGCGATGACGCTCAGCTGCTCAACCAGACCGCTTACACGCAGCCCGCCCTGTTCGCGATCGAGGTGGCGCTGTTCCGCCTCCTCGAATCGTGGGGCATCCGGCCGGACTTCGTCTCCGGTCACTCGATCGGTGAGATCGCGGCGGCGCATTGTGCGGGTGTTCTGTCGCTGGCCGACGCGTGCACGCTGGTGGCGGCGCGTGGCCGTTTGATGCAGGAGTTGCCGTCCGGTGGTGCGATGGTGGCGGTGCAGGCGACCGAGGAAGAGGTCACCGCGTACCTGACCGACGTCGTGAGCATCGCCGCGGTCAACGGCCCCACTTCCGTGGTGGTCGCCGGTGACGAGGACGCCGTACTGGGCATCGCGGCCCGCTTCGAGGAGCAGGGCCGGAAGATCAAGCGCCTGACGGTCAGTCATGCGTTCCATTCGCCGCACATGGACGGGATGCTGGAGGCGTTCCGGGAGGTTGCCGAGGGTCTGTCGTACGAGGCTCCGCGTATTCCGCTCGTCTCGAACCTCACCGGCGCTCTCGCGACCGCGGAGGAGATCACCGACCCCGGCTTCTGGGTCCGCCATGTGCGTGAGGCGGTCCGTTTCCACGACGGCATCCGCACGCTGGAGGCCCAGAACGTCACCACGTTCGTCGAGCTCGGCCCGGACGGTGTCCTGTCGGCGATGGCGCAGGACTGCGTCACAGGCGACGGTGACCACGCCTTCGTGCCGACCCTCCGGGCGAACCGTCCCGAGGCTGAGGCGCTGACCACGGTCCTCGCGCAGGCCCATATCCGGGGCATCGGGGTGGACTGGCAGGCGTACTACGGCGGCACTGGTGCCCGGCGTGTCGATCTGCCCACCTACGCGTTCCAGCACCGGCGTTTCTGGCTGGAGGCGCCGGCGGGCTGGGTGGGTGATGTGGTGTCGGCCGGGTTGGAGGCGGCTGGGCATCCGTTGCTGGGTGCGGCGGTGGCGCTGGCCGATTCCGACGGGTTGTTGTTCACGGGTCGGTTGTCCCTGGACACGCAGCCGTGGCTGGCGGATCACGCGGTGATGGGTGCGGTGCTGCTGCCGGGTACGGCGTTCGTGGAGCTGGCGATCCGGGCGGGGGACCAGGTCGGCTGTGACCGGCTGGAGGAGCTGACGCTGGAGGCGCCGCTGGTGCTGCCCGAGCGGGGTGCCGTACAACTGCAGCTGGTGGTCGGCGCGCCGGACGACGACGGACGGCGGCCGCTCACTGTCGCCTCGCGACCGCAGGACGCCCGAACCGAGCAGGCGTGGACCCGGCATGCCACCGGCCTGCTGGCCGTCTCCGGCGCCCAGCGGTCCTCCGTCGACCTGTCCGTATGGCCTCCGGCGGGTGCGGAACCGGTCGAGGTGGCCAACCTGTACGAGGAGCTGGCCGAGACCGGCCTGCGCTACGGGCCGGTCTTCCAGGGGCTGCGGGCGGCCTGGCGGCGTGGCGAGGAGGTCTTCACCGAGGTCGCCCTGCCCGAGACGGCCGTGGACGGGGCGGGACGGTTCGGGCTGCACCCCGCCCTGCTCGATGCCGCGCTGCACGCGCTGGGGCTGGGCGTGCTGGACGACTCCGGTGGCGGGCGGCTGCCCTTCGCCTGGAGCGGGGTGTCGCTGCACGCCGGCGGTGCGTCGGCATTGCGCGTGCACCTCGCACCGACGGGTGGGGACGCTGTGCGGCTGGCGGTCGCGGACGCCGCGGGGGCGCCCGTGGCGACCGTGGAGTCGCTCGTTCTGCGCGCTGTCTCCAAGGATCAGGTGCAGGCCGCACGGGTCGCGTACCACGAGTCGGTCCTGCGAGTGGAGTGGGTGAACCTCCCGGCCGGCCGGGACCAGGCCGCCGCGGCGACCGAATCCGCGGCCGTGGCCGGTGTCCGTCGAGCCGTGCTCGGCAGCTGGGCCTCGTTCCCGGCGGGCGTCCCGGCGGGCCTCCTGGAAGGGACGAGCGGACTTCACGCGGACCTGACGGCGCTGTCGGCCGCCGTGGACCTGGGTGCTCCGGTGCCGGACGAGGTGTTCGTCCACATCGGTGCGACGGGTGCCCTCTCCGGTGCCGCTGTGCGTGCCGCGGTGGTGGAGGCGCTGGAGCTGGCGCAGGCGTGGCTGGCCGACACCCGGTTCGCGGGGGCGCGGCTGGTCGTGGTGACGCGTGGTGCGGTCGCGGCGGCCGAACGGGACGCGGACGTCGATCCGGCCCTGGCGGCCGTATGGGGGTTGCTGCGCTCGGCCGTGTCGGAGAATCCGGACCGTTTCGTCCTCGTCGACTGCGACGGGGAGGAGGCGTCCTGGCGTGTCCTGCCCACCGCACTGGCCGCGGACGAACCGCAGCTGGCGGTACGCGCCGGGGAACTTCTGGTGCCGCGCCTGGCCCGGGTCGCGGCAGGGGCCGCCATCGAGAGTCCCAGGGCGTACGACCCCGAGGGGACGGTGCTGCTGACGGGTGCTTCGGGGATGCTGGGCGGGTTGTTCGCCCGGCATCTGGCGACGGAGCACGGGGCCCGGCGTCTGCTGCTGGTCAGCCGACGCGGCGCCGAGGCAGCGGGTGCGGACGAACTCACGGCAGAACTCGGCGCGCTCGGTGCGCACGTCACCTGGGCGGCCTGTGACGTGGCCGACCGAGAGGCGCTCGCCGAGGTCATCGCATCCGTCCCGGCCGACCATCCGCTGACCGCCGTCGTGCACACCGCCGGCGTGCTGGACGACGGCGTGTTCGCTTCCCAGTCGCCGAACCGTGTCGACCGTGTCTTCGGGCCCAAGGTCGACGGCGCCCTGCACCTGCACGAGCTGACGCGCGACGCGGACCTGTCGGCGTTCGTGCTGTTCTCGTCGTCCTCCGGGGTCTTCGGCGGCCCCGGACAGGCCAACTACGCGGCGGCCAACGCGTTTCTCGACGCGCTGGCCGCGCACCGGCGAGCCCAGGGGCTGCCGGCCAGTTCGCTGGCCTGGGGCCTGTGGGGCGAGTCCGGCGGCATGGCGAGCACACTGGACGAGACGGACATCCGCCGTCTGCGCCGCGCCGGTCTGCCTCCGCTGTCGGCCGCCGAGGGCCGTACGCTGTTCGACCTCGCCCAGGACACCGACGAGGCGGCTCTCGTCCTGATGCGTGTCGACGTGCCTACCCTGCGCGGCCAAGCGGCGGGCGCCATGTCACCGTTGCTGCGAGGGCTGGTGCGTGCTCCGCGGCGCCGGGCGGCCGGCACCGTCGGCTCCGCGGCGGGCGGCGCCTCGCACCTGCTCGAACGGCTGACCGGCCTGACGGCACCCGAGCAGGACCGGATCATGCTGGATCTGGTACGGACCCAGGTCGCGAACGCGCTCGGGCACGCCGGGCCCGCGGCGGTGGAACCCGCACGCGCGTTCAAGGAGCTCGGGTTCGACTCGCTCACCGCCGTCGAACTGCGCAACCTCCTCGGCGACGCGACCGGCCTGCGGCTGCCACCCACGCTCGTCTTCGACTATCCGACCTCGGCCGCGCTCGCGACGCACCTGCGCGGTGAGCTTCTCGGCCGGCAGGCCGAGACCGCCGTGGTGCCGGTGACAGGTGCCGCGGCCGACGACCCCATCGCGATCGTGGCGATGAGCTGCCGTTTCCCCGGCGGCGTCCGCACCCCCGAGGAGCTGTGGCAGCTGCTGGTGTCCGGCCGGGACGGCATCACGGGCTTCCCGACCGACCGGGGCTGGGACCTCGACGCCCTGTACAGCGACGACCCCGACCGTGAGGGCACCAGCTACACGCGCGAGGGTGGCTTCCTGCACGACGCCGCGTACTTCGACGCGGACTTCTTCGGGATCTCGCCGCGCGAGGCGCTGGCGATGGACCCGCAGCAGCGGCTGCTGCTGGAAACCTCCTGGGAGGCCTTCGAACGGGCCGGGATCGACCCGGCCACGCTGCGCGGCAGCAGGACCGGTGTCTTCGTCGGCTCCAACGAACAGGACTACCTGACCCTGTGGCTGCGGGACGCCGACGGCCTCGAAGGACACCTGGGCACCGGCAACGCGGCCAGCGTCGCCTCCGGCCGCCTCTCCTACACGTTCGGCCTCGAGGGCCCCGCGATCACCGTCGACACCGCCTGCTCCTCCTCGCTGGTCACACTGCATCTGGCCGCGCAGGCACTGCGCAACGGCGAGTGCTCACTGGCCCTCGCCGGAGCCGTGACGCTCATGTCCACGCCGGGTGCCTTCACCGAGTTCAGCCGGCAGCGCGGCCTGGCCGCCGACGGCCGGATCAAGGCGTTCGCGGCTGCCGCCGACGGCACCAGCTGGTCCGAGGGCGTCGCCATGCTGCTCGTGGAACGCCTGTCGGACGCCCGCCGCAACGGCCACCCCGTGCTGGCCGTACTGCGCGGCAGCGCCGTCAACCAGGACGGTGCGAGCAACGGCCTGACCGCGCCCAACGGCCCCTCGCAGCAGCGCGTCATCCGGCAGGCCCTGGCGAGTGCCGGGCTGTCCGCCGCCGACGTCGACGCGGTCGAGGCCCACGGCACCGGTACCACCCTGGGCGACCCGATCGAGGCCCAGGCGCTGCTGGCCACCTACGGCCAGGACCGCCCCGCCGACCACCCGCTGTGGCTGGGCTCGGTGAAGTCGAACATCGGCCACACCCAGGCCGTCGCGGGCGCCGCCGGTGTGATCAAGATGATCCTGGCGATGCGGCACGACCTCCTTCCGCGGACCCTGCACGTGGACGAGCCGACCCCGCACGTGGACTGGTCGTCGGGGGCGATAGAACTGCTCACCGAGTCCAGGGAATGGCCCCGGACGGGCCGGCCGCGCCGTGCGGGTGTCTCCTCGTTCGGATACAGCGGAACCAACGCACACGTTGTCCTCGAACAGGCGCCCACGGAAGAGCCGGAGCGGCCGACCGTCCCTCCGGCGCCGCCCGTGCTGCCCTACCTGCTGTCGGGCCGCTCCAGTGACGCTCTCCGTGCCCAGGCCGACCGACTGCTGTCCCACCTCGGCACGCACACCGGGCCGGAGCCGCTCGACGTCGCCTGTTCGCTCGCCACCGGACGCTCGGCGTTCGACGTACGCGCCGTCGTCGTCGCGGACGACCGCGACGGTCTCGTGTCCGGGCTGACCGCGCTGTCCGAAGGAAGCAGCACCACCGGACTCGTGCAGGGCACTCCTGCCGGCGGCAAGTCGGCGTTCTTGTTCACCGGGCAGGGCAGTCAGCGGCTGGGGATGGGCCGGGAGCTGTACGACGCCTATCCCGTGTTCGCCGAGGCGCTGGACGAGGTCTTCGCTCGGTTCGAACTGCCGCTGCGTGAGGCGCTGTTCGGGGACGATGCCGGGCTGATCGACCAGACGGCGTATACGCAGCCCGCGTTGTTCGCGGTGGAGGTGGCGCTGTTCCGGCTGCTGGAGTCCTGGGGTATCAGGCCGGACTTCGTATCCGGTCATTCGATCGGTGAGATCGCGGCGGCGCACTGTGCGGGTGTGCTGTCGCTGGAGGACGCGTGCACGCTGGTCGCGGCCCGTGGTCGGCTGATGCAGGAGCTGCCCGCCGGTGGTGCGATGGTGGCCGTCCAGGCCACCGAGGACGAGGTGGCGCCGTTCCTGACCGACGCCGTGAGCATCGCGGCGGTCAACGGCCCCGCCTCCGTGGTCGTGGCCGGTGACGAGGACGCCGTACTGGGGATCGCCGCCCGCTTCGAGGAACAGGGCCGCAAGTCGAAGCGCTTGACGGTCAGTCACGCGTTCCATTCCCCGCACATGGACGGCATGCTGGCCGACTTCCGCAAGGTCGTGGAGGGGTTGTCGTACGAGGCCCCGCGTATCCCGGTCGTCTCGAACCTCACCGGTGCTCTCGCGACCGCCGAGGAGATCACCGGCCCCGACTTCTGGGTGCGCCACGTCCGCGAGGCCGTGCGCTTCCACGACGGCATCCGCACGCTCGAGGCCGAAGGGGTGACGACGTATGTCGAACTCGGGCCCGACGGTGTGCTTTCGGCGATGGGCCAGGAGTGCGTCACCGGCGACGACCAAGCGTTCGAACCCGTGCTGCGCAAGGGGCGTTCCGAAACGGAGGCACTGGTCAGGGCGCTGGCGCAGGTCCACGTCCGGGGTGTCGCGGTGGACTGGCGGGCATTCTTCGCCGGCACCGGTGCACGCAGCGTCGACCTGCCCACCTACGCGTTCCAGCGTCACCGCTTCTGGCCCGAGCACGCGGGCACCGCTCCCCGGCCCGCCGCGGTGGGCGACGCCTCCGTGGAAGCGCGGTTCTGGCAGGCCGTGGAGCGCCAGGACATGGCGGCCGTCGCCGCCGAACTCGAGGTCGAGCAGGACACGTGGCTCGACGGCATGCTGCCCGCCCTGTCCTCTTGGCGCCGTCGGCGCGATGAGCGGTCGACAGTGGACGGCTGGTGCTACCGCACCGTGTGGAAGCCGCTGGTCGATGCCTCCGGCACACGGCTGTCCGGCCGATGGCTGGTGGTCGTGCCGGAGACGGCAGCCGCCGCGGACATCTGCGGCGGGCTGGCCGAACGCGGCGCGGACGTCCAAGAGTTCCTGCTGACGCAGGCCGACGCGGACAACCGTGCCGCACTGGCCGAACGGCTCACCACCGCGGCGTCCGCGGTCACGGGCGTCATCTCGCTGCTGGACGGCCCCCTGGCGGTGACGTCGACCGCCGTACTGGTGCAGGCGCTGGGCGACGCCCAGGTCACGGCCCCCCTGTGGTGTGTCACCCGTGGCGCGATGTCGACCGCCGTAGGAGACCGGCCCCGGGACCCGGCACAGGCGGCGGTCTGGGGCCTTGGCCGGGTGGCCGCCCTGGAGCATCCGGAACGCTGGGGCGGGTTGATCGACCTGCCGGAGACCGTGGACGCCCAGGCGCTGTCCCGACTGGCCGGCACCTTGTCCCGTGCGGCCGGCACCCTGTCCCGGACGGCCGGCTCCGGCGCGGCCGACGAGGACCAGATCGCCATCCGCCCCTCCGGCCTGCTCGCCCGCAGGCTGGTCCGCGCCTCCGCGGCCGGTGCCCCGCCGGCACGGACGTGGAAGCCCGAGGGCACGGTGCTGGTGACGGGTGGTACGGGTGCGTTGGGTGCCGAGGTGGCGCGGTGGCTTGCGCGTCGGGGTGCTGATCATGTGCTGTTGGTCAG
>NZ_JBIAEC010000040.1:0-32984 GCF_042868225.1 Streptomyces sp. NPDC007856 | reverse complement strand
GGACCATGCGCTGGAAGGCACCCCTGAACGCGTTCCAGATCGCCTTCGAGGGCCGCCTGACCCCCAGCAACAACTGACACCTCAACTACCAAGATTAGCCGTTAAGTTGACACACCCCCCCGCAGCCGCACCCACCTTGATCGCGTTCTACGACACGATCTCCGAGGCAGCCCTGCCCGACATCGACAACGGGCACTTCATCCACTCACCCGACCACGTGCTCAACGATCTCGCTGAGTACGGCTCCGTGCACGTTGCAGATCACGTTGCCGGCGTCGTGTTCGGAAGCGACGGGGGAGGCAGCCTCCTTGCCGTTGACCCGAGTGGGGCGGTTCATCGGTCCACCACAGCGTCTTGGTTCGACGACTTCGAATTGATCGCCACGAGCCTGATCGACTTCCTCGAACAGCTTCAGCAGGCCGTCGCCGACTGAGCCGACACAAGACTGCCACCCGAGCCTCGCTGACCTGCCCTGGCCCAGACCCTGCGCTACCACAGACTGGCTGTGTCAGTTTCTGGGGGAGTCGTTTCGTCGTGACTTCGGGAGTCGTTTCTCGAGGAGCGGCGTGATCAATGTCAGTGACTTTTAGTGTCGCGCGGGTGCTGTGGAGCCGCCCGCTTGGTCACGATGAGAACCGGAACGTCCCGTTGGGCGGGCAGCGCGCCGCCGAGGCCGACACGGCCTGCGCCGACCTGCGATTCACGTGCTCGGGAACAGGGGCCCGCCCGCCATGAGGCCGCCGTCGACCACGAGAATGTGCCCGGTGACGTAGCTCGCCTTGTCCGAACCCAGGTACTGGACAGCCTCGGCGATCTCCTCCGGGGTGCCTGCCCGGTGCATAGGCAGCACCGAATCGACCGCGTCACGCGCCGTGTCGTCGCCGGTGAACCGCTCGTACATAGCGGTCCGGGTGTAGCCAGGCGCGACCGCATTGACCCGGATACCGTGGGCGGCGCCTTCGAGTGCGGCCGCCTTGGTGATGCCGACGACGGCGTGCTTGCTGCCGACGTACAAGGTCACCCCGGGGTAACCCATCATGCCCAAGGTGGAGCTGACGTTGATGATGCTGCCGCCGCCCTGTTCCCTCATGACCCGGAACTCGTGCTTCAAGCACAGCAGCGTTCCCTTGACATTGGTATCGAAGGTGGCCTGGTAAGCCTCGTCGGTCACCTCGGTGACAGGGCCGGGTGTTCCCTCCGTGCCAGCGTTGTTGACAGCGACATCGATCCGCCCGAACCGCGCGACCGCACGGTCGACGAGGTCCTTCGCATCGGCGTCGAAACGGACGTCGGCACGCACGAACTCCGCCGGGGCGCCGAGGCCGGCCAGCTCCCCGGCAAACTGCTCACCCACGTCCTCGTGGCGGCCGGAGACCACAAGGTTCGCGCCTTGACGTGCGTAAGCCAAGGCGGTGGCGCGGCCGATACCGGTGAGCGCGCCCGTGATGAGTACGACGGGATCAGACACGTCGAGGGTCCTTCCTGCAAACACCCAGGTGAACGACGGGCAAGCGGTTCGGAACCCGCACGACACTGGGTTCCTCTTCGGGCCGGGGCATATCCACCGGTACGCCCGCACGGAAGGTGTCCCAGGCGGACGACAGCCGCATCGGACCCGACCGCCGTATCCATCGAACGGCGGCACTCGATGGCCCGTATGGCCTAGCGACGGCAGCCGGGACAGACGACCCGAGAGCGGTCACGCAGGCGGGAGGCGAACGCCGCAAGCCCCCTGGTGACATCAAAACAAGCTGACATCGCAAACTCGCTCAGCCAGTGACTCCCACGGTCACATCGAAACGACTTCCGCGGCCACGTACAAAGCCAACAGACAGGCATTCGGACAGTTCCAATACCCGACGTCACCATTAGCGCCGGTGGCCGACCTGCAGCTGCGGGCGATGCTGGCTACCGCTGACGACGATCCGGACCAGGCGCCGATGCCGGAGCTGGATCAGGTCTTCGCGCGCATCGCCCGGGAATCCGAGGGCATTCAGGACCTCGACGACCGCCTCGACCCCTTCGGGGGTATGGCGTGAGCCGACGCGGACGCCGGGCATCTCTGCCCCCAGGCGACCACGCCCGCCCCGAGCCCCTGGATCCGGGCGGGCTTGTCGTACGGCACGTCGACCGCAATGGCCGGGTGCGAGCGTACGACTTCGCGACGCTGTCGGTCGCCGAGCCGATGCAGCGCTCCCTCGCCGTGCTGTTTGCCGCGCGATGCGCCCCGAATCGGTGGGGGAGTCACCGCTCGTCGAGACTGATGTTCCAGCTCCTGGAGAAGTTCACCGCGTTTCTATCGGGGCTCGAGCGGCCGCCGCGGGACGTGGAGGAGCTGACCACAGCGCAGGTCAAGCAGTGGCGGCTGAGCCAGGCGGGCACGGCGGGCGGCTACAACGCCATCACCCGGGTCGGCAGCCTGCTGCGGCAGGACGCCCGGCTGGCGAGCGGGCCCGTTGTGGACGAGCTGGCCGTGCGCAGCCAACGGCCGAAGAGCCAGACTCGGTCCTACAGTGAGGATGAGTTCGGCCGCATCAAGCGGGCGGCGAGGCGTACCTTCCGCGCCGCGTTGCTGCGTATCAACGACAACGCGGCGCACCTGGAGCGGTGGCGGGCGGGCGCCTTCGCTCCGGGCAGCCACGACTTCATCCTCGGCGAGGCGCTCGACTCCCTGGCCCGCACAGGCGACATCCCGCGCCGGGTCAGCGCGAAGGGAGCACGGAATCCGATCTGGCGGTTCCACCGCGTCCTGGGCAACACCAGCCCGGCCGCGACCTGGCAGAGGCTGTTCCTGTCCCGGCTGGAGGCCGCTGCCCTGGGCGTGCTTCTGATGGCCGAGTTCGGCTGGAACCTGTCCGTGATCCACCAGGCCAAGGTCCCCAAGGCCAGCCCCGACCCCGGAGAGGACGGACACCCGACCTACCGCATACCTGTGGTGAAGTACCGGCGCGGCGGCGGCCGCTACTTCGAGACCCGCAACGTCACTGACGTCGGGGCCGGCTCCCCAGGCAGGCTGATCACCGAAGCCCTGCAGGCCACCTGCTTCGCGCGAGCCGTGGTCGAGGACCTCGCGCCCGGCACCGACCTGCTGATCGTGTGGCGCTGGGCACAGGGCGGGCGCGCCATCACGACCTCCGATCACCACCCACCAGTCGGATTCTTCCGTTTTGGCGTGGTCGATAGCGCTGGCAGCGACTGGGCCCGGGCCGAAGGACTGACCGGTTCGCCCTTCCGCCGCGGGCGGCGCACGGTCAATGCGCTGGTGCGGCGCGAGCCGGGGCAGAACAGCCAGGCCACCCATGACCGTGACTACGTGCTGGTCGACCAACGGGTGCAGCAGGAGGCCGCGGACATCATCGCGGCCGGCGCCGAGGACGCCGCCGAGCGTGCTCGCCAGGCAGTCCTGGTCGCCGAACTCCGTGCCAGTCCCGATCCCGACGACCGGGAAACCGCGACCGCGGACTGCCACGACTACGAGCACAGCCCCTTCACCAGGCCGGGCAAGGGCTGTCGTGCCTCGTTCCTGATGTGCCTGGGCTGCACCAACGCCCGAATCCACCCCGGCCACTACCCGCGCCTGGCCCATCTGCACCGGGCGCTGAACCACCTGCGCTCGGCCCAGCCGCCGACGGTGTGGGAGGCCGACTGGGGTGAGGCCCACGCCCGGCTTGAGGACCTCAAGCGCCGCCTCGGCGAGCCGATCTGGGCTCAGGCCCTGGCCCGCGTCACCGACGCCGACCGTAATCTCATCGACTGCCTGCTAACCGGAGTGCTCGACGCGTGACCACCGCAGCCCACCACGATCCCTACATCCTGCCGATGCCCACACCGGACACGCCCGTCGTGCTGCCGCACCGTGTCCTGCCCCTGCATGCGCACATCAACGGCCGCTACGCGGACTGGATCTGGCCATTGGCAGCGCTGACGGAGAACCCCAGCAGCAACAAGGCCAGCATTCGCTGGCGTAAATGCCCCGCAGCCTTCCGGGACGAACTCAGACTCGCCGCCTGGACCATGATCAACGGCGAGTTGCGGCCCACCTTCCTGGCCGAGCGTGCCGCCCGGCTGCGGGCTCGCGTCAGCCTGAGTGACCTGATCGAGGCGGTACGGCAGTGGATGTACTTGGCGGCCTGGCTCGAGGAGCGCGGGCTGGCCTCGCTCGCCCAGTGCACCGCCGCCGTCTGGACCGCCTACAACCAGCACCTGCTCGTCGGCTCCAGCCGGGAGAGGGTGCTGGAGATCCTCGGCACGCTCACCCGTCTGTGGGCGTTCGACCAGCTCTCTGCCCAGCCTGTCGGTATCGCCCGGCCGCCGTGGGACGAATTCGGTGCCGACGACTACCTGCCGGCCGCGTCCTCCGCCGGTGGTGGGGAGAACGCCAGCGAGCCGATCGCGGAAGAGACCACGGGGCCGCTGCTGGTGTGGGCCCTGCGCATGGTCGACGACCTCGCCGACGACATCCTCGCCGGCTTCTCCGACACCCGGCGGCTGGCGGAGACCGGCCGGACCATCCCCAGCACCCCGGCCGGGCAGGCCGCCCTCGATGCATATCTGGATCCGCTCATCGCCGCCCAGGCGCCGCTGCCCGCCGTCCGGCTCAAGGGCCACGACGGGTACGGCTTCGCCCGCTACTACGTCGGCGGTCTTACCGGCGCCTCCCGCCACCAGGTCGCCCTGTACGTCGAGCGCCATGGCCTGGTGGCCGCGGCCGCGCAGCGGCCCGGTCCCTGCCCGCTGCCCACCCCGATCACCGGCCGCATCGCCGGGCGCCGGTGGCGCGAGGCCCTCGACTTCGCCGAGACGCCGGGACTGATCCGGCTGCTGGTCACGGCGTGCTTCATCGTCATCGCCTACCTCACCTGGATGCGCCCGGGCGAGGTGCTCGGGCTGCGCCACGGCTGCTGCCCGGATCCCGAGCCCGATGCCTGCGGCCGCACCAGTCGCCACCTGATCTACGGCCACGAGTACAAGAACGCCACCGACGAGTACGGCAACCACCACTCCGCCGGGCGCAAACGCGACGTTCCCTGGGTGGCCATCACCCCCGTTGTCAACGCCGTCCGCGTGCTGGAGCGCATGGTCGATCCCGGCGAGCTGCTGTTCAGCCACGCCGTGCACGGTGCCATGGCCGGGCCCGGCACCGGATCCCTGCGCTCACCCGCCCTCCGGACCCGGATCGAGGACTTCGTCACCTGGGCCAACGCCGAAGCCGCCCGCCAGGACCTGCCCGGCGAGGTGATCCCGCCCGACCCGCACGGGGCGGTCGGCACAAGGCGCTTCCGCCGCACCCTGGCCTGGCACATCGCCCGCCGCCCGGGCGGGCTGGTCGCTTTGGCCATCCAGTACGGCCATCTGCGCACCGCGCTGGTCTCCGAGGGGTACGCGGCGCGCAGCCGCGACGGCGTTCACGAGCTGATCGACATCGAGACCGTCCGCGCCGTGGCCGACACCGTCGCGGATTTGGGCGAGGACCTGGAGGCCGGTGGAGGCCTCTCCGGTCCGGCGGCCCGGCGCGCCATCAAGGCCGCCGCCCGCGCCCCGCGCTTCGAGGGCACCGTCATCGACGCCACCACCGCCCGCCGCCTACTCGCCAATGACGACGCCCTCATCTACGACAACCCGCAAGCGCTCCTGCTGTGCCACTACAAGCGCGAGCACGCCCTGTGCCACCGCACTGGTGTCCGCGACTCCCCGCGGCTCGATCACTGCATGCCCGGCTGCGGCAACATCGTCCGCACCGACCACCACGCCACATCACTGCGCAGCCGCGCCGACACCCTGGACAAACAGGCCACGCAGGTGCCCCAGCCGATCGGTAAACGACTACGCGACCACGCCGACCGCCTGCGCGGCATCGCCGACACCCACGATCGCACGCGGATCACCCTGAAGGACCCCTCACCGTGAGCGGAGCAGCAGACGAGCGCGACCGCATCCGCGCTGCCATGGATCGCATCTTGACCGGCCGCCCCGAGCGCTCCAACGGAGCCCTGACCGTGGTGGCCCTCGCCCTCGAGGCCGGCGTCCCCCGCAACGCCCTTACGCAGCGCCACCTCGATCTGAAGAACGAGTTCTACGCCAAGGTCAAAGAGCGCGGGCAGCCTACCGACGCCGAGACCCGGCTGCGTAAACAGATCGTACGGCTCAAGGAACTCCGTGAAAAGGACAAAGCCGAACTCGAACAACTCCGCGCCGACGTTCAGGGGCTGGTCCGGGTGGTCAACCAACTGTGCTTGGAAAACCATCAGTTACGCGACGCGTCGTCGTCCCCCGATCCGGTCGCCCGGATCCTTCCCGTCCAGCGCACACCGCCTCAGCACGGGTGACCTTTGAGTGCGGGTTCCGTGCTACCCGCCCTGGCCGCTTGTGACAGCCACTTCCCTCGTCCTTACCGGCCGCTGAGCCGCCGGCCGCGAGCGCGGTGTACATGCTGCTCGGCCTGCTTCACGACGAGGTGGGCAGCGTCATCTCCGGGCTCGCCTCGTCGGTGGCCCCGCGTGCGCGGGTCTCTGGATCGACGATGGCCTGCACGTTTGCTGAGAACCGGTAGTTACGGGGGGAGGTGCCCACGCCGCGGTCACGGACCGGGATGAGGTGCCGTCCACGATCCATATCCCGTCCGGGGCGTCGGCGGAGCGGGAGGCCGGTTCGAGTGCGAGCAGTGGTACCAGGCGCTGGATGACACGGCATACAGTGAAGGAGGAGACGCCGAACAAGGGCCCAGCTGTCGCGTCGTCAACTCCGTGCGGCAGTACACCGCGACTATCACGAGCGGCAACAGCACTCTGCGAGGCCGATCGTGGTCTTTGCCGCTTGTAGAACTGCGTCATCCGCAGCCCCGTGAACATCTCCACCCACATCCGCTCAGCACGTAACACCGCGGTCATACCCAGAAAGTGCCCAACTCACGGCCTTGTGAAACACCCTTTAATACTCCTGTTAGAGGTGCTGCGCACGCTACAAAGAAGAGCCATCCGGTGCTCCGGTGGCGTCGTTTCTATGCCCTGCGGGCGCTAGAGGTGCTGCACACGTGACGTGCTGAGCAGCATGTACTGCGTGTCGCTGGTGTCTCTATGCCCTGCGGGCTTTAGAGGTGCTGCGCACGGCCGTCATGACGAAATGGCTGTTATTCGACGGCGAGCGTTTCTATGCCCTGCGGGCTTTAGAGGTGCTGCGCACGCATGGAAACCGTGACTGGCGAAGGTGCGGCCCGTTTCTATGCCCTGCGGGCTTTAGAGGTGCTGCGCACGCATGACCACGTACTTCGGCATCTTCACGCTCCAGTGGTTTCTATGCCCTGCGGGCTCTAGAGGTGCTGCGCACCATGCTACGAAAGCTGAAACTCCGCCCCTGACGTTTCTATGCCCTGCGGGCTTTAAAGGTGCTGCGCACCTTACCCCATCTGACGGTGTGTTGACCAGCGGCGATGGAGATCGTTGCGTGGGCCTGCCGTTTGGCACGCCATGGAGGCAGTGACCTGGGTCACGTTTCTATTGATCATGTCGTTGACCTGGGACGACGGCTTGCGCGCACCTCGATGGTTTTCCGGCGTGTCGCGTGGGGGCTGTACGTGGTCTATGCGTCGGGGCGAACGGGCAGGTCGGGGCATGGTGTGGCTTGCGGCGGTGGTGTCGGGCGGCGCGGTGAGGGGGCATCGGGTCACACGATCCAGAAGTCGGCGCGTTCTTCGAGGCGGCGGTTGCCGAGGATGGTGATCTCGTTGAGGTCGGGGACGGAGAGCGGGTAGATGCGGATCTGGTCCTCGTCGGGGTCGATGAGTTTCTTGAGGGCGGAGCGGAGGCGGGTGGTGGCGGCCTTGGAGGACAGGGCGACTTCGAAGACGCTGTACTGCACGCGGGGGCCGTGGCCGGAGAGCACGTCGGAGACGTCCTGGCGGGCGGTCGTTGTCGGCGATGTTGTAGGCGACGAGGAAGAAGTAGCGGGGGCGTCGTTGGGACACGGGGTCACCGCCAGGGGAGCGGGGTGTAGGTGTCCTCGCGGCCGTCGAGGACGGCGGCGAGGAGGCGGGCCTGGAGGGTGAGGGCGACGCGGTAGGAGGTCGTGCGGCCGGCCCAGGGGTGGCGGGCGAGGGTGAGCATGCGGCGCTCGTACGCGGCGAGGAAGGTCCTGCGGGCGGCATCGTTCATCCGGCAGCCCTTGCCGCCGGTCTCGTCGACGATGAAGTCGCCGGGGCTGAGTTGCCCGGTGGCGAGGAGGCGGACGACGAGGGAGTCGACGATCACGGGCCGAAACTCCTCGACGAGGTCGAGTGCGAGGCTCGGGCGGCCGCGGTACATCCCGTACAGGAAGTCGTGGGGGTCGAGGCCGGCGATCTCGCAGGCGGCGACGGCGTCATGGGTGAGGATGGTGTAGCCGAAGGAGAGCAGGGCGTTGACCGGGTCGGGTGGCGGACGGCGCTGGCGGTGGGTGAAGCCCCAGGTCTCGCCGAGGATCAGGCCGAAGCAGGTGAAGTACTCGCGGGAGGCCGCGCCCTCGCAGCCCATCAGCTCCAGGTGGGCGGCGGCCGTGGTGGCGCTGGTGCGGGCGGTGATCATACGGGCGGCCGCGGTGGTGACGTCGATGGCGGGGCTGCGGCGGGCGGCGCGCAGCAGCCCGGTGCGCATGTTGGTGATCTTGCCGGTGACGAAGGCCCGGGCGAGGTCGAGGGAGCGGCTGGTCTTTTCGGCGGTGCGGTGCTGGGTGGCCCGGCGTTCCACGTGGTTGCCGGCGGGGCCGGTGAGGCGGCCGAGGTAGCGGCCGAGGTCGTCGAGGAGGACGACGTCGACGCCGTGTTCGAGGGCGCGGTGGAGGAAGGGGGTGCTCATGCCGACACGACCGGCGCACACCACCTGGCGGACGCGCTTGAGGCTGACCGAGAGCAGGGTCTGGTCGCCCTTGGTGACGCGTAGGCGGTCGCCGCGGGTGCGCAGCAGGGAGCCGGGCTCGGTGATGTAGACGGTGCGCCAGTTCGTCGCCGCGCAGGCCGTCCCTCGGGCCGAGGGTGCGGCCGAGGAACTCCACGCCCTCGTCGAAGGAGACGATGCAGGACTTGGCGTCGTTGAGGCGGAGTCCGAGTCCGCGGAGGGTGTCGGCGGCGAGTCGGAGGATGTGTTCGCCCTGGTTTCGGCTGGCGACGGGGATGGCCAGGTCGTCGGCGTAGCGCAGGACGGTGTGTCCGGCGGCGAGCAGGGCGCGGTCGAAGGCGTCGAGGTAGAGGTTGGTGAGTACGGGGGACAGGGCGCTGCCCTGGTACAGGCCCTCGCCGGTGTGGGCCCGCTTGGCGGCGGGGCCGGTGGCGGTGCGGTTGACGAGGCGTTGGACGAGGTGGCAGAGGTACGGGTCGGGGAGGAGTTCGCGGAGGCGGGTGAGGACGGGCTGGCGCGGGATGTCCTCGAAGCAGTCTTCGATGTCGGCGCGGACTACCCAGGCGTGTCCTGCCTCGTCCCGGGCTGTGGCGAGGGCGTGTACGGCGTCCTTGACGCCGAGGCCCTTGCGGTAGGCGAAGCTTCACGGCAGCAGCACCGGATCCACGTACGGATCGATCACCTCGAGTGCCGCCCGTTACACGATCCGGTCGGTCACCTGGGGAACGGCGAGCAGGCGTGTTCCGCCGCTGGGCTTGGGCACCTCGATGGCGGTCACGGGCGACGGTTCGTACGTCCCGGTGCGTAACTGCCGACTGAGGTCGATCAGCCGGTACAGGGCGCCCTGCTCGAACTCGGCGACGTGGCGGCTTTTCTCGCCGTCCTCGAGGTCGTTGTCGCGGACCTCGGCCCAGGCGGCGGCGAGGCGTTCCTCGGAGGCGACCTGGTGGAGCAGCTCACCCATCGGCGGGACCTTCCCCGGGGTTGGTGGCTGAGACCGAGCCGGGCCGCGATGGAGGCGTGCGGTCGGTGAGGGCGGTACGCACGTATCCGAGCCCGTGCGTGGTCTGGGCGCCGACTCCGGCGACGGCCGCGAAGCGGGTCAGGGCGGAGAAGGCCGCAGCGGCTTCGGGGCTGGTGCCGCCGAGGAGGGCCAGGGTGGCCTGGCCCGTGAAGCCGACGCGGTTGCCGCGCGGGAGGGCGACCGGCTGGCTGAGGATGTCGTGCGCGGTGAGCACCACGGCGTCGAGAAGTTCCTTGACCACCGTCTCGGCTATGGGCGCAGGGGCGTACTGGTTCCAGCGGCGCAGCAGGCTTTGGTAGACGAGCTCGGGGTCCGGCAGCGGGATCCACCGTCCGGACCGGGTGAAGAGGGTGGGGCTGAGGAAAGTCAGCTCGGCGCGTCGTGCGGCGGGGGCGCTCAGAAGGGCTTCGTACGGGGCCGGTTGCGGGTCGGCGTGTACGACGGTGAAGAACTGCGAGCCGAGGCGTATCCGGTGGCCGACAAGGACGTCGAGCGGCGGGTGGGTGCGGTCGTCCAGCCAGCCGATGCACAGTTCGGCGATGCCTCGGCGGGGGTCGGCGGCGAGCAGCGGGGAGGTGGAGAACGGCTTGTGCTGGCTGGTGTGGTCGGCGCCTGCGCCCTCGAAGAGAGCGCAGGCGAGGCCGTGCAACTGCGCAGGGGTGGCGTGCCGCGCGGCTTTGGGCGAGTGGAGCCGTACGGTCCATCGAACGGGCATCGGATGGATCCTCGAGGAAGGTGGGGTGACGGGTCAGCCGGCCGCGAGACGGGCGATCTCCTGTCGGATGTCCTCCATCCGGGTCGCGTTCGCGTTCTGAATGTCCTTGTGCATGTACCTGTGGACCCAGGTCGCCACCGGCGGGGTGGAGGTGCGCATCTCGAAGATGGAGTCCTGGACTTCCCGGCAGTCGGACGCGGTGATGGGGCGTCCGGCCGCGTGCCGCTGCCACAGCTCCTGGATGCTTTCTTCCAGGCGCTCCCGGGCCTGTGCGGCGTCCTGGTGCTGGCAGGGCAGTTCGGAGAGGTCGAGCAGGGCTGGAACCAGTGGGACGAAGAGCTTGGCCAGGAAGACGCCCGTCGAGAAGTCCTTGGCTGCCCATACGGCGAGCGCAAGGGCGATGACCACGGCGAAACCGGTCCAGAGGACCTTGGCGTAGGCGCGATGGTTCTTACGGGACCACAGCAGGTTTTGGACCTGGCAGGCCAGGGCGTCGAGGGGCCAGGGGACCTCGGGCACCTTCTCGTACCAGCCGCGGTCCTTGTCGATCGGGCGTGCGCGGACCGCGCTGATGGCGTCCCGGGCCTTCCATCTGGGACCGGCGACGGCAGTGTTCCACTCCAGCCCGAACAGGCCGACGTCGTAGAGTTCCTGGAACTTCGCGCTCCGGGCGTGCAGGCTGCGGTGGAGCGACTTCAGCCAGGTGCGTCCGGCGAACAGCCAGACGACGGCTGCGATCGCGAGCGTGTCGGATCCGTGCGGCCAGAACAGGGCCAGCAGCGGTGCGGCGATGGCCAGGACGATCGTGCCGAAGTTCTGGGCCAGGCGGATCAGGTCGGCGCGGTCGTACGTCCTACGCGCTGCCGCGCGCATGGCGACGAACTCGTCCTCGTCCTGCCGGCGGGGGATCGGGACGTGCTCTTCGACGGTTCCGGTGCTCATGGGTCCCTTCTTCCGTGGGTCGCTGTGGCGCTGCGGCGCCGGTCAGCGACGCCGCCGGTTCTTGCGCTGTTTGTCGGGGTGGATCGGCAGGTACGGGTTGTCCCAGCGCGGCAGGCTTCGGCCCCGGTCGTCGGATTGGGTGCGTCTGCCCTCGTTGGCCACGAACCAGGAGAAGGACGGGCCTTCGGGATCGGGCACGGTGTGCCCGGACTCGTCTTCGTCGAAGGGGCGCGTACGGGGATAGTGGACGGCGAAGCCCTCCTTGCCGGCTGCGGCGGCGAGGAAGGCATGGAGATGCGGTGCTTTCAGGCCGCCGGCCGGGATGTTCATCTCCTCCTCGAAGCAACGGCGAGCTTCCTCGAGGTCGGCCAGGATGTCGTCACGGGACCGGGTGCTCTCCGGCGCCAGGCTGCGGTAGGAGCTGATCCACTGTTCTCCCGTGCGCAGGTCGCATTCCGAGTCGGGATCGAGGTCCAGACGGATGCTGCCGAATCCCAGCGGCTTGCCGTAGCCGAGCCGGTGGTAGTGCCCGTCGGGGAGCTGGAGCAGCCAGAGCAGGGCGCCGAGTTCGACGGTGGAGAGGTTGGTGACGCCGATGGTGAGGGCGAAGGTCGACCCGGGCCGGATCCAGCCGCGCACGGAACGGTTCTGGGTGTCCCGCTGAGATCCGTCGCGGTCGTCGGGGCGCCGGTACTCCTGGGCGCGGCGGGTTTCGGGATCGAGTTGCTGGGTGCGGTCCTCGGTGGGCTTGTCCCAGTAGTCGGCGGGCAGGCCGCGGTGGTGCCAGTAGGCCTTGCGGCCGCGCAGGGCCTGGGTGCGGACGTACATCCTGTTCCGCTCGAGGCCGTCCGGGAGTGGGTTGATGCCGTCCGGCCCGGCCCCGACATAGAAGCGGGCCTGCTGGGGCTTGGGCTGGCCGAGGATGGCGAGGGGAACGCCGTCTGCGCCGAACGTGTCGGTGTGGGCGTCGACTTCGACGACGGGGCCGATGCGCAGCTGGCCCCGGTGTGCTCCCGGGCCTGCGGGAGCAACCCAGCCGAAGACCCGGTCGGCCGGCGAGAGCTGGGTGAGCGCTTGGGCCGGCTTGAGCGAGTCGTGAAGCAGTTCCTCGGGCGGGAGGTCGAAGAGACTGCGGGAGATTATGACCGGGTAGAGGCCGAGAACGGTCCGGCGGTCTTTGGCGAGGTGTGCGTGGCAGAGGGTTCCGGGCGCGAGCGTGTCGTAGGAGCGCTGGTACTGGTGAGGGCTCCAGGCGGTGGCTCCCGGGTCGTCGCCCAGGTAGTCGTCGGGCTGCGCGTACCTGCCGGAGTGTGCCTTCCCGCCCGAGGGCTTCTCGCGCTCGTGGATCTCCGCGTGGCTGTGGGCAGCGCGGTAATTGCGGATCGTGGCGTTCCACTGGGCGTCACGTGCGGGGGTCAGCGGGACCTCGACGACGTCCTCTTCATCGGTGAAGAAGACGCGTTCGTCGTGCTTCTTGTTGATGTTCTGGTTCGTCACGCAGACCCAGCCGCGGATCTGCTTCTGCTCGCCGGTGGGCTCGTGCCAGGAGTTCCAGGGCGTTCGCGGCATCTCGGGTGCCGGTTCGACAGGCCGGGGAAGGTGCTCGCCCTCACGGGCGATCACGCGGACCCGCCAGAACTGGAAGTCGGCCTGGTGCTCTTTCTTGTCCCTGTTCCAGCGGTGGTGCTGGATCCGTTCCACCCATGCGACGACGCGGTCTGCGTGCTGCGGAAGCTCGCCGTTGCTGTAGGAGACGGCGAAGCCGCCCTTGGGGTCTGCGGAGTAGCGCGGCAGCCAGGCTGCGTGCAGCAACGGGTTTCTGCCCGCCTGCCCGCCCAGGGGAGTGTCTCCCGGCAGCAGGGTGATCGCCGTGCGGTCGTCGCTGATTCTGGCGGGAACCATGTGCCGGCTTGCGTCGGCACCCATCCGGTGGGCGAGCCGTTCGTCGTGGCCATTGAAGACGCCCAGACGGGAGTTGGTCACCGCCTCGTAGGCGGCGCGGAGCATGCCCTTGATCGACGTGGCCGGCAGGTGGACCCGTCCGTTCCGCTCGAGGAGGGGGAAGGTGGCGTGGCTGCTGCCGTCCCTGCCTGCTCGCGCGGCACGGGAGGGGTCCAGGAGCAGCAGGGGGGTGGCAACGGTGAGCCGCACCGGAAGCCGGCCGGTCCACCGGTCCTCGTGCAGGCGGTCGTGGCCCACGGGCGCGGCGTCGGCGAGGTCGCCGACGGCCTGACTGCGCGGGGTGGCGGGCAGGAAAGTGTAGGGGTTGATGAATTCGTTGCTGTCGACCGGCTTCGGCTTGGCCTCAGCCTTGGCCTTGACCTGGGCGGCTGTTCCCCTCGGGCGGACGTCCCGGGGCTTGCTGCCGCTCCAGGTGAAGTCCACCGGCATGCCGTCGAGTTCCGGGACGGGCCGGTCCTGCAGGGCCGGGGAGAGGTCGTGCGGGGGCCTGACCCGGCGTCGGCGGCCGCCTTCCTCGGCGACCAGGACGAACAGTTTTCGCTGGGCCTCGTCCCAGGACAGGACGCCGGTGCGGGGCTCGTCAGGCATGCTTCCTCCTGTCCGGGACGGACTCGGTCGGCTCGATGCCGAGGAGCCGCTCCTCGCTGACATAGGCGTTGCCGTGATCGGGTTCGACGCTGATGTACTCGCGGGCGACCAGGCGCAGCCGGCGGTCGGGCTCCGGGCTGGGGACGGGCACGTGGAGGGTGCCGATCCGGGGGGTGTGCAGGGTGGTCCAGCCCGCCTGGTGCTGCGGCTGGGGGCGGCCCCACAGCAGGTAGTGGGTCTCGAGGGTCTCCTCGGCGGCCAGCGGCGGGACGTCGGCGGCGAAGGTTGCGGGGAGCTTGTCCGCGTCCTCAGACAGCAGCACGGCTCGGCCCCGGGTACCGGAGTCGCAGAGCCACCGCAGTTCCCTGTCCTGGTCGAAGACGCGTGCTTCGAACACGGCCTCCAGCGGGTACGGGTCGGAGTTGCGGGTGCGGCAGGCGCCGTCGGTCACCTGGGCGACGACGTGCTCGTGCGGGGAGGACAGCAGCGCGACGGCGTTGCGGAAGCCGGCCCGGGCCAGGGCGTCGGCCAGGGTGATGCCGTCGTGGGCACGGGCGTGCAGGGTGATCATGCCGTGCTCCCGTCGATGTAGGCGCACCAGCTGGTGGTGAGCTCGCGGGCGGTGTCGCTGGTGAGGTAGTCGTCCAGCTCCACGCCGTCCGGGTGGTCAGGGAGGGTGAGGGTGATGTCGTGCACGGTGATGTCGCCCATGCCGCGGTTGGTGGCGTAGCCGACGGGGATGCGGCCGGCCTTGAGGTCGCGCAGCACCAGCAGGAGCAGTGCCTGCGCCGGCTCGTCGATGTCCGCGTGGTGGTGGGCGAGGCGGCCGAGGTCGACGGTGAGGTTGATCGGGTCCCAGGTCACGCCGTGGGGTTCGAGGACGCTGTACAGCCGTTTGTCGGCGGCGCCGCCGGTCCAGCGGTCGATGGCCACGTGGTCGGCCCGCTCGAGATTGTGCTTGCGCAGCTCGACCAGGGCCAGGGGTGTGGCGTCGGCGTCCTTCGCCGCCGGCTCGTACACGGCCTCCCACGTTGTGGCGGTGACGGGATCGGTGGCGTAGCAGTCGTCGACGGTGACGGTGCCGATGCCGCGCGGGTCGTCCGGCTTGCCGAGCGGGGCTGCGCCGAAGAGCGCGCGGACCGCGTCGAGCTGGTCGAGCTGCTGGCGGAAGGCGGCGCTGCGGTCGGTCGCGGGGGCGTCGTGGGCGGCTGCCGGGGCGTCACGCCGGAGGACGGTGCGTTCGATCCGCTCGGCGCGGGAGCGCAGAACGCCCTTGAGGGAGGTGCCGGGCAGGACGAGGGCGACCTTGCCGGGCTCGACGGCGGAGGCGAGCGGGATGGCGTCGACCATGAAGCCGTCTACGGCCGAGCGGACCATGACCGGCGCTGCCGGACTCCAGGTGATCTTCACGGACATGGTCTGCCGCGCGGGTGGGGACGCCTTCTTCCACTCCTCGGAATCCCACGGGGTGGCTGCGCCGCCGAGGGCGGCGAGCAGCCCGGCCGCGCTGCCGAAGTCCTCTTCCCGTACCTCGGTGTGCTCGTCGGCCAGTTCCAGGTGACCGAGGCCGCGGGTCCTCGCGGCGCCGACCCGCAGGCCGCCGTCGTGCAGCAGCCGCAGCAGCCGTTCGAGCTGCTCCCGGTCGTCCTCGAGGGTGCGCTCGGTCGCGTTCAGGTCGAGTTCGAACCGCAGGTATGAGCCCTTGGGCACGACGGTGCGGGCGTGGAGGAACCCGTGGGCCGCGACGCCGCCGCGCCGGTCGATGCCGACGGAGAACCGCGTCTCCAGCCGGGCCGGGTCCAGCGCCTCGCTCGGCAGGTCGTCCTCGTCCAGGCCGGTGCCTGCGGTGATCAGCGCGTCGCGGACCACGATCCGGCTGACGGTGCCGTCCTTGCTCCTGGACTCGGCGTAGCCCCACAGGTCGTTGGCGGTCTTGCCGCGGGGCCCGGTGGCCTGGTCCGGTCCGGGATGGAGCAGGCTGCGCAGGGCCCCGGCCAGGCTGGTCCCGGGCACGTACGGGCGGCCTCGGCCGTCCAGCGCGGCGGACAGCGCCGCGTTGGGGTCCTGGCCAGCGCCGCCGACGTGCAGCGGGCTGACGGCGTGCAGCCAGCCGCGGACCCGGAGCCGGGCTGTCATCGCTCGCGTGGTCGTCATCTCAGTCCTCCCCCCGTTCGCGGGCGGCGCAGGCGTGGGCGGTCAGGCAGTCCTCGACCAGGGTGCGGACCGCCTCCGGCCAGAGCCGCGCACGGAGCCGGCTGATCCGGCTGGCGGCCGCGGTGATCTTCTCCTCGGGCAGATCGAGCAGCGCCCAGATGCGGTCGTCGGTCCGCAGCAGTGCGGTGAGGCTTGTGACGGTGTCCTCGGGCCAGCCGCGCCGCAGCTCCTGGCCCTCCTGGGTGGGGCGCAGCCGGGAGAGCCAGGTCTCGGCCTGCCCGTCGCCGGGACCGCTGAGCCGGCTGACGAGCATGCGCAGGGCGCCCAGTTGCGAGGGGGGTACGTCGATGTGGTTCTCGCCGAGTACGGCGGCGCGGCGGTCGCGGGCGACCTTCTCGCTGTGGCGGCGGATCTCCTGCCGCCAGGCCGCCTCCTCCAGGATGTCCACCAGGCCGCCATGGTCCTGCAGGACGCTGTCGGGGAAGTCGGGTTCGGCCGTGGTCTGTCCTGTGCCCGTGCCGTCGGGTTCCGGCTGGGCGGTTTCGCCGGTCTCGGCGTACAGCAGCGGGTCGCCGATGCGGAGCTGCCCGAAGCCTTCTGCGCGGCGCAGCCCCACGCCTGCGGTCTCCACCCGCTGGACGGCCTGCGGGGTCAGCGTGCCGCCGACGATCTCGAACGACAGGCAGCTTCCTGCCCGGATGCCCAGCAGCGAGGCCCGGGGCAGGCCCCACCGCTGGTGCCAGGACTCGAAGCGCCGCGGTTCGCTGACCCGGCCGAGGGCGCCTGAGCCGTCCAGGTCCGCCACGGGCCGCAGCTGCACGCCCAGTGCCCGGCCGAGTTCGGCTGCCAGGTCCTGCGGGCGGGAGCTGGGCCGCAGCCGTTCGTCGGTGACCAGGACGTCCGAGAGCAGCCACACCCGAAGCGGGCCGGGTGGCACCGTCCTGGCGGCGGGTGTCCCGGCCGGCCCGGCTGTGACCTCGGTGAGGCCGTAGCCGTCCTTGCGGGAACGGCCCAGACGCCAGGTCCCGTTCAGCCGCTCCTGCCATCCGGCGGGCAGCAGTCCCTCCGGGACGCGTACCTGCGCGCGCAGCTCGGTGCCGGCGGCCATGGCCTGGTACGTGTAGAGCCCGCCGACCTCCTCCACCGGCCGCTGCCGGCGGTCGTCGATGGTGTTGTGGGTGTGCTCGGTCCGCGTGCACGACTGCACGGCCAGCGGCTCACCCGGCCGGTATCCAGCCGTGTAGTCGTCCTCGAAGGGCTCCGCCGGGCCGCCGCCCGGGGCCGCGCAGGTCAGGAGGTTGGACCAGGTCGTGGAGCTCTTGCCGTGCACCAGGGCCAGCGGCACCGGCTGCCCCAGCCGGCCGTCGACCTCGACGGTGGCGTTGGTGACCACCAGATCCCCCCGGCGCGCCGCCAGCGCAGCCTCCGGGCAGTCCAGACGCTGCAGTACGGCCGGCAGCAGAGCCGAGCCGGGGACGAACGCGGCGCTGCGGACGGCGTTGCCTACCGTACGCGCATGCGCGACCAGGGGGCGGCGCAGTACCAGCCGCAGCTCGGCGCCCTCCCAGCGGTCCTGCGGCTCGGCCGCCGCCGGTGCACCGGGGGCCGTGACCCCGACCGGGTCGGGCAGGGGCGGCGGGGAAGGGCGGTCGCGCAGCCACTTCCAGTCGGCCGGCGGCCCCTGGAGGCTGATGCGACAGCGGCCCGCGCCCCGCCGACGCTTCCCGCCGATGCTCTCCACCAGCCGCGCACCGGCGTCCAGCAGCGCCGAAGCGCACTTGAGCTGCTCCTCGTCCAGCCGCGCGGCCCCCCGGATCGCGGCGCGTCCGGACAGCGTCGCGCCGCCGCGCGCCATCTCCTCGAACCGCAGCTTCTTGTCCTCAGCCCGGCCGGTGGCATCGTCGATGGCGACGCCCGGCTTGAGGAAGGTCACCGCCTGCCGCAGCATCGGCTTGCCGCCCAGGGCATCGGCGAGGTCGGCGGGGTAGTGCAGACTGTCGAGGAACACGGCCGCCGGCCGCGGCCCGTCGTCGGTGCGGCCGGGGATCACCCCCAGCTCCTCCAGGGCCGGCTGGCTGCCGAAGAGGAACTCCAGCCACTCCTGCCACGGCCCCGGCGCGCCGCCGTCCAGGGCATGGACCACCGTTTCGCACCCGTCGCGCCAGACCCCGGTGAGGGTCTTAGCGGGGATGTACGGCAGATCGTGCCCGTCACGCTGGAGCAGCCGGTCGACGAAGGCGTGGCGGCCGGTGCCGGTGCCCACGTGCCAGTCGCCGAGCATGGTCACGGTCAGGGCCAGTTCCGTCATCGCTCCACCCCCACGAGCAGGAATCCCTCGGCGTCCATGGCGTCCAGCAGACCGGTCACCCAGCGGCCGGGCCGGCCCGGATCGCGGCGCTGCTCCTGCCAGAAGAGGCTCTTCGGATCGCCGAGCAGTTGCCGCAGGCCGCATTCGCCGTAGGCGGGCAGGAGGTTCTCAAGCCGGGCATCGGCCACCGCCGGGCCCAGGAACAGGCCCTCACGCAGTTCGTGAAGCTGGGAGGCGGGCAGCTTGCGCTCGCCCTCGTCGCCGCGGGAGGCCAGGGCCGCCACCCGCTGTTCGAGGTCCCGCCAGTGCCGGCCGCGGGCCCATGGCGCCTCCTGCTGTGAGGCGCTGACCACGTAGGGCTGGGCGCACAGCACGGTCCTGCCGTCCCGCGCGGCTTGTGCCGCGGCCTCGTCCGGCTGTTGCGCGGGGGGCCGCTGGGGCAGCTCGGACAGCGTGATCTGCCGGCGAATCCGGTCCAGATCAGCGCCGGAGCTGTCGTACAGCACATGGAACGACAGCGCCGAACACGGGCCCTCGATCTCCTTTTTGACCTGCTTCGCCTCCCTGAGCAGGGCATAGGCGAGATCCTGCGAGGCGGCGAAGGGGAAGTGCGGCTTGACGATGGCCACCCCGGCGCAGGCCGACAAGGCGGCCACCTCGCCCTGCCTGCGCAGCGGCTCCATGATCTTCTCTGTTGCGGCCGTCAGACGTTCGAACTCCCGCAGGTACGCTTTGGCGAACGTGAGCGCCCACTCCCCGTCGCACAGCGCCACCATGTCGTCTCCGCCGAGAATCAGCGGCAGCACCGGGACCGGCCCGTCACCGCCCTTCACTCCCGCCCCCGCGTGCTCCAGTGCCCCGACCGCCTCCAGGAACGCATCCCGGGCCGCGGCCTGCATGGCCGCCGAGAAGTCCCGCAAGGCGTCGGCGTAACGGCGGTTGGACCCTCCGTCCACACACTGGTTGAAGGCCCCGAAGACCTTCCCCAGGCCATTGCCGTCCGCATAGACCACCCCGACCCACTCCGCGTGGTCGTTGAGGTGCTCCACCACCCTGCCGAGCTGCTCGGGCTTCGTACCCGCCAGATCCGCCAGACGACCGAGCCCGTCACCGTCGTCCTGCTTGCCGTACGCCCGCCACTTCGCGCGGCTCTCCGCGGAACGCGGCTCGTAGGAAGGCTCCGGACCGGGCTGCCGCATCAAGGACTCGGCCGGCAGGCCCGTCGAACGGCACTGGTCCACGATCGGCAGACGCAGGAAACGGGCATCCGGCCCCGGCAGCGAGGTACGCACGGGGGCCAGCTGCCGTGCTGCCAGCCCCAGCGCCTCGTGCAGCAATCCGTCGGCCGACCAGTCGAAGGGTGCGCTCACCACCCCGCAGACCTCGAGCCCGGGAGCATCCCGCAGCGCCCGCGTCGTCACGCGGGTCACCAGCAGCCGCGCGAGCCCGGCATCGCGGACCAGCACTTTCGCGTTCCCCGCACCCGTCTCAAGGAGCTCCACCGGCTTGTCCTCGATCCGCCAGGCGGGGTCGAAGCCGTCGAAGAGCTCCGCCGCTGCGTCCTTGACCCAGCGGCGGTCCAGATACGTGATCAACTCCGAGGCGCCTGCGATCTCCCTGCGCTTGTTCGTCACGGAGATGAACCGGCTGATGTTCCACGCCTCGAACAACACAAGGTGCACGTGCATCCGACCCCCCGACCGACACACTCCCCCCGGGCAGGCACGACATCACCCGTCGCCCTGCAGGGGAATGCCCTTAACACCGGAAGCCGAGTAAACAATCTGATCAAGCGTCAGAGCAAATCCGGTGGTGAGATACGCCACACAGAGTGGCCTCCGGTGCGAAACGCTGGCAACACGTCAACTTCTGGAGGTAGGAGGAGAGGGTGGACACGCAGGCCACGACCGGCAGCCGCCGCAGCCCCTAGCGGCGCGAGCGACTGCGAGAGCAACTGATCCACGACGCCAAGGCCGCCGCCCGTGAGATCGCGGCCACCGAGGGTCTCGACGGTCTCACTCTTGCGGAAGTCGCCCGCCGCGTCGGCGTCAGCTCACCAGCGCTGTACCGCTACTTCGGCGGCCGCCCCGGCCTCATCCGCGCCCTGTGGGCAGCATCGGCGTCCGCCAGGTCGCGGGCGAGTGCGAAGGCGAGGTGGTCCCGGTGTGCCGCATGATGGTGGGCGGCCAGTCCACGACTCAGGGAGACCGCTCGGGTGGTGGCGCTCACGGCCTCCGTGTGCTGTCCGGCCTCGCTCAGCCGCAGGCCGTGGTGGGCGAGTGCGCCGACCATCGAGCTTGAGGTCATGGCATCCGAGCTGGGAGAGGCCGGCAGTGTCGAGGCCCGGACGGTGGTCAGGGGTAGGCGCTGACGGCGGCCAGATACAGCGAGCACGCTGCGCCGGTGGCGCTGCCACCGATCACTAGGGCCGTGCCGGGTGGGTGCCTGCACGTGACCTCGACGGTGCCCTCGTCGAGCCAGCCGCGGCACAGAGCCGCCTGAGGAAAGTGCCAGTCGTTTCGCGCTCCTGCGGCTCCGAGGGAAGCGGCGGCCTCCTCGATGCAGTCAGTGCTCTATGACCAACTGCCGTCCTCGAAAGGACCACGGCCGATCCCCTCGGGTCGACACGCACAACTTGACAGGGAACCGCAGGGCGTGGCGGGCCCGGTAGGTCTCGGGCATGCCGGTGACCGCGGTCCGCTCCCGCCCGAATCGCTTGATGATTGCGTCGTACACCTCCAGGCGCCGCTCGGACTCCACATCGAGGTCGATGTCCGGCAACGACGTACGCCGCTCGCTGAGGAACCGCTCGAACAGCAGCCGGTGTTCCAGGGGTTGGCGGTGGCCACGAACAGCGCGTGGTTGACCATCGAGCCGGCCCCGGAGCCACGCGCGGCAACCCGGATCCCCAGCGCCCGGGTGTCCGCGACCACCTGGGCCACAGCCAGGAAGTACCCCTCAAAGCCCAACCGGCCAATGACCTCCAGCTCGTAGTCGAGCTGTCGTACGGCACGCTCGTCCGTGTCCAGGCCCCGGGCGACCATCCCGGTCTCACACCGCTGCCGCAGCAGCCGCATGGCCGACCCGCGCTCGGGGCCGGCGCCGACGACGGAGGGTTCGGGGAAGTGCGGACGCCCGAGCCCGAGATCGGCCGGAGTGAGGGCGCAGGACTGGCCGGTGGCCTCGGTCTCGGCCAGGAGACGTGCCGCCCGGATGGGGTCGTCGCCGACGGCCTGGGCGATGCGGTCGGCGGCCGCCGCCATGGCGTGCGGGTCCTTCAGCCAGCGCTCGCCGCCGTCCAGGTGCCGGCGGTCGAGGGGCCGCAGCAGCCGGGCCGCGTCGAGCACGTCGGCCAACCGGTGCTGGTCGGGGTCGGCGTAGCGGACCGCGTTCGTCAACAACGTACGGACGCCGAGTTGGTCGGCCAGGCCCACGGTGCGCGCGGCCAGCCGCAGTGAGCCCGCGCCGGTGCCCTGCCGTCCCAGGTACACGGTTTCCATCCGCAGTCGCTCTCCGGCCAGCTCCCGCCGCGGCGCGAGCAGCTGCTCGGCGGCGTCGGGGCGGCCGGCGGAAAGGGCCCGTGCCGGTTCGGAGGCCGGCCCGAGCAGCACCACCAGGTCCTGGTCGGCGTACGCGCGCAGGGTGGGCCAGGACACGACCGGTGCCGCGCCGTCGGCCTCGGCGTGCGCGGCGGACACCAGGTGGCACAGCCGAGCCCACCCGGCTGCGCTCTGCGCGAGCAGGGTGATCCGTAGCGGCGGCTCGATGACGTGCGCGCCGCCGCGCAAGGGAGTACGCGGCCGTCCGGCGGCCGGGTCGATCGGGGTAAGCGGGGCGACGGCGACGTCGACACCGAAGACGGGGCGGATACCCGCGGACGCAGCAGCGGTGGCGAAGCGGACGGTGCCCGGGACGGTGTCCCGGTCGGTCAGCGCAAGCGTCGTCATCCCGCGCTCGGCAGCGCGCTGCACGAGAGCGCCGGGCAGGGAGGCGCCGTAGCGGGCGGAGTAACCGGAGGCTACTCGCAGATGAGTAAAACCACGGCTCGAAGCTCCCGTCCTTCGTTCGCCCCTCCCTGACCTGCGTCCTCTCCAGGTATCCACCATAACGCGAAATCGCACAAGCGTGCGAACGAGTGAATTCGATGCCGCCCCACGTCGCGCAGCGGCCGCAAGGAGCGGGACGGCCTTGATTCACCGGTGCGGGACGCACGCATGTGACGTGCGTCTCACTTCAGATTTCGATCCTGTAGGACGCCCTGGTTCTCGGCGGAAGGGGTGAGGCCGGCGAACGTCGCCTGGCCCGGAAAGGCAGTGATGCCCCACCTCTTCGAGCACCTCGCGCTGCTCGCGGCACTCGTCACCCTCGCGGTGATCGCCCTCACTTCACTCGCGGTTGAAGCCGGCGATGAACTCACCGAGCCCCAGGCCCGCGTCCTTTGCGCCGCGATGAAGGCCATCGAGCACGTCGCGATCGCCTACGGCACCGTGCTGGCCGCCCAGGACACCCCGCTCACGCTGGTCGTGAAGGCGGTGACGCCCCTGCTCAGGTAGCACCGCTGCGTATGCGCGCACGGCGTGGCGGTCGGAGTCTGATGACGTGGACTTCCCCGTCGACGTCGCCCTCGCCGAGCTCGTCCCGACCCTGCCGGTCGGGACGGGCTGGCGGTACGAAATGAAACTGGACGGTTCTCCAGACACTTGAAGTTGTCTCATCGGATGCCTCCGCGCTTGTGTGAGCCGGGTCGGCTCGCACAAGCCGCCCGGCTGATTCCACCAGCAACTGCACGACGGTGGAGGCTTCGGCAGCCTCCATCACCGCCGGTAGCGCCGTCGAGGTCAGCTGCCGACGGAGTACCGGCTGGTGATCGCGACTCGGTTGAAGGCGTTCATCACGGTTGCCAGCCAGGCGACTGCCGAGATCTGGTCTGCGGTGAGTTTGGCCGCAGCGGCGTTGAAGTCCTCGTCGCTGACGTGTCCGTCCGGCACGCGTGTGATCGCCTCGGTGAGGCGGAGGGCGGCGCGGTCGGTCTCGGAGAAGTAGCCGGTCTCCGCCCACGCGGGCAGCACCGCGATCCGGTCGGGGTTCTCGCCCTTCTTGAGGGCGTCACGTGTGTGCATGCGCAGGCAGAACGAGCAGCCGTTGATCTGGGAGGTGCGAATCCTCAGCAGCTCGACCAGAAGCGGGTCGAGGCCCGCTGCGGCGGCGGCCTTCTCCACCTCCGACGACAGGGCGATGAGGGTCTTGTAGGCAGCCGGGTGCTGCTCGCCGATGTTGACGCGCTGGGGGTCGGTCATGATTCCTTTGCTTCCTTCGTGTGGTCCGCGCCGCGCTTGTCGGGCACGTTTTGGTGGTGGATGGGGCGTGCTCCGGCAGGGGCGGAGCTCGTGAAGAGTGTTGCCGCCCCGCTGCACGCCCCGGGGTTACGACTTCGGGTCGTCGACCTTGAGCTTGGCCCCGGTGTCGGAGACGAAGGCGACCAGGAGCTTTGCCGGCTTGGTCCGGCTGGCGTTCTCGGTGATGACATGGTGGGCGCCCGGCTGCTCGACCCAGTTCTCGCCCTGGTGGTAGGTGGTCACGGGCTTGTCGTCGAGCTTGCTGCGCACGGTGCCTTCGAGGACGTAGGCGTAGACGAACGCCTGGCCGTGCCGGTGCGGCAGCGCGCTTGCGCCGGGCGGGAAGGCGACGATCGCTGAGGTGAACGTCTTGCCCTTCACATTCGCAAGCGCCTGCTGGAGCAGCGGTGTGAAGGTCTCGACGGGACGCGTCGATGCCGCGACCGCCGCCTGCGCCTTGGCATGGGCGGGCTGGTCGGAGGCCGAGCAGGCCGTGGCCCCAGTCAGCGTGGCTGCAGCCAGCAGGCCGGCGGCGATTCGCATTCCGATCACAATGGGTCTCCCGATTCAGTCTTCCGTGACGCGGATGATCGTCTTACCGGGGGTGCGCTGGCCGGGGGCGAACGCGGCGGGTGCCTCGGCGAGCGGCCGCACAGCACCGACGAACGGCTTGAGCCGGCCGTCCCTTAGCCGCGTGGCGAGCTCGGCGAGCCGGGCGCGGTCGGGTTCGACGACGAAGAAGACCGCCCGCCCGTCCTTGGGCTGGACCTTGGGCGGCATGACGATGCTGACCAGCGTGCCACCGGCTCGGACCAGGGTGGCCGAGCGGTCGAGGATGTCACCGCCGATCACGTCGAACACCACGTCGGCCTCGCCGGCGTCCTCCAGCTTCTCGGTCTGCAGGTCGATGAAGGTGTCTACACCGAGGGCGAGTGCCCTGTCCCGGTCGGAGGCCCGGCCGGTGCCGATGACGCGGGCGCCGACCTCGCGGGCGAGCTGCACCGCAATCGAGCCGACGCCGCCCGCAGCACCATGGATGAGGACGGTCTGGCCCGTGGTGAGGCGGCCGTGGTCGAACAGGCCCTGCCAGGCGGTCAGCCCGGAGATGGGCAGCGCGGCGGCCACGGTGTGGTCGATGTCCGCCGGCAGCGGGGCGAGGTTGCGGGCCTCCACCGCGACGTACTCGGCGAGGGTGCCGTTGCGGGTCCAGTCGGCCAGGCCGAACACCCGCTGTCCGACGCTCAGGCCGGTGGTGCCGTACCCCAGCTCTACGACGACACCGGACAGCTCGTGCCCGGGCACACTCGGCGTCCGGTCGCGGCCGGCGCGATCGGTCCACGTTGCGGGCCAGTCCAGTTCGCCACGGGTGAAGCCGGCGGCGTGCACGCGCACGATGACGTCGTTCTCGCTCGCATGGGGGTAGGGCATGTCCGTCAGGGACATACCGGCAAGACCGGCGTCCCGGTCTCGCACAGTGATGGCTTGCATACAGGTCCTTACTGGGAGAGGCGATCCGAGCGCACAGCCCGCTCACGCCGGAGCTCATGGCGGCTGCAGGTGGATGCATGCCGCTCTGCATGATCGATCTCACCTGTTGCCGAGCATTCCTTCGTCGCCCGTTGTGCGTTCTCATCAGGGAGACGAGGTAGGCCGTCCGGGTGTGACAGCTCAGACGCGCATGAGTTTGTCGGGGTTTATGACCCTGCGGTACGCGGTGATCAGACCGTTCGTGATCTGGACCGTGTCGACGGAATAGACCCTGCCTTCCCGGTGGAACACGAGGGAGAGCTCGCCGCCGACCTCGGCGAAGTCGATGCGGTCCGGACGCCACTGGCGCCCCGTACGCACCATGACGTCGGCGACGCGCTCGCCGCCGTGGATGAGCTTGCGCGCCGCCAAGACCTTGCCGCCGCCGTCGGTGACGTAGACGGCGTCCGGGTGCAGGAGCCTGACCAGGGCGCCCAGGTCCCCGGCCTCGTAGGCGGCGCGGAAGACCGCGAGGACGCGTTCACGCTCCGCCTTCGACGCCTGCGGCGTCGACTGCTTCGCTTTGGCCACCCGCCGTCGTGCCCGCGAGGCGAGCTGCCGGGCACTCGGCCCGGAGACATCCAGCACCTCGGCGATCCGGTCGAACTCGAGACCGAAGACATCATGCAGGACGAAGGCCACCCGCTCCGGCGGGCTCAGCTCTTCCATGATCAGGAGCATCGCCGAACTGACCGACTCGTCGACGAGTACCGGCTGCGACGCGTCCGGCCCTGTCAGCAGCGGCTCCGGCAGCCAAGGTCCGACGTAGGTCTCACGGCGGAAACGGGCACTCTTGAGAATGTCGTACGACCGTCGCGCGGCCACCGTCACCAGCCAGGCCCGCAGATCACTGATGTCCTGCAGATCCGCTCCGGCCGCCCGCAGCCAGACGTCCTGGGTCACATCCTCGGCATCGGCCACACTCCCCAGCAGCCGGTAGGCCACACCGAAAACCGCGGGCCGGTGCCTTTCCCATTCGGCTCCGAGCGGGTCCTCCTGCTCAGACCGTCCGGGCCCGTACCCGTCACCCATACGGATCGCAACCTCCTCCAGCTTGCGGAGCCAGCGTATTAGCCGAGCTCAGGAAACCCGCTCTGACACGGTGCTGGGCCATCGCGCAGCGGAGACATCGCCGTGTACAGCTCGATGCGGCCGTCCGGCCAGACGCGTGCAGATGCGCCGGGCATGCTCCAGCCGACCGAGCCGTCGGACTGCCGGGGGATGCCGTTGCGGTGATCCGGCGTCATCCGCGCGAGCAGCCGGACAGAGGACATGACGGCGGACGGGTGCCGGTGGTCGGCCGTCTCCGGCGCGGCCTCGGCGATGGCGACCAGAGGGGCCGGGCCGACCGGGTACGTAAGACCGACCGGCACATGGAGGGCGGCGTCGTTTGGCGGCGGCGAACAAAGGGGGACGGTTGTTCGCCGGCCCACCGGTTGCGGTCATGCTCTAATCACCGGATGACGAAGATCGAATCAGGGCTAATACGACGTTGGCTGGACGGCTGGACCGTCGCCCGCTCCCTGCCCGAGGCCGAGCCTGTCGAGCCCGCAGGGGACGGCCTGCGGTCCAAGTGCGACCAACCCGGCCGCGAGGTAGAGGTGTTCGCGCTGCGTGCGGACGAGGAGCCCGAGTCCGTAGCACGGCTGGCGGCAGCCGTCGCCGCCGCACGGCAGATCACCTGGCTCACTGTGCCTACGCTGCGCCCAGGCACAGCCGAAGCCATCGTCGGCGCCGCCGGACTGGAGTTGCTCAAGCGGTCAGAGTGGTTCATGACGACCGATCTGACCCGGCACCCGCAGCACGCGCCTGCCGCGCCGTACGAGCGCGAGGTGCGCACGGAGGGACCAGTCACGGTCGTCTCCCTCCACGCCCCCTCCGCAGAGGTGGCAGCGCGCGGCTCCATTGCCGTGGTCGGCGGTGATGCGATCGCCGATCGCATCGAGACGGACGCAGCGCACCGCCGACGCGGCCTGGGCCGCGCGATGATGAGCGCTCTGGCGGAGGCGGCCGTGTCCCAGGGTGCCCGTACTGGTCTTCTCATTGCCAGCGAGGAAGGACAGCGTCTCTACTCCTCCCTCGGCTGGCGCCACAAAGCCGACGTCCTGATCGCCCGGGGGCCGGTGGGTCCCTCCACCTGGTAGAACGTGTTTCGTTGTGCGGAGGCCCAGGTATGATCGGCCGGAATTGATCGCTTGGGGCGTCTGGTGGTGGGGCGGCCGTCCCAGCGGTAGCGGCTCGTTGCCCGGCGGATCAGCATGCGGAGCGTGACGAGAGCGGCGACGAGGTAGGGGTAGGAGTCCACGACGCTGCCGCTCTTCTCTGTGCAGCGCCGGAACTTGCCGTAACCGTTCATCCACGAGGTTGGGTGCGCTCGACGACCCAGCGCTTGCTGGCTTGAATCGGGACTGACACTCCCTTACGCGCGATCTCGGCCGTGGATCGCGGATTGCACGGCATGGCGTGCGGAGTCCACGCCAGCCGCTCCCACTCCGGGACCTCCATCGTGAGGGTGACCTTCGGGACCCCGGGGCCGATCCGAGCCCCGACCACATCAACTGCGTTGAGGTCGCTGGCCTTTAGCGCCTCAAGCGTAAGTCTGGCCTGAGGCAGGTCGGTATTTTGAGAAATGGTGTGCGCGCGGGGCCGGTTGGTGCTGATAGTTCCCGCATGGATGAGATCGAGGCCGCACGCGCGGTCGTGGATGAGCATCACCCCGACGCGCGAGCCGCGTTCCTGGGAGGCAGCGTCGTGACGGGCTGTCGCACAGCGACGTCGGACCTCGACATCGTTGTGCTGCTTCGTGGAGCCCCAGCGCCGTACCGGGCGAGCCTCCAGTACGCCGAGTGGCCAGTGGAGATGTTTGTGCACACCGAAGCGACGTGGCACTCCTACGTCGAACGGGAACTACACGAGCGCCGGTCACCGCTGCTGTGGATGTGCGCGCAGGGGCTGCTGCTCTTCGACACCGACGGACTCGGAGCGCACCTCGCCGCACAGGCCCGGGAGCTGACTTCCGCAGGGCCGCCTGCGGTGTCGGCCGAAGAGATTGATGACCGCCGGTACGCGATCACCGATCTCCTTGATGACCTGGTGGGGAGCGACGACCAGAGCGAACGGTTGTTCATTGCGAATGAACTGGTCCGCCGGACCGGTGAGCTGGCGCTGGCCGTCGGCGGTTCTTGGGGCGGTGGTGGGAAGTGGTTGGCACGCCGTCTTGAGACGACCGCGCCAGGGCTGAGCACGCGCCTGCACCACGGTCTAGCTGAGGTACTCGGCGGGAGAGTGCAGCCCCTTGTGGCCGTCGTGGACGAGGTGATCGAGCAGGCAGGCGGCCGGTTGTGGGTTGGTTACAGGCGTCCAGGAACTCCATAAACGACCTCACACGAGGGCGGGGCCCGCGCCCACGGGCTTCAGGCAGCCCTCGTACAGCAGGCCGGCGGCCCAGTGTTGCTTTGATTCTCAGCCCGGCTTCACCCCGCCCATGGGCACGCTCGCCGAACTGCGCAGCGCGCTCGGAAGCGACGGCGCTTCGGGGGCCGTGCAGCCTCTGACCTGGGGATACGTCGCCTTCGGCGTGGCTTCGAGGGCTGGCTTCGGCCCGCTGTTCACCGTGGTTGTCCGGTCTTATGGGCACGCTTTGGGCACGAACCTGGACGAGGAAGGTGTGCGGGGGCTCGCTGCTCCGTCCCGGGGCTGAACATGCGGGTGCGGGATGTCCCCCGACATGTGGGCTTGCAGGTGCACAGCCCTGTGACGGCGTCTGCGGTCCAGGGCGGTGGTGGCCCAGGAGGCGGTCGCGTTCGGCCGAGCAGAGCAGTCGGGCCGGTGCGGAGTCGCCGAAGATCCTTCCGCGCTGCCTTCATCAAATGCTTCGACAGACTTCCTGCACCGACACCCGCTCTAGGAGTGGGACCGAATCCTTGCCGGGTGGTGCTCGCCCCTGCCGCAGGGTGCTGTTTTGCCTGATCAGTACCCTGCGGCGTCGTACCCCCAGCCCGCTCATGAACCCCTCGTGCCGGACCATCCGCTCACGCATCGCGCACGCACGGAGCCCGTGTTCCGGGAGGCAAAGGCGCAGCTGGCGGCAGGTCGGCTCAACGCCCGCGCTGACCTCGGCCCCGGCCCGCGTGCTGGCCGACGAGTTGGCCGGACTCCCCTGGGCTCGCCACAGCACCAGACCGAGGACGCCGGGCTGCCCCTGACGGAACGCCTGCTCGCCGAGACCGCCTCTGTACGGGCAGGCATCGCACCGCCACGTTCGTCCGACTGCGCCGCGAGTAGCGACCGGTCAACGCGGGCGAGATCACGCGCTGCCCCGCCCACTGCCTCGGTCGTCTTCCAGGGTCGTCCGTATGACGATCGACACGGGAATCACCGGCTTGCTCTTCGACTCGCTGCGGGCGGACGCCCTCACCAGCCCGGACCAGCTGCGCGAGCTCTACCCGCAGCCGAACCCGAACTCGCTCCGCAAGGAGATCGACCGCCTGACCGAGGAGACCCGGGCGCTGATTGGCTGCTCTTCGCTGGTGTTCATCGGCAGTGTGGATGCCGAGGGCCGGGCGGACGTGACACCGCGTGGCGGCCCGGCCGGGTTCGTCTCGGTGCTGGACGAGCGAACCTTGATGATCCCCGACGCGACCGGCAAGCGGCTCGACACCATGCACAACGTGCTGCAGACCGGACGCGTCGGCCTGCTCTTGCTCGTCCCAGGCCGCCCGACCACGCTGCGCGTCCATGGCCACGCCTGCGCCTCGGCACGCCCGGAACTAAAACAGTGGGTGCCTGCGCCCAGCCGACCAGCGCCGAGGTGACGCTGGTCCAGCTGAACCTGCCGGGCCTGACCGCCGACCAGATCGAGGAAGCCGAACGGGAGCCGCTGCGCCTGCGTTACGAGTGAATTCGGACTGAGCCCCTCCTCGACGGAATTGTGCGGTGCCGAGAGATCACCGCGGCGGGTCTACACGTGGGGCGCGCTGAGGTAGTTGTGTGCGAGTTCCCGCAGGCGGTGCCTGTCGAAGCTGCGGCCGTGGCCGGGGTGGGTGATGGAGGTGTCCAGGTCGGCCAGGAGCGCCAGGCTGCGCCGGTAGGCCGGCGGATCGGATTCGGGGAGGTCGTCGATGAGGTGGCCGTTGTAGATGACGTCGCCGGTGAACAGCGCGCCGGTGTGTTCCTCGAGGAGGGCGATGCAGCCGGGGGTGTGTCCGGGCAGGTGCAGGACGGTCAACGAGCGCCCGCCCAGGTCGATGACGTCCCCGTCCTGGAGGGTGCGGTGCACCCTGAGCGGCTCCACGCGGTAGGTGCGAGGGTCGTAGCCGGTGTGGGGCAGCGCGTCGATCAGCAATCCGGGCAGATCTTCTCCGGCTGGCTCCATACCGAGTTCTTTGCAGAGCTCGGGGCCGTAGAGGCTGGCGGGCACACCCTGTGCCAGGGTCTCTACGGCGGCTTTGTGGGCCGCCCGTTCGCGGAACTCGTGTGCTCCGCCGACGTGGTCCAGGTGTGCGTGGGTGAGGACGACCAGCGGATCCCGCTCGAACATGCGGGGGATGTGCCGGCGCAGACCGGCGACGCCCAGTCCCGCGTCCACGACGAGGTCGCGTTCCGTGCCGCGCAGCCACCACAGGTTGGCCCGCACCAACTTGTCGGCGTGCGGCTCTGTGATGCGAACGAGGCCGTCGTCCAGTTCCTCCAGCTCGTACCAGCCGCGCGCCTGCGCCAGGGTCATCGGCCTGCCCCGCTCGCGACTCGGCGCCGATCGCCGAAGTCCACGTCCAACCATGAGCGCGTGGCAGTCACGCCGACGACCTCATGACCGCACGCGACGAGTTGGGTCACAAGCCGGCTGCCGATGGCGCCGGTCACGCCGGCAATGAAGATTTTCATGGCATCTCCGTTCGTCGTGCTGGCATACGGGACATGGGGCATCCCGGCATCTCCGTGCTTGGCTGTGACCCGGTTCACAGCACGGTATGGCGCTCTGCAACCGCATTGCGCAGGAAGTCCAGGACGATCGCGGCGGTCTCGTCGCGGCGCTCGTAGTGCGGCAGGTGTCCCACGCCGTCGAGCAGGCGCAGGTCGGCGTGAGAGAAAACGGTGCGCAGTACTTCGTCCGGTGGCATCGGGGTGATGGGGTCCTGGCGCCCCCACACCACCTGGATGGGGATGTCGCGCGTGTTCAGGAATCGGTACAGGTATTCGGCGCCGCGGATCGGGACGTTGCGGAGCGCGGAGAGCAGACTGCGTTTGAAGCCCCGATAGCGCAGTTCCGGCAACAGACCCGCCTGGATGCGGGCGACCAAGCGCGGGTCGCGGGAGTAGCCGGGCAGGCGGGACTTCAACGCCCGGTTTCCGGTCAGCCGGAAGAACGGCTCACCGATCCGGGGCAGCAAAGACAGGCGCAATCCGAGGTTGAGCGGGGTCGCGAACCCGTCGGGGGAGACCAGGCACACGCCGGCGACCCGCTCGGGATGGTGCACGGCGAACTCCGCCGCGACCGGGCCGCCGAACGCCAGCGCGACGAGCGTCACCGGACGGTCGACGCCGAGCGCCTCCAGCAGGTCGATCATCTGTTCCTCGAACAGCGCCTGGTTGTAGTCGATGTCGGGACGGTCACTGAAGCCGACGACGTACCGGTCGAATCGGATGGTCCGGTATTCGGCCCGGGCCAGTCGTTCGAACAGTCCGTCCCACACCCACAGGGACAACGTCGCTCCGTGCACGAACAGGACCGGCTCTCCCGATTCAGGTCCGTCCACCATGACATGCGTCGTGCCGCGGCGGAGCCGGACGAAGGACCCGGGCGCATCCCGCCTGGCGCGGGCGTCCATGGGGATCGTTTCGCCGCGGTGGCGGTTCAGCAGGACGGGTACGGCGATCGCCGTACCCGCGAGTGCGCATCCGGAACGCAGGCGCATCGAGTGTCACTCCTTAGTCGGGGTTTGCGTCGGGCGAGGTCTGCGTCCGCCCTCTAGGACGAGACAGCCCCCCCAGCGCTTGGTGCCAGGTCGAGCTGCCGGCGTCTGGGCCGATCAGCAGGAGTTCGGGGTGTCCTCGCATCGGCGGCGGATTGCCGAAAGCAGGCGCCGCATGCCGAACACGTGGGCACCGGTCCCTATGACGAGCCATCGGTAGAGGCCGCCGGCCAGGCCGGGGAAGGCGGCTCGGCTTTCAGCGCGCAGCCGTGATCGGCCGGGGCCGTTGGCATCGAGCCGGAAGATCAGGGCGTATGCCGAGAAGCGATGGCGGCCCTGGAGTGCAAGCTCGCGTCCGGGGAGGGCGGCGACGACCCGGAAACCGGGAATCGTCGAACCTGCGGCGAGCGGCCGTGGCCCGGATGCCCTCCGTTCAGCCGCTCCGACCAGTCGTGCGTAACCCGCCGTCCGAGGACGTGAGAAAGACCGGTCCAGCTCTGCGCCAAGGCAGCGCCAGACTTCATCGACTTCCGCTGCGATGTCCGTCATGTGCTCATCCGGGTGTGTCAACTTAACGGCTGATCTTGGTAGTTGAGGTGTCAGTTGTTGCTGGGGGTCAGGCGGCCCTCGAAGGCGATCTGGAACGCGTTCAG
>NZ_JBIAEC010000039.1:8833-34848 GCF_042868225.1 Streptomyces sp. NPDC007856 | reverse complement strand
GTTGGGAACAGATCTCCTCCGGAACCGCCATACCCTGACAACGAGCCCGCCCATGTAAAGCAGCACCTTGATTCTTTACGGCTTCACAAGATCGCCAACGCCCTCGACGCGCTGCCGAAGTCCGCGCAGCCCGGGGCGAAGAAGGCCCTGCGGGAGATCTACAACGCCGAGGACCGCACCCACGCCCTCAAGGCCGTCGCGGCGTTCGACAAGAGCCACGGCGCAAAGTGGCCCAAGGCGGTCAAGAAGATCACCGACGACGTGGACGAATTGCTGGCGTTCTACGACTTCCCCGCCGAGCACTGGATCCACCTGCGCACCACAAACCCCATCGAGTCGACCTTCGCCACCGTCCGGCTCCGCACGAAGGTCACCAAGGGCGCCGGCAGCGCGGCCGCGGCCTTGGCGATGGTCTTTAAGCTCGTCGAGTCCGCCCAGGCACGCTGGCGGGCCGTGAACGCACCCCACCTCGTCGCTCTCGTCCGCGCTGGAGCCCGCTTCGAACGCGGCCACCTCGTCGAACGCCCCGAAGCCCACGCAGCATGAACAACCTCAGCAGTTCCGTCGATCTTGGCAATTACTCAGCCATCATCTGACGGGATGCGTGCGATGACGGGTGTGAGTGCTCGACCGCTTCCTCTGACGACGTGGCCGGGCCCGGGGCACAGCCGCCCCGAGTCAGTCCACCGCTTCGACGTACGACGCCAGGTTGTCTAGCGAGGAGGAAATCCCGGCCTCGTGGACCGCTTGGTCGATGCCGGGCGGCACGTCCGTGGCGGTAACGGTCACCTCGGTCCCCTCACCGGTGGCAGCGAGGTGCCACGTCATCGTCATGGTGCCCGCGTACGACGGGTCGTCAGCCTGGAACACTGCCCGCTGCACCACGCGCTCCGGCGGCACCAGGGCGGCGAACCCGACGTCGACGACATCGGTCGCATCTGACGTCTTGCCGGGGCTGTCAGCGGGGTCGAGGTACGTGAGGACCATCCGGAACCCGCCACCAGGCCGGGGATCCCACCGCTCGACCCGCCCGCGCATGCCATCCGGCGGCAGCCAGACCTCGAGGGACTCCCGGTCGAGGAGGGCGCCGTAGACGGTCTCCGGTGGTGCCGCGATCACCCGGCTGGCGCGGTCTGTCCTACCCATGACCAGATTCTAGGACTGAGGTTCCGCCAGGCCCATCCTCATCAACCGACCCACTTAAGAAACCAGCCTGGAACCAGGACGCACCCAGCAGGTCGCATGACATGCCGATCCACAGGTCTTGACTATTCCTCCGAGCAATTTCGTCGGCGGAGACCCGGCCCGTCTGTGGCAGGGCGCGACGGACTCCTCCTGGTGCGAGCCCACCGATGCACTGATCGCCCCCCTCCTGAACCGGGTCATGTCCGACACGATCAACCGGCTCTTCTCCGCAGGACAGAGCTTCGCCGATCCCTCGTCACGCGTCATGACGATCGCGCCGACCAGCGCGTCCAGGCCGGCATCGCAGACTCGGCGAAATGACCCGCTCGATTCAGCGAGCCGTCGTCGAAATCGGCGTCCCCGGCGAGATGCGCCCTTCCGGCACACCACAGGCGTTCAGGCGCCCCGGTCGCCCGTCCGCCAGGGTCGACCGCCTCGCTGCCCGCTGACACGATGCAATGCACGCAGTCGCTGTTCTCGATCGCGGCGCGCGCGTGCGGCTCGCTCGCCCCGCCGTTCGGTCAGGCGTGCCCAGCCGTCCCAGTCGTCCTCGCCGAGGCCGTCCTCGATCGACCAGATCGGAAAGCGGTCGATCAGCTCCTCGTAGCGGTCGATGAGTTCGTCGCTGGTCAGTGCCTCGCCCGCCACGAGTGGCGATCCAGGCGGACCAGGGCAGTACCTGCCGGGCAGGGGCCGTACTTCTTCACGGCGGGCCTTCTTCTCAGGCGGGGACCGGGGTCAGCCGAGGCCGAACCAGCCGAGGACGGTCTGGACGAGCAGGATGGTGGACATGCCCGCGACGCCGACGACCACGGCGGTGGCGCCGATCCGGTAGCGGGGGCCGTTGGCCGCCGCGCCGAGCACGGAGCGGCGGTTGGTGAGGACCAGGAGGTAGACCAGCACGATGGGGCTGATCAAGCCTTGGAGGACCTGGGTGCCGATGAGCAGCTGGATGACGTTCACCGGGGTCATGGCGACCACCGCGCCGAGCACGATCTGGGCGGTGAACAGGCCCAGGAAGAGCGGTGCGTCGCGGAAGCTGCGGGACACGGAGCGTTCCACTCCGGCGGCCTCGCCGACGGCGTAGCTGGCGGAGAGCGGGACGACGGCACCGGCGAGCGCGGAGGCACCGATCAGGCCCACGGCGAAGAGGAGTTCGGCGTTCTGACCGGCGACCGGTTTGAGGGCCTCGGCGGCCTGGGCGGCTGAGTCCAGCGGGCCGGTGCCGCCGATCGCGGCAGCGGTGGCGATGATGATCGTCAGGCTGATGAGGCAGGCGAACACCGCACCGATCACGGCGTCCAGCTTGATGAGCCGGTAGTCCTCGGGCTTGGCGCCCCGGTCGACGACGCCTGCCGCGGCGTAGAACTGCATGTACGGGCTGACGGTCGTGCCGATCAGGGCGACGGCGAGCAGGATGAAGCTCTTGTTGGGCTCGATGTGCGGGACGACGAGGTGCTTGCCGACCTCGCCCCAGTGGGGGTGGCCGAGGATCATCGCGATGGGGTAGGCGAAGAACGCCAGCGACATGATGAGGAAGATGCGTTCGGCCCACCGGTAGGAGCCGAACAGGACCAGCGACCAGAGCAGGATCGCGGCCGGCGGAATGACCGCCCACTTGGGTACGCCGAGGAGTTCGAAGGCGGCGCCGATGCCGGCGAACTCGCTGACGACCAGGCCGGTGTTGGCCAGCAACAGGCAGAAGACGGCGAGGGCGGTCAGCCGGAGGCTGAACTGTTCGCGGATCAGCGCCCCCAGGCCCTTGCCGGTGTGGGCGCCGAGGCGTACGGCCATCTCCTGGACCATGACCAGGGCGACGGTGACCAGCACCATGAAGAACAGCGTGCCATAGGCGAATTGGGAGCCCGCGGAGGCGTAGGTGGCGATGCCTGCGGCGTCGTTGCCGGCGTTCGCGGCGACCAGGCCGGGACCGGCGATGGCGGCGACCATCGCGAGACGGCCCAGGCCCCGCCGCCGCGTGGCGGGGGCGGCGGGGGACGCGGCCGAGGTGGTGTCCAGGTCGCCGGTCACTGCAGAAACCTCCGGAAGTGCAGACGCCCGCGCTCGGGCAGCAGATGGTCGAGCAGGTCGTCGGCAAGGATCCGGCCGTTGGGGCGGTCGGTGTCGTCCACCACCAGAAGTGAGGAGGCGCGGGAGGCGACCAGCTGGTCGGCGGCCTCGCCGAGGGGAGTGTCGGGGCGGACGGTCACCGGAGGGCCGAACTGGGATCGCCAGGTCACCAGGTCGGCCATCAGGGTGGTGTCCTCGGCGACTGCCAGGTCGAACAGGGGCAGGTCGCACAGCAGCCGGCCGTTGTCGTCCACGACGGCGATCGCGTCGATCTCGGTGCGGTGCTCGGCCTGTTCGGCCAGCTGCGCCCGCACCTTGGCGACGGTCTCGTCCGGGCGGGCGATGATCAGCAGGGTAGTCATGGCACCGCCGGCGGTGCCCTCGCGGTGGGTCAGCAGCCTTCGCAGCTCCGCGGCCTCGCCGCTCGGCATGCGGGACAGCAGGGCCTCGCGCTCCTCGCGGGTGAGGTCGCGCAGGGCGTCGGTGGCCTCGTCCGGCTCCATCTCGTCCAGCAGGCGGGCGGCGTGTTCCGGCTGGGCCTCGCGCAGCAGGTTCTCCAGCTCGGCCGGTTCCATCTCCTCCAGCGCGTCGGCGGCCTGCTCCGGCTCCAGCCAGCCCAGCAGCTGCTGGCGTTCGTCGCGGCCGAGGTCCTCGAGGATGTCGGCGAGGTCGGCCGGGCGCAGCCGCTGCAGGGCGGCCCGGGAGGCGCGCAGCCGGACCTCCGGCGGGCCCTCGGTGGCCTGTTCGGCGAACGGTGCCACGGCCTGCCAGTCCAGCACCCGCTCCGGGGTCGGCCGGGCCTGCCGGCGCCGCGGGCCGAGCCGACGCAGCAGGGTCGGCAGGGAGACGTCCACGCCGACCAGCACGACCTGGCCGACCAGGGGCGCGAGGTACAGGTCGGCGGCCCGGGTGACCTGGACGCCGTCCACGTCGACGAGCTGGTGGTCAAGGATGTCCTTGGCCAGCAGCACCTCGCCGGGACGGCGGGAGAAGTCGCGCAGATCGACGCGGGCGGTGCGCAGCTGTACGTGGCCTGCCTGCACCTTGCCGATCGCGTCCGAGGCCACGAAGGTCTGTCGGCGGCCGATGCGCAGGATCAGCCCGGTGACCGGCGGGTACGGCTCCGTGCCGTACAGCCGGGCGACCACGTCGACGACGCGGCCGACCTCCTCGTCCGCCTGGTTGGTGACCGGTCCGCCGATCAGGCCGGCCAGCGAGACGAGGGAGGCGCGGACGGTTTTGGTGGCGGTGGCACGGCGTTCGAGGTGGACCCGGCGGTTGCGGAACCGAGCCTTGGTGGACATGAGCAGAGTGTGAGCAGCCAAGGTGAACACCTCCTTACCCCGCCACGACGGGGCAACGGGCGGCCCTCGGCGGTGCTCTTCCTCCCCGTACCGGCCGGTGACCAGGTATTGCCAGGGCATACGTCGGCACGCCTGGACAAGCCGGTGCGCAGGCCGGACCACCGGGAACGAGCCGGACGGGTCAGGAAGGAACGAGCTACCGCGGGCCGCGGAAGGACGGCGCGGACAACACGAAGAGGGGCCGACTATGGCCCGGACTACTGTCCATGTCGCCTCCTCCCGGTCACGGCCGCGCACGAGGTGTCGCGGTCTTGCGGCAAGGGGCAGCCGGAGCACGCTCGGTTCCGGCACACCCCAACTCGTCAGAGCTTTGGCACTCCACGGCGTGATCCCCGTACGGGGAAGCCACTTGGGGTCACCCCTTGGGCCGGGGAGACCTGTCCTGATCCGGAGCGTCTCTCGACGGGTGGGATCAGTGGCCTGTGTCCGTGAAGACGCCTCACCGAACGAGGTGTCTGTTCAAACCGCCTAAAGCCTACGCCCGCCCTCACCCGCTTCCCTAATCCATGACCGGTCTTTGACCGAGGGCGGCCGACGGCAGGCCGTCACCGGCGTTGTCCGCCACGGTCATCTGTCGCCGGAGTGTCCTGGCGAGAAGCTGGCCGCCATCCACCATGTACGACGGCCACGGGCAGGCGCCCGTCCGCGGCGATGATGTCCTCGGGTATGCCGGTGATCCAGGCGGCGAGTGCGGCCCTGCGCAGGTCAGCGGCGCGGGTGGCGAGCCCGGCACGATAGGCGTCCGCGGAGCCCGCGGTCAGTTTCGGGGTGGTCTCGGCCAGCTGCCGGGCGGCGTGGCGCACCGCGCTGCGCGCACCAGATGTCGAGGTCGCTCGTGCCGCCGTAGTCTCCCTTTCCCCGACGAGGCGCCTGTCGTCCAAGTGGCACTGCAGATCGCGCACGACCGGCCCTGACCGGCAAAGGCAAGTACGCATCCTCGCTGCGGCACGCGGTAACCACCACCTCCCTGCGCGGCACCCCAGCCGCGCCGTGTCCACGGGCACTCCTGCGCCCGGTGGTGATGCTGTCTGCGCGTTCGGCGTGCGGGGGTGATGGCTGCTGCGTGCCCCCGACCTCCCCCGAACCCGGGGGCCATGGAGGCCACCATGACCGACACCACCGTGACCACGGTCGTCGCGCCACGCGTGGCGGTACCCGACGACGCGCACATCGGCGACATCCAGGGCGCGCTGGGCACCATCCGCTTGGACGACCACGGCGAGCGCCGGGGTCAGTCGGCCAAGCCGGCCAGAACTACCGCACCCACCTTCGATGGACCCTGCTCCTGCTGGTGCCCGTGCTGTACATCAACCAAGACGTGGTGCTGCGCCTCGGCGCGGTCGCCACGCCCGGCTGAGCCTGGAGCGGTTCGGGAAGTTCTGGGGCGCGTTCAGCGTGATCGACCTGTTCCTGCTCAACGCGCTCACTCTGGTGACCGAGTTCATCGGGATCACGCTGTCCGCCGGCTACCTGGGCCGGCCCAAGGCGGCGGCGGTGGTGCTAACCCCCTTGATCATCATCGCGTCGGCAGTCAGCGGACCCTTCCGCCGCTTCGAGCGGGTGGTGATGACGCTGTGCGCGGCGTCGCTGCCGCGGGTGCCGATCTACGCCATGGTCCACCCGCCCGCCTCGCAGATGGCCGCCGACTTCGTCACCCCGAACCTGCCGCGCGGCTCCGGGCGCCTGTCCACGGTGACGCTACTGATCATCGGCATCGTCGTCGTGGTCATCGGCGCTGCCGCGATGATGGGCTTCACGGTCGCCGCGTTCTCGGGGACGCACGGCTTCGGCCAGTTCACCGACACCACCGGGATCGCGCACGGCCTCGAGGCCAAGGCAGGCAAGCTGGCCGGGGTGCTGTTCGCGATCGCGCTGCTGGACGCCTCGATCATCGGCGCGTTCGCCGTGTCGCTGTCGACCGCGTACGCGATCGGTGACGTGCTGGGCATGAAGCACTCCCTGCACCGGGGTGTCGGCGGCGCGAAGGGTTTCTACGCCGTCTACGCCGGGCTCGTTGCCGCCGCGGCCACGATCGTGATGATCCCGGGCTCGCCGCTGGACCTGCTGACGGAGGGCGTGCAGACCCTCGTCGGCGTGCTGCTGCCGTCCGCGCGCGTGTTCCTTTTGCTGCTGTGCAAGGACAAGCAGGTTCCGGGACCGTGGGTCAACGGCCCGAAGACCAACGCCTTCACTGCGGCGGCGGTGGGGGTGCTGGTCATGCTGTCGGTGATCCTGCCCGCCTCCGTCCTGTACCCGGACATCAGCGCGGACGCGATCAGGAGATCTGGGCGGAGGGGTGATCCTGCACGACGGCGCCGGCGTGCGCGGACTGAACACGGCTGCCGCCCTGTGGTGTTCGGCAGCGGTCGGCGTACTGGCCGCCTCCGGACGGCTCACCCTGGCCGTGCTCGGCACCCTTACCGTGCTCGGCATCCACATGCTGCTGCGCCCGGCCGGACGCCTGCTGGACCGGGCCCCGGCCGCCGGCAGCGACCCGGACACCAGGTACCGGCCGGCGTGCACCTGCGCTGCGAGCGCAGGTCCCGGACCCACACCCGGGCCCTGCCCGCCCAGGCCCTGACCGACTCCGGGCTGACCGCGACCGGTCTGCGGGCTCGCCGCGAGGGCGAGGACACCACCAGCGTCCGCGCCGCCGTCACGGTGAGCGGCGACGCGGCTGCCGCGCTGGAGCAGGTCATCTCCCGTCTCTCGCTGGAGCGCACGACCTGCACTGGCACCCGCCTCGCCCGGTTCCTCCCCGACGAGGCGGACAAGTCACTTGCGCCGACTGGCCTGCCTGCGTTCCGGCTCCTGCGAGGCGTTGAAGGCCGTCGCGTACAGTGCGGTGCCGAAGGCCCCGCGCTCCGGGTTCGCAGTTCGACCCACCGGGTCCTCTTCGTCTTGTCCGCAGCCGAGCCGGGCGGAACGGCTCTGGGGGGCCATCCCATCGGGGAAGGAAAGCACATGGCAGTGCAGGTTCTGCGGGCTGAGGAGAGAGCACCCGCGCCGTGGAAGAACGGCGGAGGTGTCACCTCTGAGGTGGCCGCCCACCCCGAGGGAGCGGGGACGAGCGATTTCGTCTGGCGTGTCAGCATTGCCGATGTCGCGCAAAGCGGTCCGTTCTCCATCTTCGAGGGCGTGGACAGGATCATCACCGTCGTCGAAGGTCTCGGCATGGCCCTCACGGTCGACGGCGTCCGGTGCGTGATGACCGCCCCGTACGAGCCGTTCGCCTTCTCCGGTGACTGCGAGACACAATGCGAGCTGCTCGGCGGGCCGATCGTCGACTTCAACGTCATGGTGCGGCGCGCCGATGCGACGGCACGGGTCCAGATCGCGCGCGACCGCGTCGCGGTGCGGCCGGAAGCCGGAACGTGCGTGCTCGCAGTGGTCCTTCAAGGGTCGGTCGTCCTCGGCGGGACGTCCCTCCGCCTCGACCGCTTGGATGCAGCGTTGTTCGCCGAGGGTGACGCCGCCGACATCGACGTGGCCGGGGTTCTCGCCCTGGTCACTGTCGACGACTGCGGCTCAGACTGATCCGGCGTGCTTCGTTTGCCCCGGGTGCCCCGCCATGTTCATAGCCCTGACCTCCCCTTGAGCGGCTCACGAAGTGACGACCCGGCGGGTGGATCTCGACCGTAGGGCCGCCGGGCAGCGGCATCGTAGGAACTCGAGGTCTGGGTGAGCACCGCGGTTCCGAGCCGGGAAGAAATCAGGTCGGGTTTGCGAGAATGGCGCTCGTCACCTGTCCCCGGACGAAGTCCTGGGCGTCGTGCGGGGAGGCGGCCATGCGCTCCGAGCGAAAGGCAGTCGGCGTGCGGCCCGTCATCGCCTTGAACACGCGGTCGAAGTGAGGCTGATCGTGGTACCCGGCTTGCGTCGCGGCATCGGCCCAGCTGGCACCGGCCTCTTTCAGGTGTAGAGCCGCCTGCAGCCGCATCACCTGCGCCGCCCCCTTCGGCGTCAGCCCTGTGTAACAGCGGAAGCGTCGTTCGAGGTGGCGACGGCTCCAGCCGATCTGTGCCGCGAGTTCCTCGACCCGTACCCGTCCACTGGTCCCCTGTATCTTGCGCCAGGCCCAGACCACCTCGGGGCTGACAGCAGGGCCTGCGTCGAGTGCCGCGCGCAGCACGCGGTCCAACACGGCGAAGCGGCTGTGCCAGTCCGGTACCTGCGCCAGCCGGACGGGCAGGTCTGCCCAGGGCCGGCGACAGAGGTCCTCGGGAGGAACGGACAGCTCAGCCCATTCGGACATGGGCACTCCGAACAGCCGGTAGGCGGCGAGGGGGCTGAGCAGGACGGTCACCCCATGGATGAGGCCGGTGTGCTCGCCGATCGCGCCCCTCGTCCGGATGCCACCGGCCAACGAGGACCCGCTCCACGTGCGTCTCGGGTCGCAGGAGTCGAGAACGCGCAGCGGGTCGCCGAAGCCCAGCATCACCTTCACCACGCCGTCGGGGATCAGGAGTCTGCGCCGTGCTCCGATCGCATGGAAACGAAAGCCGCGATAGCCCAGGACCTGATCGCGTAAGTCAGGGGCAGCGCGCCGTTCGAGAAGTTCGTGTCTGTACATGGGTCGAACCCCCATAGGTCGACGTGAACACGGCAAAGACCGTAGGCGATACAGGCGCTGTAAGGCACAGACGAGGGGCATTTGGCCGAATCAGGCACCGAGGGCCGGTAGGTCGCATTCGTACAAGCCTGGCCACACGATCCTGGAAAGCCTTGGGTCAGCGCGGACGGCCGGTGACGCCGGCCGCGTCAAGGCTTCGCGGAATCCGATCGGAAAGAGGAAGCAATGCGATCTTCTCTGACTAAGGCGCTCCTCACCGCAACCGCCCTCGCCGGGATTGCGGCTGGGAGTCTCGCGGGCGCAAGTCCGAGCGTGGCGGCCCCGCAGGCGGCCGCCAGGCCCGCGGTCGGCAGCCGGCACATCTCCCCGCTCGCGGTGAACAACCTCGGCCTGAGCACGGCCCGGGCAGAAAACTGGCAGAGCTGCCTGAACACCTGGGGCTTCAACGCCGGCACCGTCGACGGGCAACTGGGCACCAACAGCTGGGAGGCGGCGCAGAGGATGCTCAACGCCTGGGGCTACAACGCCGGCACCGTGGACGGGATCGTCGGCACCAACACGATCAAGGCGCTGCAGCGCTTTCTGAACGCCGTCGGCTACAACGCCGGTGCCGTTGACGGGATCGCCGGATCGCAGACCAGGACCGCGTTCTGGAACTACAACGCCACGGGCTGCTGAGTCAGCCAGCCGTGCAGCAGCCGGTTGCCGTAACCGGCGCTGCACGGTGCAGGCCTGGAACCTGCGTGGAAGCAGTGCCCGGCCAAGTAGGCCGAGCCGCCGCCGTGGGGCCGCCCGCTTTCCCGGGCGCCCCCACGGCCGAACGCACGCGCCTCACGGAAGGAACGTCACCTCGGGGAAGGCCGAGGACGGACCGTCGAGCAGGCGCACCCGGCGGTGCCGCGAGACGGACGAGCCCCAGCCGGTGGACGCACGGGCCGGGGCTTCTTCGTGGCGCCGTCAGGCGGGGCGGATGTGCTCCGCCTGGGGGCCCTTCTGGCCCTGCGTGATGTCGAAGGTCACCTTCTGACCTTCCTGCAGCTCCCGGAAGCCCTGGGCGTCGATGTTCGAGTAGTGGGCGAAGACGTCGGGGCCACCGCCGTCCTGCTCGATGAAGCCGAAGCCCTTCTCCGCGTTGAACCACTTCACCGTGCCTGTAGCCATGTGCCTGTCTCCCTCGAGGGACTCGTATCGGGCCCCGCACCGCGCGGGATCCGGAGGTGATCGCCCTGGTCCGGAGAGGCCTTGAACAGCAAAACGCCCGTGACCGCGATCACGGGCGAACGGGACTTCGGAACCACGACTGCTGATCACGACGCTACACCGGCTGGTGCGACTCGGCCACTGGAACACGGCGTTGACCTCGTCGGGCTGCATTCGTCACCACTCAAATCCCGAGGTCGACGACGCAGGAGCACACGCGCCGCCGACCTCCGGTTGCCCGACACAGGAGGCTCGGGACTGGAATGGGAGTGTCGCATTGGTCGGGCCCGGCCGAGATCCAAGCCGGCCGGGTCTTCATCAGCGGCAGCGCTCCACGGCGCTGAACAGCTCATGCGGGGCCTCGCCGGTAGCCAGACGGTCGCGACAGGCTCCATGCCACAGGCGGATCAGGTGCACGCCGCACTCCCGGTCGGGGCTGCCAGTTCGTGCACCATTTCCTCGAACACGATCGGCATCGACGGCTCGCTCCGGCCGTCGCTGCGAACCTCGCACGTCAGCACGCGACGGCGCCCGTCGAGCGCGGCGGCGGCCGACGTGAGGTTCATCGCCTAGTGGCACAGGGCGGCGAGGCGTTCGACAAGGTCAAGGATCGCAAACCGAATCTCCGGCGCGGCGCACTTGTATGCGGCGGCTTCGGCCTGGTGGGCCTGGGCGCTGTTCGGGGCGGATGGGGAACGGTAACAGTCATGGCCGGCCCTTTCCGGGGGCGCCCAGCGAGCGCCGACGTCCCGAGTCCGGCTGACGTCTGTCGGCGACCTGCCGGGGGCCAGCAGCACGCGCATCGCCTCGCGGGCTGCGCGGACGGCGTCGAGCAGGTCCGTCTTGTGGTTTTGTTCACGAGATTGGGCTCTGGTCCACTTCTTGTGGTCGCATACGCAGAGTGACCGTGGATCTTCGTGTGACGGCGGCTGAGGTCGCCCGAAAATCGCCCGCCCACAACGCGGTGTAGTCGACAGTGCTGCGCCGTGAACGAAGTACGGCCACATCTGGATGAGCTGCTGTTCTCCTCGGTAGTGGGCGTTTCCGTGGAGTCGGTCGACGTGGCCGACACGGTCGTCCGGGTCGAGGCCCGGACTACGGCCAGCCGGGCGGCCTGCCCGGGCTGCGGGCGCTGGTCGGGGCGAATACATGGCTCCTACCTGCGGTTTCCTCGTGATCTGCCGACGGCGGGCAAGTTCGTCGTGGTGTCCTTACGGGTGCGTCGGTTCGTCTGTGCGGAGAGCTCCTGTCCTCGCAAGACCTTTGCCGAGCAGGTTCCCGGGGCTTACCCGGCGGTTCGGCCGACGGACCGAGCGACTGCGATCCACGTTGGTCTCGGTCGGTCTCGCGCTCGCAGGCCGGGCCGGCGCCCGGACGACTGATGTCTTCGGGAGGATCCGGCAGCGAGGCGATCAACCTCAGCAAGGTGTTCCGGCTGATCGGTGCCCCCCGTGGCGACGCCCCGCGTGGTCGGCGTGGACGAATACGCCCAGCGAAGGGCCGGATCTACGGGACTGTGCTCGTCGACGTCGAGCACGTCGCCCGGTGGACCTCTTGCCGGACCGGGAGGCGGACACGCCGGCGGCCTGGCTCGCCGAGCGGCCCGGCATCGAGATCGTCTGCCGTGAGCGCGCCCCCTTCTTCGCTGAAGGCGCCACCCGCGGGACCCCGCAGGCTCTCCACGTCGCCGACCGGTGGCACCTCTGGCACAACCTGGGCGAAGCCGCCGAGAAGTGCGTCTACTGGCACCGCAGCTGCCTTCGCCCCGCCCCGGCACCGCCGGACGAGCCGCAGGTGGAGGCGGAGTCAGCCTCGTCATCGCCCTGGCCGACGGGCCACCGGTTCGCCGAACGTACCCGCGCCAAGCACGCCACGATTCACGCTCTCCTGGCCGCCGGACACAGCAAGCGATCCGTCGCCCGGCACCTCGGCATGACGCTCAACACCATCCTGCGATTCTCCCGCACCGCCACTCCGGAGGAACTGTTCACCGGCCAATGGCAAAGCCGCGCGACCAAGCTCGACCCCTACATGCCCTACCTCGATCAACGCTGGCAGGAGAGCTGCGCCAACGCCTGGAAACTATGGAAAGAGATCAAGGAACTGGGCTACCCGCAGGGCTACGGCAACGGCCGCAACCACGTCAGCCGGATCCTGCGCGGCAAGCCCCAGCCGGTCGGGCCCCGGCGCCACCATCGGCCCGCGCCGTCACGCGCTGGATCCTCACCCGCCCCGACGCCCTGCCGAGAGCGACCGGCTCCACTTCAAGGCCGTCCTGGCCAACTGCCCTGAACTTACGGCGCTCGCCGAGCACGTGCGCTCTTTCGCCCACATGCTCACTAAACTGCAAGGCGCCCAACTTCCGACATGGATCGAATCGGCGACCGCCACCACGGAGCTGCCCAGCCTCCGCCGTTTCGCCCAGCACCTCGAACGCGACCTCGAGGCCGTCGTCGCTGGCCTCTCACTTCCGTGGAACTCCGGTGTCGTGGAGGGCCATGTCAAGCGGATCAAAATGCTCAAGCGGCAGATGTTCGGCCGCGCTGGACTCGAACTCCTCCGCAAGCGAGTTCTCCTCGCTCCGTAATTCGATTGCTGGACTTGGCCCGGACCCTACGATAGAGGAGTGACGATCGAGTACGAGTGGCGCGGCGACTTCGACAACGCCGCCCTCAACGCGCTGCATGCTGACGGCCTCGGCCACTCGGTAGCTCGGACTGACTGGCGAGAACGACTTGAGCGCCACAGTCTTGCCTGGGTCTGCGCCTGGGAAGGCGGCTCGCTGATCGGCTTCGTCAACGTGGTCTGGGACGGCGGAGTTCACGCCTTCATCCTGGACACGGTGGTCGCACAGCATCGCCAAGGACGAGGCGTTGGCGAAGAACGAACGCAGGTGTTCCTCGAAATCAACGTGGAGCCATTCGCACTTCGCGGCACGAGCTTCGTGAGCCGCAGCTGCGACCAACGCGCGCAGGAATTCAGAGGTGAGCCGTGGCCCGCCCGGCTGAACGGTGCCGAGTTGGCCGGCACGGCGGGCGACGTGGAGCGGCTGCGGGAGGTGCTCGGCTACAGGCGGCTGGGCTTCGGATTGCGCGATACACGGAGTTATCTCGCCTCGTGGTGGGGGTGCCACCACGGCACCCCCTGATAGGTGTCGAGATCCGCCGTCCGACCGGTCCGCTTCCGGCCCGGGAAGCGTCCAGCCTCACCGCTGGGCCAGCTCAGCCGGCATCGAAGTTCTTGAAGTGGAAGCTGTACGTCATCACCGGAACCGATAACCCTGCCGCTTGTGTTGTGGCTGAGTAGTTCAGTTGGCGGGAGGGCCATGCTGACTGCTTTCGCCTGCTTCGTTGAGCCGCTCGGCGAGGAGCATCGCAGCATCGTCCGCCAGGTAACCGTGGGTGTGGCGGATCAGTTCTCGGTGCAGCCGTTCCAGGAACTCGGACGGGGTGCAGGGGTGCACCGATTCTGTGGTCTTGCGTAGGGGAAAGAAATCGCCGTCGGGGCTGCGGGCTTCGACCACGCCGTCGGTGTGCAGCAGGAGACGGTCACCGGGTGCGAATGGGTAGCTCTCCGCTTTGGCAGGCGGAACGGTCATGAATTCTTCCAGGCCCAGGGGCGGCAGTGGGCAGGCGGGGGTGAGGGCCTCCACCTTGCCCCGGCGGAGCACCAGCGGGGGCGGATGGCCGCGATTGACCACCTCGACCACGAAGGCGTCTGATACCTGAGCCACGAGCGCGGTGACGAAATCCTCGGTCAGGTTGTCTTCCTCGGCCTGATCAACCGCGTTGAGCGCCGCCCGCTCGCGTTCCAGCGCTGCCGCGCAGTGATTCACCACCTCCGCCAGATCCTCGTCGTAGTGCGCGGCCTCCCGGAAAGCACCCAGCACGGCTGCGGCCAGGCGCACGGCGGGCAGCCCCTTGCCGCGGACGTCTCCCACGATCATCCGGACGCCGTACCGAGTGTGCACTGCCTCGTACAGATCGCCGCCGATCTGCGCGCCCGTCTCTGCCGCGAGGTACTTGCTGGCCATCTGGACGGGACCGAGCCGGGGCGGTACAGGCCGCAACAGAACCCGTTGTGCTGCCTCGGCGACTCGGCGAACCTGGTTGAGCTCACTCTGCCTGCGCGTGCGCACTGCATTACTCATGGTGACACTGGCTGCCGACACTACGAGGAGGGAGATGAGGTTGCTGTAGACCTGGCTTCCCCAGCTGTGGTGGAGGGTGGCCGTGATGACGGTGACGGCGAAGGCTCCGGCCGCTGCTGAAAGGGGGCCTTTGGGGCCCATCGTCAGCGAGGCCAATGCCGGCATGGCGGCGAGGAGAGGACCGGTGATCACCGCGTGTCCAGGGGAGAGTTCAATCCCCAGCGCGAGCAATATGATCACGAATGGCACACACTGTGCGAGCCTGAAGAGGACCGGGCTATGACCGCCCGCCGCTGATGGACTGGATGGGCGGATGAGCGACCGCATGACTACAGCCTGCCCCTCCGAAGTTGGGTGTTCCACCCGGCGCGGTCGTGAGCGCTCGGAACGCCATGCGGCCGCTGATGCCGGCCAAGTCGTTGGCTCGAGTCCTTTTCCCGTGCGGGCGGTCCGCGGTCGAGGTGCCCACTGAGGCCTACGAACTTCGGTCGGGTGGCGGGTCGAGGAGCGAGCGAGGCGTACGGCAGAATCCCGCTGTGAAGTCCACCGGGGCCTGCCGATCCGGAAGCGGGCATGGCAGAGCTGTCCACGCCGATGCGGGTGTAGGTGGCGGCCGGGCGGTTCACCGAGCCGACCCGACCCGCGGGAGCCAGCCGCGCGTCGATGCCGGCATCGCGAGGCGCGGCGTACGGGGCCTCGGCTCCGGCCGGCATGCCGCACGGCCGACCAGAGCCCACCGGCACTTCGCGGGCAGTTGCTTCCCTGGTGGGCCTGACCGTTGCCTGGACAGTCGGCTGCACCGTTGCACCGAGAGTTGCCGCACCCGTCCCCGCGCTTCTGGCGTTCGCCCAGCTCACCCCCATGGACAAAGCCCTCCACCCTTACCCGACACCTCTTTTTCCGCGCAGGCCGGAGAAGAGGACGTGGTTCAGCACAGGCCAGCCCAGAGTTCAGCCCTGACTGGCTCCCGTCCGATCCCGCGCCGTCGGGGCCCCGCCGACTCATGCGGCATCTGCGCCCGCCGGCGGGCCACAGGGGCGCCGTGGGCGGGGGTGCGCGCCCCTGTGCGGGCGGCGCAGCGCGGGTCGCTGACCCGGCGGAGATTCTCGAAAATGCACGCCGAAAACACTTCCGCTTGGTGATACATAGCGCGGTGTATTTCTCTCGTTGCGTTGGCTTGGAGCACGGCCCCCAGCGCGGAAGCACACATCCCAATCACTGAGAACTGCCGCATACGGACGCGCACACAATCCTTGCCTCGAATACCGACCTGCATCCGGAGCGGCAGAGACTGAACATGACAGGTCGCGCGGTTGCCGTTCAGCTCGATGACCGCAGCGCGGTCCCGGGCCTCGGACTCGCGGAGTACGAGCCGCTCGGTCTTGATCGAGGCAGGCGGCCAGGCGACGGGTCCAAGTTCAGTCATGCCGACCAACCAATCGACAGGCTCGGCAGCGATCAAGACTCGCGGACGGATCAAGCCACCGGCCCGGGCCCCACACTCACCAACGGGGCCGCTCAGTCCCGATCCGATCCGTCTGCCAGTCACCAGGCATGGCCAAAATCTACGTTCTGGTGATCAAGGATCCCTCAGACCCGGCCGTTTTCAAAGGTCCCCATCAGCACAGGACATCCGAGAAGGGAGTGCCGCCGGCGGGGGATGCACGCCCCGACCGGCTGGGCGCAGATGGGGCCTTGGAGGGCTGCTCAGCGCACGGGAACGTCCCGGGGGACGGACACTGTGGGATGTTCCTCTCCACGTACGACGTCATCGAGAACCTCTACGTCGGTGCTGTCCGCGAAGGAGGGCACCCCCGCCTCCACCAGCTCCCGGCAGAGCGAAGCCACTTTCTGGCGTGCCCGACCCGAGTGCGGACCGTCTCCAGGAGGACCAAGCGGTTCAGAAGCCCGGTCATGTCGAGCCCCCCGATTCGACCAGATGGTCCACATCTGTCAGGCCCGCCACCCGGCGTACGGGCCGGGTGGCCGAGACGATGGTGAACCGTCGGCCCTGGCGGCGTGCGCAGGTCTGAGTCGGCCACCCAGGACCCAGCCCCGCACCGTCGATGAAGTGCCCACAACCCAGGTCCATAGTGATGTGCTTGACCCGGTCGGCGCAGTCGCGAAGGACCGCTTGGAGCCGGGGTGCGGTGGGCACGTCCAGTTCGCCGCACACGACGACCAGCGCGTGACTGCCGTGACGGGTCACCCCGATGTCAGGGTTGCTCCGGTCGCGGGGCCGGGACGATGGACGGCGCACAAGGGGCCGTGAGTCTCACGGCGGATGCGCGGCAGCACGCCGCCGGATCAATTCCGAAGTTCGTGGTGAATGGGCGCCGAAGCGGCCTTGGACGACAGCCGACCCGGCGCCTGACGGGGCCGAATGCCCGGGGCGGCCGAGCGCTCGCCGTCGAGTCACTCGGCCGCCGTCGTCGAGTCAGCGCCTGTCCGGCGGATCAGGCGCGCCGGTCAGGGGGCAGACGCTCCGGTCAGCGGAGTGACCGCAGGCCCGCGCGGACCTCCTCGACGAGGAGCTCGGGCTGTTCCCAGGCGGCGAAGTGGCCGCCCCTGGGAACCCGGTTGTAGTGGACGAGGTTGGGGTAGGCCTGCTCCGCCCAGCTCTTCGGGGCCTGATACATCTCATCGGGGAAGACACTCACGGCGACCGGCAGGTTCACGCCCTTGGCCCCGAAGAAAGAGGTCGAGTTCTCCGCGTAGAGACGAGCCGCGGAGATCGCCGTGTTGGTCAGCCAGAAGAGCGTGAGGTTGTCGAGGACGTCGTCCCTGGTGAGGCCTTCCGGCCGGCCGGCGAAGGCCCGGGAGATCATGTCCAGGCTGGCCGCGTCGTGGTCGAGCAGGAAGGCGGCCAGGCCCACGGGGGAGTCCGCGAGTGCGGTCAGCGACTGCGGACGCGACCCCATCAGGTAGGCGAAGTAGACGTGCCGGTACACGAAGTCCAGCTGCTCGACCGCCGCCTTCTCCTCGTCGGAGAGCGCCAGGCCCGCGGGCAGCGGGTTGCCCGCGATCAGCGCCGCGTCGATGGCAGGCGGAACCACGCCGGCCATGTTGGTGTGGATGCCGACCAGGCCCTCGGGCTCCTGCACGCCCATGAAGTCGGCGACGATCGCACCCCAGTCGCCGCCCTGCGCGGCGTACTTGGTGTAGCCAAGGCGCTTCATCAGCTCGCCCCAGGCGCGTGCGATGCGCTCGGGACCCCAGCCCGTCGTGGTGGGCTTGCCCGAGAAGCCGTAGCCGGGCATCGACGGGATGACCACGTGGAAGGCGTCCGACGCGCTGCCGCCGTGGGCGGTGGGATCGACCAGAGGGTCGATGATCTTCAACTGCTCGATGATCGAGCCCGGCCATCCGTGGGTGACGATCAGCGGCAGAGCATCCTCATGCTTGGAGCGGACATGGATGAAGTGAATGTCCAGCCCATCGATCTCCGTGATGAAATGCGGCAGAGCCTTCAGCTTCGCCTCGACCTTGCGCCAGTCGTACTCCGACGCCCAGTACCGCGCGAGCTCCTGGACCGTGGCCAGCTGCGTGCCCTGCGACTGATCGGCGACGGTCTCCTTCTCGGGCCACCGCGCCGCCACGACACGTCGGCGCAGCTCCTCCAGCTCCGCCTCAGGGAACTCGAACCTGAACGACCGGATCGCCGGCTCTCGGGGCGTGACAGACATGTGAATCTCCTTGACTGCTGCCGGCGACCCCGTGTCACCGGCTCCGCCACAGTCGGGCAGGGCGGGTGCGCCTCGCCCCAGGGAAACCCCCGGGGATCGGCCCCCGGCCGGCCCCCCGGGGCACGGGGTCCGCGCCGGGCACCTGTCCGCCGGCAAGCGCAGAGGCGTCCCCCATCGAGCGAAATGAGCCAGCCCGAACTTCGTAAAAATGTTTATCGCGATACCAAATAGGCAATTATCGAATGCGCTAAAATGGGAAAATCGAAATTGCGGTCTGCATGCAGCCCCGGAAGTTGACTTATGAGCGTGCCTGTCAGGGATCCACAGGTCGGGCTGCGCGGTCGGGACCGTGAGCTGGCCGCGCTGGAGAGGGCGCTGGCCCAAGCGCGATCGGGCAGCAGCGCCGTCCTGGTCCTCCGCGGTGAGGCGGGTATCGGCAAGACCGCATTGCTGGACTTCGCAGAGCGCAGAGCCGCCGGATTCCGTACCGTCGGCGTCGCAGGTATCGAATCCGAGATGGAACTCCCCTTCGCCGGCCTTCACCAGCTCTGCGCGCCCTTGCTCGGCCGCCTCCAGCGCCTGCCCACACCGCAGCGCGACGCCCTCTCCGTCGCGTTCGCACTGCAGGAAGGCCAGGCGCCGAACCGGTTCCTGGTGGGGCTGGCTGTGCTCGGTCTGCTGGCCGGCGCCGCAGAGGACCGGCCTCTGGTCTGTCTCGTCGATGACGCGCAGTGGCTCGACGACGGGTCCCGGCAGGTTCTGGCGTTCGCCGCCAGGCGGTTGATGGCCGAACGGGTGGCGCTGATCTTCGCCCTGCGGGATTCCCATGGCGATCACGAGCTGGACGGACTGCCGGAACTGATCGTCGGGGGACTCAGCGAGCCCGACGCTCGGGCCCTGCTGGCCTCGGCCGTCCGTGCACCGCTCGACCCGCTGGTACGGGACCGGATCGTTGCCGAGGCTCACGGTAACCCGATGGCTCTGCTGAATCTGCCCCGTACGCCTGCGGAGCTGGCAGGCGGTTTCTGGCTCGCTGGCAGGCGCCCCCTGGCGAGCCGCCTGGAGAACGCCTTTTACCAGCGGTTCCGGTCACTCCCCCAGGACAGTCGGCGGCTGCTGCTGACCGCTGCGGCTGAGCCGACCGGAGACGCGAGTCTGCTGCGGCGCGCTATCGGCCTGCAGGAGATACCGCCCGACGCCGCAGCACCAGCCGAGACCGCCAGGCTCGTCGAGCTCGGCACCCGAGTGCGGTTCTCCCACCCCCTGGTGCGCTCGGCCATCTACCACAGGACATCCGCGCCGGACCACCGGGCGGCGCACCGAGCACTCGCCGAAGCCACCGATCCCGGCCTGGATCCCGATCGCAGGGCATGGCATCGCGCACATGCGGCAAGCGGCCCCGACGAGAGCATCGCCCTCGACCTGGAGCGCTCGGCAGGCCGGGCCGAAGCACGAGGAGGAGCGGCCGCACAAGCCTCGTTCCTGCAAACCGCAGCGGAACTCACCCCCGATCCCGCACGCCGTGTCACCCGCGCACTGGCCGCCGCTCAAGCCCACATCGACGCCGGCGGAGCCGACCAGGCCCGCAACCTGCTCGCGGCCGCGGAGGCCGGCCCCCTCGACGACCTGCAGCGCGCGCAACTCGAACGATTGCGAGCCCGGTTGGTGTTCTCCCAGGTACGCGGCAGCCAGGCGCCCGGGCTCCTGCTCGACGCCGCACACCGGCTGGCGCCTCTCGACGCCGCCCTCGCCCGTGACACGCTGCTGGAAGCGGCCGGCGCGGCGATCTACGCCGGCCGTCTGAGCGAAGGCCCCGGACAGCGGGAGGTGGCCGAGGCAGCCCGTGCCGGACCGCCGCCGCCGACACCGCCGCGGCCTGTCGACGTCCTCCTGGACAGTATCGTCAGCCGGATCATCGACGGCTGCCCCGCCGGCGTCCAGGCGCTGCGGCGCGCACAGCATGCCGTCCAACAGGAGCACAGACCCGCCGCGGCGGATGCGGACATACGCCGGCTGTGGCTGGCGTGCCGGCTGACACCGGAGCCACTTGCCACGGAACTGTGGGACGACGACGCCTGGTTCGAGCTGTCGACCAGCGCGGTCACCCTCGCCCGCGAAGCGGGGGCACTTGCCGTCCTGCCGATGGCGCTGAGCTACCAGGCGTGCTTCCAGGTGCATGCCGGCGAACTCGACACCGCAGCGGCTCTGATCGACGAGGCCACGGCGATCTCGGAGGCAGTGGGCGGGGTACCCATGATGTACGCATCGCTCGTACTCGCCGCCTGGCGGGGCCGGGAATCCGAAGCGCTGGACCTCATCGGCACCACTGTCGAAGAAGTGCGCGCCCGGGGAGAGGGACGCTCCCTCGCCCTCGCCGAGTACGCAACCGCGCTGCTGTACAACGGCCTCGGCCGCTACGATGCCGCGCTGGCGGCCGCGATGCGCGCATGCCGGTACGAGGACCTGGGCTTCTTCGGCTGGGCCCTGGCCGAACTGATCGAGGCGGCCGCACGCAGCGGGCAGCCCGAGACCGCCGCGGCGCCACTGGGCATGCTGACCGAACACACCCGCGCCGGCGGAACCGCATGGGCCCTGGGCGTCGGGGCATGCTCCCGCGCGCTGCTGAGCGACGACGAGGCCGCAGATGCGCTCTACCAGGAGGCGATCGAACACCTCGGGCACTGCCGGATCACCGTCCACCTGGCCCGTGCCCGTCTGCTGTACGGAGAGTGGCTGCGCCGCCGTAACCGCCGCCAGGAAAGCCGTAGGCAACTAGGGCCCGCCTACGAGGTGTTCAGCCGCATAAGGGCCGACGGTTTCGCCGAAAGGGCCCGCAGGGAGCTTCTGGCCACCGGGGAGACCGTACGCAAGCGAACAGCCGGCGCCCTCGACGAACTCACCAGCCAAGAGAGCCAGATCGCCGGGCTGGCGAGGGACGGCAACACCAACGCCGAGATCGCCGCTCAGCTCTTCATCAGCCCACGCACGGTGGAATGGCACCTCGGCAACGTGTTCACCAAGCTCGGAGTCAGCTCCCGCAGGCACCTGCGCACAGTGCTTTCTTCTCCCCAACAACCGTAAGCACAAGGCGTCTGCCCTGGAGCATGTCCTGCGGCATCTGCCCGCCCTGCACCTGCGCCTCACCGGTCACATGGATCACCCCGGCCGGCTGCCGTGACCAGGGACGCAATGCAGCCGCCCCCAGTTGCCCAGGCAGTCGCCCATCTCCGCAGTCAGGAGTCCTTGCTCGCCTACGACCCGGCGACCAGGCCCCTGACCGCGGACACACCCCGAGCAGAAAGGATCGCCGTCAGCTGACCAAAGCAAGCCCACCGAAACGATGGCGAAGGGAGAGGTCAGACCGCAGGCGCCAAAACGACGAACACCCGCCCCGGCCGGGAGCCGGAAGTGGGTGCCGATGTTCCCTGCCCTGGAACAGGGCGCCGTGGGGCAAAGTTTGACCGCAAGCCCGCCGGGGCGGGCCTGCGGCGGGAGGTCACTTGCTCAGGAAGGCCAGGAGTGCCGTGTTGACTTCCTGCGCGTGGGTCCACAGCAGGCCGTGCGGGGCGCCCTCGATCTCGACGTAGTCGGCGGACGGGAGCGCCTTGTGGAACGGGCGCGCGGTCCCCTCGACGGGCAGGATCCGGTCGCCCGTACCGTGCAGGATCAGGGCCGGCACGTCGATGGCCGGGATGTCGGCGCGGAAGTCGGTGTACCAGGTCGACGGCGCGGCGGCCGCCGCGAAGAAGCCGCCGCCCGCGGCGACGTTCCAGCTGTTGCGTACGGCCTCCTCGCTGATCCTGGTGCCGAGGTTCTCGTCCAGGTTGTAGAAGTCCTTGTAGAAGTCGGTGTAGTACGCGTAGCGGTCCGCCTTGACGGCCGCGACGACGCCGTCGAAGAACTCCTTCGGGGCGACCCCGTCGGCGTTGTCGTCGGTCTTGAGCAGGCAGGGCTCCAGGGAGGCCAGGAAAGCGACCTTGGCGACCCGGGCGGAACCGTAGGTGGACACGTACCGGGCGACTTCTCCGGTGCCCATGGAGAAGCCGACCAGGACGGCGTCGCGCAGGTCGAGGGTCTCCAGCACGGTGTTCAGGTCGGCTGCGAAGGTGTCGTAGTCGTAGCCGGTGGTCGGCTGGCTGGACTGTCCGAAGCCGCGGCGGTCGTAGGTGATCACGCGGTAGCCGGCGTCGAGCAGCACGGCGCTCTGCCGCTCCCAGGAGTGGCCGTCGAGTGGGAAGCCGTGGATGAGGACGACCGGCTGCCCGGTGCCGTGGTCCTCGTAGTAGAGGTCGATGGTGGTGGAGTTCTCCTGGCCCACGGTGATGTACGGCAAGGTGTCGTTCCTTCTTCTGGAGTGACTGGCGTGTTCGCGGCATGCGCGGCACGGAATGTCGTCAGGCTAGGGCGGACGTCTCGCCGCCTGTTGTCCTTCAGCGCATCGCTGCTTGCCTGGGAGTGCCAGGAAGAGCTGGTGGAGGACGAGTGCCGGAGCACCGCCGCGCAGGCCTTTCGAAGGTGTCCCTCGCCCGCACGCCTCACAGGCGCGGATGGACCACAGACCGTGCACCGGCAGACAAGGCGTCCTCGCCGGGGGCCCCTAGTGTGCTGTTCGAGCCCGCGGCCCGCATCAGCCGCTCACCATGACCGACATCCCCAGGGAGTTGTGCCTTGTCCCGTTCCGGCAGCCCGACCGTCGTGCTGGTCCACGGCGCCTTCGCAGACGCGTCCAGCTTCGCCCGTGTCATCCCCGAACTGATCGCCCGCGGCCTCGACGTCGTGGCCCCGGCGGTGCCCAACCGCAGTCTGCTCGGCGACTCCGCCTACATCGCCTCGATCGTCCGTGGGATACCCGGACCGGTCGTCCTGGTCGGGCACTCCTACGGCGGCGCCGTCATCACCGTCGCCGGTGCGGAGGACAACGTCACAGCGCCGGTCTACCTGGCCGGCTATGCCCTGGAGGAGGGCAAGAGCCTGGGCGAGCTGCAGGGCGGCTTCCCGGATTCCGACCTCGCCACCGCGCTCGTCTACACGCCGTTCCCGATCGAGGGCTCCGCCACTCCCGGCACCGATGTGTCGGTCGAGATCGACAAGTTCCCGTCCGTCTTCGCCGCCGATGTCGATCCCGACCTCGCGGCCGTCCTCGCCGTCTCCCAGCGTCCCCTGGCCGCACAGGCCTTCGCCGAGAAGGCGCCGAAGGCGGCGTGGAAGACCAAGCCCTCCTGGGGTCTGGTCGCCACGGCCGACCACACCATCAACCCGGAGGTGGAGCGTTACGGCTACCAGCGTGCCGGCATGACCACTGTCGAGGTCGATTCCTCGCACCTGGTGATGCTCGCCCACCCGGAGCGCGTCATCGAGTTGATCGAGGAGGCCGTCCGGGCCCACTGAGTTGAATACGAAATCACATTCGGATGCGAAAGGGCCTTCGATGAGCAACGTCGAAACGGATCCCATCGCGCTGCGCTGCGGTGCCTCCGACCAGGGTGAGGCCGCGCCGCAGGTCGACGTGCTGACCCCGCGGGACGTCCCGTTGGGCGGGCCACGAGCCATGACGGTGCGGCGCACGCTGCCGCAGCGAGCGCGGACGCTGATCGGTGCGTACTGGACGAGTGTGAGGAAGTCGCCCATCAGCATGGAGAACCGCCGTCGCCGCAGAGGGAGACGACCTGCCGGCCGCGGGCGAGGAACTGGGCGCCGATGGCCTGGCGCAGCGCGTTGATCAGGGTGTACTGGACCCCGGTGGTGACCCGTCCGTCGGTGACCACGGCGGCGGCCACAGTGACGGCGACCAGGACCGTCTGCACGGCGGTGGCCGTTTTCAGCAGGTTTGCGCGGTGCGTCGCGAAGCGGGTGCCGAGCCTGCCTCCGGTGAGCGCGCCGAGGAGGAACGCCGCCAGCGCGACGATGGAGGCGAGCGCGGAGAGGTTCGCGGCGCCGACCAGCGCGAACCCCAGGAACACCACGTTGCCGGTCATGTTGGCGACGAAGACGTGCCCGAGCGCCAGATAGCTCACCGCGTCGACCAGACCGGTGACCACCGTGAGCGTCAGCATCAGGGGAGGCAGCGGGCCGTGGCGGTCCTCTCCGGTCGGTACGAGTGTGCGTACCGCGTCATTCAGCAGCCTGCGCATACCGCTTCCTTTCCGTTGCGGTGGGCGGACGGTGCAGTACGACGCGGGTGAGCAGTCCGCTCACCGGGCCGGCCACGATCGCGGGGAGGACGACCCACAGCGGCCAGGGCGTGATACCCAGCGCCTGGTCGAGCGACCAGCGGCCGGGCCCGGTGAGAGCCAGCGCCGCGGAGACGACGACAAGGACCATCGGGTATTCGTAGCCGTCGTTCTGCAACCACAGGCCCTTGGGCCGTTTGACGGTGCCCGCGACCGTCATCACACCCATGGCCGCCATCGCGGCCAGGGGCGTGAGCAGTCCGGCGGTCAGGAACAGGCCGGCACCGATCTGACTGGCACCCGCGACGATCGCGGTCAGCCGACCGCCGCGGAACCCGTCGTGGCGGAACTCCTCGGTCCCGCCCGCCAAGCCGTGGCCTCCCAGCCGGAAGCTCACCTTCTGAACCCCGTGTCCGGCGATGAGGAGTCCCGTCACCAGCCGGAGGACCAGCAGTCCAGCGTTCATCTTCTCCTGCCGGAGTTATACATGTCCGACGCCGTAGAGCCGGTGCAGCCGGTCCTGGAGCCGGCCGCAGCCGCGTTCGCCGAGGCCACCGCCAACCCGCCCTACCTCTTCGACCTGCCCCCGGCGGAGGGCCGCAAGGCGGTCGACGAGGTGCAGTCCGGTGAGATCGCCAAGCCGCAGATCGACGAGGAGTGGATCACCGTCTCCGGCGGTCCGACGGGCAGTGTCCGGGCCCGCATCGTCAAGCCCGCCGGCGCCGAAGGGATCCTGCCGGTGATCCTCTACATCCACGGTGCGGGCTGGGTGTTCGGCAACGCCCACACCCACGACCGCCTGGTACGCGAACTCGCCGTGGGCGCGAACGCCGCCGTGGTGTTCCCCGAGTACGACCTGTCCCCCGAGGTCCGCTACCCGGTAGCCATCGAGCAGAACTACACGGTCGCGAAGTGGGTCGTCGAGCAGGGCGATTCCAAGGGCCTGGACGGCTCCCGGCTGGCCGTGGCCGGCGACTCCGTCGGCGGCAACATGACCGCCGCGCTGACCCTGATGGCCAAGGAACGCGGCGACCTCCCGCTCGTCCAGCAGGTGCTGTTCTACCCGGTGACCGACGCGAACTTCGACACCGGCTCCTACCACCAGTTCGCCACCGGCTACTTCCTGCGCCGCGACGGCATGCAGTGGTTCTGGGACCAGTACACGACCGACGAGGCCGAACGCGCCCAGATCACCGCCTCCCCGCTGCGCGCCACCACCGAGCAGCTCACCGGCCTGCCCCCCGCCCTGGTGATCACCGGCGAGGCCGACGTGCTCCGCGACGAGGGCGAGGCCTACGCCAACAAGCTGCGCGAGGCCGGCGTCCCGGTCACCGCCGTCCGCTTCCAGGGCATCATCCACGACTTCGAGATGCTCAACGCCCTCCGCGAGACCCACGCCGCCGAGGCCGCCATCACGCTGGCCACCGCCACCCTGCGCGGCGCGCTGCACGCCGGCTGACAGCGCGGTCCGCGCTCACACCGAGGGGTGCGACGCAGGGCCGCGGGGGGGGGGGGGGGGGGGCCGGGGGGGGGGCCCCCCCCCCGGGGGGGGGGGGGGGGGGGGGGGGGCCCCGCCCCCCCGCCCCCCCCTACCGCCAGCGCCGCGAACTAGAAGAG